>NZ_JAAQRC020000001.1:2772500-3465000 GCF_019216885.1 Methylobacterium sp. SyP6R | reverse complement strand
TGAAAGGTCGGTGAGTTCCGAGACGCCGGGGAGCCTCGGCACCAGGACGAGCCAGGGGAAGCGCTTGTCGTCGAGCAGCAGCACGCGCGACAGGGCGAGGTCGCCGAGCAGGATCGTATCGGCGTCGAGCCGCGGGTCGAGGGTGAAATCGCTCATGAGTCCCGTCAATGCGCCATCAGCACCGGCATGCCGGCATGGGCGAGGATGTGGCTGGTGGCGCCGCCGAAGATCATCTGGCGCAGGCGGCTCTGGGTATAGGCGCCCTTGACCAGAAGGTCGCAGCCGATCGCCTCGGCCTCGGTCAAGAAAATCTCGCCGACGGTGCGGCGGCCAGCGGCGATCGTGCGGCCTTGCGCCGACAGGCCCTCGCGGTTGAGGGCCGCGGCCATCTCCTCCGCGCTGGGGCCCGGCACCATGCCGGCATCGACCCCCAGCACCTCGATCCGAGAGGCGCCGCGCAGGAACGGCGCCGCGAAGGCGACCGCGCGGGCGGTCTCGGTCGAACCGTTCCAGGCGATCACCACGGTCTCGCCGATGCTGGCGGGCGAGGTCGGTGGGGCGATGATCAGGGGGCGGCCGCTCTCGAACAGGACCGCCTCCAGGGTCGTCATGCGCGGCGCCCCCTCCCCGCTGCCGGGCCGGCCGACCACGGTGGCGCAGAACAGCCGCGCATGCTGCGCCAGGAAGCCGTCGCCGGGAGGCGCGTCGGGCCGCCAGCGCCAGCGCGGGCCGTTCTTTCCGATATCGGCGCTCTCGCGGGCAATGGCGGCCCGCTCCATCGCGGCCGTGAACAACCCGCCGCAATCGCGTGCCTCGACGAGGTCGGTTTCCTCGTCGCGCACCCAGGTCATGCCCCCGACCATGTCGACGGGGACGTATTCGGCGAGCGCCGGGCGCAGGCCGAACCCCTCGATGCCGGCGCCGAAGCGACGGGCGGTCAGGATCGCGGTGTCGAGCACCGAATCCAGCAGGGTGTGGCGGGCGACCGGAACGAGGAGCGTCTTCATGATGGCGCACTCACCTCAGGAGCCTCGGGGGTGACGGCCGCGATAGCATCACGGCGGCCTCCGGCCTGTCCAGTGGGACCCCGGGGCAATCCCCGGCGCAGTCACGGGCCGGCCGAGGCCTCCACCGCGCCGCGGTGCGGCTCGGCCCCTTCAGGCGGCTTCGACTGGCTGCAGGCGGCGCCGGCGCCGTCCTGCCCTCCGGGGGCGCAGGTCTCCTCCAGCCACAGCGCCAGGACCAGGGCGAGGACGGCGGGAGCCGCCAGGGCCAGGAAGGCCCAGGTCCAGCCGAGATGGAGCGCGAGGAGGCCGCCGACCCAACCCGAGAGGGCACCGCCCACGCCCTGCACCGCCGCAACGGTGCCGAGCGCCGTCTGGGTGCGGCCCGTGCCCCAGGTCAGGTCCGCCACCACCACCGGCACCGCGACGCCGATCACCCCCGAGGCGACGCCATCGAGCACCTCCGCCAGGACGAGCCAGTACGGATCGGACAGGAACGCCGAGAGGAGCGCGCGGACCGGAAGCACCGCACAGGCGACGAGGAGGAGCTGGCGCCGGCCGCGCCGGTCGGCCAGCGACCCGGCAAAGAGCGCCACCGGGATCATCACGGCTTGCGCGACGATGACGTAGCGGGCGGTCCAGCCGGTGCCGTCCTGGCCCGCGGCGACGAGCTTCTGCCCGAGCAGGCTCAGCATCGAGCCGTTGGCGAGGTTGAACAGGGCGAGCGCCGCCGAGAGGATCAGCAGGCGCCGGTCGGACAGGACCTTGAGGATGCCGGAGCGCTCAGGGGTGTCGTCCGGGTCGTCCTCCTTCCAGCCCACGGCGCGGCGGCCGTTATAGGCCTTTTTCGGCGTCGTCAGCGCGGCAATGATGGCGCAGGCCGCGAGACCGCCGAGCACCCAGAAGGCGATGCTCGGACCCATGAGCGGGGTGCCGAAGCTGATCGCCAGCGCCGCCCCCAGGATGCCGACATGGTTCCAGGCCTGGTTGCGGCCTTGCTGCTTCGGAAACGCCTGCTTGCCGACCATCCCGAGCGTCAGCGCCGTCACCGCCGGGACCACCAGGGTGCCGCCCGCGGCGGCGACGAACTGCGCGGCGAGCACGGTCATGAACGAGCGGGCCGGCAGCAGCAGCAGCGTGCCGACGAGGATCGCCGCGCAGGCCGCCGCGATCAGCAGCCGGGGCCGGCCGAGCCGGTCGACGAGGGCACCGAGCGGCCCGCTCAGGGCGAGGGTGGCGAAGCCCACGATGGTGGTGACGAGGCCGACCTCGCTCGGCCCCCATTGCGCCGCCTGCGCCAGCCAGGTGCCGAGAAAGGGGCCGAGCCCGCCCTGGATGTCGCCGACGAACAGGTTGATCAGGGCGAGGTGGGAGGTGGGATTCATCAATGCGCAGGCGCTCCGGCTCGCCCGTTCGGGCCGTCGTTCGGAATCTTCCGTCCCTATCGACCTAACGCGCCTGAACCGGAAATGATCGCGCGCACGGCCGAGCTCGACCCGGCCGCGCTTTCACGGGCTCGGCACCGCGCAGGCGGCGGCGAGGCGGGCGAGCATCGGGTCGGGGATGCCCATGGCGACGAGCTGGTCGTGAGTGTGGCGGACGTAATCCGGGTTGGCGCCCGAGCGGCCGAGGCCCTGGCGCACCAGCCGCACCAGCTCGGCCTCGGGCAGTCGGCCGGCATATTGCGGGTGACGGCGGTCGACGAGGTAGGTCACCGCCTCGATTCGGCGCCCGTCGTCGAGGGTGACGCCGAGCACCCGCTCGACGTAGACCGCCGTGACTTGCTCGCGCTCGCGCAAGTAAGCCAGCGTAGCGGCGGCCTCCGGGAACGCGACCCGAAAAACCATGCCGCGGCAGGAGCCGCCGCGGTCGAGCCCGAGCACCAGGCCCGGCCGCTCCGGCGTGCCGCGATGGACGTGCGACAGCACACAGAGCGAGCGGTGATAGCCGCGCAGGCGGCCGGGCCGGCTCTCCACGAATGGAAAACCCGGCCGCCACATCAGCGAGCCGTAGCCGAACACCCAGAGATCCGACGGTTCGCCCGCCCCCATCGCCTCGTTTCCTCCCGGCAAGTGTCCGTCCGGCACGACCTCGTGAGCGTGCCTGCGAACTTGCATCCCTTGCCGGGCGCGGCCGGTAGCAGCTACGGGGACGCGGTTCAATCCGGGTGGCCCGTGCCGGGCCGCCGCAGAGCCGGGATCATGCCGATGGACAGGCCGACCACCGTTGGGCCGACCGACGAGACGCCGCCGAGCCGGAATCCGGGCCGTGGGCCGGGCCTGCGCCTCGGCCTGTTCGCACCGTTCGCGCTGCTCGTCCTCTTGGGCCTGGCCTGGAGCGCAGGCTGGTTCTGGTTGCGGGGCAAGGCCGAGGGCGAGATCGACGGGTGGTTTGCCCGCGAGGCGCAGGCCGGCCGGCAATGGACCTGCCAGGACCGCTCGCTGACCGGCTTCCCGTTCCGATTCGAACTGCGCTGCGCTTCCTTGAGCTTTGCCCGCTCCGACGTGCGCTTCACCACCGGCCCGCTGGTGGCCGTGGCGCAGGTCTATCAGCCGCGCCACGTGATCCTGGAGGCGACCGGGCCGTTCCGGGTGCAGCAGGGCGGGCTCGACGCGGACGTGACCTGGACCCAGCTGGAGGCGAGCCTGCACGTCACGGGCGACGGTTTCCAGCGCGCCTCCCTGGTGGCGGACGGACTCAAGGGCGCCGTCACCGGCGCCGACCCCTCGCCGATCGACTTCACCGTCGATCACCTGGAACTGCATGCACGGCCGACGCCGGGGCGCTTTGCCGCCGACGGCGCCGTCGACCTGAGCGCCCGGGTGCTGCGGGCGGGCCTGCCCGTGCTCGATCCGATTCTCGGCGGGACCGAGCCCGCCGACATCGCGCTCGACGCCACCGTGACCCGGGCCACGGGCTTCCGCACCCGGCCGGTCCCGCAGGAGCTCGAGCGCTGGCGCGAGGCCGGCGGCACGGTGGAGATCGCCAGCCTCGCCGCCGAGAAGGGCAGCCGGCGCCTGCGGGCGCAAGGGGTCGTCGGCCTCGACGACCAGCACCGCCCGACCGGGCAGTTCGACGTGCGCACCGCCGGCCTGGAGCAGGTGATCGCGCCGCTGATCAGCGAGCAGATCGGCGCCCGGCTCGGCGGCGACGGCGCGGCGCTGATCGGCAACATCGTCGGCCAGTTCCTCGGCGGGCGCCGCAAGGAGCCGGCGCCGGGCCAAGGACAGGGGACTGGGGCGAATTCCCAGGACCGGCCCGGCGAGCCGCCGCTCAAGGTGCTGCCGACCGTGCGCCTCACCGGCGGGCGGGTGGTCGTCGGCCCCTTCGCGGTGCCGAACGTGCGGCTGCAGCCCCTGTATTGAGGGGGTTGGGCGGTTGCCGCCCTGCCCGCGGCGTCGTACGCCTGGGAGCATGAGCCAGACCGCCCGCTTCCAGAGCTTCGAGGATCAAAGCCACCGGGAGGGCGCGGCGCGGATCGCCGCGCTCCGGGCCGCGATGGTGCAACGGGGATTTGCCGGCTTCGTCGTGCCGCGGGCCGACGAGCACCAGTCGGAATACGTGCCCCCCAACGCCGAGCGGCTGGCCTGGCTCACCGGCTTCACCGGTTCGGCCGGCACGGCGGTCGTGCTCGCCGACAAGGCCGCCCTGGTGGTGGACGGGCGCTACACCCTGCAGGCCGAGGAGCAGGTGGATACGGGCGTCGTCACCCCGGTGCCGCTCGCCGAGACCAGTGTGGAAGCCTGGATCGAGGCGAACCTGCCGGCGGGCGGGGTGCTTGCCTACGATCCCTGGCTGCACACGCCGGACGGGCTTTCCCGGCTGGAGCGCGCCGCCAAGGGAGCGGGCGGGCGCGTCGAAGCGACGCCGCTCAACCTCGTCGATCTCGTGTGGATCGACAGGCCGGCCGCCCCGCGCGCGCCGGTGGTGCCTCATCCCGAAAACCTGGCCGGCGAGGCGGCCTCCGCGAAGCTCGCGCGCGTCCGCGACGCCCTGGCCAAGGCGCGGCTCGACGCCCTCGTCGTCTCGGACCCGCACAACCTCGCCTGGGCGTTCAACCTGCGCGGCGGCGACGTCGCGCATACTCCCATCGCCCTCGGCTACGCGGTGATCCCGCGGGAGGGCGTTGCGCGCCTCTTCCTCGAGCCCGAGAAGGTGACGGACGAGGCGGCGCGCGCCCTCAACGGCCTCGCCGAGCGGGACGAGCCCGGCGCGCTGCCGGCGGCCCTCGACGCCCTCGGCACCGCCAAGGCCCGGGTGCGGGTCGATGCGGCCACCGGCGCCGTGGCGCTCGGCCGGCGGATCACCGCGGCGGGCGGCACGCTCGATGTCGGTCCCGATCCGATCACCGCCATGAAGGCGGTGAAGAACGCCGCCGAGATCGACGGCGCCCGCGCCGCGCATCGCCGCGACGGTGCCGCCGTGACCCGCTTCCTCGCCTGGCTCGCCCGCGAGGCCCCCGGCGGCGGGGTGTCGGAGATCGACGCGGCGGTGACGCTCGAAGCGTTCCGGGCCGAGACCAATGCGTTACGCGAGATCGCCTTCCCGACCATCTCAGGGTCCGGGCCGAACGGCGCCATCGTCCATTACCGCGTCACCCGCGGCACCGACCGGCGGGTGCAGCCCGGTGAATTGTTCCTGATCGATTCCGGGGCGCAATACGGCGACGGCACCACCGACATCACCCGCACGGTGGCGGTCGGAACCCCGAGCGCCGAGATGCGCGACCGCTTCACCCGGGTGCTCAAGGGCCACATCGCCATCGCGACCGCGGTGTTTCCCCGCGGCACCACGGGGGCGCAGATCGATGCCTTCGCCCGTCGCCCGCTCTGGGAGGCCGGCCTCGACTTCGACCACGGCACCGGCCACGGCGTCGGCGCCTTCCTGTCCGTGCACGAGGGGCCGCAGCGCATCGCCAAGACCGGCACGGCGGCGCTTCAGCCCGGGATGATCGTCTCGAACGAGCCGGGCTACTACAAGACCCGCGCCTTCGGCATCCGGATCGAGAACCTGGTCCTGGTCGAGGAGCGGGCGATGGCGGGCGCCGAGCGCCCGATGCTCGGCTTCGAGACCCTGACGCTCGCCCCCTTCGACCTCGCGCTCGTCGTGCCCGACCTGCTCACCCCGGACGAGACCGCCTGGCTCGACGCCTACCATGCCCGGGTGCGCGAGACTCTCGCCGATCTGGTGGACCCGGAGACCCGCGAATGGCTGATCGCGGCGACGCGGTCGCTCGCCGCCTTCGCCTGAGAGCCTGTCGAGGCGCGTTCGGCTTCCCTGGAGCTTGTCGTTCGAGCGGGGGCAGCATAGCCGGGAACTTTTCGCCCCATCCACGACCTCATCCTGAGGTGCGAACGAAGTGAGCCTCGAAGGAGGGCTCCAGAGATCGCAGAGGCTTCTGGAGCCCTCCTTCGAGGTCAGCCGATCTTCGATCGACTAACACCTCAGGATGAGGTCGTAGATGGATAAATTATAAAAATTTTTTTGGAATTAGGCCTCAAATACTCAGTGATCGCTTAACAAATCAATAAATAAACTTTAATTAACTATCACGTATTCTGCAATGAGACAAATAATCACTTCTATGAGACGCGAAGCACAAAATTGTTAGCACTATATAATTCGATATAGATCGCAAGAATTGTCCGAGCGTTCGGAACCTTGCGCATTCTTGTCGATTGCGCGGCATTATGTTCGTATTGTCCCGATGCCGATCGCGGCACGGGGACGACCAAATCATGAAGACGACGATTCTCGCGGCCCTGGCCGCAGGGACGATGCTGCTCGCCGCCTCGCCGGGGCGGGCCAAGGCGATGGATTGCGCCGCGGTGACCGAGCGCCAGATCGAGGGCCTGTTCGACCGCTGGAACACGTCGCTGGCGACGCTCGACCCGGCGAAGGTCACGGCGAATTATGCGCCCGACGCCGTGCTGCTGCCGACCGTGTCGAACACGCCGCGCACCGACCGGGCGATGATCCAGGATTACTTCGTGCACTTCCTGGAGAAGCACCCGCAGGGCGTCATCAACACGCATACGATCAAGATCGGCTGCAACCTGGCGACCGATGTCGGCACCTACACCTTCCTGGTCGACGGCAAGAACCCGGGCGAGCACCTGGTCGTGCCGGCGCGCTACAGCTTCGTCTACGTGCTGAAGGACGGCGAGTGGCTGATCGCGCATCACCATTCGTCGGCGATGCCGGAGCCGGTCGTCGCCGTCACCGCCGCCGCCAAGGATCACTGAGCGCCGACATTCGTCGGACGTTTCGCCGCCTCAAGAGGCGTCGCAGGGATCGGCATCCCGGAGATGCGCGCGCAGGGTGATCTCGCGCGTGTCGATGCCGATCCCGGGTCTCGCCTCGCCGGTCGGCGGGCGGGTCGGCATCGTGCCCCAGAACAGCCCGGTGGCGAGGGCGAGGGCGCACAGAGCGGTCAGAACACGCATGTCGGCCTCCTTGCGGCCCGCGGGCCAGATGGATTTTTCGCTGTTCTCATCGGGCCGGGTTGCCGGCCGGTCGCGTGCGATCGTGTATCGGCTCAAGCAACGGCTTCGCGGACTACGATCTTTTCTGCTCCTTTATTCCCGACTGGCGTAAAGATGATCGATCTCGCCGTCATCCGTCATTCGGATGAGGCGTCGCGACGTCGCTTCTGGTTGCCGACCGCTGTCATTGCGCGCGCTTCCCCGTCACGATTTTCGGCTGGGCCGTCCGGGGAAAGGAAAATGCGCGGGTTTTCTTCTCCCCCTCTGCGGGGCAGGGCAATCACAAACAAGAATTGAATGGCAATCCAATTCTCAGAGGGGCTTGAATCGGAGAATTTAATTCCCAAACTTACTGTCAAAAAGCCTTTGTTGGAGGAATTTTTTACTTTAGGCAATACTCATATGCGATCACCTTGCCCTGCGCGGGAGGGTGGCGAGCGGAGCGAGCCGGGAGAGGGGACGCCGTTTCCGGAGAGGTCGCGACCTTTGTGAAGGGCACCACCTGGAGCAGCGCCGCGCTGCTCCTCTCCCGCCGGCTCCGCCGGGCCCCCTCCCCCGTAGAGGCGGGAGGCTTAAGCCCGCGCGACTCCTTCCAACGAACAGCCCTGTGACCGTTTAGAAGAAGTTTTCTTGGCGATCATTTGTCGAAGAAATCGTGTCCATCGCCACAACAGATTTTGGTATTTCGCTTCATTGACCCCAGCAGACAGGAATGAGAAATTCCACAGACTACCGGCGGCCTGCGATGATCGCCGCGCGGCGCCGAATTACCCTTGATGGAGTCTTCACCATGCATCCGACACGCCGCTCCGTCCTGGCGGGGCTGGTGACGGCCGGCGCCCTCGCGACGGGGCCGGCCCGGGCCGCCGGCGAGGCCGCCTTGAGCGAGTTCCGCATCGGCTACCAGAAGATCGGCCTGATCGTCGTCACCCGCCAGCAGCAGCTGATCGAGAAGCAACTCGCCGATCGCGGCGTGAAGGTGCGCTGGTTCGAGTTCCAGGCCGGTCCGCCGCTCCTCGAGGCGCTGAATGCCGGCAGCATCGATTTCGGTTATACGGGCGACGCCCCGCCGATCTTCTCACAGGCCGCGGGCGGCAACCTCGTCTATACGGCCGCCGCGGCGCCCTCCGGCGAGGGCGAGGCGATCCTCGTCAAGGAGGCGTCGCCGATCCGCACGGTGGCCGATCTCAAGGGCCGCAAGGTGGCGGTGGCCCGCGGCACCTCCTCGCACAACCTGCTGGTCGCCGCCCTGGAGAAGGCGGGCCTGCGCTTTTCCGACATCACGCCGGTCTACCTCTCCCCGGCCGATGCCGGCTCGGCCTTCACCGGCGGCAGCGTCGACGCCTGGGCGATCTGGGATCCGTACTTCGCCATCGCGCAGGCGCGCGACGCCACCCGGGTGCTCACCACCTCGGGCCAGACCCTCGACGTCTCCGGCTACTTCCTGGCCGACAGAACCTTCGCGCAGGCTCATCCGGCGGTGGTGCGCGCGGCCTTGCGGGCGCTGGAACAGGGCGCCGCCTGGGCGGAAGCGCATCGCGATCAGGTGGCGCGGGCGCTCACCGATATCACCGGCATCCCCTACCCGATCCAGAAGGTCGCGGCCGACCGCACCCAGTTCGCCGTCCGCCCGTTGAGCAACGCGATCCTCGCCGGCCAGCAGGCCACCGCCGACCGCTTCCACCGGCTCGGCCTGATCCCGCGGGCGATCACCGTGCGCGATGCGGTGTGGACCGCGCCGCCGGCCTGAGGCGCCCCGGCAGGGAATAACAGGCCGGGCCCTACAAACCCGGACGGCATTCGGGTATGCCGCGCGAGAGACCGAGACCGGGCCGCCGCGGCCCGGCAGGGTGCCGCCCGGCGCCGAGACACCGCGAGACCGTCCATGATCCGCAAGACGACCGGCACCAAGACGACCGGCAAGAAGACCCCTTTGCGCGCCGCCGCTCTCCTCGCCGCCCTGCTCGCCGGTATCTCGGGGGCCCAGGCCGATGCCACGCTCGACCGGATCAAGGCCAAGGGGAAGTTCACCGTCGGGGTCATCCTGTCGGGCGCGCCGTTCGGCTCCATCGACCCGAAGACGCAGGAGCAGAAGGGCTTCAACATCGACCTCGCCCGGGCGCTGGCGGACAAACTCGGCGTGGCGCTCGAGACCGTCACGGTGACGCCGCCGAACCGGGTGCAGTTCCTGCAGCAGGGCAAGGTCGATGCGCTCCTCGCCAACATGCAGGTCACCGAGGACCGAGCGAAGATCATGGACTTTCCGCCCACCGTGTTCGACCGCGCCGGCGGCGCCGCGATCGGCCGCAAGGATAGCGGGATCAAGGATTGGGCCGACCTGAAGGGCAAGCCGGTCTGCGTGTCGCAGGGCTCGAACTTCACCCAGCCCTTGATCGAGCAATACGGCGCGGTGGTGAAGGGCCTGCCGAGCCAGCCGGAATCGCTGCTGGCGCTGAAGGGCGGCACCTGCGTGGTGGCGGTCCATACCGGTGCCACGCTCGGCCTGATGCTCGAGGACCGGGCCGACGAGTGGAGGGATTACGGCATCCTGATCCCGACCGAGATCGTGCCGGCCGATTCGGTGGTGTGGATCCGCAAGGGCGAGAAGGACACCGCGGCCGTCCTCGACAAGGCCCTGCGCGAGCTGATCGCCTCCGGCAAGCTCCTGGAGATCGCCAAGGCCAACCGGCTCCTCAACACGGCCTTCATCGAAGAGCAGCAGAAGACGCTCTCGGCGGCGCGCTGAACGGGCAAGGCGACTCCGGCAAGGCGATACCAGGATGCAGGACGCGGTCCGGGGCTTCATCGCCCTGGCGGCCCAGGTCGGGCTCAATTTCGACTTCCTGACGAGCCCGTTCGAGCTGCGGATGTGGCTCGACGGGATGACGACGACGCTCGTCCTCGTCGCGCTGACCATCCCGCTCAGCCTCGTTTGCGGCGTGGGACTGGCGGCGGCGCTGACCTCGAACCGGCCCTGGCTCGCCGGGCCGGCGCGGGCCTATGTCGAGCTCACCCGCAACACCCCGACGCTGGTCCAGCTGATGTTCACGGTGCTCGTGGTCAACATGCTGATCTCGCAGGCGCTGGGTGGCGCGCAGAACAACCCGCTCGGCGCCTATTTCTGGCTCGTCGCGGTCATCAGCCTGCACGTCGCGGCGCTCCATGCCGAGGCCCTGCGCGGCGGGATCGAGGCGGTGCCGGCAGCCACCGTCGAGGCCGCCCGGGGGTTAGGCTTCTCGCGGCTGGAGGTGCTGCGGGTGGTCGAACTGCCGCTGGCTGTCCGCACGGCTTTGCCGGCGATCGTCAACAACCTCGTCAACCTGGTGAAGCTCACGACCATCGGCTACGCCGTCGCGGTCAACGAGATCACCTACGCCTCGCTGATGATCTGGACCCAGCGCGACAACGTCGTCGAATTGATGATCGTGCTGCTCCTGTTCTTCAGCGCCATCAATCTCGCGGTGGCGCGGTTCGGCGCCGCGGTCGAGCGGCGGCTGGCGGTGCCGGGATACGGGCAGTGACGGCGATCTCTCCTTCCGCGCGGCCCTCGTCGGCGCCGCTCGTCATGGCCGCCGGGTTCTGTGCCGCGGTCGCGCTCTGGCTCGTCCTCGATCCGTCGCTGGCGCGGCTCCTCCTCGAATGGCTGCCCTACCTCGCCCGCGGCTTTGCCATGAACATCCTCATCAGCGTGCTCGCCATGGCGTTGGGCACGCTCGCCGGCGTCGCGCTCGGGGCGATGGAGCTCAGCCAGATGCGGCTCGTGCGGGCGCCGGCCGTCGCCTACGTGCAGGTGTTTCGCAATGCCCCGCACCTCGTGCTGATCTTTGCCACCACCTACATCTTTCCGTTCGAGATCGTTGCGTTGGGCCACTACATCCCGTTTCCCGACTGGGTGAAGGCGGTGATCGGCCTGGCGATTCCGGCGAGCGCCCACACCGCCGAGATCACCCGCGGCGCCCTGCAATCCATCCCGACGCCGCAATGGGATGCCGCCAAGGGCCTCGGCTTCTCGCGGATCGAGGCCCTGCGCTTCATCATCCTGCCCCAGTGCCTGCGTCGCGCCCTGCCGCCCTGGATGAATCTCACTGCCTCGATCTGCATGGGCACGGCGCTCGCCTCGCTCGTCGGCGTCCACGAACTGCTGCATGCTGCGACCGATGCCAGCACGGCGGTGAGCCGCACCGACTTCACGGTGCTCACCTACGTCACCGTGCTCTTCGCCTTCTTCCTGTTCTGCTACCCGGTCTCGCGCCTCACGCAGCGGCTCGAGCGGCGGCTTGCGCGATGAGTCCGGACACATGACCGCACCATCTCCTCCCCTCGTCGCCCTCGAGGACGTGCATCTGAGCTTCGGGCAAAACGAGGTGCTGAAGGGCATCGACCTGAATGTCGCCCGCGGCGAGGCGGTGTCGATCATCGGCCCGTCGGGCTCCGGCAAGTCGACGATCCTGCGTTGCATCAACGCGCTGCTCGCGCCGAGTTCGGGCAGAATCACCGTCAACGGCGTGCGGGTCGATACGCTTCGGACCGAGGCCGAACGCATCGCGTTGCGCAAGCGCATCGGCATCGTGTTCCAGCAATACAACCTGTTTCCGCACCTCACCGTGCTCGACAACATCACCATCGCGCCGGTCCGCATCCTCAAGGAGAAGCGGGCCGAGGCCGAGCGCCATGCCCGCGCCCTGCTGGAGCGGGTGCGCCTCGCCGACAAGGTCGCGGCCTATCCGGGCCAGCTCTCCGGCGGGCAGCAGCAGCGGGTCGCCATCGCCCGGGCGCTCGCCATGCGGCCGGACCTGGTGCTGTTCGACGAGGTGACCTCGGCCCTCGACCCCGAGACGGTCGGCGAGGTGCTGGCGGTGATCCGCGGGCTGGTGCGCGAGGGCATGACCAGTCTCCTCGTCACCCACGAGATGCGCTTCGCCGAAGAGATCAGCGACCGGATCGTCTTCACCGAGAACGGCCGCATCGTCGAGGACGGCCCGCCCGAGCAGATCTTCCACCGCTCGCAGAACCCGCGCATCCGGCAATTCGTGCGCGGGCTGGGCGACCGCGAGGCGGTACAGCCCGGCGAAGGGATCTGACCGGATGACGACTTCGCTCACCCACGGCTTCGCCGTCGCCATCGCCACCGCGAAGCCCTCGGAAGAGGCCATCGTCGCGGCGCGGCTCGCGATCCTCGACCTCCTCGCCTGCGCGCTCGGCGGCGCCGACGACCGCTCGACCGGGCTCCTGGTCGAGACGCTCAGGGCCGGCATCGGCCCGTCGGTGCTCATCGGCCGGTCCGGGCGCGCCGACCCCTTCACCGCCGCCCTCGTCAACGGGCATAGCGGCCACGTTCTCGATTACGACGACGTGCATGCCAGCGTCCGCGGCCACCCGACGGTGGTGATCCTGCCGGCCCTCCTGGCCCTCGCCGGCACTCACCCGGTCGCGGCCCGCGACCTGATCGCCGCCTACATCGTCGGCCTGGAGGCGATGGCTCGGCTCGGCCTCGCGCTCGGCGCGCGCCACTACGAGACCGGCTTCCACGCCACCGCGACCCTCGGGCCCGTCGGCGCCGCGGCGGCGGTCGCGCATCTGCTGCGCTTACACCCCGACACGATCGCGGTGGCGCTCGGGCTTGCCGCGACGCAATCGGCGGGACTGCGGCTGCAATTCGGCACCGACGCCAAGCCGCTCCATGCCGGCCTCGCCGCCCGCGCCGGGCTGACGGCGGCGTGCCTCGCGCAAGCGGGTCTCTCCGGCGCGCCGGCCTTCCTCGACGGCCCGATCGGCTTCCTCGACGCCTTCGGGTTCGGCGCGACGGCGCCGGACCGCCTGCTCGCCGGCTGGGGCGAGCCGTGGCAGATCCTCACGCCGGGCCTCACCCTGAAGGCGTTCCCGTGCTGCACGGCGGCGCACCCGGTGGCGGTCGGGGCGCTCGCGCTTCGCGAGGCGGATGCCTTGCGGGCGGAGGCGGTCGATTCCGTCGCCCTCACCTTCCCGCCCGGCGGCGACGCGGCCCTCGTCGTCTCGCGCCCGACCACCGGTATCGAGGCGCGATTCAGCCCGGAATACGTCTTCGCCGCCGCGCTGACCGACGGCGCGCTCGGCATCGGTCATTTCGATGAGCGGCCGGTGCGGCCGGACCTCGCGGTGCTCGCGGCCCGCGTCTCGCGCCGCCACGACGAGGCGGCGCCGCGCCTGTCGGCCGACCCTGCGACCCGGTTCGTGGTCCTCGACGTCACCCTCAGGGATGGCAGGCATATGAGCCGGCGGATCGAGGGCCTGCCGGGCCTGACCGATGCGCGCGAAAAATTCCGCGACGCGACCGGGGGCGCCGAAATCTTTTCCGGAATCCCGGACCTCGTCGCCCGGATGGACGACGACGCCGACCTCGCCCGCCTTCTTGCCTTGCTCGGCCAGAGCCGTTCCTGATCACCTGAAAGGCGCCGTCATGACCGCCCAGTCATCGTCCGTCCCCCGCCGCATGCATCTCGGTCTCTTCCTCCAGGGCGCCGGCCACCACGTCTCCGGCTGGCGCCATGCCGACGCCGAATCGGGCAGCGAGAATCTCGACCTGCTGCTCCGGGTGGTGAAGGCGGCCGAGGCCGCGAAGTTCGACATGGTGTTCCTCGCCGACGGCCTGACCAGCGGCGTCGACGCCCACCCCTCGATGATCGCCCGGTTCGAGCCGCTGACCCTGCTCGGCGCGCTCGCCATGGTGACCGAGCGGATCGGCCTCGCGGCCACTGCCTCCACGACCTACGGCGAGCCCTACCACCTCGCCCGCGCCTTCGCGTCGATCGATCACCTGAGCCACGGCCGCGCGGCCTGGAACATCGTGACCACCTCCTACGCGCGCTCGGCCAACAACTTTTCCAAGAGCCATCCCGAGCACGACGCCCGCTACGCCATCGCGGAAGAGTTCGTCGAGGTGGTGCGCGGCCTGTGGGACAGCTGGGCCGACGACGCCTTCCCGAAGGACAAGGAACGCGGCGTCTATGCCGACCCGGCCAAGGTGCGGGTACTCGACTATGCCGGCACATACTATTCGGTGAAGGGCCCGCTCAACATCCCGCGCTCGCCGCAAGGGCACCCGGTGCTGATCCAGGCCGGCTCCTCGGGGCCCGGCCAGGATCTCGCGGCGCGGGCCGCCGACATCGTGTTCACCGCCCAGGCGAGCCTGGCCGAGGCGCAGGCCTTCTACCGCAGCCTGAAGGCCCGGGTCGCCGGCTTCGGGCGCGATCCCGCCTCGGTCGCGGTGATGCCGGGCTTCCTGCCGGTGGTCGGGCGCAGCCTCAAGGAGGCGAGCGAGAAGCTGAGCGAGCTCGACCGCTGGACCCCGATCGCGAGCGCGATGCCGCTGCTCGAGGAGCGCATCGGCCATTCCCTGTCCGCTTACGACCTCGACGGGCCGCTGCCCGACCTGCCGGTCTCCGACCAGCTGCGCAGCCGCGCCGAATTGCTGACCGAGCTCGCCCGCCGCGAGGGCCTGACGATCCGCCAGCTCGCCTTGCGCGTCGCGGCCGGCCGCGGCCACCACATCGTGCTCGGCACCGCCACCGACATCGCCGACCGGATGCAGGAATGGTTCGAGGGGGAGGCGGCCGACGGCTTCAACGTGATGCCGCCCTACTTCCCGGGCGGCCTCGACGACTTCGTGGCCGAGGTGGTGCCGATCCTGCAGGAGCGCGGTCTGTTCCGCACCGAATACGAGGGCACCACCCTGCGCGATCACCTCGGAATCGCGCGGCCGGCCTGGCCGGGGGCGTGAGGCGGAGGGCCGCGTCATACGCTGTCTGATTGATCGCTCGGCGATTGCTGCGCAATCGCGTTCGCGATGCGGAGATCTGCGTCGCTCAGGCGTGTGAAGCGTACGGCTTCACCGCGCGGGCTCGTGACACGGTTTCCGGACGCGATCTTCCAGAAACCGTACCAGTTCGTCACCGGCTTCGCGGTCCCTGGCGACTGAAGCGAAGCTGCGGCTGTCTGTCCCCGTTGCAGCCGTCGAAGGCAGTTCTCGTTCTGGCTCGGGTTCTCTCCTCTCCCCACGGGCGGGGAGAGGGGGATCCTGTGCTCAAAATTCAGCTGTAAAATCAGCTGCGTGAGATCGGTTTCCATTTAGTCGATCGAAAATCGGCTGACCTCGAAAGAGGGCTCCAGAAGTCATCGCGATCCCTGGAGCCCTCCTTCGAGGCTCCCTCCGGTCGCACCTCAGGATGAGGTTGCGGATGGGACGGAGAACACCGGCCATCAGATCGTTCCGGAGACAGAAGCCGGAACGTGCAACTTGGCTTTGAGCCGCCTTGCCCCCCTCACCCCGCCGGCTTCTCCCATTCCATCGTCACGAACCACGGTACCCGCCGGTAGCGCGCGGCCTTGGCCGGGTCGCCGCCCTGCGGCGCCGGCTCGTCGAAGTGGCGCAAGACCAGCCCCTGCCCGAGCAGCAGGCCCAGGTAGAGCGAGAGCGGCCGGTGCCAGTTGCGGACGCGGATGCCGCGCCACGCGGCCCACTCCCCCCGCTCCTCCAGGTAATCGTCGATCCGGAAACGCCGAACGCCGTCATCGTCCTGCCTCCAGCCGCCAGCCGTGGCGACGCTGTTCAGGTTGGCGATCAGGAGCGTCCCGCCGGGCGCCAGCACCCGGGCCATCTCGGGGATCGCCGCGCGAATGTCCGGGATGTCGATCAGCGTGAGATAGCTGACGACGAGGTCGAAGGCCCCGTCGGCGAAGGGCAGCGACTCCGCGCGGCCGGGCAGATACACGCCCTCCGGGTCGCAGGCCCGGGCCCGGTGCAGCAGCGCATCGGTCGGATCGATTCCGACCGGGGCGATCCCGAGATCCTGCATCCGCCGGCAGAAACGGCCCTCGCCGCAGCCGACATCGAGGGCGCGGCGGAAGCCCCTTCCCCGCAGCCTGGAAAGCATGGCTGAGTCGAGCACGTGTTTGCGGCCGAAATCGCCCGCCTCGCCCATATCGGCGATCCATGCGGCGGCGGACTCGTCCCAGCCGTTGCCCATCGCATCCTCCCCGATTCGCGGATGGCCGAGCCTCGCATGAGGGGCACCGGTCGGCCATGCCGGCGTGACGGCGCGATGGTCATGGATTATCGATAATCCATGACGACAGCCAAGGACGAACCCATCGCCCTGCGGATTAGCCGGGCACTCGCCGAGCGCATCATCTCCGGCGCCCTGGCGGCGGGCTCCCGCCTGCGGCAGGACGCCGTGGCGGAGGAGTTCGACGCCAGCCACGTCCCGGTGCGGGAAGCCTTCCGCCGTCTGGAGGCGCAGGGGCTGGTGGTGAGCGAGCCGCGGCGGGGCGTGCGCGTCGCGGGGTTCAGCCCGGAGGAGGTGCGCGAGGTGGCCGAGATGCGCGCCGCCCTCGAGGTGCTCGCCCTGCGCCACGCCGCGCCGCACCTCACCCCGGCGATCCTCGACCGGGCCGAGGACGCGACCCGGGCCGGCGACCGGGCCGGCGGCGACGTCCAGGCCTGGGAGGAGGCCAACCGGAGCTTCCACCGCCTCATTCTGGCCCCCTGCGGCATGCCGCGCCTCCTGCGGGCGATCGACGACCTCCAGGCCGCCAGCGCCCGCTTCCTGTTCGCCGGCTGGCGTGCCGAATGGGAGGCGCCGACCGATCGCGACCACCGGGCGATCCTCGTCGCCCTGCGGGCCGGCGACGTCGATGCCGCCGCCGCCATCCTCGCACGGCACGTCCAGTGGGTCGGGCATCGGCCGGGGCCCAGCGCCACCCGCCGCGGTGGCTAATCGACAAATTATCTATTATTTTCAGAGCGTATTGCCTTGGTACGGCAATCGTGGCTCATTCTGCGCGCCGCCTCGGCATAATTATCTATAAAAATGGAGAGCCCGATGACATCCCTCGTCGTCGGCGCCGCGCCCCTGCGCGCGGCCCGGACCTTCGCCATCGTCCTATCGGGTGTCGTGCTGATCACCATCGCCGCCAAGGTCCGGATTCCGTTCTGGCCGGTGCCGATGACGCTGCACACCCTCGCCGTCATGGCCCTCGCCGTGGCCGCCGGACCCCGCCTCGCGGTCGCGAGCATGCTCGGCTACCTGGCGGCGGGCGCCGCCGGCCTGCCGGTCTTCTCCGGCACGCCGGAGCGCGGTCTCGGCCTCGCCTACATGGCGGGACCGACCGGCGGCTATCTGGCGGGCTACCTCGTCGCGGCCGGGCTGGTCGGCGCCCTCGCCGCCGGGCGCGGGCTCCTCGGCCGGGTCGCCGCGATGCTTGCCGGCCTCGCGGCGATCGATGCCTTCGGCCTCGCCTGGCTCGCCCTGTTCGTGCCGGCAGATCGTCTCGTCGCCCTCGGCCTCGCGCCGTTCCTCCTCGGCGACCTCGTCAAGATCGGCCTCGTCGCCGCCGGATCCTGCGCCCGGCCGGGCCTGCGCCGGGTTTTCGCCCGATGAGCCCGCACCACGAGGACGGGACCGTCCGGCACGACTGGAGCGTGGCGGAGATCGAGGCCCTGCACGATCTGCCCCTGCTCGAACTGGTCGGGCGCGCCAACGCCGTGCACCGGCGCCACCACGACCCGAACCAGATCCACAAGGCGAGCCTCCTGTCGGTGAAGACCGGCGGCTGCCCGGAGGATTGCGCCTATTGTCCCCAATCGGCGCATCACCGTGGCGTCGACCTCGCCCGCGACCGGCTGATGGATCCGGGTGTCGTGCTGGCGCAGGCCGCCCGGGCCAGGGCAGCGGGGGCCGAGCGCTTCTGCATGGGCGCGGCCTGGCGCCAGGTGCGCGACGGGGCCGAGTTCGACGCGGTGGTGGCAATGGTCGAGGGCGTGCGGGCGCTCGGAATGGAGGCCTGCGTGACGCTCGGCATGCTGGAGGCCCACCAGGCCGCGCGCCTCGCCGCGGCCGGGCTGACGGCCTACAACCACAACCTCGATACCGGCCCGGACTTCTACGGACGGATCGTGACCACCCGCCGCTACGAGGACCGGCTCGACACCCTGGCGACGGTGCGGGCGGCCGGCATCGGCCTGTGCTGCGGCGGCATCGTCGGCATGGGCGAGGCGGTGGCGGACCGGGCCGGCCTGCTCCAGGTCCTGGCGGGCCTGACGCCGCATCCCGAGAGCGTGCCGATCAACGCCCTGGTGCCGGTGGAAGGCACGCCGCTCGCCGACCGGCCCCGCATCGACCCCCTCGACCTCGCGCGCATGGTGGCGACGGCGCGGCTCGTCCTGCCGGGCTCGGTCCTGCGCCTGTCGGCCGGCCGCGCACAGCTCGGGCGGGAGGCGCAGATCCTGTGCTTCCTCGCCGGGGCGAACTCGGTCTTCTCCGGCGACACCCTGCTGACGACGCCGAATGCCGAGCACGGCGACGACGCGGTGCTCTTCGCCGCCCTTGCGCCCCGGAGGCGCGCGGATGCCGCGACCGCCCCGGCGTGACGGGCGTCGGCTACGGCGGGACGGATGACCGTCGCATGATGAAACGACGTTCCATCAGGCAAAACCACACGCGGCGCAAGGCAGACCATCGCCATACCGGGATCACGAAAGACCACCCGGCAGCTTAATCCGCCATTGCGAGGATAAAATTCTTCGCGACCCATGCTTGTCCGCGCAGTGTCCGGCATCGTAAGCTCGATGCAACACCAGAATCGGGAGGAATCGATGAGCGTCTCCGCCCATTTCGTTCGGCCGATCTACCCTCACGCCGTGATCGTCTCTCTGGCCGGCTACCTCGCCGCGGCGGTGATGTGCACCGACCGGCGGGCCGGCGGGCGCTGACGCGTCAGTGCCCGTTCGAGCGTCTGCGCCGATCGATCCGGTACAGAGACCGACATCCCTCGGACGTCATTCCGGTGCTCGTCGAAGACGAAAATCCGGGATCCATCACCGCTGCCGGTGCCAAACGAGGCGGCCGGCCTTCCGCCTCGTCCTGAGACGGAGGTGGTGATGGATCCCGTGTTCCGCTGCGCGGCCCCGTGATGACATCGATGGTTTCACGTCGGTGAGCCGACGCGAACAGGCGCTCAGGCCGCGAGCCGCGGCCGGTCCCGGCGGTAGCTGTCGATCAGGCCGGCGGGGATCGTCTCCGGCACGACATCGTCGGTCGCGGCCTCGCTCACCAGGGCGCGGGCGAGCACCCGGGCCTCGTCGCGGGCCGCCTCGGCGTCGAAGCGGTTGAGCAGGGCGACGATGGCGTGGGCGTCGGCGAAGGGCAGCCGCTCGCAGGCGGTAACCGCGCGCTCGATCATCCGCCGCGACAGGCCGGCGCCGCCGCTGTCGGAGAGGCCGCTCGTCTCCTCGTGCCAGGCCGACATCGCCGCCGCGAAGGCGGGTTCGAGGGCCGGCGGCAGGCCGGCCCGGCGGTAGAGTGCCGTCATGCCGCTCCCGCGCGGATCGTGCAGCAGCCCTGCCACCCGCTCGGCGGACAAGCCCGAGAGGTCGGTCAACGCCGCTTCGGTGAAGGCCATCCGGCCCGACAGCAGCGCCCGCAGGATCAGTCCGGCGGTGAGCTGGCCGGCGCCGCGCAAGTGCGCGACGAGGCGGCGCAGGTCGGCGCGGTCGGAAGCCTCGGCGAGGCCGAGGGTCGTGCGTTCCCGCGCCTCCCGGGTCACCCTCTCGCTGCGCTCCCGCGAAAGCCAGCCGCAGCCGCTCACGAAGGCCGACAGCGCACTGGCGAGGCGGGCGGTCACCGCCTGGCGCACGTCGACGGGCAGGTCGGCCCGGGCGAGCAGCGTCTCGCGCAAGGACGCGTCGTCGCCGTGGCGCTCGACCATCCGCAGGAGGCTGCCGCGGGTGATCTCGGCACCCGGATTGGCCGCGAGGGCTCGCAGGGCCTGCGCGCCAGCGATCTCCGCGAGCGCCCCGCACAGCATCGCCGAGAGGTGGGGACGACCCGCGATGGCGATCCGCCCGGCCTCGTCGCCGACGGCGGCGCAATCGACGAGATCGGCATCCGACAGCACCGGCGAGCGCGCCAGCACCAGTGCGGCGATCTCGGCCTGGTCCTGGGCGAGCGCCACCACCAGGGTCCGGGGCGCCTCGGCGGCGTTGGCGCAGGCCTCGGCGAGGGCCCGCCGCACCAGGGGCGAGGGATCGTCGAGAAGCGCCGTGATGGCGGTCTTGGCCTCCCAGCGCGCGGCCGGGTCGAGCTTGGCGTAGAGGTAGGCTCTGGCGAGGGACGAGGCCGCCTCGGCCCGCCTTCCGGCGGATACGTGCTGCGTCCAGAGCAGGAACTGGCGGACGATCATCGGCGCGGCTCCGTGGAGGGGTTTTGGGCGGTCGGTCAGGATTGGATCGACGAGGACGTGAGGGCGGCGCGGCCGCGCCCGCCGAATTCCCGCGGACGGGCGGGCGGCAGGGGCATGCCGGGTGCCGGGGTGTCCCGAAGGGTGTCTCGGAGACCGTCCTCTATCCCGGCCGGGGCGGCCGGCGGGCTCGGCGCGGGTGAAGCGGCAGCGAGGACCGGCCCGTCGCCCGAGCGCGGGAAATAGCTCGGCGCGCTCGCGCCGGTGCTCCGGCTGCCCCACAGGCGGGCGACGCTGTCGGAGACCGGGCCGCGGCGGGCATCGGTCTGGAACAGCGAGCGCAGGCCGCTGCCGGCCTCCGGCGCATAGGCCGAGGGCGCCGCGGCCTGTGCGGCGAGCGTGGTGGTCGTCGCGGTCGGGACGGCGGGGCTGGTGCCGAGCACCGCGTAGAGCTCGGAGGCGCTGCGCGCCCGGCCGGCGCGGTCGTAGAACAGGCCGCGATTGCCGGAGGCCGCCTCCGGCAGGTCGGCGGCGGCGGAGCGCCCGGGGGCGGTCTCGGCGGCACGGATCAGGGTCAGCGCCCCCCGCACCCCGAGGAGATGGGCGGCGTAGAGGTCGGCCCGGTTCGGCTCGCGGCCCAGCGCCTCGGAGAGGGCGTCGGCGTTGCGCCGGGTCAGCGCGCCGGCCATCGCGGAGGCGATCTCCGGGTCCCGCCGCAGGTCGAGGATCGCCTGCCGGGCGGCCGGGTCGCTGACGGTGTAGCCGCCCGACGACCGGGCGGTGATCGCGTCCGCGTAGGAGCCGAGGCCGAGCGACGGACCGTCCTGCTTCATCACCCCGAGCCAGGTCTGCTCGATGAACTGGAACAGGCCGGTCGCCGAGGACGAGCCCGCCTTGGCGCTCGGGTTGAGGCTCGATTCGCGCTGCGCGGTCGAGAGCAGGTAGTCGAAGGCGGCGCCGGTCTTCTCGGCGCCCTGGCGGATCGCGTCGATCACCGGGTTGCCGGACGCCGCACGGGCGGTGGCCTGGGCATTGGCCCCTTGGCTGGCAGTCCCTTGCGACGGCGTGCTGCTGAACAGGAACATGGCGGCCCGGTGGAGCGGCGCCGCGAAGCGCGGGCCGGCTCTCTCATGGGCCGCAGGATGCTGGGGTTATGGTAAAGGAAGGTTGAAGGCGGCGCGGCTGGGGGTGTCCCGCGCGGGTTCCTTCCTCCCCCGCCCCTAGGCTCACAATTTCGACGAGCCACCTACCGCGAAACGGCCGTCTCTCTCGGCCTCGGCGAACAGCTCTTCCAAGAAAGCATCGACTTGTTCCGGAGTCAGGTCGGGCCGCGGATCGTCCAGCGAACGGCGGATGCGAGCGCGAATGGCTTCGAGGCGCTTGGCGTGCTCCTCCTCGCGCTGGCGCTGTTCCAGGCTCATCGCATCGTGCCGGACGTCGCTGAGGGAGGCGTGCTCGCCCGCCGCAACGCTCTCGCGCAGCGGCTCGGATGGAAGGCTGATGCTGGTCGTTTTGTCGGCGGCTTGCATCGGGGAATCCTTCGCCGTGTGCTCAAAGAACGGTAGCACGGCCCCGAATCGATGTCGGCTTCTCGTGCGGCCCGGAGAGAGAGACCTAGCTCGTGGGCATGAGAGGCATGGGGCGAGCACGGCGCTCGGAACTCTCACCTGATGCATGAGGCCTCCCGCGGGTGCCAGGACGGTCCGTGGAAAGGTGTAGCGCGGGTTCTTTCCTCTCCCCGCCCGCGGCTATCGCATTTACACATCTCGGCTTGAGTGCTTTCCCCTTCAAAGGTAGCGCGCTTCCCCTCCCCCTTGTGGGGAGGGGTCAGGGGTGGGGGTGGTGCAGGAGGCACCACTCAGCTTTATCCGGCACCACCCCCACCCCTAGCCCCTCCCCAAAGGGGGGAGGGGAAAGCGCGTACATTCACAAAGGGTTGGTTCTCAGAGGAACTGTGTGAATCCGATAGCTGCCCGCGGAACGAGGGGAAAATCCGCACGGGTCCTGTTGCGGATAGCCCCGGCGGCGCGAGGCGCACGCCCTCACCGCTTCGGCGCGTCGCCGCCGCCTGCCGGCCGGCGCATCTCGAAGCGGTTCTCGGATTCGACCGTGAAGTAATCGAAGTAGCCGCCGCGCATGATCGGCCGCATCGCCCCGGTATCGACCCGGCCCTCCGGCGTCACGAAGCGGTCGTCGATATACATCGACACCACCTGGCCGATCACCATGAAGTAGGCCGCCTCGCCCCCGCCGGCGGGCACCAGCGGGATGGTCTGGAGCCATTTGCATTCGAGGGCCGCGGGCGCGTCCGCCACCCGCGGCGGGCGCACCTTGCGCGACGGGGCGGTGGCGAGGTGGGCGAAGTCGAACTCGCTCTCGCCCCGCGGCAGGGGCGCCGAGGACTGGTTCATGCCCTCGCGGGTGTCGAAGGTGGCGAGGCTGCACACGAACTCGCCCCCCTCCTCCGCGAAGGTCAGCGCGTCCTTGCGGCCGAAGGAGGAGAACATCACCATCTCGGGGTTGTCCCCGATCCCGTTGAAGAACGAGTAGGGCGAGAGGTTCAGCGCCCCCGAGGCGCCGATCGCGCTGACCCAGCCGATCGGGCGCGGCGCCACCAGGGCCTTGAACGGGTTGTGCGGCAGGGTGCGGGTCTCGGCGTCGTAATGCATCGGCGGCCCCGGGATTCTCTTGGAAGCGGCGGCCCCTCCGGACCGTCCGCCGCCAGTTAGAGCATCCTCCGGGCCCGGCGCCAGCCCGCTTACGCTCAGTACCGCGTCACGATCTCAGGCAGCGCCGGCCGCGGCCGGTCGGGGGGCACCTCGCCGGCCCGGCCGACATGGACGAAGCCCGCCAGCCGCTCGGCCGGGTCGAGGCCGAGCGCATCGAGCACCCGGCGGTCATAGGCCATCCACTCGGTGAGCCAGGCGGTGCGGAACCCGAGCGCGTTGGCCGCCACGATCAAGTTCATGCAGACGGCGCCGGCCGAGAGCACCTGCTCCCAATCGGGGATCTTCACGTGCGGGCCGGCCCGCGACACCACGGCGATCACCAGGGGCGCTTGCGCGAGGCGCCCGGCCTCGAGCGCGAGGCGCTTGTCGTCGGCTTCCCTGTGGTCGGCCCGGTAGGCTTCGGCCACGACCTGGCCGATCCGGGTCTGCCCCTCGCCCTCGATCAGGATGAAGCGCCAGGGCGCGAGCTTGCCGTGGTCGGGCACGCGCGAGGCGGCGGCGAGGATCGTGTCCAGTTCCTCTTGGGAAGGACCCGGGCCGGCGAGCTGCACCGGCGGCACCGAGCGGCGGGTGCGGAGAAGGTCGAGGATTGCGTTCATCTCGGCTTCAGTGGCTTGAGCTATAGCGGGCAAACGGAACGACAGGCTGCCATCCTGGCGCCCCGATGCTCCCTTTAAGCACCATTCCGCCCCGGACGGCCACGGCCGGGCGTGACGAATAGCCCTGCGCCGGGAGAGCCGGTGCCGAGGACGCCGACCGCACCATGACGCGCTCCCCCGTTCCCCTTTCATCACCGGCCCATCTCCCACCGGCCCATGCCTGGAGCTCCCGGGACTTCTGGCTGGCCTTGGCTGCCGTGATGCTGTTCTGGGCCGCCGCCGCCGCGGTGTGGCCGCTCGCCGGCGCCGTGGTGCCGTGGGATTCCAAGAACCACTTCTACCCGATGCTGCGCTATCTCGGCGCCGCGCTCGCCAACGGCGAGTTGCCGCTCTGGAACCCCTACCACTTCGCCGGCCACCCGTCGGTCGCGGATCCGCAATCGCTGCTCTTCACCCCGACCATGCTGTTCTTCGCGTGGCTCGATCCGTCGCCGTCGATGGAGCTGTTCGACGCGGTGGTGTTCGCCCACCTGATCCCCGGCGCGGTCGCGACCCTGCTGCTGTTCCGCCGCCGCGGCTGGCACCCGGCCGGCGCGGTCGCGGCCGCGATGGTGTTCGTGCTCGGCGGCTCGGCGTCGGCCCGGCTCCAGCATACCGGCATGATCATCTCCTACGGCTTCGTGCCGCTCGCCTGGTGGCTCCTGGAGGAGGCGCTGGCGCGCCGCTCCTACGCCTTCGGGCTCGCCTTCGCGGTGGTGGCCGCCGTGATGACGGTGGGGCGCGACCAGGTCGCCTTCCTCTGCGGCCTGAGCCTGATCGGCGTCGCGTTCCACGCGATCCTGACGGCGCCGGCGCCGCTGGCCTACCTGCGCGCGCGGATCGGGGTGCTCGCCGTGATGGGCGTGGTCGGCGGGGCGCTGCTCGCCGTGCCCTCGCTCCTCACCATGCAGTTTCTGATGACCTCGACCCGGCCGTCCTTCGGCTACGGCGCGGCGATCATGGGCTCGCTGCCGCCATCGAGCTTCGCCACCGCGCTCTTCGCCGACGTGTTCGGTTCTCTGCGCTGGACCTACGATTACTGGGGTCCGGACTGGCAATCGATGGACGGCAACACCTGGACCGACCGGGCGGTGAACTACCTGTTCGCCGGGACCCTGCCGGCCGTGCTGATCCTCTGGCACGGTATCGCCGGCGGACGCCTCGCCGCCCGGGAGATCCGCTATCCGGTGATCGTACTCGCCGCCGCGATCCTCTATGCGCTCGGGCGCTACACCCCGCTCTTCGCGCCGATCTTCGATCACTTCCCCGGCGTCGACCTCTATCGCCGGCCGGCGGATGCGACCTTCGTCATCAATATCGGGCTCGCGCTCACCGCCGGCTATCTCGTCCACCGCTACGTCATCGAGGGCGCGCCCCGGCTGTCTTCGGGCGCGGCGGGCCTCGCGCGGGCCGCCCGCCTCGCCCTGCCGGGCGCGGCGTTCGCCATCCTGGCGGGGATCGTGTGGGTCTCCTACCGCTACGCGGCGAGGGGCCACCACCTGCCGGATGCCATCCGCGACGGGCTGATCGGCACCGGCATCGCGCTCGCCGCCGTCGTGGTGATGCTGCGGGCGGGGCCGCGCCGCCGGGCGCTCGCCGCCGCCTGCCTCGTGGCCCTGCTCGGCGCCGAGCTGGTCTGGCGCAATGCCGGCAACTCCCTCAACGCCGAGCCGGCGGGCCGCTATGCGGTGTTCCAGAAATTGCCGCCCGAGCAGCTCCAGGGCCTGACGCTGCTGAAGGCCGAGCTCGACGCGCGCCACGCCAAGGGCGAGCACCCGCGGGTCGAGATCCTGGGCCTCGGCGGCGCCTGGCAGAACGCCTCGATGGTGCTCGGGCTCGAGGATACGATCGGCTACAACCCCCTGCGGCTCGCCGATTACGAGCGCGCGGTGGGCCCCGGCGAGAACGCCGCCGATCCGAACCTGCGCCAGTTCCCAGGGCTGTTTCGCGGCTACCGCTCGCGGCTCGCGAGCCTGCTTGGCCTCGAATACCTCGTCCTCGACCGCCCGGCCGAGCGGCTGCCGAAGCACTTCCCGCAGCTGACCGGCGCCAAGCTGCTCTACGGCTCGGGCGAGATGTGGATCTACCGCCTCGACCCGGCCAAGCCCCGGGCCTACCTGGCGACCCGCCTCGTCCCGGTCGATTCCGAGAGCGTGCTCGACCAGGACGAACTGCCCGACTTCGAGGGCAACGACACCGCGCTCGTCGACAAGGACAGCGTGCCGAAGATCTCGGGCGAGTTCGGCCTCAAGGACCCGGCGGCGCCGGTGACCGCGGCCAAGGGCACGGCGACAATCCTGGCCTATCGCCGCAATATCGTCACGGTGGAGGTCGAGACCGACCGCGACAGCGTGCTGGTGCTGCACGACATCTTCTATCCGGGCTGGCAGGCCCGGGTCGACGGTGCCCGCCGCCCGATCCTGCGCACCAACCTGCTCTTCCGCGGGGTCGAGGTGCCGGCCGGCAAGCACGTGGTCGAGTTCAAGTTCCGTCCGCTCTCGGTCGACAACCTGGTGGCGGCGGCAAGCGAATTGCTGGCGAGGGACGATGACGCGGGCGAGACGGCGGTTCGGTGAGGCCCTGGCGCTCGCGCTCGTCGCAAGCTCCGCCCTGGGACAGATCCCTGCCCTGGGACAGACCCCGTCGCTGCCCGCGGGCGGCGCGCCTCAAGGCATCGCCCCCCAGGGCGTGACCCAGGGGCCGCCCCCGGCGCCGGCGCCCGCCGAGGCCAGCCTGTCCTTGCGGGCGGTGCTGACCAGCGAGGCCAAGCCCCTGCGCGGCGGCCTGACCTGGCGGATCTACGAGGACCGGCCGGAGGGCGGCAAGCCCGTGGTGCTGGCCCGCTCCGAGGAGGCGCAGCCGACCTTCCGGCTGCCGCCGGGTAGCTATCTGGCCAACGTCACCTACGGCTTCGTCAGCACCTCGAAGCGCGTGACCCTGAATTCCGGGGCGGCGAGCGACCAGCTCACCGTCAATGCCGGGGCGTTGCGGCTCGCCGGCGCGGTCGGCGAGGCGAAGATCGCAGCCGGCCAGCTCGCCTTCGCGGTCTTCGTGCCGATCGGCAACAACCCGGAGGGGCGGCTCGTCCGCGACGGCGTCAAGGCCGGCGAGGTGGTGCGCTTGCCCGAGGGGACCTACCACGTCGTCTCGACCTGGGGCGATTCCAACGCGATCCAGCGCGCCGACCTGAAGGTGGAGAACGGCCGCCTCACCGATGCGACCCTCAACCACCGCGCCGCGACGGTAACCCTGAAGCTCGTCGCCGCTCCCGGCACCGAGGCCTTCGCGGGCACCGCCTTCAGCGTGCTGACGCCGGGCGGCGACACGATCCGCGAGGCGATCGGCGCCTTCCCGCAGGTGACCCTGGCGGAAGGCGAGTACCAGCTCATCGCCCGCCACGACGGCAAGGTCTACACCCAGGACTTCAAGGTCGAGAGCGGCGTCGACCGCGACATCGAGGCGATCGCCAAGGATCCGTGACGCCTCCGTGAGCGGCGGCCGGGCGGGCGTCACGGCGGCGCGCCTTTCGGCGAACGGGGTCACGCACGGTTAAGCCTGAGAGTGGCCGGTATGGGCATCTGACGGTAAGGTGCCGGGAGTCTCGGCGGTCAGATTTCCGCGATCTTAACCCGGTGACCCTAGGTTGGCGGCATGCGACGCATGCTAGGCCTCCTCCGCGACGACAAGGGATCGACGACCGTCGAGTTCGCCCTGGTCGGCCTGATGTTCATCATGGCCCTGCTGTTCACGATGGGCGTCGCCCAGACTCTGTACTACAATCAGAAGCTGGATTTCGCGGTCGAGAAGGCGGCGCGGGACATCATCGTCGGCAACTCGCAGAAGTCGAATCCACCACCGACGCTCGCCGCCTTCACCCAGACTTTGTGCGCGATCCTGCCGTCGTCGATCTCCTGCGACGACCTCATCGTCAACCTGTACGTCGTGAACGGGAGCTACTACAGCTACGTCAATTCCGATCAGAGCGGCCTCTCGATCCCGAACCTGACACCGGGGAGCGGCCAGTTCACGCTCGGCACGCAGGGGCAGTACCAGTACCTCCAGGTGATCTACCCGGTCACCTTCCTGCCGTCCTTCGTGACCAACCTGATCGCCTCCCAGGCCACCTACAAGGGCCAGCCGGCCTATCTGATGATCTCGACCGCCGCCTTCCGCGTCGAGCAATACTGATGCGCGACCGTGTCAGGCTCCGGCTCCGGCGCTTCCGCGCCGCCGATGACGGGCTCGCCGCGGTCGAGGCCGCGCTGATCCTGCCCGTGCTCCTGGTGATCATGCTCGGGGGCATCCAGCTCATTGCCTACATCAACGCGGTGCGCAAGGTCGAGCTGGTGGTGCAGTCGATCAGCCAGATGATCTCGCAGACCACGCCTCCCAGCAATGGCTCTACGACCGTCGCCACCGTCAATGCGAGCGACCTGCATTATAGCTTCGACTCGGCTCTCGTCTTGTTCCCCTACGTGATGGGCGAGGGCAAGCGACAGGGCAAGCAATGGTGGCAGGTCGTCACGATCAACTATGCCAGCATCCAGTTCACGCAAATTGCGACGACCTGCAGCGACAGCAGCGATCTGTCCGCCTGCTACCGCGCCGACGTGGTCTGGACAAGCACGGGCACGACGCAACCTTCGGGCGGGCCGGCCTACCGGCCCTGCGGTACGCCGCAGATCGCGGCCTCGAACACCGCGGATCCGACCCCGCAGACGCTGCCGCGCTCCCTCTTCGGCCCGGCCTCGATGGTGGTGATCGACGTGGTGTTCACGTTCAACCCGACCTTCGGGGCCAGCTACCTCCCCTCGCTGCGGATCGCCCGCTCGGCCTACATCCAGCCGCGCTACGCCTCGCTCATCAATTTCGACACGAACGGCAACGACGGAATCGCCACGAAATGTCCCGGCTTCTGAACTGTGCATCCCGGTTCGCCGCGGCAGCGGCGTCCCTGGTCCGCGCCCGCGACGGCGGCATCAACATCCTGTTCGGGCTGAGCCTGATCCCGATCGTCGGCCTCGTCGGGCTCGCGGTCGATTACGGCGTCGCCGTCACCGACCGGGCACGGCTCGACCGGGCCGCGGACGCGGCGGCGCTCGCCGCCATCGTGACCGCCAAGGCCTACGTCGCCGCCCATTCGGGCGAGAGCGGCGTGATGAATGCCGCTCTCGCCGCGGGCGCGAAACAGGCCGTCAACACCTTCAACGTCAATGCCGGCAACGTTCCCCTCGCCACCGTGACGATGCAGACGCCGCAGGTCTCGTCCTCGGCCAACGGCCAGACGATCACCGCGTCGATCTCGTACACGGCGACGATCAGCAACAGCTTCTCGAAGCTGTTCCTTGTGCCGACCACGACGGTGACCAATACCGCGACCGCCTCCGTCGACCTGCCGAGCTACCTCGACTTCTACCTGATGGTCGACGTGTCGGGATCGATGGGCCTGCCCGCGACCTCGAGCGGCATGACCCAGCTCGCCAGCGTCAACAACGACATGTATTCCGACTACCAGCAGGGATGCCAGTTCGCCTGCCACTTCCCCGGCAATACCGGCTGGGGCCTGGCGGCGGGCAAGATCCAGCTGCGGTCGGACGCGGTGAACAACGCCGTCTGCTCGCTGCTCCAGCGGGCCTCGAACCAGGCCGTGTCGAACCAGTACCGGATCGGCATCTACCCGTTCGTCAACCAGCTGGCGACGCTCGCGGCGCTCACCGGCGACCTCACCAGCCTGAAGACGATGGCCCAGTGCTCGAGTTCCTGGCCGCTCGCCTTCACAAACCTCCTGGATACCGGCACGACGCAGCTCTACTCCCCGGGCGACCCGACCACCGGCACCGGCTCGGGCGGCACCCATTTCGAGGTCGCCTTCCCGCAGATGAAGGGCATCGTCGGGCTCAACGGCTTCGGTGACGGGTCCACCAGCGCGAGCCGCAAGCCCTTCGTGTTCCTCGTCACCGACGGGATGCAGAACGGTCAGCACTTCTTCACGTCGAGCAACGGCAAATACGCCTATCCGGGCAATCCCTCGAAGTTCCCGGGCTATGGCGACGCCTGGTGGGACGGCTCGCAGCCGTCGCAGATCGACCCCAAGAACTGCGACGCTCTTAAAGCCGCCGGCGCGACGATCTCGATCCTCTACATTCCCTACAACCAGATCAGCTTCGTCGATAAGGGCGGCGGCGTCGCCTGGGAGAATGGCCGGGTCAACGGCTTCAGCCCGACCCTGGCGACGCCGCTCCAGTCCTGCGCCTCGCCGGGCTATTTCCGCACCGCCAACGCGCCGGCCGACATCACGGCGGCGCTCAACGCGATGTTCGACCAGGCGCTCAAGGTCGCCCGCCTGATCCAGTAGGGCGCGGCCGCACGCCTGCCAGGAACAACGCCAAGGCGGCCCGGCGGCGCCTCTCCTGCGCCTCCGGGTCGATCGCGATGCCGTAGAGCGCCTGCCGCGAGGTCCTGCCGAGCACCAGGTTGAGGAAGAGGTCGGCGGCGATCTCCGGATCCTCGACCGCGATCTGGCCCTGCTCGTCGAGCACCGTAAGGAGGCGCGCCACCGCCCGCACGCCGCGCAGCCAGCCCTCCTCGTAGGCCAGCCGCGCGAGGTCGGGGAAATGCAGCGCCTGGGCGACGATGCAGCGGTTGAGCGCCGCCGCGCCCGGGGCCTGTGCCCGGGCGAGGAGGGTCCGGCTCAGCTCGTCCAGGACCGTTGCGGCGTCCCGCCCCTCTCCCGTCGCTCCTTGCGCCTCCGCCGCCGCCGAGAGCGGCGCCAGCCAGTCCCGGATCCGCTCCTCCAGCACCGCCGCGAACAGGGCGCGCTTGTCGCGGTAGCGGGCATAGAGCGTCGGCTTGCTCACCCCCGCCGCCTGCGCCACCGCGTCGATCGAGGTCGCGTCGAAGCCGTGCTCCATGAACAGCTGCGTCGCCACGGCGACCAGCCGTGCATCGCGCCGCTCCGCCTCCTCCCGGGTCGGGCGCCCGCCGCTGCGCCGCCCCGCGTCCCTCGCATCGGCGAGCACCGCCTGGCTCATGGATCGTCTCCTTGCTCGACCCCGATGATCGGCCTATCACAACGATACCGTATCGTTTCGTTATCGGCCAGCCGCCATGCAGCAATCCCACGCCATCTCCCCGGTGCCGCTCAAGCGGCGCAAGGGCCGGCTGATCCTCGGCCTCGTCCTTCTCGCGGGTTTGAGCGGCGGCGGCACCTATGGCTGGCACTGGTGGACGACCGGGCGCTTCCTCGAGACGACCGAGGACGCCTATCTCCAGGCCGACAAGGTCACGGTCGCGCCCCGGATCGCCGGCACCATCGCCGCGGTGCTCGTCGGCGACAACCAGCCGGTCGAGGCCGGCACGGTACTGGCGCGCCTCGACGACCGCGAGTACCGGGTGGCGCTCAAGCAGGCCGAGGCCGACGTCGAGAAGGCGCGGGCCCAGATCCTCGGCACCGCCGCGGCGATCACCCAGGCCCAGGCGCAGGTGCAATCGGCGAAGGCCGAGATCGAGAACACCGAGGCCGGGCTCGACTTCTCGACCAAGGAATACGACCGCTACCGCAACCTGCTCCAGACCGGCTCCGGCACGGTGCAGCGCCAGCAGCAGGCCGATGCCGACCTGCGCCAGAAGCGGGCGGCGCGCGACAAGGCGGTGGCGTCGCTGGAAGCGTCCAGGAAGCAGGTCGAGAGCCTGAAGGCGCTGGAAGCGAGCGCCCGCGCCACCCTGGAGGGCGCCCAGGCCAAGGTCGAGCAGGCCCGGCTCAACCTCAGCTACGCGACCGTGACCGCGCCGATCGACGGCACGATCGGCGACCGCTCCCTGCGGGTCGGGCAGTTCGTCTCCGCCGGGACCGGGCTCCTGACCGTGGTGCCGATGGGCCGCGACATCTACCTGGTGGCGAACTTCAAGGAGACGCAGACCGGCCGCATGATCGAGGGCCAGCCGGTCACCTTCACGGTCGACGCGCTCGGCGAGCACGAATTCGGCGGCCGGATCGAGAGTTTCTCGCCCGGCACCGGCGCGCAATTCGCCCTGCTGCCGCCGGAGAACGCCACCGGCAACTTCACCAAGGTGGTGCAGCGGGTGCCGGTGCGCATCGCGCTCGACGGCGACGATCCCCTGCTCCCCCGCCTGCGCCCGGGCCTCTCGGTCGAGGCGACGGTGCATACCCACGGCGCGATCGAGGCGGGACACGGGCCGAGGCCGGCCACCGCTCTCGTCAGCGAGGCGCTGCCGCGATGAATCCGGAGACGAAGGCCAGTCCCCGCGACTGGCTCGCGGTGTTCGGCGCGATCCTGGGCGCCTTCACGGCGATCCTCGACATCCAGATCACCAACGCCTCGCTCGCCGACATCCAGGGCGCGCTCGGCGCCTCGACGGAAGAGGGCAGCTGGATCTCGACCGCCTACCTGATGGCCGAGATCATCGTGATCCCGCTCACCGGCTGGCTCTCCTCGGTGATCGGGCTGCGGCGCTATCTCGCCGTCAACACCATCCTGTTCACCGGCTTCTCGCTCGCCTGCGCGCTCTCGACCAACTTGAGCCAGATGATCCTGTTCCGGGCCGGCCAGGGCTTCACCGGCGGGGTGCTGATCCCGACGGCGATCGTGATCGTGCGGACCCGGCTGCCGAAGAGCCAGCAGGCCGTCGGCATCGCGCTGTTCGGGCTCACCGCCACCTTCGCGCCGGCGATCGGCCCGACGGTCGGCGGCTGGCTCACCGACAACCTGTCCTGGCACTACATCTTCTACCTGAACCTAATCTTCGGCCCCCTCGCCGCCGCGATCCAGCTCGGCGCCTTCGAATCGGTGCCGGCGCGCTGGGGCGAATTGCTGAAGGGCGACTGGATCGGCATCGGCCTGATGGCGACCGGCCTGCCGGCCCTGACCTTCGTGCTGGAGGAAGGCCAGCGCAAGGACTGGTTCGGCTCGCCCGTCATCGTCAAGGCGAGCCTTCTGGCGGTTCTCGGCATCGCCGGCTTCATCATCCGCGAGCTGACCGCCGAACGGCCCTTCATCAACCTCAGGGTGCTGGCCAACCGCTCGGTCGGCGGCGCCTGCATGCTGATGACCGTGCTCGGGGCGGTCTCGTTCGGCTCGATCTACATCATCCCGGTCTATTGCGCCCAGATTCAGGGCTACAACGCCGAGCAGATCGGCCACGTGGTGATGTGGTCGGGCCTGCCGCAGCTCGTGCTGTTCCCGATGATGCCGCTCATCATGCGGAAGGTCGACGCGCGGCTTCTCGTCGTCACCGGCACCCTGTTCTTCATCGCGAGCTGCTGGATCAATGTCGGGCTGACCCACGATGTCGGCGCCGACCAGCTGATCCTGCCGCAGCTGATGCGGGCGATCGGCCAGCCGCTCTTCACCATCCCGCTGTCGCAGCTCTCGACCGCCGGCCTGGCACCGCGGGACACGGCCGATGCCTCGGCCCTGTCCAACATGATGCGCAACCTCGGCGGCTCGATCGGCATCGCCATGCTGTCGACGATGATCGAGCGGCGCGAGCACATGCACTTCTCGGTTCTGGCCGAGGCGATCACCGTCAACGCCACCCGCACCCAGGAGCGCCTGGCGGCCCTGGCGGCGGGGCTGCACGGCCACATCGCCGATCCGCTGGCTGCCAAGGCCGCGGCGGTCGGAATGCTGGCGCAACAGGTGCGGCGCGAGGCCTATGTGATGGCCTACGCGGACGGGTTCTGGCTCGTTGGGGTGAGCCTGGTGCTCAGCCTCGCGGTCGTGGCGATCCTGAAGAAGCCGCCGCGGTCGGGGGGGCCGATCGAGGCGCATTGAACGGGCCGCCTCACGGCTCCCCGGCGAATCCGAGCCGCGCCCGCACCTCCCCCGGGCGCGTCCCGCGCTCGCGCAACGCCGCCAGCGCCTCGGAGCCCAGGCTCTTCGACAGCTTCTGCCCCGCCGCGTCGCGGATCAGGCCGTGATGGTGGTAGCGCGGGGTCGGCAGGCCGAGCAGGCGCTGGAGCAGCACGTGGAGATCGGTGGCGGCTTCGAGGTCCCGGCCGCGAACCACGTGGGTGATTCCTTGCGCGGCGTCGTCGAGCACCACGGCGAGGTGGTAGCTCGTCGGCACGTCCTTGCGGGCGAGGACCGCGTCGCCCCAGCGGGCCGGATCCGCAAACCGGATCGCGTCGGGCTCGCCCGGCGCGAAGGCGGTGTAGGTGTGAGGCCCGGGGCAGAGTGCCAGCGCCCGCGCACTGTCGAGGCGCCAGGCATGAGGCTCCTGCGGGACCGCCCTGCCCCGGCATGTGCCGGGATAGAGCGGCGCCCCGTCCGGATCGCGGGCCTCGCCCGACGCCGCCTGGATCTCCCGCCGGGTACAGGTGCAGGGATAGACGAGGCCCCGCGCCCGAAGATCGTCGAGGGCGGCGCGGTAGGTGGACATCCGGGCCGACTGGCGCCAGACCGGGTCCGGGAAGCTGAGGCCGAGCCAGGCGAGGTCGTCGATCAGGCCGTTCGTCAGTTCCGGCCGGCAGCGGAGCGGGTCGATGTCCTCGATGCGCAGCAGCAGATCACCGTGCAGCGCCCGGGCGAACTGCGCGTTGAGGAGGGCCGAATAGGCGTGGCCGAGATGCAGGCGCCCGTTCGGGCTCGGGGCGAAGCGCAGGCGGGGAGACGGCACGGCGGCATGCGGACGAAGACAGATCCTCACGCCATAAGCCCGCCCGAGGCCGGCGTCACCGGCCCGCTGCTCGATTCCGAGGCCGCCCTGCGCGAGGGGACGGCGGCGCTGGCGGCGCGCGATCCGGTGATGGCGCGGCTGGTGGCGCAAGGCGCGCAACCGGTCTTGCGCAAGCGCGCGCCCGGCTTCGAGGGGCTCGCCGGCATCGTGGTGGGACAGCAGATCTCGACCGCCGCTGCCTCGGCGATCTGGGGCCGGCTGACCGCCGGCCTGCCGGACCTCACCGCCGAGACCCTGACGGAGGCGCCGGACGAGATGTTGCGCGGGGCCGGCCTGTCGGCGCCGAAGATCCGCACCTTGAGGGCGGCGGCGGAGGCGGTCATCGGTGGCGCCCTGCCCCTCGATACCCTGCACGCGCGTTCGGCCGACGAGGCCCACCGACTGATGGTGGCGGTGCACGGCATCGGGCCCTGGACGGCGGATGTCTACCTGCTGTTCTGCCTCGGCCATCCCGACGCGTTCCCCGCCGGGGATCTCGCCCTTCAGGAAGCGGCGCGCCTCGCCGACGGCCTGGAGACCCGGCCGAACCCTGCGGCCCTCATAGCCCGGGCCGAGGCGTGGCGGCCCTGGCGCGGGGTCGCCGCCAAGGTGCTGTGGTCCTATTACCGGGTGGCGAAAGCGCGCGACGGCGCGCCCCTTCCCTCGTAGATCGCGCGACGGCGCGCCCCTTCCGTCCTGAGCCGCATGGAGCCCGACCCGATGCCGATCCTCACCGGCCCGCGCCTGATGCCCCGCTCGGGGGCGAAGCCGCGCCAGCTCGTCGTCCTGCTGCACGGCTTCGGCGCCGACGGTAACGACCTGATCGACCTCGCCCAGGAATGGCAGCCGCTCCTGCCCGACGCCGCCTTCGTGGCGCCGCACGCGCCCGAGCCCTGCATCCAGGGTTTCGGCCGGCAATGGTTCTCCCTCACCTTCCGCGATCCGCACGAGCGCTGGCGCGGGGTGAACCGGGCCGGCCCGACGCTGGATGCCTTCCTCGATGCTGAGCTCGAGGCCCTGGGGTTGGGGCCGCACCAATTGGCGCTGGTGGGGTTCAGCCAGGGCTGCATGATGGCCCTGCACGTCGCCTTGCGCAGGCCCGCCCCGGTGGCGGCGGTCGTCGGCCTGTCCGGCATGCTGGTGATGGAGGAGGGCCAGGGGCCCGAGAGCCTGAAGCCGCAGGTCCGGGCGGTGCCGCCGGTCCTCCTCGCCCATGGCGACCAGGACGAGGTGATTCCGGTCGACGCGATGTTCCTCTCCGCGGAAGCCCTGGCGGCGGCCGACGTGCCGGCGGAGTGGCATCTCTCCGCCGGGATCGGCCACGGCATCGACGACGGCGCCCTGCACCATGCCGGGCACTTCCTCGCCGCGGGCTTCGCCCGGGCGGCGCGGCGCGTTTAGCCCCGCGCCTCCTTCAGCGCCGCCGCAGCACCGGCCCGCAGCAGGGCGCCGTCGCCCGAGAGCGCGATCAGGTCGAAGCCCTCGGCGATCAGCTCTCGGGTGCGCGGGCCGGACAGGGAGTAGATGCCGATCCGCTTGCCCGCCGCCCGGGTGCGCGCCATGGCGTGCTTGAGCGCGTCGCGCACCGCCGCGCCGTCGGGGTCGAGGCCGGCGCCGTTCGACAGCGCGATCGAGAGGTCGGAGGGGCCGATGAAGATGCCGTCGATCCCGTCCACCGCGAGGATGTCGTCGAGGGCGGCGAGCGCCTCCTTGGTCTCGATCATCGCCAGCGTCTGGCAGAAGCCGTTGGCCTCCTTGAGGTAGGTCTCAGGGGAAAGGCCCGACAGCATCAGGGCCGGGGCCGGGCCCCAGCTGCGCTCGCCGAGGGGCGGGTACTTGGCCATGGCCGCGAAGCGCTTCGCATCCTCCACGGTGTTGACCATCGGGGCGATGATCCCGGAGATACCGGCATCGAGCAGGCGCGACACGGTAGCGAAGCCGCCGACCGGGACCCGCGCCAGGGTCGGCTTGCCGCGGGCCGCGACCAGCGCGACGGTTCGGCTGATGCTGTCGAAGTCGTGGGCGCCGTGCTGCATGTCGAGCGTCACGGTGTCGAACGCCTCGGCGGCGAGCAGCCCCGCGACCGAGGGCTCGGGAATGCCGCACCAGGCGGTGATCAGCGGCTTGCCCTCGCGGAACCGTGCCGCCAGCGCCGCCACCGCGCCGCCCCGTTCCGCCATCGCTCGTTCCGCCATCGTGATCCCTCCCGGATCGGCCGCCGGTTCCCGTGCGGCTCGTACCCGGAGCTTAGGTCAGGCCGGAGGCCTCCGTCGAGGCACGCAAGCCCCCGTCCGCGACATGCCGCCCCTTCCCGCCACGCTTGCAACTTCGTCACTCGATGAGCATATGGGCGCGACCAACGACCGCAATCCATCGCAGCGGCGTCCGGGCTCTCCCCGGCGCACAGGCTAACGCGTTGTGCTGCCTTCGCGGTTCGGGTAATTTGCCCCCGGCCGCCGGGACGCCCGGAGCGACGCGTCCCCCGGCCCGACCTCCTTACCTCAGAGGTCGCCGCGCCGCGGGTCCCACACGTCGTCAGGAGCCTCGGCCCCATGGACTTCCTCAAACCACGGTACACGCCTATGAACCGCCGCCGTCGCATCTACGAGGGCAAGGCGAAGGTCCTCTACGAGGGTCCCGAGCCCGGCACGCTCATCCAGCATTTCAAGGACGACGCGACCGCCTTCAACGCCAAGAAGCACGAGGTGATCGACGGCAAGGGCGTGCTGAACAACCGGATCTCCGAATTCGTGTTCCAGCACCTCAACGACATCGGCGTGCCGACGCACTTCATCCGCCGGCTGAACATGCGCGAGCAGCTGATCCGCGAGGTCGAGATCATCCCGCTCGAGGTGGTGGTGCGCAACGTGGCGGCGGGCTCGCTGGCAACGCGGCTGGGCCTCGAAGAGGGCACCCAGCTCCCGCGCTCGATCATCGAGTTCTACTACAAGAACGACCAGCTCAACGACCCGATGGTGTCGGAGGAGCACATCACCGCCTTCGGCTGGGCGACGCCGCAGGAGATCGACGACATCATGGCGCTGGCCATCCGGGTCAACGACTTCATGTCGGGTCTCTTCCTCGGCGTCGGCATCCGCCTCGTCGACTTCAAGATGGAGACCGGCCGGCTCTGGGAAGGCGACATGATGCGCATCGTCGTCGCCGACGAAATCTCTCCGGATTCCTGCCGCCTCTGGGACATCAAGAGCCAGGACAAGCTCGACAAGGACCGCTTCCGCAAGGATCTCGGCGGCCTGATCGAGGCCTATACCGAGGTGGCCCGCCGCCTCGGCATCCTGGGCGAGAACGAGAAGGTGCAGACCGGCGGACCGCGCCTGGTGCAGTGACGCAAGGCCGGCTGACGCCGGATTGGGATCGAGGGCGGGGCCGCTTCCGGGAGGGGGCGGCCCCGTCGTCGTTTCAAAGGCTGGAGTCGTAAAACCAGAGGTATCACAAAATAGAGCGCATCCCCCTCTCCCGCGTGGGAGAGGGGTTAGGGGTGAGGGTGGCGCGCTTCAGTGTAAAGCGCTGAGCGTGGTGCTGGCAGCGGAACGGTCAGTGCTTCACTCGGCAGCGTGTCACCCTCACCTCCTACCCCTCTCCCACTCGGGAGAGGGGATCCCGCGACTTTCTGAAATCAGGTATAACCTCACGGGGGTAGAGCCTCAGCGCAAAGCTGCCGCCTCCCAGGCCCTGAGCCGCACATACGTCCCCACCCGCGGATCGAAGCCGGGATGGTACCAGGGATCGGCATCGAGCCGCGCGCCCCACCGCGCCCGCAACGCCGCCACCTCGGCTTCGTGGCGGCTGCGGGCCTCCGGATTCCAGCGCCGGCTCGCCGCCTCGTGGTGATAGAGCACGGCGCCCGGCACCACCAGGGTCCGGTACCCCGCCGCCTCCAGGCGCAGGCAGAGATCGACGTCGTTGAAATCGACCGCGAAGGTGGTCTCGTCGAACCCGGCGACCGCCCGGAATTTGTCGGCCTCCACCGCCAGGCAGGCCGCCGTCACCGCCGAGACCCGGTGCGTCGCCCGCAAGGAGGCGAGATAGCCCGGCGCCGTGCCGGGGAAGTGGCGGTGGGCGTGGGTGACGAGGCCGCCGGTGCCGAGCACGATGCCGCAATGCTGGATGCGCTCGCGCACGTCGAGGAGCTTCGCGCCGACCGCGCCGATCTCCGGTCGCAGGGCCTCCTCGGCCATCCGCCGCAGCCAGTCGGGCCGGTGGGCCACCACGTCGTTGTTGACGAAGACCAGGAGCCCGCCGCGCGCCTCGTCGGCGGCCCGGTTGTTCATCGCGGCGAAGTTGAACGGGCCGGGGCAGGGCAGCACCCGCACGCCCTCCCCCTCCAGGCGCCGGAAATAGGCGAGCGTGCGCGGATGGCGGCTGTCGTTGTCGCAGACGATGATCTCGAGGGCCGGCCAGTCGGTCTGGGCCCGGATGCTCTCGATGCAGGCCTGCAGCAGCTCGACCCGGTCGCGGGTCGGGATGATGAGGCTGGCGAGCGGCGGCGTGGGCAGGTCGCGGCGCAGGGCCTGGATCCCGCCCCTCGCCTCGACGTGGCCGGCCCCCGCGAGGTGCCGCTCGGCGAGCGTCCGGCGCGATCGGGCCCAGCCCTCGGGTGGCGTGGCCGCGAAGGGCGACCAGGTCGAGAGCAGGCGCGGCAGATGGCGGATCGCCTGCGGGTTTTCGGCCGCGAGCCGCAGCAGCAGGTCGGCGACCTCGGCGCCCGGCAAGGCGGGATCGAGCCCGAGCCGGTCCAGCACCGGCCGGCGGACAGCGACCACCGGGCCGATCGGGTCGGCGGCGAGCAGGTAGTCGGGGTCGAAGGCCGGCCGCAGGACCGGCAGCCGCGGCTCGCCCCTGCCTCCGAGCACCACGGCGTCGCCGTAGAGGGCGCCGAGGCCGGGATCGGCCGTGAATGCCGCGGCGATGGCGTCGAGGGCGCCCGGCACGAGCCGGTGGCCCGGCGCCGTCAGCACGACGAGGGCGGCCGGGGCGGCGGCGCCCGACAGGATCTCGGCCGGGGTGGCGACGCGTAAGCCCGGCACCGCCCCGGCCTCGCCCGCCGGGAGCGGCGGCGGCCGGAAGGCGTGGCGGGCGCCCCACAGGATCGCGGCGCGGTCGCGGGCCCGTACCCGCTTGCCCGCGAGGAGCGCCCGGGCGACGTCCCAGGCCTCGCCCGGGCGCGTCAGAGCCCAAAGAAGCCGGGCGAGCCAGCGCCGGGCGGGCCCGGGCTGTCGGTCCGCGAAGCGCAGGATGTCGAAGGCCGGGTGAGGCGGCAGCCTCATTCCAGCTCCTCCCCGAAGGTCGTGACCGAGAAGGCCGGGTGGTAATACGGGTCGTCCCGGATCACCGGGCGCCAGCGCGCGGCGAAACGCTCGCCTTCCGCTTCGAACCGGGCCCGGGCCGCGCCGACGCTGGGCCCTCGGCTGACCGATTCGTGGTGCGCGAGCACGGCCCTCGGGGTCCAGACCGATCGCCAGCCCCGGGCGGAAAGCCGCAGGCAGAGGTCGATGTCGTTGAAATCGACCGGAAACGCCTCGGCATCGAGCCCGCCGACCGCCTCGAACTTGTGCCGCGCCACCGCCAGGCAAGCGGCAGTGACTCCCGCGACCTCGTGCGCGACGGTGAGCCGGCCGAGATGGCCCGGCGTGTCGGCGGGGCGGTTGCGCAGGATGTGCCCGGCCCGGCCGCCGAGCCCGACCACGACCCCGGCATGCTGGATCCGGCCGTTTCCGAACAGGAGCTTCGCTCCGACCGCGCCGACCTCCGGCCGGACGGCCTGACGCACCATCGCGGAGAGCCAGTCCGGGTGCAGCACCTCGACGTCGTTGTTGAGGAGCACCAGGACCTCGCCGCGGCTCGCGCTCGCACCGTCATTGACGAGGCGCGAGAAGTTGAACGGACCCGGCCGGTCGAGGCGGCGCACCCGCGGATCGGCGTCCCATTCGGCGTAGAGGGCGGCGACCGCCGGATCGGTCGAGCCGTTATCGACGATGACGAGTTCGAGATTCGGAAAGGCGGTGTCGTGCAGCACGCCCTTCACCGCGACGCGCAGCAATTCCGGCCGGTCGCGGGTCGGGACGATGATCGAGACCGGGGGCGGCGGGTCGGGCAGCGGCCAGTCGAGATCGAGGATGTCGCCGGTCCGCACCATCGCCGCGGGCGAGCCGGCTCGGCGCAGGGCCCACGACAGGTCGGCGGCGTGGCCGTCGCGATCCGGCACCTCGGGCGCGGTGCGGCAGAGGATGCGGGGGATGCGCCGGACGCGCTCCGGCCCCGCCAGGGTCGCGGCGAGGAGGAGCGCGCGCGCGCCCTGCCCCGGCGCCCAGCCGCTGCGCGCGACGAGTCCCGCCGCCACCAGGAGCGGCCGCCCGGGATAGAGCGTGGTCAGGGCGAGGTCCGGGCTCCAGCCCGGCTTGAGATGCGGGCGCAGGCCCTCGGGCGTGTCGGCCTCGCTGTCGGCATGGGCGAGGTCGGCGGGCTCCGGCCCGGCGAAGGCGGCGGCGAGATGGGCGAGCGCATCGGGCGCGAGGGCATCGCCGGGACGCAGGAACCCGATCGCCGCTCCCTCCGGCAGGGCGTCGGTGGAGATCCGCGGATCGCCGGGGAGGGCGGCGGGCGGCGGGCCCTGCCAGTGCAGAGCGAGGCGCCAGTCGCGGTGGCCCTGCGCCAGCAGGGTCGCGAGGGTGCGCCGGACCGCCTCCTCGTCCCCCGGCCCCGCCTCCAGGATCAGGCCGAGGCCCGGCAGCCCAGGCGGCACCCGGTCGAAGGCGGGCTCGAAGGGCCGGGCATGCTCGGCCTTCCAGGCCGGGTATTGCGCAAGCGGCCTTACGCAGGCGGCGATGCGCAGGGTGTTGCGCAGGCGGCGCGCGTCGCGGCGCAGCCATTGATAGAGCGCGACCGGCAGCTTGTCCGGCCGGCGGCGGGCTCCGATCGCCAGCACGGCCGCCCGGGAGAGGAGCCGCGCCGCCTCGATCCGGAACCCTTCCACTGGGGCGGCGAGCAGGATGTCCGCGGTGCCGGGCGGCACCGGCCCGAGCCAGGAAGCGCGCCCGAGCACCGGGCCGGGCAGCAGCGCATCCTCGTGCGTGCCGTCGGATCGCGAGAAGCGCAGAAGCGGGCGCACGGGCGCGGCGAAGCGGTCGAGGGCATAATCGAGGGCGAGCCAGCGGCCGGCCGTCGGCCGCTCGAAGACCAGGGCGCGGGAAAAATCCGGATCGTCCGGGCGGGGGGCGAGGCGCCAGTTCGCCACCCGGGCGGTCAACCGTCGGCCGGGGCTGAGGCAGCGGGCTTGCGCCGGGGCGCCCGCCCGGGTTTCGGCGAGCTGCCTAGGCCGACCTCGATCTCGAAGTCGCGCGCGAGGTTGGCCGGGACGGAGATCCCGTCCTCCACCACCGTGAAGCTGCCGCTGGCCTGGCCCGCGGGGATCGTCGCGGAGCCCTGGCGGCTGCGCCGGGCGATGATCTGGGTGCCGTTCTTCACCGTGACGGTCACGGGAGCGTTGAAGCGGCCGGGCGCGCCGCCGGGCCCGAGCAGGACCATGCCCTGCACGCCGATGGAGACGATCGTGCCGCCGTTCGGCCCGGGCTGGCAGGAGCGGCTGAGCTGGCCGAGGCGAATCTGCGTCCGCACCGTGCCGCCCGCCATGGTCTGCAGCGAGGAACCGCCCTCGGCCACGTCGATGATCGGGCAGTAGACGTCGTCGGGGCTGGGCGGCGCCTCGGGCGGCTTGGTGGTGCCGCCGTACTTGAAGATGTTGACGAAGGGGTTGCCCTCGTCCGGCGGCGCCGCATTCTGCGCCTGCGCCGGGGCGGCGAGCACGCCCGCCATCAGGGCGAGGCCCAGGGTGGCGAGGCCGCGGAGACAACGAGCCGTCACAATCCTCTCCCGATCGTCGATCACTTCAGGCTGTCGAAGCCTTCCTTGAACCCCTTGAGGGACAGTGGAATGCCCACTCCTTCCTCGGGCGTCTGGAAGACGATGAAGGTGGCCTGCTGGCCGCTCTTGAGCTGGTTGATGAGCTTGTCGTCCATCACCACCTCGGCGACGCAGCCGGTGGAGAGGCAGCGCACGAACGAGGTGCGGCCGATCTCCGCCTGGTCGACCTTCAGGCCGAGGCCGGAGGGCAGGAGCACGCCGAGCGGCGCCACCACCCGCAGCAGGGTGCCGCGGTTGTCGGCGGTCTTCAGCACGATCACCACCAGGGACAGGTTCGGCCGGTCCTCGGCGGCGACGTACTGCACCAGGGCGCATTGCTCGGCCTTGGCGCCGGCGGGCGTCTCGCAGCGCAGCTGCCAGTCGTCGAAGGTCTGCTTGACCGCGCCCTGCGCCAGGGCGGCACCGGCCGGCAGTCCGAGAGCGAGTCCGAGTCCGAGGGCGGCGGCCCGCACCCGGCGTCCGATCCGTCGCAATCTGTCTCCCACGCCGTTCACCGCTCCGCTGCCCCGGCCATCCGCCGGCCCGGGGGCGTTCCGACCACGGGGCCGGGATGCTGTCAAGCCGAGGCGCCCTCCCGTGATCGGGAACCCGTGCCGCCGAACCGGCTTAGCTTGATGATCGAGCCGGGCCGCGTCCGGGGCCGTATGCCGTTAGTGGTTGCGCATGGTTTTACGGTTCATATCGGATCGACCGACCCGGATCAGCCCCGCCCCGCTCGCGAGAGCCGCCCGAGAACCGACGACCATGAGACTCGCCGCCACCTCCCTCGCCTTCCTGGTCCTGGCCGCCGGATATGCCGAAGCCCAGTCGCTGCCGATCGGCGAGACCACCTATGTCGAGCGCTCGCTCAATCGGGATGCGACGCTGACGATCGAGCACCCGCCGGTGCCCCGCAACCCGCGCGGGCGCCGGGCCTCGCGCTCGGCCGAGATTGCCGGGTTCTGCCGCGACGGCGGGATCATCCGGCGCCGGGGCGAGAACGGCGAGGTCATCCTGCGTCAGCGCGAGAATTGCGACAGCATCGCGCCCCGCACCCTCAATCCCGGCCACGTCGATCCGCGCCCGGCCTGGCCGGCGGAGCGTGTGGTGGTGGTGCGCACCAAGGGCTGAGCGGCAGAACTGTTTTGATCACGACAGAATGAACACCCTCCGGGTCATTCCGGGCTCCGCTTCGCGGCTCCGGAATGACCCGGAGGGTTTGAGATTTTGCAGGGCCCATCGAAACAGGCTCTCGGCCCGATCAACCGTAGCGGTGCAACTCCGTGCCGTGCCGCTTCAGCCAGGTCTCGGGCTCGTCGTAGCCCGGGGAGAGTTTTTTCACGACGCGCCAGAACCGGTCCGAGTGGTTCATCTCGGCGAGGTGCGCGACCTCGTGCGCGGCCAGATAGTCGAGCACCGTCGGTGGCGCCATGATGAGGCGCCAGGAAAAATTCAGGTGGCCGGCGGCGGAGCACGAGCCCCAGCGGCTGCGGGTGTCGCGCACGGTCAGGCGCTTCGGCGTCCGGCCGAGCGCCCCGGCATGACGCGCCACCGCTTCGCCGAGGTCGCGACGCGCCTCGGCCTCCAGGAAGTCCCGCACCCGGCGCGCCACGTGGGGCAGGCCGCAGGAGACCGCGATCACCGGCGTGCCGTCCGGCTCCGTCGTGGCCAAGGTCGCACCGGAGGTGGTCGACCAATGCAGGATGCGGTGGGGTACGCCGCGCAGCGGCACCGTCGCGCCCGGTACGAAGGCGATGCGTTCCGGAAGCTTCGCCACCCGGGTGGCGATCCAGGCACCGTGCGAATCGGCGAAGCGTTGCGCGGCGGCGAGGTCGGTGCGCTCCGGCAGCGTGAGCACGATCTCGCCGGTGGCGCTCGACACCCGCAGGGTTATGCGCCGCGCCGCCGCGCGGCGGCGCACGGTGACCGGGTAGCAGGTGCCGGCGTGGATGACGGTGACGTGGGTGGGTTCGGGCGCCGAACGGCGAAGGAGCGCGACTCGCATGCCACCCTTGTACCCGGGAGACCCGGAGCCTGTCAGCGTCCCGGTTCGCCGCGCGAGGCCGAGGAAGCCTGCGAACCAGGCGCGCAGGCGACGCATCGGCGACGTCGTCATGGTGAAAGGGGTGATGGCAGAGGGCCGGCGCCGCCGAGGCGGCGCCGGACGGGGAGGATCAGGAGGCCTCGCGCAAGTCGGCGAGGGCCTGCGTGCCCTGCATCTCGTGCATGAAGGCGGAAATGCGCGGCGCGATATTGGCCCGGAAGCGCGAGCCGTTGAATACGCCGTAATGGCCGACACCCTGCTGCAGGTGGTAGAGCTTGCGCTCTGCGCCCAGGTTCGGCGTCAGGTCGAGGGCCGCGAGCGTCTGGCCGACGCCGGAGATGTCGTCCTTCTCGCCCTCCACCGCCATGATGGCGCAGTGGCGGATCGCGGTCGGATCGACCGGCTTGTCGCGGTGGCGCATCGTGCCCTTCGGCAGGGCGTGCTCGACGAAGACGGTGTTGACGGTCTGGAGGTAGAACTCCGCCGTCAGGTCCATCACCGACAGGTACTCGTCGTAGAACTCGCGATGCTTCTCGGCCGAGTCGCCGTCGTCGCGCACCAGGTGCTTGAACATGTCCCAATGCGCCGTCAGGTGACGGTCGAGGTTCATGCCCATGAAGCCGGAGAGCTGGAAGAAGCCCGGATAGACCTCGCGCCAGGTGCCGGGATAGCCCGGGGGCACCACGGTGATGCAGTTGCGCTTGAACCAGTCCGAGCCGCGCTCGGCGGCGAGGCAGTTCACGGCGGTGGGCGAGCGGCGGGTGTCGATCGGGCCGCCCATCAGGGTCATCGAGGTCGGCACGCCCGGCATGCCCTCGGCCTCCATCCGGGCGACGGCGGCGAAGACCGGCACCGAGGGCTGGCACACCGCGATCACGTGCAGGTCCGGCCCCAGGGCCTGGAACATCTCGATCAGGTAGTCGATGTAATCGTCGAGGTCGAAGCGGCCGGCCTCGAGCGGCACCATGCGGGCATCGATCCAGTCGGTGATCATCACCTCGTGGGCGGGCAGCATCGCCTCGACGGTGCCGCGCAGCAGGGTCGCGTAGTGGCCCGACATCGGCGCCACCACCAGCACCTTCGGCTGGGCCTGGGTCGTCGGGCGCTTCAGGGCGCGGTCGAACTTGATCACCTGGCAGAACGGCTTCGACCACACGACCCGCTCGGTCACGTCCGTCACCATGCCCTCGACCACCGTGCGGGGCAGGTTGAAGGCCGGCTTGCCGTAGCGCCGCGTCGTGCGCTCGAACATCTCGCAGGCCGCCGACACGGTCCGGCCGTAGGGCGTGTAGGTGATCGGGTTGACGGGATTCTTGAACACGAGCTGCGTGGCGTCGGCGGCCGCTCGGGCAGGCGTCAACATCCAGTGCGCGGCTTCATACCAGAAATACGAGAGATCCATGACGCCACCGTCCACGATTGACCCAGGGGCGCGCGCACCGCCCGCCGGGAGACGCCTGTCCCGATTGGGAGCCAGGACAATAGAGGTCCGATATTGAAGGGCAACACTTACGGAAATCCAAGGTGTCAAAAGGTGGAACCGTGTCCTTTTTACCTCAACTCCCACGTGTGCCTTGTGCGGTGCGGCATGCAGCCCGGATCCGCCATGCGCCGATCCTGAACCGGCTCCTTCACCGTCGAAGGCAACGCACTGGAGCGCGAAGGGTTTCCGGCTCCGCGCCCTGGCCGGCGGGCGGGCGCGCACTATGGTTTCGAGCATGTTCGAAACCTTGCAGACCGATCTGGTGCGCGATGCCCGCCACCTGCGCCTCGACACCCTGGTGCGGCTTCGCTGGCTCGCGGTGGCGGGCCAGGGCGCGGCGGTGGCCGGCGCCCATCTCGGGCTCGGCCTGCCCCTGCCCTTCGGCTGGTGCTTCCTCGTCATCGCGGCCTCGTCCTGGCTCAACCTCACCCTGCGGATCCGCTACCCGGCCAGTCACCGGCTCAGCGACGACGCCGCGGTGCTGCTGCTCGCCTTCGACATCATCCAGCTCGCCGCCCTCCTCTTCCTCACCGGCGGCCTCCAGAACCCCTTCGCCCTGCTGTTCCTCGCCCCCGTGCTGATCTCCGCCACCGCCCTGCCCCCGGCCCGGACCCTGGCGCTTGGGCTCCTGGCGGTCGGCCTCTCGACGCTCCTCGCCCTGGTCTACCGGCCGCTGCCGTGGTTCGCCGGAGAGACGCTCGAACTGCCGTTCCTGTACGTGTCGGGCGTCTGGACCGCGATCCTGCTCGGAACCGCCTTTACGGGAGTTTACGCTTGGCGCGTCGCCGAGGAGGCGCGCCAGCTCGCCCAGGCGCTGGCCGCCACCGAGCTGGTGCTCGCCCGCGAGCAGCACCTGTCGCAGCTCGACGGGCTGGCGGCGGCGGCCGCCCACGAGCTCGGCACGCCGCTCGCCACCATCACGGTGGTGGCCAAGGAACTCGACCGGCAGCTCGGGCCGACGGCCTCCCCGAGCGTCGCCGAGGACCTGGCGCTGCTGCGCGACCAGGTCGAGCGCTGCCGCGGCATCCTCGCCAAGCTCACATCCCTCGATGCCGACCAGGGCGGCTTCATCGAGACCATTTCCTTGAGCCACCTCGTCGAGGAACTGGTGGCGCCGCAGCGCGCGCTCGGCATCGTGCTCGACGTGACGACGAAGGGCGACGGGCCGGAGCCGGCCTGCCGGCGCAACCCGGGCGTGATGTTCGGGCTCGCCAATATCGTCGACAACGCGGTCGACTTCGCGGAAAGCTGCGTGGCGATCGAGGCGCGCTGGAGCCCGGACCGGGTCTCGCTGGAGATCCGCGACGACGGGCCGGGTTTCGCCCCCGACGTGCTGCTGCGGGTCGGCGAGCCCTATGTCAGCACCCGCAGTGCCGCCCAGGAGGGCGGCACCGGCCTCGGCCTCGGCCTCTTCATCGCCAAGACGCTCATCGAGCGCTCCGGCGCGCAGCTGACCCTCGCCAACGCGGTCGATCCCTCGACCGGCGCGGTGGTGCGGATCGCCTGGCCTCGTCACGTTTTCGAGAGGGAGGCCAAAGGCGGTCGAAACACGGGTACGGGGGATGCCGCACCCCTGACGCAGGCTCGCGACGTTCCTATATAGTTCTCTCAATAGACTGATTGAACTTCGCAAGGAGCGTCGCCGGATGACGCAATACGGAACGTTAAGCCCGGAGGCCCCGGCCGGCACCATCCCGGAGGGCGACGCCCTCCTCAACCATGCCGACCGCAGCCTGCTGATCGTGGACGACGACAAGCCGTTCTCGACCCGCCTCGCCCGGGCCATGGAGGCCCGCGGCTACCAGGTCCACGTCGCGGAGAGCGTGGCCGAGGGCGTTTCGGCGGTGGACGCGAAGCCGCCGGCCTTCGCCGTCATCGACATGCGGCTCGGCGACGGCAACGGCCTCGACGTGATCGCCCGGCTGAAGGAGCGCCGGCCGGAGGCCCGCGGCGTGATCCTCACCGGTTACGGCAACATCGCCACCGCCGTCACCGCGGTGAAGCTCGGCGCCTTCGACTACCTGGCAAAGCCCGCCGACGCCGACGAGATCCACGGCACCCTGATGGCCGAGCCCGGCGAGCGGGCCGACCCGCCCGAGAACCCGATGTCGGCCGACCGGGTGCGCTGGGAGCACATCCAGCGGGTCTACGAGCTGTGCGGCCGCAACGTCTCGGAGACGGCGCGCCGGTTGAACATGCACCGGCGGACGTTGCAGCGGATCCTGGCCAAGCGCGCGCCGCGCTGAGGCGGGCTGATGGAGGAGAGCGGAGGGCTTGGCGCCGGGAGGTGCCGGGCCCTCCGCATGTTGGGGATACACTTGGGGAACCCGTGACGACGATTGGGTTCGACAATCCTGGCAGATGATGGCGCGCGTGCCTCTTGCCCGTGACGCGACGTGCGGACGACCCCCACGCCTGATGGTCCTCAAATCCTGTGGGCGGCGCCGTGACAATGCACCTCGCCTATACCTGGCTTCCGGTCGCATCCGCGTCCATCCACGAACTCGACCAAGTCGTGGTTCGCACGAATGTGAAAGGCGATAAGGCAGAAACCATTCGCGAAGGTTCGTGCGGGACGGTGCTATCGATTCTCGGCGACGGTGCAGCGTATCTGGTCGAGTCCGAGAATCAGAGATTTTCAGAGAACGGCCATCCGATCCCGGTCCTCGCGACCGTCGAGCTGGCGAAGCTGGAGCTGATACCGGGGGCAACGCGTGCAGACCTTGCACCCAGTGCCACCCATTAGATTCGCAATCGATACCCTCAAGATATCTGGTTACCTTCCGAAATTGTCCCATCCGAATGGTGGGCCGAAAGCTCGATATTTCATCAACTGCGGTTTTGATCCGTTTGAGCCCAACCTGCTGGCAGCAGCGCTTCTGGCGCATCCGACACTGCCGAGCAGTGTCTCCCAACCACCAAAAGTCACCATCTACGACGTGCGCTTCCTATTCGGAGGGCCGATCGAGTCGCCGACAGGTCTGACCGGGCGCGTGACATCCGTGTGGCAAGTCCTTCCGTCGGATTCCGTTGGACGGCTCATCACCGCCTACCCGTTCTGATCCGGCGTCATCGGCAGGACGACGGTCCGCCGAAGCTGTGACCGGTCGGGCTCGGTAGCTCACAAACCCGCCGCTCCCCCATCCGACCGCGGATCATGCGTCGCCTCGATCCGCCCGTTGCCGGGATGGCGCACCAAGAGGCCGGCATGGCCCAGCGAGTCGATGTACGAGCCGCCCAGCTCCTCGACCTCGTGCCCCATCCGCGACAAGGCCGCGATGCAGGCGGAGTCGAACCGGTCCTCGACCTTCACGGTCATCGAGTTGGCGCCCCAGGTGCGGCCGAACAGGAAGCGCGGGGCATCCACCGCCTCGGCGACGCCCATCCCATACGTTGCATAGCGGGTGAAGACCTGAGCCTGGAATTGCGGCTGCCCGTCGCCACCCATGCTGCCGTAGGAGAGCACCCGCCCGTCGGCCAGCACGGCCATGGCCGGGTTGAGGGTGTGGAACGGCCGCCGTCCCGGCTCCAGCGGATTGACCGCCTGCGGATCGAGGGAGAAAGCGACGCCGCGATTCTGCCAGGTGAGGCCGGTGCGCGGCAGGACGACGCCCGAGCCGAACTCCCAGTAGACCGACTGGATGTAGGACACCGCGACGCCGTTCTGGTCGATCGCCCCCATCCACACCGTGTCGCCGTCGCCGACCGGGCGGACCGGATAAGGCGAGGCCCGGTCCATGCGGATCGCCGCGGCCTCCGCCGCCAGCCGCTCCGGCGCCAGGAAACTCGCGGGGTCGTGGCGCAGGCGGTCGTAATCGGTCACCACCGCGTCGCGGATCCGGAAGGCCCGCTTCGTCGCCTCGATCAGGCCGTGATAATGCGCCGCCGTCTCGGGGCGGATGGTGCCCAGACGCTCGTAGAGACCGAGGATCAGGAGTGCGGCGAGGCCCTGGCTCGGCGGCGGGCAATTGTAGACCGTCCCGCCCGACAGCTTGAGCAACAGCGGCGCCCGCGACACCGCCCGGTAGCGCTCGATGTCGGTGCGGATGACCGGGCTGCCGGCCCGTTCCAGGTCGGCGGCGATCTCGCGGCCGATATCGCCGCGATAAAAATCCTCCAGCCCGGCATGGCCGAGCTGGTCGAGGGTGGCGGCGAGCGCCGGCAGCTTGCGCAGGGTCCCGGCCTTCGGGATCTGGCCGTCGATCAGGAAGGTTTCCTTGAAGCCCGGCTGGTCGTGGAGCGTGTCGAGTTCCTTCGGCACGTAGCGCGCCTCGGAGGGAGACACCGCCACCCCCTCGCGGGCGTGCCGGACGGCATCTGAGAGCAGCAGGTCGAGGGGCAGGCGTCCGCCGAGGTCGCGGGCGATCCCGCGGGCGAGCGCCCAGCCGCCGACCGCGCCGGCGACCGTCAGGGCCGCGTCGGGCCCCCGCTCGGGGATCGTCTCGTAGTCCTTGTCGCGGTAGCGCCGGATCGTCGCGAGGCTGCCGGCCGGCCCGCAGGCCTCGATCGCCCGCACCACGCCGTTCGGGCCGCGGATCAGCCAGAAGCCGTCGCCGCCAAGCCCGTTCATGTGCGGATAGACCACCGCGATGGTCGCCGCCATGGCGAGCATCGCCTCGACGGCGTTGCCGCCCTCCTGGAGGATCGCCCGTCCGGCCTCGGCCGCGAGGTGGTGGGGAGCCGCACAGGCGGCGCGGGAGAAGACGGGGGTCTCGGGCATCGGGGCTTCGGATGACTCTGGGTTTACGGCGACGTGACGAGTTGGCGAGGCGGGTCCCGCGCGGTTGCGCGGTGCCTGCGGTTCAGGCTAGTCCCCGGAGCCATGAAACGATAGGCGCTTCGCTCGCCCGTCGCCCCGCCACACATCAACCAAGGGTCAGGCCGCGTGCCCGCATCACGATCCCTCAAGCCCCGCAGCCTCCTCACCATCCTCAGCATCATGGTGCTGGTCGGCGTCGAGGTCTTCGCGGTGGCGATCGCGGCGGGCTGGGCGCTCGCCGGCATCTTCGAGCTCGGCGACACCGTCGGCCACGTGCTGATGGGGCTGTTCAGCCTGCTGGCCCTCTACATCATGGTCCAGCTGTGGCAACGGGCCACCAGCATCGAGCCGATCCGCTAAGGGCCCGCCGATGATCGACCGCCGCACGCTGCTTGCCGGCGCCGCGCTCCTGCTCGGTTCCGGCCCTCAAGTTTTGAGCGCCGAGCTGCCTCTCGGGAAACCGGAGGTCTTCAGCTTCGACGCCCTCAAGGCGCGGGCGCGGGAGATGGCCGGCCGGCCCTACGCGGCGCCCGCCATCCCCGACCGCGACGTGCTTCAGGCGATCGACTACGACGCCCACGGCAAGCTGAAATTCAAGCCTGACCACGCGCTCTGGGCCGACGGCCCGAGCGCCTTTCCGGTCACCTTCTTCCATCTCGGCCGCTACTTCCAGAAGCCGGTGCGGATGCACGTGGTCGAGGGGGATCAGGCGCGGGAGATCATCTACGACCCGGCCGCCTTCGAGATGCCGGCGGATTCGCCGGCCCGGCGGCTGCCGCCGAATCCGGGCTTTGCGGGCTTCCGCTTCCAGGAGCGCCGCGGCGGCCCCCTCGACTGGCGCCGCAACGACTGGGTCGCCTTCCTCGGCGCCTCGTATTTCCGGGCGATCGGCGAACTCTACCAATACGGCCTCTCGGCAAGGGGCCTTGCCCTCGACACCGTGATGCCGGACCGGCCGGAGGAATTCCCGGACTTCACCCATGTCTGGTTCGAGACCCCGGCGGCGGAATCCGACACCGTCACGGTGCTGGCGCTCCTCGACGGGCCCTCGGCCGCCGGCGCCTACCGCTTCAAGATGCGCCGCACCAAGTCGGTGGTGATGGACATCGAGGCGAGCCTGCACCTGCGCAAGGATGTCGGCCGCTTCGGCCTGGCACCGCTGACCTCGATGTACTGGTTCTCCGAGACCGCCAAGCCCACCGCCGTGGACTGGCGCCCGGAGGTGCACGATTCCGACGGCCTCGCCCTCTGGACCGGCACCGGCGAGCGGATCTGGCGCCCGCTGCGCAACCCGCCCCGCACCATGGTCTCGGCCTTCTCCGACGAGCGCCCGCGCGGCTTCGGCCTGATGCAGCGCGACCGCCTGTTCGACCACTACCAGGACGGCGTCTATTACGACCGCAGGCCCTCGCTCTGGGTCGAGCCCCTGGGTGATTGGGGCAAGGGCAGCGTCCAGCTGGTCGAGAACGCCACCGACGACGAGATCCACGACAACGTCGTGGCGATGTGGGTGCCAGCTGCGCCCGCTCGCGCCGGGTCCTCGCACGATCTCGCCTATCGCCTGCACTGGGTCGCGGACGAGCCCTATCCGAGCAACCTCGCCCGCGTCGTCGCCACCCGCGAGGGCAATGGCGGCCAGGCCGGCACCGACCGGCCGAAGGGCGTGCGCAAGTTCGTGGTCGAGTTCCTGGGCGAGCCGCTCGGCCGCCTGCCCGCCGGGGTGAAGCCGGAACCGGTGCTCACCGCGTCGCGCGGCGCCTTCCCCCTCGCCCGCACCGAGGCGGTGCCGGACGACGTGCCGGGCCATTGGCGGGCCGAGTTCGACCTGGCGGTCACGGGCGCGGAGCCGGTCGAACTGCGGCTCTTCCTGCGCCGCGGGGACGAGACGCTGAGCGAGACCTGGACGTATCAGTATATTCCGGCGGCGTGACGCCGTTGCTTCCTGGATCATCGTCCGACGAAACGGCCATCGGATCGTCGGACAATGATCTAGTCATCGTAGTGCCATCGACATTGCGCGATCTCGAGGGTATGGGTCGAGCTGGAACCACTCACGCGATAGACGAGTCGGTGCTCCCCCGAGATCCGGCGCGACCACCAACCCTTGAGCTTGAACTTCAAAGGCTCGGGCTTGCCCGTCCCCGTGAAGGGGGTGCGTTTGATCTCCTTGATGAGAGCATTGATCCGTTCCAGCGTGGCCGTGTTCTCACCCTGCCAGAACAAATAATCGCTCCAGGCATCGTCCGAGAAGGTCAACTTCATCCCCCGGCGGCCCCCTTGGGCTGATCGGGTTCGATGAGCGCGCGCTCGATCGTTTGACCTGCGTCGAGCTGCTCGATCGACCGCATCAGTCGCCGGGCGTTGGCGGGCGTGCCCAGCAGGTGCAGGGTCTCCCGGAGGCTCTCCAACTCGGCGAGTGGCAGCAACACCAGCGGTTCGTGACCCTGGCGGGTGACGACAAGCTCTTCCCGGTCACGCTCGACCCTGTCGAAATGGGCGGCGATGCTCTGTCGAAAGTCGGTCAGGCTCACATGGGTCATGGCTGGTCTCTGTACGCCATCACGTACATAGCTTGTGCCGACATCGCCGCCAAGGGGCCGTGCATCGTGAGCTGTCGGTATCACGTGTGGACCTCGTCGGCTCTCGGTGTCCGCCGCCACACAGTCCGGGGCCGAGTTGCCTTCGCAGGGCACATGGATGCCCCTATCCCAGCCGGGCGCGTGTCCAGCACTGTGCGCTTGCTCCAGGCAGGGCAAGATCGAGGCAGGCCGTGGTTTTGCGGCTCGCCCGGACGGTCGCAAAGAAGCCCCGCGGCTCCCGCCGCGGGGCTTCTTGCGTTCATCTCAGGTCAGGCTGCTTCAGCCCACCCGCACCCGCCAGATCTCCTCGGCGTATTCCCGCATGGTCCGGTCCGACGAGAACCACGCGGTCCGCGCCGTGTTGAGGATCGCCGACTTCCACCAGGTCCTGGGCTTGCGCCACGCCGCATCGACCTCGCGCTGGGCCCGCCAGTAATCGTCGAAATCGGCGGTGAGCAGGAAGCGGTCGCCGTGGGTCAGTTCGTCGACGAGCGGGCGGAAGCGGCCCGGCTCGCCCGGCGAGAACCCGCCCGCGGCGATTATGTCGAGGGCAGCCCGCAGGCGGGGCGAGGCCGCGATGGCCCGTCCGGCGTAGCCCGGCTGGCTCTGCGTGCGCTGGACGCCGGCGGCGTCGAGGCCGAAGATGAAGATGTTGTCGGGACCGACATGGTCCTTGATCTCGATATTGGCGCCGTCGAGCGTGCCGATGGTCAGCGCGCCGTTGAGCGCCAGCTTCATGTTGCCGGTGCCCGAGGCCTCCAGGCCGGCGGTCGAGATCTGCTCCGAGAGGTCGGCGGCCGGGATGATCGATTCGGCGAGGCTCACCGAGTAGTTCGGCACGAAGGCCACGGTCAGCCGCCCGGCCACGTCCGGATCGGCATTGACGCGCTTGGCGACGTCGCTGGCGAGCCGGATGATCAGCTTGGCCTGATGGTAGCTCGGCGCCGCCTTGCCGGCGAAGAGCTTGACCCGGGGCGTCCAGTCCCGGTGCGGCTCGGCCTTGATCGCCTGGTAGAGCGCGACCGTCTCCAGGATGTTGAGGAGCTGGCGCTTGTACTCGTGGATGCGCTTGATCTGGACGTCGAACAGGGCGTCGGGATCGAGGGTGATGCCGGCGCGCTCCTCGACCACGCGGGCGAGCGCCTCCTTGCGCTCCCGGCGCACCGCCGCGTAGCGCGCCTGGAAGGCGGCATCGTCGGCGAAGGCGGCGAGCCCTTCGAGGTGGCGCGGATCGTCGAGAACCTTCGCACCGACCGCCTCGACGGCGAGCGCGGTGAGCCCCGGATTGGCGTTGTGGAGCCAGCGCCGGAAGGTGATGCCGTTGGTCTTGTTGACGATCTTGTCGGTGTCGAGGGCGTGGAGCGGCGCGAACACCGTCTGGCGCATCAGCTCGGTGTGGAGCGCCGAGACGCCGTTGACCCGGCGCGCGCCCAGGAAGGCGAGATGGCCCATGCGGACGCGCTTGCCGTGGCTCTCGTCGATCAGCGAGACCTCGGCGAGGTGCTCGGGCGAGCTGCCGTGCTTCGCCACCTCCTCGAGGTGCATCCAGTTGATCAGGTAGATGATCTGCATGTGGCGCGGCAGCAGCCGCTCCATCAGCTCCACCGGCCAGGTCTCCAGGGCCTCCGGCATCAGGGTGTGGTTGGTGTAGCCCAGCGTCTGGGTGGTGACGTGCCAGGCATCCTCCCAGGCCATGCCGTGCACGTCGACGAGGAGGCGCATCAGCTCCGGCACGGCGATGGCCGGGTGGGTGTCGTTGAGCTGGATCGCCGCGTGGTCGGGCAGCGAGCGCAAGTCGCCGCGCTCGACGACGTGACGGCGCACCAGGTCCTGGAGCGAGGCCGAGGTGAAGAAGAACTCCTGGCGCAGGCGCAGTTCCTGGCCGGCCGGCGTGCCGTCGCTCGGATAGAGCACCCGCGAGATCGCCTCGGCCCGGGCGCGCTCGGCGACCGCCCCGACATGGTCGCCGGCATTGAAGCGGGCGAGGTCGATCGCCTCCGGCGCGCGGGCGGCCCACAGGCGCAAGGCGTTGACGTGCTTGGCGCCACGGCCGATCACCGGGGTGTCGTAGGGCACGGCGCGCACGGTCTCGGCCGGGCGCCAGACCCGGCGCAGCGTGCCGTCGGGCTGGACGCTCATGGCGACGTCGCCGCCGAAGCCGACATCGCAGGCGGCCTCCGCCCGCTCGAACTCCCAGGGGTTGCCTTCGGACAGCCAGGTCTCCGGCACCTCGCGCTGCACCCCGTCCTCGATCACCTGCCGAAACAGGCCGTGATCGTAGCGGATGCCGTAGCCGTAGGCGGGAATCGCCAGGCTCGCCATGCTCTCCATGAAGCATGCGGCCAGCCGCCCCAGGCCGCCATTGCCGAGCGCCGCATCAGGCTCGGCACCCGCCACCGCGTCGAGATCGACGTCGAGGCCCGCGAGCGCCGCCCGCACGGTCTCGGCAACGCCGAGATTGCCCATCGCGTCGGAGAGCAGGCGGCCGATCAGGAATTCGAGGGAGAGGTAATGCACGCGCTTCGGGGGCACGATCCCGGCCGAGATGGCACTGGCGGCGACCGCCCGGTCGCGCAGGGCCAGAGCCGTGGCGACGAACCAGTCGCGGTCGCGCGCCGTCGCGGGCGTCTTGCCCAGGGCATAGGCGAGCTTGGCCAGGATTGCGGTGCGCATCACCGTGACCTCGTCGCCCGCCGGCGCGGCGGGCGCGGCGAGCGGTATCCAGGAGCGCGTCGCTTCGGCGGCCTGCGCCTCGCGCGAAGCCTCGTCGCGCTGGCGACCGGACAGATGAACTTCGTTCAGCACCTTGGAAACCCCCTTCCCTGCCGCAGGTCTCGTGTTGCTGCAGCGCGATCTCGTGTCGCGTGCCGTGCAGCAAACCTTCGGCCACGGCAGCATCGTGTGGCTGTGGAACGGCGATGTCGAGACGCCGGGACGAGCTTGAGCGTATGACTGACGCCGTGTTGCTATCCCGACACGTCTCACGGAAACGAGACTTGATTTTGGCGGAGCGGCCTGAAGCGAGTGTGAACGCTTTCGGGGTCGCCCGCAGGCCGGACCTTAGGATTAAGCAATGCCCTTGGGGAATGGCTAACCGTTAGGGCAGGGTTGCGCCAGGGTCCGACCTTCCGGAGTCTGACCTTCCGGCGGCAGGACGTCGCTCTTCCGGCGAATCGGCCGCGGGACCTCCCGGCACGGACGAGGCTCAATCCTCTCGCCACGCCGGCGACGTCATGATGGTGTCGCGGCCACCGGTGATGCAGGTGTGCCACGCTCGTTCTCCGCGCGCGGGCGCGCGGGAACCGGATGCGGCGGGACGGCTTCCCCGTGGGGAACCCGCGCCGCGGGCGCCCCTATAAAGGCGGCCGCCCGGCCGCTCAACCCCCCGTACAAAACTCGATCGCGCCCAATGCGGCGTCTCCCGAAAGCCCCGCACGCGCAGGAGCCCCGTATGACCGAGGACCCGAAGCCCGCAACCCTGCTGGCCGGCGAGCTGTGGTGGAAGGCGGGAATCGTCTACCAGGTCTATCCGCGCTCGTTCCAGGACACGAACGGCGACGGCGTCGGCGACCTCAAGGGAATCACCGCGCGGCTCGACTACCTGGCCTGGCTCGGGGTCGATGCGGTATGGCTGTCGCCGGTCTGCCGATCGCCGATGGCCGATTACGGCTACGACGTCTCCGATTACTGCGACATCGATCCCCTCTTCGGCACGCTCGCGGATTTCGACGCCCTGGTGGCCGAGGCGCATCGCCGCCGCCTGCGGGTGATCATGGATTTCGTGCCGAACCACACCTCCCAGGAGCATCCGTGGTTCCGCGAGAGCCGCGCGTCGCGCGGCAGCGCCAAGCGCGACTGGTACATCTGGCGCGATCCCGCGGCCGACGGCGGTCCGCCGAACAACTGGATCAGCAATTTCGGCGGGCCGGCCTGGACCCTCGATCCCGCGACCGGGCAATACTACTATCACGCCTTCCTGCGCGAGCAGCCGGACCTGAACTGGCGCAACCCGCAGGTGCGCGCCGCGATGATGGACGTGCTGCGCTTCTGGCTCGACCGCGGCGTCGACGGGTTCCGGGTCGACGTGATCTGGCACCTGATGAAGGACGAGGCGCTTCGCGACAATCCGGTCAATCCGGACTATCGGCCGGGTGAGCCCGAGATCAACAGCCTGCTCCAGATCCACTCCGCCGACCAGCCCGAGGTGATGCAAGTCATCGCCGAGATGCGAACGGTGCTGGAAGAATACGACGCCCGGGTGCTGATCGGCGAGATTTACCTGCCGCTCGAGCGATTGGTCGCCTATTACGGCGTCGATCTCTCCGGCGCGCACCTGCCGTTCAACTTCCAGCTGATCCAGACGCCCTGGCATGCCGGCGACGTGGCGCGGCTCATCGCCGAGTACGAGGCGGCCCTGCCCGAGGGCGGATGGCCGAACTGGGTGCTCGGCAACCACGACCAGCCGCGCATCGCCGCGCGGGTCGGCGACGCGCAGGCCCGGGTGGCGGCGGTGCTGCTCCTGACCCTGAGGGGCACGCCGACGCTGTATTACGGCGACGAGATCGGCCTCGGCCGCGTGCCGATTCCCCCCGAGCGCGTGCGCGACCCCTGGGAGCACAACGAGCCCGGCCGCGGCCGCGACCCGGAGCGCACGCCGATGCAATGGGAGCCCGGGCCGCAGGCCGGCTTCTCCACCGTCGAGCCGTGGCTGCCCCTCGACCCGCAGGCCCGGACCCGCAACGTCGAGACCTTGCGCGACGACGCGACCTCGATCCTGACCCTGCACCGCCGCCTGATCGCTCTCCGGCGCGACCATCCGGCCCTCGGCATCGGCGCCTACCGGGCGGTGTCGGTCTCGGAAAGCGTCCTCGTCTACGAGCGCCTGCACGGCGACGCGGTGATCCGGGTCGCGCTCAATTTCGGGCACGAAGCTTGCACGACCGAGGTGCCGCCCGGATCGGGCTGGGAGGTGCTGCTGTCGAGCGCCGGCGGCCGGCGCGGCGAGGGCCCGCAGGACGGGCATTTCGCACTCGCGGGAGACGAGGCGCTGGTGCTCGTCCGGTGCGCTCCGGGGGGCAGCGGCTGATCCGACCTTTACCCGCCTAAGCTCTGCGCTCCACGCGGCACAGCTTTGCGGACCGGCGAGAATCGGGATTTCTTTCTTCCGATCTACGTAAATTTTTCTTGCCGCCCGGCGCCGCCATGATATTGTGCAGTGCACTGGAACCTGGGCGGGAGTAGCGCGTTGTCGTGGCAGTACGCCGCGGTATCGTCCGCTCTTGATCCGTCCGGCTCGCGGCGTGGGGGCTCTTTCATGACATTTCCGGCGTCGGCACGGTCGGCTTCGCAGGCGCCGGCTCTGCCGTCTGGCGGCTCCCCGCGGGGAACCGTCGAGGGTTTGCGCGGCTCGCTCAAGCCGCGGATCCTCTACGCCACGCCGGAAATGGCGGATTTCGTCAAGACCGGCGGCCTCGGCGAGGTCGCGGCCTCCCTGCCCCGGGCTCTGCGCCAGCATTACGACGTTCGCATCCTGATCCCGGGCTATCGCCAGGTCGTCGACCGGCACCCCGAGATCACCGTGGTGGCCCATCTCGCCGGCAGCGCCGAGATGCCGCCCTGCGATCTCGGCCTGATCGAGACCGGCGACGGCCTGCCCGTCTACGTCATCCTCAATTCCGGCCTCTACGAGCGAGACGGCTCGCCCTACGGCGACCAGGGCGTCGACTTCCCCGACAACGACCTGCGCTTCGGCCGCCTCAGCCTCGCCGCTGCCGAACTGGCGCAAGGCGTCGATCCCGAGTGGCGTGCCGACCTCCTGCATCTCAACGACTGGCAGACGGCCCTGGCGCCGGCCTACCTGGCCTGGCGAGGCTTGCGCACGCCGACGGTGCTCACCATCCACAACCTCGCCTATCAGGGTCTGTTCCCCTGGGAGAATCTCGGTCGCCTCGGCGTGCCGGAGAGCGCCTTCCACATCGACGGGGTCGAGTTCTACGGCAAGCTGTCCTTCCTCAAGGCGGGCCTGTTCTATTCGTCGCACGTCACCACCGTGAGCGAGACCTACGCCCACGAGATCACCACCCCGGAATTCGGCTGCGGCCTCGACGGCCTGCTGCGGACCCGCGCCCATCAGGGGCGGCTCGCCGGCATCCTCAACGGCATCGACGAATCGTGGGATCCCCGCACCGATCCTCTCCTCGCGACCCGGTTCGAGCCGGACGACTGGAAGGGCAAGCGCGCGAATGCCGATGCGGTCCGCACCCGCTTCGGCCTCGGCGTCTCGCGCGGGCCCCTCTTCGCCATCGTCTCGCGCCTCGTGCACCAGAAGGGCGTCGACCTGACCCTCGCGGCAGCCGAGTCGATCGTCGCCGAGGGCGGCCAGCTCGTGGTGACCGGCCAGGGCGAGCCGCGCTTCGAGGCCGCCTTCCTCGACCTCGCCCGGCGCCATCCCGGCTCGGTCGGGGTACGGGTCGGCTTCGAGGAGACCGACGCCCACCGCATGTTTGCCGGCAGCGACTTCCTGCTGATGCCGTCGCGCTTCGAGCCCTGCGGTCTCGCCCAGATGTACGCCCAGCGCTACGGCTCCCTGCCGATCGTCCACCGCACCGGGGGCCTCGCCGACACCGTCGAGGACGGCGTCACCGGCTTCCTGTTCGGTGAATCCTCGCTCAAGGGCCTGAGCGGCGCGATCCGCCGCGCCTTCGACGCCTTCGCATCGAAGCGCCGCCTCGGCGCGATGCGCCGCAGCGCCATGGCCCGGGAGTTCGGCTGGGACAAGGCCGCCGACGGCTATTCCTCGCTCTACACCCGGGTGATCGGCAACGGCGCGGATCTGATGCGCGGCCGCGCGGCGGCCTGATCAGGACCGGCATCTCGCCGCGCACGACGCGGCCCTCATCGTTTTGCGCTCATCGACCCCGCGGTGCCGTCGGCACCGCGGGGTCGATCGCGTCCGGGACCTCGGGCGCAGGACCGCCCGGATCCGTCTCGATCGAGAATAGGTTTTTAATCCTATGTACGGCTACGGTTCGATGCCGGGCCGTCGGGCCCCCTCGACGAGCAGTCGCGACTTGACAACTCTCCTTGCGTCAGTAACACATGAATATGTGCTCATGTGTTGAGGAGTGGGTCGGCGTGCAGCCCCTGTCGCCCGGGCAGGTCAGGGATGTGGCGGAGGTGTTCCGGCTCCTGGGCGAGCCGAACCGCCTGCGCATCGTACTCGCCTGCCTGGAGAGGGCCTGCACGGTCGGCGAGATCGGCGAGGCACTCGGACTCTCGCAATCGCTGACCTCGCATCACCTGCGCCTGCTGCGCACCGCCCGCATCCTGCGCGCGGTGCGCCACGGCCGGCACGTCGCCTACGCGATCGACGACGATCACGTGCGCGACGTGTTGCGCAACATGCTCGCCCACCTCACCGAGCCGCACGAGCACGGCCACCACACCCACGACGAGGAACCGGAACCATGACCAGCCCGACCACCGAAACCGTCAAGTGCGCCTGCGAGGATTGCGTCTGCGTGGTGCCCGCGGCGAAGGCCGTGTCCCGCGACGGCAAGGCCTTCTGCTGCGAGGAATGCGCCGAGGGCCATCCCCACCATGCCGGCTGCGACCACGCCGGCTGCACCTGCCACGGCTGACGCGACACCCGGGGGCGTGATTGCGCCCCCCACATGCTCTAAAGCCCCGACCATGTGCAACGCCCGGTTCCCCGGGCCGGAGATGGGCCGATTGCGATGATCGCGGGCTGGACGGTGGTACTGGCGGCCCTCGTCTACATTTGCGCCCTGTTCGCGGTGGCCCATTGGGGCGACGTGGCCGGGCGGACGCTGATGCGCGACGCGCGGGTGCGGCCGACGATCTACGCCCTGTCGCTCGCGGTCTACTGCACCTCCTGGACCTTCTTCGGCTCGGTCGGCCTCGCCAGCCATGCCGGTCTCGACTTCCTCACCATCTATGTCGGCCCGATCCTGGTGGTTGGCCTCGGGCATCGGCTGGTCGCCCGGGTGGTGCGGATCGCCAAGGCCCAGAACTCGACCTCGATCGCCGATTTCATCGCCGCCCGCTACGGCAAGAGCGAGCGCATCGCCGCCCTGGTCTGCCTGATCGCCGTGGTGGGGGCGGTGCCCTATATCGCCTTGCAATTGCGGGCGGTGGCGGCCTCGCTCCAGGTCTTCCTCACCGCCACCGACGGGGTCGGGGCGCCGGCCGGCATGCTGGGGGATCTCGGCCTGTTCGTGGCCCTGGTGCTGGCGGGCTTCGCGGTCGCCTTCGGCACCCGTCATGCCGACGCCACCGAGCACCAGGACGGGCTGACGCTCGCGGTGGCGCTCGAATCCCTCGTCAAGCTGCTCGCCTTCCTCACCGTTGGCGGCTTCGTGGTGGGCTGGATGCTGCGCGACCTACCGGCATCCTCGAGTGCGGTGCACGGCCTTGGAACGCTCGCCGGGCAGACCTCGGGCCCCGCCACCCTGATCGTGCAGACCCTGCTCTCGGCCGCCGCCGTGCTGCTGCTGCCGCGCCAGTTCCACATGGCGGTGGTGGAGAACCGTGCGGTCGCCGATGTCGGGCGGGCGGCCTGGACCTTCCCGCTCTACCTCGTTCTCATCAACCTGTTCGTGGTGCCGCTGGCGCTCGCCGGCCTCGCCCTCTTCCCGGAGGGCACGGTGCAGCGCGACATGACCGTGCTGGCGCTGCCCCTGCACGAGCGGGCCGACGGCATCGCGCTCGTCGCCTTCATCGGCGGCCTGTCGGCGGCGACCGCGATGGTGATCGTCGAATCGGTCGCGGTCGCCATCATGATCTCGAACCACCTCGTCATCCCGGTGGCGCTCCGCCGGCGCAACCTGGTGGCGGGGGCCCCCTCCCCCGAACCCGCTTCCCCGGATCTCGGCGGCTACGTGCTGGTGGTGCGCCGCATCGCGATCGTCGCGGTGGTGCTGGTGGCCTACGCCTATTCGCGGGTCGCCGGCGAGGTGGCGCTCGCCTCGATCGGGCTTCTGTCCTTCGCGGCGGTGGCTCAGATCGGCCCGGCCTTCGTCGGCGCGCTCTACTGGGGCCGCGGCACGGGCCTGGGCGCCGCCGCGGGGCTCACGGTCGGCTTCGCGGTCTGGCTCTACACGCTCCTGCTGCCGAGCCTCGTCACCGGGGACGGCTGGGGTGCCTCGCTCATCGCCGACGGGCCGTTCGGCATCGGCTTCTTGAGCCCGACCGCCCTGATGGGCGTCGACGACTTTCCCCGCCTCGTCCACGGAACGCTGTGGAGCCTCGGCCTCAACACCTTGGCCTATCTCGGCTTCTCGCTCCTGCGCGGGCCGAGCGCGATCGAGCGCCTGCAGGCCGAGGCTTTCGGGCATCAGGCCGGCCTGGGCGCGCCGAGCTTCCGGCTGTTCCGCAGCGCCGTCACCCTGGGCGAACTGCGCGCGACCGTGGCCCGCTTCCTCGGCGAGGAACGGGCGATACGGGCCTTCGAGGACTTCGCGCAAGGACAGGGCCGCGGTCCCCTGCGCGACGACGCGGTGGCGGGCCTGCCGGAACTGCGCCACGCCGAGCATCTGCTCGCCTCGGCGATCGGCGCCTCCTCGGCCCGGCTCGCCCTGTCGCTGCTCCTGCGCCGCCGCAACGTCTCGCCGAAGGCGGCGCTCAAGCTCCTCGACGACGCCTCGGCGGCGTTCCAGTACAGCCGCGACATCCTCCAGCACGGCCTCGATCATGCCAAGCAGGGCATCACGGTCTTCGACCGCGACATGAAGCTGATCGTCTGGAACCGGGCCTTCGCCGACCTCTACGACCTGCCGCCCGACATGATCCAGACCGGCATCGATCTCGAGGCCATCGTCCGCTTCAATGCCGGGCGGGGAGCCTACGGGGCCCGGGACGCCGACACGCTGGTACGGGAGCGCATCGCCGCCTTCCGGCTCGAATCCGGACCGCAGCGCCTGCGCTTGCATCCGAGCGGCCGGGTGATCGAGATCCGCGCCAATCTCCTGCCCAATGGCGGCGTGGTCGCGACCTATACGGACGTGACCGACATGGTCGCTGCCGAGGAGGCCCGCACCCGCCTCAACGAGGAACTGGAGACCCGGGTGCGCGAGCGCACCGAGGAGCTGACCCGCCTCAACGCCGCGCTGACCCGCGCCAAGGCCGAGGCCGAAGGGGCCAACGCCTCGAAGACCCGCTTCCTGGCGGCGGCCAGCCACGACATCCTCCAGCCGCTCAATGCCGCCCGGCTCTATGCCAGCGCGCTCGTCGAGCGTGACCGGTGCACCGACCCGACGCTGGCCGAGAACGTCGATGCCTCCCTCGACGCCGTCGAGGAGATCCTGACCGCGCTTCTCGAGATCTCGCGCCTCGATACCGGGGCGCTCCAACCCCAGCTGTCGATCGTGCGGGTCTCGGAACTCTTCCGCCAGGTCCAGCGCGAATTCGGCCCGATGGCGCAGGAGAAGGGCTTGAGGCTCACCGTGATGCCGTCGTCCCTGGCCCTGCGCTCGGACCGGCAATTGCTGCGCCGGCTCCTGCACAACCTGGTCTCGAACGCCATCAAGTACACGCCGCAAGGGCGCGTGCTCGTCGGGGCGCGGCGTCGCGGCGACCGGGTGGCGCTGATGGTGCTGGATACCGGGCTCGGCATCCCGGCGGCACAGCAGAAGCTGGTCTTCCGCGAGTTCCAGCGCCTCGACCAGGGCGCGCGGGTGGCCCGCGGCCTCGGACTCGGCCTATCGATCGTCGATCGGACCGCGCGGCTCCTCGACCATCCGGTGAGCCTCGCCTCGCGGCCGGGCCGCGGCTCGGCCTTCTGCGTCGCCGTGCCGGGCGCCCCCATGCGGCCGGTGGTCGAGGCGCAGGGCGAAGCGCCGCGCCCGGCCACCGTGCCGCTCGCCGGATTGACGGTGCTGGCAGTCGACAACGAGCCGGCGATCGTCGACGGGATGCGGGTTCTCGTCGGCAGCTGGGGCTGCACCCTGCACACCGCCGGCTCGCTCAGCGAAGCCCTGGCCCTGGTGCTCGGCGGCCGTTTACGCCCGGACGTGATCGTGGCCGATTACCACCTCGACCAGGGCACCGGCCTCGACCTGATCGCCGGATTGCGGGCGGCGCTCGCCGCCGACATCCCGGCGGTGCTCCTCACCGCCGACCGCTCGCCGGACGTCCGCGACGCGGCGGGCGCCCAGCGGGTCCAGGTCCTGAGCAAGCCGCTCAAGCCGGCCGCGCTCCGCGCCCTGCTGACCCGGTGGCGCGACCAGAGGGCGGCCGCGGACTAGTTCGGGTCAGTGCCGCACCCACATCACCCGGGCCATCCAGGTAATCTCGGAGATCGGGACGATCCGGTCCGGCTCGCCGAGGACCGGCGCGCCGAGTTCGGCGGCCCGGGCGGTGCGCCGCTTCAATTCGGCGACCAGGATGTCGCCGCCGTCCAGGCACGTCACCACCCGGTCGCCCTTGCGGATCGCCGCGGTGGGGGAGACCACCAGGACGTCGCCGTCCCGGTAGAGGGGGGCGAGGACGCCGTTGCGCACCTCGATGGCAAAGCAGCGTTCCGGTCCGAGGCCCGGCAGGACCACTTCCTCGACGACGCTGCCATTGCCCGGCAGGCCGTTGGCGCCGATATGGCCCGCCGCGGCCTCGCTGCCGATCAGCGGCACCGCGATGCGGGCATCCGCGCTCCGCGGCTCGATCAGGCACAGGAAATCGTCGAGGGTGGCACCGGTGGCCGCCAGGATCTTGGCGACCGATTCCGTCGAGGGCCAGCGCTTGCGCCCATCCGGGCTCACCCGCTTCGAGCGGTTGAAGCTCGTCGCGTCGAGCCCGGCCCGCTTGGCGAGGCCCGAGGCGGTCAGGTTGTTGCGCTCGGCGAGGTGATCGATCGCGGACCAGATTCGCTCGTGGGACAGCATGGGAGACCTGGCCTGACGCGGGGCGGTGTTCACCACTGAACTAACAAATGTAAACTACCGAACCCTCACCGAAAGGCAACGGGCGTTGCCGGCCCGTCCCGGGGCGGCTATCGCTCGCCCCCACCCCGCCGAGGAGGCTCGCGGCGTCCATGACCCTCATCTACAAGATATGCCCCGCCGCCCTGTGGCGCGACGCCGAGGCGGCCGGCCGGTTCGACGGCGCGGCGGTCGATCTGGCGGACGGCTTCATCCACTTCTCGACCGCCGCGCAGGCCCCCGAGACGGCCGCCAAGCACTTCGCGGGACAGGACAATCTTCTCCTGATCGCGATCGACGCGGAGGCGCTGGGGGAAGCCCTGCGCTACGAGCCGTCCCGCGGCGGCGCCCTGTTTCCGCATCTCTACGGCCCGTTGCCGCTCTCCGCCGTCCGGCACGTCGCAAAACTGCCGGCCGGGCCGGATGGCGTGCATGTTTTTCCAGATATCATAAGGGGTTGATCGTGCTCTCGGCCGTATTTCCGCTCGTTCGCCCCGTGTTGCAGGCCCTCGATGCCGAGACCGCCCACAACCTGACCCTGGGGGCTCTCGCGCGCCTTCCCCTGCGGCGCCCGCCAGTCGACGACCCCCGTCTCTGCGTAACCGTTATGTCGCGCCGCTTCCCCAACCCGGTCGGGCTGGCGGCGGGATTCGACAAGGGTGCGCGGGCGCCGGACGCGCTGCTCGGGCTCGGATTCGGCTTCGTCGAGGTCGGCGGCGTGGTGCCCCGGGCCCAGCCGGGCAACCCGCGCCCGCGGGTCTTCCGGCTGCCGGAGGACGGGGCGGTGATCAACCGGTTCGGCCTCAACAGCGAGGGGCTGGCGGTGGTGCGCGCCCGCCTCGAGGCCCGCCGCGGCCGGCCGGGGATCGTCGGGGTCAATATCGGGGCGAACAAGGAGGCGGCCGACCGCATCGCCGACTACGTCGCCTGCACGCGGGGGCTCGCGGGGCTCGTCGACTTCGTCACCGTCAACGTCTCCTCGCCCAACACGCCGGGCCTGCGCGATCTCCAGGGGGAGGCCTTCCTCGACGACCTGCTCGCCCGGGTGGTCGCGGCCCGCGACGAATCCGGGGCGGGAACGGCCATCCTCCTCAAGATCGCCCCGGATATCGGCCTCGACGGCCTCGACGCGATCACCGCCACGGCACGCCGCCGCGGCGTCGACGCGCTCGTCGTCTCCAACACCACCGTGGCCCGGCCGGCGAGCCTCGCGGCGGCGGCGAAGGGAGAGACCGGCGGCCTGTCCGGCCGACCGCTCTTCTCGCCCTCGACCCGCCTGCTCGCCGAAACCTTCCTGCGGGTCGGGGCCGCGCTGCCGCTGATCGGCGTCGGCGGGGTCGATTCGGCGGAGGCCGCCTGGACCAAGATCCGGGCCGGCGCGAGCCTGGTGCAGCTCTATTCGGCGCTGGTCTATGCCGGCCCGGGCCTGGTCGAGGAGATCAAGGCCGGGCTGGTACGCCGGATGGAGGCGGAGGGGATTCGGAGCCTGGCCGACGTCGTCGGGCGGGATGCAGAGGAGCTGGCGCGCTCGGCGTGAAGCGCCGACCTTACTGAAGGCCGCACCGTCCGAACCCTCTCCCCTCTGCGCAGGGCTGTCCGGGGAAAATTCTCGGGTAGGTGCTATGCCCTGCCACGCCGGAGGTGCTCCGGGAGCCGTCCGGTTGTCGAGACACGAGCATCCGGGCAGGACATGCACGCCAGCGATATCCGCTTCGTTCAGCTGCTGGGAGGATTCGATCGCCAGCAGATCGCCGAGGGCGTCGCGCGCCACGGCGCCGACGCCTACGACAAGCGCTTTTCCTCCTGAGACCGCTTGCTGGCGCCGATCTTCGCCAGCTCAGCCCGGCCGCCAGCCTGCGGATCCTGGAGGTGGCCCGGAACGCTCACGCGGCGGCCCATCGCCAACTCGGCACCGGGCCGCTGCGCCGCTCGACCCTCCCGGATGCCAACCAGCGCCGGCCGCTGGCGGTGTTCACCGAGACCTTCGGCGGCCTGGCCGGCCACCCGGCCCAACACCAACATGCGCCTGCGCGTGCGGACCCGCCGCCCCCTGCCGCCCAAGCCGAAGCGGGAGGGCGACGGCTTCACGCTGCTGGCCGACCACGCGGTCGCCCTGGCCAGCAAGGGTGATTCGCGCCTGGGCATGGGCACGGGCCGGATCCAGCTGCGCCGCCACTGTCCCGCGGGTGCCGATCCTTGCGCTTCGTCGACCTGCGGCGGCAGGGCTTGTTCGAGCCTCAAACCTGGACCGAGGTCACAGACCTGCTCGTACCAAGACAAACCGCGACACCGATCACGACCACGCGCTGCAGGAGAACGGACCGTGCCTCCTAGCTTCTCCGGACAGCCCTGCCGCCCGCGGGGAGACGGGAAACCCGCGTTCTTCTCGTCTCGAAAGTTCCCCTGACGAACCTGTATCCTACACGGACGGAGCGGGCGGGCACGGGCCCGCCCGCTCCGTCACCACCACCCACGCCGGATCGCCCCGGTCTCGCCGAAATAGTCCGGCGCCGGCTGCACCGCCGCCGGTTCCTCGGCCTCGGTCGCGGTGGCGACCGGACGGCGCGGGGCCGGACGGTGCGTGGGCGATTGATGCTGGGCGAGGTCGCGGCTCGGCCGCGGCGCGGCGCCGGGGGCCGTGGTGGGCTTGACTGTGGTGGGCTTCGGGCCGGCGACCTTCGGCTTGTGGCCGGCCTCGGGCGGCAGCGCCTCGTTCGAGAGGCCGAGCGCCACCTTCACCCGGGCATTGACGCCGTAGAGGTCGGGCAGGCTGCGCAGGGTTCCGTTCGCGTCGGCCTCCAGGGTGAAGTAGGCGAGGTGGACCGGGATTTTTTCCGGCAGCATCACGGTGCGCTCGCCCTTGCCGATCAGGCCTTTCAGCCGCTCGGTCGGCCAGCGCGGCCCGAGCACCACCTGCGCGAAGCGGAACGGATCGTCGACGCGCACGCAGCCGTGGCTCAGCGCCCGCTCGGAGCGGGAGAACAGGCTGCGGTTCGGCGTGTCGTGCAGGTAGACCGCGTGGTCGTTGGGGAACATGAACTTGATGAAGCCGAGCGCGTTGCGCTCGCCCGGCGGCTGCCGGATGGCGATGCCGTTGCCGCGCTTGACCACCTGGTAGCCGAGGCGGGCGGCGTAGTTGGGGTCGCGGGCCAGCCCCGGCAGGAACTGGCTCTTCAGGATCGAGGGCGGCACCGTCCAGGACGGGTTGACCACCGCGTAGGTCATCTCGCCGGAGAAGATCGGGGTCGGCGAATCGGGCTTGCCGACGATCGTGCGGGCCTCGTCGAGGACGCGGCCGTCGCGGATGACCCGCACCTTGAATTCGGGGATGTTGACGAAGACGTGGGTGCGGCCGAGATCGGCCGGCAGCCAGCGCCAGCGCTCCATGTTGGCGAGGAGATCGGCTTCCTGCCTGTCCGGCGCCGGGCCGGCCAAAGCCGCCACGGTCGCCGGATCGAGGACGCCGCTGGCCTTCATGCCGCGCTGGCGCTGGAAGCTCGCCACCGCCGTCGCCACGCCTTCGTCGTAAGCCGTGGCGTCCTGCGCACCACCGATCCCGAACCGGGCCCGGATCAGCGGCACCCGGGCGTCGCGCATGCCGGTCTTCAGCGCCGGGCCCTTGGGCAGGCGCACCATTGGCACGGCACGGTTCGGCTGCTGGGCGCGCAACGAGGCGAGCTTCGCCTTGAGGGCGAGGTAGCCGGGCTGGCCCGGATTGTAGGCCTGGAGCAGGGCGCCGGCATTCGCGCCCGCCGGGGTCAGGCGGGTCAGCACGGCGTCGGCGCTGGCCAAGTCGAGCTTGGGGGTGATGAAGCGCGACAGGCGCGCCGGGTCGAGGCGCCCGCCGCGGGCGTCGCGGGCATAGAGCACGGCGGCCGCCGAGAGCTTCAGGTCGGCCTCGGCCCGGTCGGCCGGCGTGGCGTGGGGCGGATCGAGGAGCGGGATCGGATAGGCGAGAGGATCGAGCCCGTCCTCGCCGGCCGCCTGGAGCCGAGCGATCACCGCCTTGGCGGCGTCGGACCAGCCAGTGTCGGTGAGCCAGACCGACTTGAACGCGCCGAGGGCGTAGAAGGCCTGCATCGCCTCGCGCTGCTTCGTGTTGAGGCGGCGGATCAGGCTGAAATTCGGGTCGGCGAGGCGCGCCGCCACCACCTCGGCGACGGGATCGCCGGGGGCGGGCGGGGGCAGGGCGGGCGCCGCGGCCTCCGTCGGAGCGGGGCCCGCATCCGCGGGTGCCGGCGCCGCCGTGCCGGGCAGGGCGGCGGGCTGGACCGGAGCGGCCTCCGGCGGAACGGAGGTGGGTTCGGCCGAGGCGGAAGCGGGCTTTGCCGCATCGCCGGCCTTGCCGTCCGCCGAGGGCGTCGGGACCTCCGGCTTCGTGACTTCCGACCTGGGGATCTCAGACCTGGGGACCTCCGGGCTGGGCTTTGCCGCGTCCGGGATCGTGGTGATCGCCGGAGGCGGCGTCGCGGTCACGCCCGCGACCGGCCCCGGCACCGCGGCGACGCCCTCGGCCCGCGCCCCCGGCAGGCCGGATTGCGCCGCCAGCAGCACCGCGAGGGTCGCTGCCGCGCCCGCCTTCCGCCCGGTCCTGCGCCTGGGAGCCATGGTCCTCTCCTCGAAGCCGCGGCCATCACGAGCGGCCACGCTGGTCAATCTAGACTAGTAAACACGTCGGCGCAGGCCGTGCCATCGCACGGCAGCCACACCCCGACGACATGCAACCGTGGGCGTTCGCGACGTGTCGTGGCGCACCGCGGCCTTGGTCGCGGTGCAAAACCGGGATCGGCGACCACGCTGCTCCGCCCAAAACCCGTCAAATGCGGTTTTCTTCGGACGAAGGCCCGTGCGGGCGCGAAGATCAGGCGGCGTCCTCGGCCTTCTCGTCGTCGAGGCCGAGTTCCTTCAACTTGCGATAGAGTGTCGAGCGACCGATGCCGAGGCGGCGCGAGACTTCCGACATCCGCCCGCGGTAGAATTGCAGGGCGTAGCGGATGATCTCACCTTCCAGCCCCTCCATCGTCTTCATCTCGCCGGTCTCCTCGGCGACGAGCGAGAGGGCGTGGGGATCGCGCACCTCGACGCGGACGATCTCCCGCACCGGCGCCGAAACGGTGCCGGGCTCGGGTTGGGCCGGGGCCGCGGGGATGCGCACGTCGAAGCCCTGGACCTGGGCGGCGATCTGCGGGAATTCCGCGATCGTCAATTCGTCGCCGTCGGCGAGCACCACGGCACGGAACAGCGCGTTCTCGAGCTGGCGCACGTTGCCGGGCCAGTCGTAGCGGGTGATCAGCGCCATCGCCTCCGCGGCGATGCCGCGGACCCGCTTGCCCTCCTCGGCGGCGAACCGGGCGCAGAACGAGCGGGCGAGGTCCGGGATGTCCTCGCGCCGGGCCCGCAGCGGCGGCAGGGTCATCGGGAAGACGTTGAGGCGGTAATACAGGTCCTCGCGGAAGCGGCCCTGCTTGACGAGGTCGAGGAGCGAGCGGTTCGTCGCCGAGACCAGCCGGATGTCGACCCGCACGCTCTTGCGCCCGCCGACCGGGTCGACCTCGCCCTCCTGCAGCGCCCGCAGGAGCTTCACCTGCGCGTCGAGGGGCAGCTCCCCGATCTCGTCGAGGAACAGCGTGCCGCCCGAGGCCTCGACGAACTTGCCGAGATGGCGCTCGGTGGCGCCGGTGAAGGCGCCCTTCTCGTGGCCGAACAGGGTCGATTCGACCAGGTTGTCGGGGATCGCCCCGCAATTGACCGTGACGAAGGGCTTGCCGCGGCGGTCGCCCGAGCCCTGGATGGCGCGGGCCAGCACCTCCTTGCCGACGCCGGATTCGCCCTCGATCAGCACAGGGATGTTGGACTTCGCCGCCCGCTCGGCGAGCCGCATCACCCGGGCCATGTCCGGGCTCTTCGAGGTGAGGTCGCGGAACGACAGGGCGCCCGACGCGCGCCGGCGCATCCGCCGGATCTCGTCCTGGAGCTGATCGACCTGGAGCGCGTTGCGGATCGAGACCTGGAGCCGCTCGGGGCCCGCCGGCTTGACCACGAAATCGACCGCGCCCGCCCGCATCGCGTTGACGACGGCGTCGATCGAGCCGTTCGCGGTCTGCACGATCACCGGCGTGTCGATGCCGGCCTTGCGCAGTTCGCCCAGCACGCCGATCCCGTCGAGGCCGCCCGGCATGGCGAGGTCGAGGAGCACCACGTCGATGCTGGAATCGGGGGCCCGGATGGCGTCGAGGCCCGCGGCCCCGCTCTCCGCCACCACGGCCTCGAACCCGAGGCGCCGCACCATGGCCTCCGCCAGCCGGCGCTGCACGGGATCGTCGTCGACGATGAGGACCGTGGTGGTCATCTGTTCTCCTCAGGCGGGACCGGCGCCGTGAAGCGCCGCCCGCAAAGCCTTGCCGTGTCCGGAGGCCTGCCTCGAGCGAGCCATCCGCGAATCACGCGGCTGTTTCGTTTCGAGCCGTATGCTGCGTCACAACCGTAAAGTCGCTCTTAACGCCAACGAGAGGTTCCCGGTCGGGAGACACAGGGAGGCCTTGCGCGGCAATCGTGGCCGGCTCGGTTGATCGCGGGGCCCTCGGGGCCGATATGTCCCCCTCACCGCTTTTCCCCGAGAGGAACATCGTCCATGCCGCTGAGTGCCGCCGCGCCGTCGGACAGCGCCCTGAGCACCGCGAAGGCCACGGCCCGCGCCGTCGATCTCGGGCCGCTGCCGGAATGGGACCTGTCGGACCTCTATGCCGGCCTCGACGACCCGGCCTTCGCCGCCGACCTCGACCGCGCCGAGGCCGAGTGCCGGGGCTTCGCCGAGAGCTATCGCGGCCGTGTCCGGGACCTCGTCGCCGGCGAGGACGCCTCCGACCGGCTCGGCACCGCGGTCGCGGCCTACGAGGCGATCGAGGACCGGCTCGGCCGGCTGATGTCCTATGCCGGCCTCGTCTATTCCGGCGACACCACCGATCCGGCCCGCGCCAAGTTCTACGGTGACACCCAGGAGCGCCTGACCGCGGCATCGAGCGACCTCCTGTTCTTCACCCTCGAGCTCAACCGGGTCGAGGATGCCCTGATCGACGCGGCGGCCGCCCATCCGCCCCTCGCCCGCTACCGCCCCTGGCTCGAGGACATCCGCCGCGAGAAGCCGCACCAGCTGAGCGACGAGGCCGAGAAGCTCTTCCTCGAGAAGTCGGTGACCGGGCGCGCCGCCTGGAACCGGCTGTTCGACGAGACCATCGCGTCCTTGCGCTTCCCCCTGCGCGGCGAGGAGCTGACGCTGGAGCCGACCCTCAACAAGCTCCAGGACCCGGACGAGACCGTGCGCCGGGACGCGGCCGGCGCGCTAAGCACCGTGTTCCGGTCGAACCTGCGGGTGTTCACGCTCATCACCAACACGCTCGCCAAGGACAAGGAGATCTCCGACCGCTGGCGCGGCTTCACCGACGTGTCGGATGCCCGCCACCTCGCCAACCGGGTCGAGCGTGATACCGTCGAGGCCCTGGTCGCCGCCGTTCAGGCGGCCTATCCGCGCCTGTCGCACCGCTACTACAAGCTGAAGGCGCGGTGGTTCGGGCGTGACGATCTCGCCTACTGGGACCGCAACGCGCCGCTGCCGAAGGTCGAGCAGCGCACGATTCCCTGGGCCGAGGCGCGCGAGACCGTTCTGTCGGCCTACGGCGCCTTCTCGCCGAAGATGGCCGAGATCGCCCGGCGCTTCTTCGACGGCGGCTGGATCGACGCGCCGGTGCGGCCCGGCAAGGCGCCGGGCGCCTTCGCGCACCCGACCGTGCCCTCGGCCCACCCGTTCGTGCTCGTCAACTACCAAGGCAAGCCGCGGGACGTGATGACGCTCGCCCACGAATTGGGCCACGGCGTGCACCAGGTGCTGGCTGGCCATAACGGGGCGCTGATGGCGCCGACGCCGCTGACGCTCGCCGAGACCGCCAGCGTGTTCGGCGAGATGCTGACCTTCCGCCGCGTGCTGGAAGCGACCACCGAGCCGGTACAGCGCCGGGCGATGCTCGCCGCCAAGGTCGAGGACATGATCAACACGGTGGTGCGCCAGATCGCGTTCTACGCCTTCGAGCGCAAGGTCCACCTCGCTCGCCGCGAGGGTGAGCTGACCGCCGACACGATCAACGCCCTGTGGATGTCGGTGCAGGCGGAGAGCCTCGGGCCGGCGATTCGGCTCGACGAGGGCTACGAGCCGTACTGGGCCTATATCCCGCACTTCATCCACTCGCCGTTCTACGTCTACGCCTACGCCTTCGGCGACTGCCTGGTGAACTCGCTCTACGGCGTCTACCAGCGGGCGAGCGGCGACTCCGTTGCGGAACAGGCCTTCGTCGAGCGCTACTTCGCGCTGCTCGCGGCCGGCGGCAGCCAGCCCTATGGCGAATTGCTGGCGCCGTTCGGGTTGGACGCCCGCGACCCGGCCTTCTGGCAGATCGGCCTGTCGATGATCGAGGGCATGATCGCGGAGCTTGAGGCGATGGAGGCTTGAGCCGTCATCGAACCGTCGCGCCCGGCCCCTAGCGACGGTGGCCGGGTGCGGCGGCGTCCCGGTCGTTCCCCTTCAGATGGGTGGGACGACAAGGACGCCCGATGCCGCCCCTCCTCAGCGACGAACCCGCCCTTCCGGGCCTGATCTGGGCGATGCGGTTCGACGCGACGGGAAACGGACGGTTGGTCGGACCCGGCGAGGAGATCCCGGCCCTCGGCCGCTTCGGCGAAGGCTTCGTCTGGCTCCACGTCAACCTCAACGACGCGCGGGTGCCGGCCCTGATGGCGGAGGGGCGCCTCGGCCCGCCGGACCTCGCGGCGGCGGCCTTCGCCAGCGATCCCCACCAACGGGTCACGATCGAGGACGGCCAGGTCGGCGGCGTCATCGCCGACCTCACCCGCGACGCCGACCTGACTCGCGACGCGGAGGCATCCGCCGCGCCGGAGCGCCTGCCCGACGCCGCCGGGCGGCTGCACTTCGTGCTCGGACCGAACTACCTCGTCAGCGGGCGCCGGCACCCGATCGTCGGGCCCGACGCGGTGCGCGAGGCGATCGCCGAGGGCAGGGCGTTGCCCGGACCGGTGGCGCTTCTGGAAACGCTGATCGGCCGGGTCGCGGCGGCGATCGGTGCCCGGGGCGCGACCTTGTCCGAGCGCCTCGACGGGATCGAGGACCACATCCTCGACGAGCGCATCCGCGACGAGACCCGCCAGCTCGGGCCGATCCGCCGCGACGCCGTGCGGCTGCACCGCCAGCTCAACGGCCTGCGGGCGGTGTTCCACCGCCTGGAGGACGATGGCGAGGACTTGGCCGACGAGACCCTGGAGGCGGCCGCCCGCATCGCCCAGCGCCTCGACGCGCTGGATCGCGACATGGTGGTGCTGGCCGAGCGCAGCCGGCTGCTGCAGGAGGAGCTGTCGGGGCTGCTCGCCCGCCAGTCGAACCGCCAGCTCCACACCCTGTCGATCCTCACCGCCCTGTTCCTGCCCCCGACCCTGGTCACCGGCCTGTTCGGCATGAACACCAAGGGCCTGCCGCTGGCCGAGTGGGAGGACGGCTCGACGGTCGCGATTCTGGTCGCCGTGATGTCGGCGGCGGCGGCCTTCCTGCTGATCCGCCGCCTCGGGCTCGGCGGGCAGAAGGGGTGATCGCTCAGGCCGCCTTGCGGCGCCCTGACAGCTCCGCCACCGCGATCCCGCCGAGCACCAGGGCGAGGGCTGCGGCCTCGACGAGGCCGAAGGATTCGCCCACCAGCCCGACTGCCAGGATCGCCCCGAAGACCGGGACGAGGTTGTTGAACAGGCCGGCGCGGTTGGGCCCGATCGTCTCGACCCCGCGCATGTAAGCGAGCTGCGCCACCAGCGATGGCCCGAGCGCCGTGAAGGCGATCAGCGCCCAGCCGGCGGCACCGGGCCACAGGATCCGGCCGGCCGCCCACTCGCCGATCAGCAGCGGCATCGAGGTCGCCCAGGCGGCGATCGCCATGGCGGCGAAGAAGGCGAGGCCGGGCACCGCCGGCCGCGACGGGAGGGCGACGGTGTAGCCGGCGTAGAACAGGCAGGCGAGCAGCACCAGGAGGTCGCCGCGATTGAAGTCGAGGGCGCGCAGCCGCGCGAGGTCGCCGTGGCTCGCCACCAGCACCACGCCGGCCAGCGTGACGACCGAGCCGACGATCTGGCCGGGCCGTACCGCGACGCCGCGGACGAGGAAGTTGAGGAGCAGCACCAGGACCGGGATGGTGCCCTCGATCAGCGACAGGTTGACGGCGCTCGTCAGCGCGCCCGCCTCGTAGGTCAGGGCGTTGAAGCCGGTATAGCCGACGCCCCCCATCAGCAGGATCATCGGCCAATGCGCCAGGAGGGCGCGCCGATGCGCCCAGGTCTCGCGCCCGGCGACCAGCGCGATGGCGGTGAGCGCGATCGACCAGCGCAACGCCACGAGGGCCTGCGGCGAGACGAGGCCCACCGCGACCTTGCTCGCCACCGCGTTGCCGGCCCAGAGGAACGTCGCGAAGGCGAGCAGCGCGTAGGCGGCCGCGGCCGAATGGCCGTGTTTCACCGCCCCTACGCCAGGGCCATCAGGAAGCGCTCGATCAGCTCCAGGGCCCGCTGGGTCATGGCCAGCTCGTAGCGGATGAAGACGTGGCAGCCCCCGGTATAGACCGAGGTGTAGCCGCCGTTGTTGGCCGCGGCCCAGCGCATCGACATGAACAGGGTGTCGTCGAGGAGCGGATCGCGGGTGCCGACCGAGAACAGGGCCGGCGGCAGGCCGGCGAGGTCGGCGTAGAGCGGCGACACGTCGGGCGAGCGCCGGGCGACGCCCTCGGGCACGAAGCCGTCGGCGAAGCGGCGTATGTCGGTGGAGTTGAGGACCAGGCGCTCCTCGCCCCAGTTGCGGGCGCTGGCGGTGACGCCGAGGTCGTAGAGGCCGGAAAACAGATTGGCGCCCCGGAACGCCTTGGGCAGCCGGTGGCGGTCGCGCAGGCGCAGCAGCGTCATCACGCTCAGATGCGCGCCGACCGATTCGCCGCCGATGGTCAGCGCCTCGACCCCGAACAGCTTGCGGCCCTCGTGGTAGAGCCAGAGCGCCGCCGCCTCGCAATCGTCGATCGGGGCCGGATAGGGGTATTCCGGCGCCAGCCGGTACTCCACCGAGACGCAGACGAAGCCGCAGCGCTCGGCGATGCGCTCGAGCCAGGGGTCCTGCTCGTCGGCGCCGCCCCAGACCCAGCCGCCGGAATGGATGTGCAGGTAGGCGCCCCGAGCCTTCCGCTGCGGCCGGATCACCCGGAGCGCCAGCGGCCCGCCGGGCCCGGGAATCGTGATCGTCTCGGCCCGGGGGCTGTGCGGCATCGCCGGATAGGCCAGGCTGCCGCGCCGGCGGCGTTCGCGCACCTCCGCCACCGGCATGGACCAGGGGTCCGGCGCCTTCGCCTGGGCGGCGATGATCTCCCGGTTCAGGCGCTCGGCGTCGGGATCGGCTTTCGCCGGGTCGAAGATCGCGTGGTCGATCATGCTGGGGGTATCAATCTCGCGGCGCTGCGCCGCCGGCGCGGGGCGGCGGAGCGTCTCGGGGTTGCGGGCGGGTCACCATCCTGCCCGAATGGTACGGCGGACATCTTGGGTTATTCCGCGAAGGTTGCCATCTCAGGTCCGGATTGCCAAACGGTGCAATGCGCCGGGCCGCGCCGGGTTTCGTCAGGGATGTGACAATCCCGCAACGTTCGGATACCGGATTCCGCAACGGCAGGGTCGCGAGGACGCATGAGCGAGCAGAGATTTCACCGCCCCTTCGGCGGGCAGGCACCGCACGGCCAGGAGCCGTTCGGCCAGGGCCCCGGCGGCTACGATCCGGGCTACCGGGACGACCGGCGGTCGAACCTGAACCGCTTCCTCGGCGGCTCGCCGGGGGCGGTGCTGGTGCGGCTGGTGTTCCTGTCGCTTCTCGTCGGCGCCGGCATGGCGATGATGGGGGTGACGCCCGGCCTGCTCTTCGCCCAGGCCTACGAGACGATCCACTCGCTGATCGCGCTCGGCTTCGACACCTTCCACGATGCCGGCCGCTGGTTCATCGCCGGGGCCGTCGTGGTGGTGCCGCTGTGGTTCCTCTCGCGCGTCTTCGCCCGCAGCCGCTGAGTCGCGATGCATCCCGCCGCCCCGCAACGCCCCGGCGCGAGTCCCGAGGTGACGCACCGGCGCATCCTCGCGCTCGCCGTGCCGATGACGCTCGCCAACGTCACGACGCCGCTCCTCGGGCTCGTCGGGACGGCGGCAGTGGGGCGGCTCGGCGACGCGGCGCTCCTCGGGGCTCTCGCCCTCGGGGCGGTGGTCTTCGACTACCTGTTCTGGACCTTCGGGGCGCTGCGCATGGCCACCGCCGGCCTCACCGCGCAGGCGGCCGGGGCCGGCGACGGCCTCGAGATCGACCGGACGCTTGCCCGGGCGCTCGCGGTGGCACTGGCGGTCGGCCTCGCCATGGTGGTGCTGCAAGGCCCGCTCGGGGCGGCCTCGCTCCGGCTGTTCGGCGCGAGCCCGGCGGTGAACGCGGCGCTCGCCGGCTATGTCGGCATACGGATCTGGTGCGCGCCTTTCACGCTGGCGAACTACGCCATCCTCGGCTCGACCCTGGGGCGCGGCCGCACCGATCTCGGCCTCGCCCTCCAGGTGGCGATCAACGCCGTCAACGTCGCGCTCACCCTCCTGTTCGTCCTCGGCCTCGGGGCCGGCGTCGCCGGGGCGGCCCTCGCGACTTTGCTGGCGGAGGTGGCCGGCACGGCTTTGGGGCTCCTGGTGCTGCACCGCCTCGGCTCGCGGCCCTGGCGGGTACCCCTGCCCGAGATCTTGGAGCGGACCGGCCTCACCCGGATGCTCTCGGTCAACGGCGACGTGATGGTGCGCACGCTCGCGCTCATCACCGCGCTCGCCCTGTTCACCGGGCTCGGCGCCAGGGCCGGCGACGTGACGCTGGCGGCCAATGCGGTCCTCCAGAACCTCTTCCTGATCGGCAGCTTCTTCCTCGACGGCTTCGCCACGGCCGCGGAGGTGCTGTGCGGCCAGGCGCTCGGCGCCCGCGACGAGGGCGCCTTCCGGGGCGCGGTGCGGCTCTCCCTCGGCTGGTGCCTCGGCTTCGCGCTGGCGGTCTCGGGGCTCTTCCTCAGCCTCGGCGGGCCGTTCATCGATGCGGTCACCAGCGCCCCGGAGGTGCGGGCCTTCGCGCGCGACTACCTCGTCTTCGCCGCCCTGACGCCGCTCGCGGCGGCGGCCGCCTTCGCGTTCGACGGCATCTATATCGGGGCGACCTGGACCCGGGCGATGCGCAATCTGATGCTGGCGGCGCTCGCGGTCGATGCCGCGATGCTGGCGGCGACGCGGGACCTCGGCAATACCGGGCTCTGGCTCGCCATGCTGACCTTCCTGGCCGCCCGCGGCCTCGGCCAGGCGCTGCTGTATCCGCGGCTCGCGACGGCCGCGTTCCCGCAGCCGCGGGTCGGCCCGCTGACGGAGGCGACGCGATGATCTCAGGAGGATGTCGCTGCGGCGCCGTGCGATTCGAGGCCGACGGGGAGCCCTGGAACCTCACGGTCTGCCACTGCGAGGATTGCCGCGGCGCCACCGGCGCGCCGATGGTCGGCTGGCTGACCGTCAGGCGGGAGGCCTGCCGCTTCACCGCGGACCCGGCCTGGTTCCGCTCGAGCCCGCGGGCGGAGCGCGGCTTCTGCCCGTCCTGCGGCACGCCGCTCGCCTACCGGGCCGACGCCTTGCCCGACGAGATCGACCTGACGCTGGCGAGCCTCGACGATCCCGAGCGGTTCCCGCCGCGCGACCACGTCTGGGTCTCCCGCCGCCTGTCCTGGGTCGCCCTGCCGCCCGGGCTGCCGGCCTATCCGCGGGCGCGCGGATCCTGACCGCCCCGCTCACCCAGCTCAACCCCCGCCGCACGAGACGATGCCCGCATGACGATGGCGGACCCGACCGCTCACCCTGAGATCGATGGGCCGTCCATTGATGGACCGTTCTTGCGGTCGCGCGCCGTCGACGACCCGGCGGCCTGCACCTTCAACCACACCATCGACCTGCCCGGGCACGGCACCATGGCGGGAGCCTGGGACTTGCGGGCCGGGCTCGACGCGTCCCTCGGCCACGTCGCGGTGGCGGGCAAGCGCGTGCTCGATTTCGGCGCCACCAGCGGTTTCCTCGGCTTCGCCATGGAGGCGCGCGGCGCCGAGGTGGTGTCCTACGACTTCGCCGGCGAAGCCTGCTGGGAGATGGTGCCCTACCCGGATTTCGAGCGCGCCGTGATCGCGCCGGAGATCCGCAACCATCTGCGGCGATTCGAGAACGCGTTCTGGTTCTCGCATGCCGCCCTCGGCTCGCGGGCGCGGCGGGCCGGCGGCTCGCTCTATGGCGTGCCGGAGGCGATCGGCCCGGTCGACATCGCGGTGCTCGGCAACGCGCTGGCACGCCTGCGCGATCCGTTCCGGGCCCTCCACGGCGCCCTGCGGCTCACCCGCGAGACCGTGGTGGTGACCGAGATGCTGCCGAAGTCGCTGCAATTCCTGCGCTTCCTGCCGCGCAGCATCGGCCTGCCGCTTTTCCTCCTGCCCCGCAGCGACCAGCGGATCCGCTTCGATGCCTGGTGGACCATCGCCCCGACCACGATGCAGGAACTCCTGGCGATCCTGGGTTTCGGCGAATCGACGGTGACCTATCACCGCCAGACGCTGCTCGGACAGAAGCGGCTCTGCTACACGGTGGTGGCGCGGCGGACGGAGCCGACGAATCCGGAACTGTGAGGGGTCTCGCATGGTCGGGAGATGCGCGCCCGAACCCTCCCCCTCTGCGGCAGGGCTGTCCGGGAAAAAAGAATGGCGCGGGAAATCCCCTCTCCTCCCCGCGGGCGGGAAGAGGCCTGATCTCCGAAGGGGCTCAGGGAGCCGGGAGGGCGGGGTGAGGAGGTGTTGCCGCAGGAGCCTCACGCATCGAGACCCCCTCACCCTCGCTCCGGCCGCGCCTCCGCTTGCTGCGTCGTCCGAACGGAGACACAGCCCTCTCCCCGCGGGCGCAGGGCTGTCCGGAGAAACTTTTTGGTCTGGATGCATGCCCTGCCACGCCGGAGGTGCTCCGGGAGGCGTCCGGCTGTCGAGACCCGAGCATCCGGGCAGGACATGCGTCCCGACGAGACCCGCTTCGTTCAGCGGCTGGGAGGACTCGATCGCCGGCAGATCGCCAAGAGCGTCGCGCGCCACGGCGCCGACGCCTACGACAAGCGCTCCTCCTCCTGAGACCGCTTCCGGAAGATTCCTTCCGTAAGCCGTATCGCCAGCCCGCGCGGCGCCTGAGCGAAGCCGGTTTCCGCATCGCGAAGCGATCAATCCGGAAACCGTATCACGCAGGCCGTCGGGAAAGTCCAAGTCCGGAACCGACCGTACCCCTGCCGCGTGATCACCGCAGGGCACGACGAGTCGCGAAGAATCGAAAGTCTCGTTGCCGAACCCCGGACGATCACGGCTCCCGGTCCGGCGTGACCTCGCTCACGTACGCGACCATGAAGGTATGGAAGTCGCCGCTGCCGGCGTCGCGGATCGAGACGTACTCGCCGACCACGAAGGCATGCGTTCCGAGACGGTAGCCGGGTTCGTCGTCGTCTGTCGTGCGGTCGTCGTAGTCGATGAGCCAGGTCGCCCCGCCCTCCCCGCCGGCCCGGTGCACGAGGCGGCCGTGGCGGTCGGGCTCGCCGGTCCAGAAGCGGCGCACGCGGCAATGGTCGCGGGACGCGCGCCAGAGTCCGGCATCGAGGTGCCCGTCCGGCCGGAGCGGCGCGACGAGATCGTAGCCGCGCCCCGCGCTGCCCTCGGGATGCTCGGGGCAGCGCGCCAACGTCAGGGTCACGCGGTGCAGCTCCGCCGACGGGCCCGGCCCGGCCGCGGCATGGCCGCGATCATGCCCGGGACTGTGCGTTCCATGCGCCATGGTCGTCTCCTCACGTCAGGGCCACGGTCCGGTCCTCGACCGCGCGCACGCCCGGGACCGACCAGGCGGCCCGCTCGGCGGCGTCGCGCTCGGCCAGCGACGAGACGGCGCCCTCCAGGGTGACCCGGTCGCCCTCGACCCGGATCGTGATCGCATCGGCATCGAGCAGGGCGTGGCGCCGGAAGGCCTCCAGGATCTTGCTCCGGACCGCGCTCGGCCGGACCTCGGGCCGGACCTCGATGAGGTTCGACACCCCGACGACGCCGGACAGCTTGCGCACCGCGGCTTCCGCCCCCGCCATCTGGTACTGCCAGGGCACGGATCCGGTCAGGGTGATCCAGCCCTTGGCGACGCGGACCTGGATCGCGTCCTTCGGCAGGTGGACCGACCAGTCGATGATGGCGAGCGCCCGGGCGGCGATCTGGTCGTCCATCACCTTCTTGGCCTGCGGGAAGCGGACCTCGATCTCCTGGGCGATGGCGCGCACGCCCTTCACCCGGCGCACGGCGCGCTCCGCCGCGACCTGCTCGGCGTAGCTGCCGACATGGCCGGTCAGGGTGACGACGCCCTCCGCGACGGCGACGCCGATCTCGGCCGCATCGAGGCTGGGATCGAAGTCGAGCTCGTCGAGGACGTCGCGGCGCAGATCCTTGTCGGTCATGACGGCGCTCCTGCATGTCTCGGCGGAACGGCGAGACTCCAGCGGGGGACTTTCGGCGGGTCACGCCGACGAGCCTTGATCCAGCGCAAGGCCGACGCGGCTCTCGGCCCGGGCGAGACCGGCACAACGCTGCATCTCCCGGCGCAGCACGGAGACCGGCTCGTCGGCCCCCGCCGCCGCCAGGTCCACCACGAGGCGCGCCAGGACCGCCTCGTCGTCGAGGGGCACGGTCTCCCCCACGAAGGCGTCGGTGAAGCGCGAGGCCGCGTCGGGATCGAGCGCCATCCGCTCGCCGGCCCAGCGCGCCAGGAGCCGGTTGCGCCGGGTGCGCTCCTGGAAACGCCGGTCCTCCTCGTGCACGAACCGGCGCTCGAAGGCCTGCTCGCGTTCGTCGAACGTCGTCATGACGACCTCCCCTCTCGCTTCATCGGTGGGCCGGCTGGGCTGCTCAATCCTCGACGAGGCGGTGCATCCGTCCGCGGCGCAGGCTGACCTGCCGGCCGCCGGTGCGCAGGAGCGCCCCCTCGCCTTCGAGCTGCGAGATCGTGCGCGACACGGTCTCGATGGTCAGGCCGAGATAGTCGGCGATGTCGCGCCGCGTCATCGGCAGGTCGAAGGTGCCGGTGCCGCCGAGCCGCGCATCGACGTCGAGCAGGAAGGCGGCGACGCGCTCGACCGCCGAGCGCCGCCCGAGCAGCAGCATGTGGTCCTGGGCGTGGCGCAGGGCCCGGGCCGCCAGGCTCCAGAGCTGGCAGGCGACCTCGGCCCGGTCGGCGGCGACCCGCTCGATCTGCCGCCGCTTGAAGGTCAGGACCCGGGTCCCGGACAGGGCCTCGGCGGTGTGCCGGTGGGTCTCGCCCTGGTCGAAGCCGAACAGGTCGCCGGGCAGGTGGAAGCCGGTGATCTGGCGCCGGCCGTCGCTCAGCACCTTGTGGGTGCGGACCGCGCCCTGCACCACCCGGTAGACGCTCTCCGCCTCCTCGCCCTCGCCGAAGATCTCTTCCTCGCGGGCATAGGCGGAGGGCGTGCCGATGAGGTCCGGGCAGCCGGCGAAGAGGCCGGCGCCGTCGCGGCCCGTGGCTCGGGCGCGGGGGCTCACGACCGGGCGTGAGACAGGGGGCAGGGCCATCTCCGGCGACATCGGTGCACTCCTCATCCCTTCGACGCGGATGAGAATGTCCGGATCGTGGTCACGCGGAAATTCCGGTCGGCCGCGTAAGTGTGTCTGCTTAAGGACATTTACGGAGGCGCGGCCTCGTCGCCGGACGGATGTCGCGGCTTTGAGGCCGGTACCAGTTGCGCTGGATCAAAGCCGACCGGCCTCGTAGGGAGGAAGCCTCGTCTCCGGCTCCCACCGGAGGCGATCCATGTCGACGCATGCTTCATCCCCGCTCGCCGGTCTCCGCGACCTCCTCATCGGCACGATCGTGGAGGACGAGGATCATCCGGTCTCCCCGGCGATCGGGTACGGGCTCTCGCTGGCGGAGGCGGCGAGCGCCCACGTGACGATCCAGTCCTCCTCCTGGTGCCTCGTCGGCACCGATTCGTGGCTCGCCGGTCCCTCCGACGACGGCGTCACGGCCGTCGACCGCCGCCTCGACGCCCTGGCCCGCGCCTTCGCGGAGAATGCGGCCGGCGCGGCGGCGCAGGCCGGCCTGACCTGCACCTGGGAGACGCCGCGCCTGCCCTATCCGGAGGTGGTGCATCGGCTGGCCGCCGAGGCGCGCCTGCACGACCTGACCGTTCTCGATCTCGATCCGCGCAGCGAGATCCTGTCGCGCGAGACGATCGAGACGGCGCTGATGGCGAGCGGCCGTCCGGTGATCGCGGTGCCGCGCACGCATCCGGCCTTCGCCGGGAGGCGGATCGTCGTGGCCTGGGACGGCAGCCTGCAGGCCGCCCGCGCCGCCAACGACGCCCTGCCGCTCCTGCGCGCCGCCGAGGCCGTCGAGCTCGTCACGGTCGGCGATCCCGACGACCTGCTCACGACCGTGCCGGGAGCCGACTTCGCCCGCCACCTCGCGCGGCACGGCGTCGCCGTCACGGTCACCGACCTGCCGCAGGTGGGCGGCACCGCCGACACGCTGCGCGGCCACGCCGAGCAGGTGCGGGCCGACCTGATCGTGATGGGAGCCTACCGGCATTCCCGCACGCGGGAATTCGTCTTCGGCGGCGTGACCCGCGCGTTCCTGCTCGACGCACCGGTCCCGCTGTTTCTCGCTCATTGAAGGGGAGGCTCGTCATGATGCGGCATCGACCGACGAGGACCGACGCGCTCCGGACCGCGCGCCGGCGCAAGGCCATCCGGCAGACGCTCAGGCCTGCAATCGTCCCGGCGCCGCCGCGACCCGACGACGAGATCCCGATCTCGCCGGTCGCGACGGAAGACCTCGAGCCGTTCGACGCGGAGGATTTGCGCGCCCTCAAATCCGGCTGGACCTTCGTCGAGTGAGGCGCAGCCGCGCGTCCGCCACCGGGATCTGCTTTCAAGACGGGCCCGCCGAATGGGCGCCGGGCGCCCCGGGGCATCGGCGTCACGCCGCCGGCGGGCCCGTGTCCGCGCCCTGATCGGCGCCGGGCCCCGACAGGGCCCGCATCGCGTTCAGGATGACGGCGACGTCGATGGCCTCCTGCACCAGGGCGCCCTGCACCGGCGTGAGCGCGCCGAGGGCGGCCGCGACCATTCCGGCGAGCGAGAGCCCGAGCCCGGCGAGCACGCTCTGGAGGGCGATGGTACGGGCCTTCCTGGCGATGCGGATGGCCTCCGGCAGCGGCGCCAGGCTGTCGACGAGCAGGACCACGTCGGCGGCCTCCGCCGCCGCGGCGGCACCCCGGGCGCCCAGCGCCACCCCGAGATCCGCCGCCGCCAGGGCGGGCGCATCGTTGATCCCGTCGCCCACCATCATCACCGCCCCGCGCAGCCGCTCGGCGACGACGACCTGCGTCTTGTCCGCCGGGTCGAGATCGGCCGCCACCGCGTCGATCGGCAGGCCCGCGGTGAGCGCTTCCGCCACGGCGCGCCGGTCCCCGGTCGCGAGCACGATCCGGGCGATTCCGCACTCCCGCAGGGCGGCCAGGATGGCGGCACCGTCGCGGCGCAGCGGATCGGCGAAGGACAGGATCGCGGCCGGCCGGCCGTCGACCGCCACCAGGATCGTGGCCGCGGCGTCCCGCCCCGCCGGGTCCCCCCCTGTCTGCTGCGACGGAAAGGCGATTCCCTGCGCGCGCATCAGGCGCGGCCCGCCCGCGCTCACGCGCCGCCCCTCCACGAGCCCGATCACGCCGTCGCCCGGGACCTCGGTCACCGCCGACGGGGAGGCAAGGCGCAGGCCGCGCGCCTTCGCCGCCTCGACGAGCGCCCGGGCGATCGGGTGGGCCGAGGCCTGGTCGAGGGACGCCGCCAAGTGCAGGGCCTCCTCCTCGCCGAAGGGCGGCAGCGCCGCGACCGATTTCAGGCGCGCCCGGCCGTGGGTCAGGGTGCCGGTCTTGTCGACGACGAGGATCTCCACCTTGGCCAGGGTCTCCAGGGCCCCGCCGCCCTTGACGAGGATGCCGCGCCGCGCCGCGCGCGACAGGCCGGAGACCAGGGCGACCGGCACCGCCAGGATCAGCGGGCAGGGCGTCGCCACCACCAGCACGGCGAGCGCCCGCAGGGGATCGCCCGCGGCGGCCCAGGCGCCGCCTGCGAGGACGAGCGTGACGACGAGGAAGACGAGGCCGTAGCGGTCGGCGAGCCGCGCCATCGGCGCCTTGGCGGCCCGCGCCGCCTCGACGAGGCGCACGATGCCCGCATAGGTGCTCTCCTCCGCCCGCCGCTCGGCCAGGAGCGTGAAAGCCTGGCCGACATTGAGGCTGCCGCTGAGCACGGCGGTTCCTGCCGCGAAGGACGCGGGCAGCGACTCGCCGGTGAGGCTCGACAGGTCGAGGACGGCGCGGCCCGCGGCGACGCGCCCGTCCACCGGCAGGACGTCGCCGGCCCGCACGAGGATGCGGTCGCCCGGGGCCAGCGCCGAGAGCGGCACCTCGTGCACCCGGACGCCCTCCGCCCCGGTCTCCTCCCGCAGGGCGGTACGCGGCTGGCGCGCGATCAGCGCCGTCATCGCCCGGCCCGCCCGTCCGGCCGCATAGGCCTCCAGCGACTGGCCGCCGGCATACATCAGCGCGATGACGGCGCCGGCGAGCGGCTGCGACAGGGCGAGCGCGCCGCCCATCGACAGGAGCGCGACGAGGTCGAGCCCGACATCCCCCCGGGCGAGGCTCGTCGCCACCTGGACCAGCAGCACGGCGAGCACCGCCAGGGTGGCGAGGCTCCAGGCCAGGGCGGCGGCCTCCGGATGGCCGAGACCCTGCGCCGCGAAACCGGCGCCGAGCCCGAGAAGCGGCAGCGCCACGAGCCCGCCGCGCAGGGCGAGCATCCATCCGGCCGGGATCGTCCCGGATGCATCTCTCTCCGCAGGTGACCGCTCCATGACCGCCCTCGCCTCCCTCGCGTTGCCTCTCAGACACGCGCCGAAGTCGGCCGCCGGGCCTTGCGCTGGATCAAGCGCCGGGCCCGGGGCCCGGGGACCGCCGACGTTTGAGCAGGATCAAAGCCGGCCCTCGCCGCCGGCCGCAGGATCGCCGCATGACCCAAACGGGAGGGATGCCATGCTGGCACGCGATATCATGCACCGCGACGTCGTCACGGTGACGCCCGAGACGCCGCTGGGGGCGATCGTCCGGCTGCTCGTCGAGAAGCGGTTCGGCGCCGTCCCGGTGACGGACGATGACGGGCGCCTCGTCGGGATCGTGAGCGAGGCCGACCTGCTCCACCGCGAGGAACTCGGCACCGAGCGGCGGCGCAACCGCTGGCTCGACGCCTTCGCGTCGATCGAGACCCTGGCGAACGCCTACCGGGGCGCCCACGGCCGGCTGGCCCGGGACGTGATGGCGCGCTCCGTGGTCACGGCCGCGCCCGAGACGCCGCTGCACGAGATCGTCGAGCTGATGGAGCGCCGGCACATCCGCCGCGTGCCGATCGTCGAGGCGCGGCCCGACGGGAGCGAGCGAATCGTCGGGATCGTGACCCGCGGCGACCTCGTGCGGGCCCTCGCGACCCTGGTCCCGGCCGCGCCCGCAGCCGGCACCGACCAGGCCCTCTCCGACCGGCGCATCCGCGACATGCTGCTGGCCGAGCTCGCCCGCCAGCCCTGGACCGACAAGGCCGAGGGCAACGTCACGGTGCTCGACGGGGTCGTGCATCTCTGGGGCGCGGTGACGAACGAGGCCGAGGCCCGCGGCCTGGTGACCGCGGCGGAGGGTATCCCGGGCGTCGTCGCCGTGCGCGACCACACCTTCGTCGCCTATTGGGGCGCGGATCCGATCATGCTGTGAGAGATTTCTTTATCAAATCGTCAGTATTGACACCCTCCGCGTCATCCCGGGTCTCGTCGAAGACGAGAGCCCGGGATCCAGAGCCGCTGACGCCGAAGAACATGGCGGTCGACGTTCCGCTTCATCCTGCATCGTCAACGGTTATGGATCCCGGGTTCCGCTGCGCGGCCCCGGGACGACATCAAGGGTTTCACGGCGGTCAGCCGACGCGAACGGGCTCTCGGCGTGCCGCGATCGACCCGGCCTCACCGGCCGCGCCGTCGGTTCAGCCGCAACAGGGCTGCCCGGCATTGCAGCAGGCGCCCGCCTTCTGCTCCTCGAGCCAGCGGTCGCGCGGCTTGCAGCTCGCCGCGCGGGGCGCCAAGGCGACGGTGAGCGACCCGTCCGCCGGACGCGGGCGGGCGGCGGCGTGGAGCTGCATCGGGGCGACGCCGTCGCTGACCTCGAAGGTCAGGCGCGCGCCGAGATCCAGGCCGACATGCTCCGAGACCTTGCGGATGATCGCCGCGAACTTGCCCGCCTTCATGTGCGTGCGGTCGCCGTCGGTCACGTCCCAGAGCTGCACGAAGATCTCCGACCAGGATTCCGGGTTGCCGCCGCAATCGAGGGCGGCGAACTGCCCGGCCTTCACCTCGGTGACGTGGTAGCCGGGGCGGATCGTCCGGCCCTCGTACGAGAAGACCAGGGGCGCGGCCGGCTCGGCGTCGCAGGCGGCCAGCAAGGCGCCGAGGGGAATGTCCTCGGTAGCCGGCGGCGTCGGCAAGGTCGCGTCCATCTTGGCAACGTCCAGCATCGGTGCTACCCCACGTTTCGATATTTCCAGGATTGTAGAAACGTGGACGAGCGTCAAGCCCTCCAGGCCTTCGCGGCCCTGTCGCAGGACACCCGCCTGCGCCTCCTGCGCCACCTGGTGACGGCCGGCCCCGAGGGCGTGGCGGCCGGCACCCTCGCGGGCGGGGTGGCGGCTCCGCCCTCCACCGTCTCGTTTCACCTGAAGGAGCTGGAGCAGGCCGGCCTCGTCGCCTCGCGGCGGGACGGGCGCTCGATCATCTACAGCGCCGCCTATCCGGCCCTGTCCGGCCTGATCGCCTTCCTGATGAAGGATTGCTGCCAGGGCCGGCCGGAGGTCTGCACACCGGCGGTCGCCGCGCTGACCGCCTGCTGCCCGGAGGGCGAGGAGACCCGTGCATGACCGTCACCCTCTACCACAACCCGGGTTGCGGCACCTCGCGCAGCACCCTCAAGCTCCTGCGGGCCTGCGGTATCGAGCCGGCGGTGATCGAATACCTGAGCACTCCGCCCTCCACGCCGGATCTCGTCGCTCTGCTCGACCGTATGGGCATGCCGGTCCGCGCGGTCCTGCGCGAGCGGGGGACGCCCTATGCGGCCCTCGGGCTGGGCGATTCCGCCATGTCCGACGATGCGCTGCACGCCGCGATCCAGGCACACCCGATCCTCCTCAATCGGCCCATCGTGGTGACGGACAAGGGTGCGAAGCTCTGCCGCCCGTCCGACGTGGTGCTGGATCTCCTGCCGGACGGTCTCGCCGAGACGACCGCGACCCGCGACGACGGCACCCCCTTTCTCCGAGACCTCCCGATCACGGGCGACAGCCCGGACCTGGCGGCGGCTCTGGCGGCGGCGGGCCTGCCGACGGCCGACCTGGCCGATCCCGGCCGCACGTTCTTCCGCTATACCACGCTGGACGGTCACGGCGTCGGCTGGGGCGGGTTCGAGCCCTACGGCCCGGACGTGCTGCTGCGCTCGCTGGCCGTGCTGCCGCGCCTCCACGGCCGGGGTCATGGGCGCAACCTGGCGGCGCTGCTGATGCGGCGAGCCTCCGATCGGGGCGCGCGCCAGGCTTACGCGCTGACCGGCGCCCCCGAGGCCCGCGCCTTCTTCGAACGGCTTGGCTTTGCCGCCTGCGACCGTGCATCGGCCCCGGCCACGATCCGGAACACGCGCCAGGCGGCCGGATTGTGCCCGGCCTCGGCCACGCTGCTGACCAAGCCCATCACCCTCTGAAAGCCCGGCCCGGGACCCTCATCGAACCATGAGCACCTTCGAACGCTACCTGACCCTCTGGGTCGCCCTCTGCATCGTCGCCGGCATCGCGCTCGGCCACGTCGTGCCGGGGTTCTTCCACCTCGTCGGCGCGGCCGAGATCGCCAGGGTCAACCTGCCGGTGGCGGTGCTGATCTGGCTCATGGTCGTCCCGATGCTGCTCAAGATCGACTTCGCTGCGCTGGGCCAGGTCGGCCGGCACTGGCGCGGGATCGGCGTCACCCTCCTGGTGAACTGGGCGGTCAAGCCGTTCTCGATGGCGCTGCTCGGCTGGCTGTTCGTGGGCGTCCTGTTCAAGCCCTACCTGCCGGCGGACCAGATCCCCAGCTACATCGCCGGCCTCATCATCCTGGCCGCCGCGCCCTGCACCGCGATGGTGTTCGTCTGGTCGAACCTCACCCGCGGCGAGCCGCATTTCACCCTGTCGCAGGTCGCGCTCAACGACAGCATCATGGTGGTGGCCTTCGCCCCCATCGTCGGCCTGCTGCTCGGCCTGTCCTCGATCACCGTGCCGTGGAGCACGCTGGTGCTCTCGGTGGTGCTCTACATCGTCGTGCCGGTGATCGTGGCGCAGGTCCTGCGACGCAGCCTGCTGGCCTCCGGCGGGCAGGCGGCCCTCGACCGGCTGCTGCGCGCCCTCGGCCCGGTCTCGCTCGCCGCGCTCCTCGCCACGCTGGTGCTGCTGTTCGGCTTCCAGGGCGAGCAGATCCTGGCCCAGCCGCTCGTCATCGCCCTGCTGGCGGTGCCGATCCTGATCCAGGTCTACTTCAATGCGGGGCTCGCCTACCTGCTCAACCGCTGGGCCGGGGAGCAGCATTGCGTCGCCGGACCCTCGGCGCTGATCGGGGCCTCGAACTTCTTCGAGCTGGCGGTGGCCGCCGCGATCAGCCTGTTCGGCTTCGACTCGGGCGCGGCCCTCGCCACGGTGGTCGGCGTGCTGATCGAGGTCCCGGTGATGCTGTCGGTGGTGTGGATCGTGAACCGCAGCCGGGGCTGGTACGAGCGAGGCGCGGCGCAGAGGAACGCGGCGCTCGCGCCGGCCTCCCGTGAGGCCTGAGCCCGGTGGTGCGCCGGGCCGCCTGACCGTCATCTCGGCCCTCGGCATCGTCGAGATCCTGGCCTGGGGCTCGTCGTTCTACCTGCCGGCGATCCTCGCCGGGCCGGTCGCGGACGGGACCGGATGGCCGCTCGCCGGGATCGTCGGCGGCCTGACCCTCGGCCTCCTGGTCGCCGCTGCCGCATCGCCGCATGTCGGCGCGGTCATCCAGCGCCGTGGCGGCCGGCCGGTCCTCGCCGCGGCGGCCCTGTTCCTCGCGGCCGGCCTCGCCACCCTGGCGGTCGCGCCGGTCCTGCCGGTCTTCCTGGCCGGCTGGCTGCTCCTCGGCCTCGGCATGGCCTGCGGCCTGTACGACCCGGCCTTCGCCACCCTCGGCCGGCTCTACGGCGCGGCGGCCCGGCCGGCGATCACCGCGCTGACCCTCTGGGGCGGGTTCGCCAGCACCGTCTGCTGGCCGCTCTCGGCGCTCCTCGTCGCGCAGATCGGCTGGCGGGGCGCCTGCCTGGCCTATGCCGGCCTGCATCTCCTGGTCACGCTGCCGCTGGTACTGGGGTTCATCCCGTCCACCCCCGCGCTGCCGGCGACGGCGGAGACCCGCGCGGCGGCGGCCGGCCCGCTCTCGGCACGCGAGCGGCGGGCATTCCGGCTGTTCGCCGGGGTGCTGGTGCTCGGCGGAGCGATCATGTCCCTGGTCTCGGTCCACCTCGTCACCCTGCTGCAGGCGCGCGGCGTCGCGCTCGCCTCGGCGGTGTCCTACGGGGCGCTGATCGGGCCGGCCCAGGTCGGCGCGCGGATCGTCGAGATGGCGTTCAAGGGCCGCCACCACCCGCTCTGGACGCTGATCGCGGCCTTCGGCCTCGTGGCGCTCGGCCTCGCCCTGCTCGCCGCGGACGTGCCCGGCCTGGGGGTCTGGCTGGTGCTCTACGGCGGCGGCAACGGCATCTCTTCGATCGCCCGGGGGACGGTGCCGCTGGCCCTGTTCGGCCCGGAGCGCTACCCGCTGCTGGTCGGCCGCCTGGCACGGCCCGGGCTGATCGCCCAGGCCCTGGCGCCGCCGGCCGGCGCGGTCCTGCTCGTCCAGGCCGGCGCGGGCCCGCTCTGGTGGTGGCTGCTCGCCCTCGCCCTGGTCAATCTCGGCCTGATCGGGGCGCTCTGGCGGATGCGGTGATCGCCGGCCGACCCTTGTAGGGCGTCGGTCGCCTGACTGCGCTCCCCGGCGTCCCGTCATGCCGACGCACGACCGAGGGCCGCGCGCACGGCGGGCTCCGCCGCCCCGGCGAGGTTTTCGGCAAGCAGCACGTCGCCGGCCAGCCTCTCCGGCGCCAGCCCCGCATCGAGGCGGCGCCAGGTGATCGTGCCGCAATCGCGCCGGGCCTGGGCGGCCAGGATGGCGGGCGTGGCGTCGGACGGGTCGTTGCGCCGGGCCGCGACGCGCGCCGTCAGGGTGGCGAGCGGGGCCTCGAGCCAGAGACCCCGGAACGTCACCCCGCACGAGGCCGCCAAACCGGCAGCCGCCTCCCGCTCGGCAGGCCGGTCGAACACCGCGTCGAGCACCACCGAGGTCCCCCCCGCCAGGACCCGGGCGGCCTCGTCCCGCATCGTCGCGTAGACCTGCTCGGAGACCGAGGCCGCGTAGGCGCCCGGCGGCAGGCGGGTGAGCGGCACGACCCCGTGCAGGCGCTTGCGGGTACGGTCGCTGCTCACGATCCGGGCGCCCGGGGGCGCACCGAGCCCGGGCGCCAGGGCCGCCGCGAGCGTCGACTTGCCGGACCCGCTCAAGCCGCCGACCGCCACCAGGCCGGCCGGCCGCTCGGCGAGGAGATCCCGCGCCAGGGCGAGATAGGCCCGCGCCTCGCGGCGGGCAGCCGTCGCGGCCGTCTCACTCGCCGTCGCTTCGCTCGCGGTCGCCTGGCTCGCCGTCGCTTGGCTCATGGTCACATGGGCGCGGATCACCGCGCGCACGGCCATCAGGAACGGCATCAGGCCGGCATCCGGCGCGTCGTCGGTCTCGTCGAGGTAGCGATTGAGCAGCAGGTTCGCGAGGTCGGGCCGGCCGCGATGCCACAGGTCCATCACCACGAAGGCGAGGTCGTAGAGCACGTCGATCGTGGCGAGGCGCTCGTCGAATTCGAGGGCATCGAACGGCGTCGGCACGCCCTCGAACAGGCAGATGTTGCGCAAGGTCAGGTCGCCGTGGCAGCGCCGGACCTTCCCCTCCCGGCGCCGCGCGTCGAGCCGGTCGGCGTGGCGGGCGAGCCGCCTCCGAAAAAGGTCCGTCAGCGCATCCACCTCCCGGTCGGGGACGAGGCCGCAGGCCCGCAGGCTGCGGTCGCCGAGCGCGACGAGATCGGCCATCGCGGCTGCGCCGCCCGCCTTGGACGCCGGCGCCTCGGCATGGAGCGCGGCGAGGCGCCGGGCGAGGTCGGTCACCAGCGCCGGGGTGAGGCGCCCGTCCTGCACCATGCGGTCGAACAGGTTGTCCTGCGGGAAGCGCCGCATCGCCACCACGGCGTCCACGAGGGGGCCGGGCCCGTCGAGGGCGAGGCCGCCCTCCGTGCCGCGGGTGATCCGGTGCACGCCGCGATAGAGCCGCGCCGCACGGGCATTGGCGGCGATCTCGGCCCGGCACGCGGCGAGCCGGCGCCGGGGGGTCGAGAAGTCGAGGAAGGGAAAGCGCACCGCCCGTTTCAGCTTCAGCACCTGGTCGCCGGCCATGAGGACGACCGAGGCGTGGGTGTCGATCCGCTCGAGGGGCCCTTCCCCCGCGAGCCGGTGGGTCAGGAAGTCCAGGGTCTCGATCTGCGGGCCTGCCGGCATCGGTCTCCTCCCGTCTCGTCAGGCGCGGGGATCGGCGGAGGCGCAAGACCGCCCCATCGCCCACCGCCCCATCGCCCACCGTCCCATCGCCCATGGCTTCACCGCCTCGGCCGCCGCCAGATAGGCCGCCGTGATCGCCGCGACCGCGGCGAGGATCGCCGGAGGCGGCGCCGTGAACCCGAGCCAGCCCGCGAGCGGCGTGAACGGCAGCGCCAGGGCGACCGTCAGGGCTGCCAGCGAGGAGGCCGCGAGCGCCGCGCCCGGCCGGTCGCGCCACGGCCGCCCATGGGTGCGGATGACGACGATCACCAGGATCTGCGTCGCCATCGATTCCAGGAACCAGGCGGTGCGGAACACCTCCGGGCCCGCCCCGAAGCCGAGGAGCAGCACGCCGAAGGTGAGGCCGTCGAACAGCGACGACAGCGGGCCCATCACGGCGGCGAAGCGCAGGAGCGCGCCCCGGTCCCAGGCCTGCGGATGCGCCGTGCCGTCGGGCTCGACGCGGTCGAACGGGATGCCGAGTTCCGACAGGTCGTAGAGCAGGTTGTTGAGCAGGATCTGCATCGGCAGCATCGGCAGGAACGGCAGGAACGCCGCCGCGAGCGCCATCGACAGCATGTTGCCGAAGTTCGAGCTCGCCCCCATGCGGATGTACTTCAGGATGTTGACCGAGGTCCGCCGCCCCTCGGCGACGCCATCCGCCGCGACGGCGAGGTCCGGGGCGAGCAGGATCATGTCGGCAGCCTCCTGCGCGACGCCGCTGGCGCCCGCGACCGACAGGCCGATATCGGCGTGCCGCAGGCCGGGCGCGTCGTTGATCCCGTCGCCCAGGAACCCGACCACCTCGCCGCCCGCCTGGAGCGCCCGGACGATGCGGACCTTCTGGTCGGGGCTGAGCCGCCCGTAGACGTCGACCGCGCGCACCTGGACGGCGAGCGCCTCGTCGCTCAGGCCCGCCACCTCCGGCCCCGACAGCACCCGGTCGGCGGCGAGCCCGACGAGCCCGGCGAGGCGGCGCACCATGACGGGATCGTCGCCCGACAGGATCTTGACCCGCACGCCCGCGGCGGCGAGCGCCGCGAGCGCCGCGGCCGCGCCGGGTTTCGGCGGGTCGGCGAAGGCGCAGAGTCCCTCGAAGACGAGAGCGGTCTCGCTGCCCGTGCCGGATGCGACCGCGATGCTGCGCAGGCCCTCCTCCGCGAGCCCGTGGACCCGGGCGAGGATGCCTGCGCGCTCCGGCTCGCCGAGCGCGCCGATCCCCTCGCCGTCGCGCCGGGCTTTGCAGCGGGCGAGCACGGCCTCCGGCGCGCCCTTGACGATCAGGAGGCGCCCCTCCGGCCCCTCGGCCAGGACCGATCCGACCCGCTCCGCGTAGTCGAAGGGGCGCTGGCCGACCAGCCGCCAGCCGGTCGCCGCCTGCGGGCTGGCGTCGGTGAGCGCCGCGTCGAGCGGCCCGCGGTCGCCGCCGAGCGCCGCCGCCACGGCGCCGAGCCGGGCCGGCCGGGCCGCAGTGGCGCCCGCCGGGTCGAGGCTCTTTGCCAGGGTGATCTCGGCCGAGGTCAGGGTGCCGGTCTTGTCGGTGCACAGGACCGTCATCTCGCCGAGATCGTGGATGCCGGCGAGGCGCTTCACGATGACCTTGCGCCGCGCCATCCGCAGCGCCCCCCGGGCGAGGGTCACGGTGGTGATCATCGGCAGCAATTCGGGCGTCAGGCCGACCGCCAGCGCCACGGCGAAGAGCATCGACTCGACGACCGGCCGCCCGAAGGCGACGCGCACGGCGATGACCCCGACGACCAGCACGAGGGTCAGGCGGGCGATCAGGAGGCCGAGGTCGCGCAGGTCGCGCTGGAACGGCGACGGCTCCGCCTCCTCCGACAGGGAGGCGGCGGCGGCACCGAACAGCGTGTCGCGGCCGGTCGCGGCCACGAGGGCGATCGCCTCGCCGCTCTGCGCCACGGAGCCGCGAAACAGCGCGTTCACGGCCTCGGCCGGGCTCGTCGCCGCGACCAGCCCCGGCCGCTTCTCGACCGGATAGGGCTCGCCGGTGAGCGCGGCCTGCCCGGCGGTGAGGCCGAAGCTCGCCAGCACCAGGGCGTCCGCCGGCACGATGTCCCCCGCCCGGACGCGGATCACGTCCCCGGGCACCACCTCGTCGACCGGGACGACGCGGAAGGCGCCGTCGCGCCGGACCTCCGCCTTGAGCGCCACGCTGCGCCGCAGGGCCTCGGCCGCCCTCAAGGCCTGGCCTTCCTGGATCGTGTCGAGGCCGATCGACAGCATCAGGATGGCGATGATGATCGCCCCGCCGGCCCAGTCCCCGGTGAGGACGGTGACGAGGCCGGCCGCCGTCAGGATGAGGGCGAGCGGCTCGCCCATCCGGCGCAGCACCGCCCGCGCCGCACCGTCGACCCGGGCTTCCGCGTCGCGGTTCGGCCCGTGGCGCTCCAGGCGTCGCCCCGCCTCCGCGACCGTCAGCCCGTCCGGGCCGCAGGCGAGGCGGGCGCCCAACGCCTCGGGCGTGAGGGTCCAGAACATCGGCGCCGGACCCGGTAATCCGGACGGGCCGGGTCCGGGAAACCGGAGCTCCGGCGGACGGGTCTCGGAGGAGGTGCCGGGGCGGTTTTTGGAGCCGGTGGACGCGCCGACCCGCTGCGCGGTCCAGGATCGCACGTCGTCCCGCAGCATCGGCCGGTCTCCGCCTCCGGCGCCCCGCGGCCGGTGCGGCCACTCTGGGCGTACGGCCGGTCCCTGCCTTGATCCAGCGCAACCCGTCCGGGCCCGCCCCTCGTCCTGCGGGCCGCCCGCAGGCCCTGCGTCATACGATTTCCGACACTCGCTTCGCGATGCGGAAATCGGCTTCGCTCAGGCGTGTGAGGCGAAGCTTCACCGTCGCGGGCTTGCGATACGACTTCAGGAAGCGATCTTCCGGAAGTCGTATCACGCGTCGGTTCCGGGCTCGGACGGCGTCGCTGTCGCGGAAGGTACCAGACGGACCAGCAGGATGCCGACGACCATGGCGGCTACGAAGGTCGCGGCCTGGGCCGGCACGATCGTCAGGAGCGTGAGCGCGGGCCCGGGGCACAGGCCGGCGAGGCCCCAGCCGAGACCGAAGATCGCCGCACCGGCGACGAGGCGCGGGTCGAGGTCGCGCCGGGTCGGGATCTCCAGCCGGGATGCCAGCACCGGCCGGCCGCAGCGTTGCGCGATCGCGAAGCCCAGGGCCGAGACCGCGACGGCCCCCGCCATCACCAGGGCGAGGCTCGGGTCCCAGTGACCGGCCAGATCGAGGAAGGCCAGGACCTTGGCCGGGTCGCTCATCCCGGAGACGAGGAGGCCGAGGCCGAACAGGAGGCCGACGGCGAAGGCGGAGACGGTCTGGGCCATGGCTCACGCCCCGGCGAGGTGGCGCGTGACGAGGACGGTCAGGATGGCGACGGCCATGAAGGTGCCGGTCGCGACCATCGAGCGGGGTGACAGGCGGGCGAGGCCGCAGACGCCGTGGCCGCTGGTGCAGCCGGAGCCGAGGCGCGCCCCGAACCCGACCAGCAGGCCCGCGAGCGCCAGGAGCGGCAACGAGGCGCCGACCGTCACCGTGGGCAGGCTCGCGACGAGGCCGTAGGCGAGCGGTGCCAGGACGAGACCCGCGAGGAAGCCGGCCCGCCAGCCGGTGTCGCGCGAGGGCGCGGCCATGAGCCCGCCGAGAATGCCGCTGATGCCGGCGATGCGTCCGTTGAGGACCAGCAACAGGGAGGCGGACGCACCGATCATGACCCCGCCGAGGGTCGCGCCGAGGGGCGTGAAGCCGTCCATGGTGATCGCTCCGAATCGCCGCGGGGTCGAAACGACGGGCACCGCCTGGCCCGCGGGGCCGATGGCCCATCGTCACCTCGAACGAGACGATATTAAATTAGATAAGTCTAATGTACCGTCAAGACGGAGACGTCCGCCCGGCACGGCCCGGTCAGCCGAGGCCGGGACAGAAGATGTCCTTGAGGGTCGCCAGCACCCGGGCGGCTCGGGGATCCTCCAGCCGGTAATACAGGGTCTGGCTCTCGCGGCGAAACGCGACCAACCCGTCCTCGCGGAGCCTGGCGAGGTGCTGCGACAGGGCCGACTGGCTCAGCGCGACCTCCTTGGCAAGGCTCGTCACGTCCATCTCGCCGCGGGCGATCAGCAGGCACAGGATGAGCAACCGCTTCTCGTTGGCGAGGAGGCGGAGCAGGTGCGCCGCCTCGGCGGCCTTGTCCTGGAGACGCGTCAGGTCGGTCGGCGTCGCGGCATCCATCGGTTCGTCTCCCGGACCATCAGGCCCCGCTCGATGAGGCGATCCTAATAGGATGTCGCCGCCCCGTCCCGCGGCGGCCGGCCCGCGGGCGCGTCGAGAGCTCTCCCCCTCGGGTGGACCGCTCGCGCAAAGCCGGGCAGAAGCGGCGTTGCAAAAGCGGCTTTCCGCGCGAGGGCGGACGGGCATGGGGGAGGCGTGATGATGCGGCGGGCAGTGCTGTCCGCGGGGCTGGTGCTGTGCGCCTGCGCCGCCATGGCCGGACCGGCGCCGGGCCAGGGGCGGACCCGATTCCTGCCGGAGAGCGGCCGCGTCGCCGTACGGCTGACCGCCGAGGAGCGCGCCCGCATCGGCGTCGTGACGGACCGTCTCGCCGCGCAGCCGCACAGGATCGAGATCCTGGCCTATGGCAGCGTCCTCGATCCCGCCCGCATCACCGATCTGACCAACAGCTATGCGGGGGCGGTCGCCTCCTTGCGCACCGCCAGGGCCCGGGCAGAGGTCTCCGCCGGCGCCCTGCGCCGGGCGCGCAGCCTCGGCCCCAAGGTCGTCGCCGGCGCGCAGCTGGAGACGGTCGAGGGCAGCGTGCACACCGACGAGGCGGCGGTCGCGGCCGCCGAATCGCAGCTGCGGACCCTCGCCGCCACCGCGCAGCAGGAATGGGGGCCGGTGCTGGGCCGGGCGATCGTCGAGCGGTCCCCCCTCGTCACCCGGTTGATCGAGCGGGCGGACCTCCTGGTGCAGGTGACGCTTCCCTCCGGCGAGGCCATGAAGCCGCCCCCGGCCACGGCCTCCGCCGAAGTGCCGCCCCAGAGCGAGCGGGTGACCCTGCATTTCGTCTCGCCGGCGACCCGGACCGACCAGCGCATCCAGGGCGTCGGCTACTATTACCTCGTCGCCGGCGAGGCCGGCCTCCTGCCGGGCATGAGCGTGCAGGCCTTCCTCACCTCGCCGCGGGAGAGCGTCGGGATCGCGGTGCCGGAAAGCGCGGTGATCCACTGGCAGGGCGGCGCCTGGATCTATCGCGGCGTCGGCGCCGACACCTTCGCCCGGCATCCGCTCAAAGCCGACGCGCCGATCTCCGCCGACCGCTACGTGGTCGACGATCTCGGACCGGAGGCGGACATCGTGGTGACCGGGCCGCAGGCGGTGCTCAGCGAGGAGCTGAGGGGCCAGGTCCAGGCCTCCGGCGACACCGACGACGATTAAAAAGCAGCCCCCGCGTGACCACCCCCGATCCGACCCCGACCGAGCTGCCGCCGGCCGGTAAGCCCGCAGGCCTTCAGGCCGCCCTGGTGGCCTTCGCCGTGCGCCGGCCGGGGATCGTCGTCGCCCTCGCGCTCGCGCTCGTCGCCTACGGCCTCCTCTCTTTGAGCGCGGCCAAGTACGACGTTTTCCCGGAATTCGCCCCGCCCAGCGTTACGGTGCAGACCGAGGCACCCGGCCTCAACCCGGAGCAGGTCGAGGTGCTGGTCACCCAGCCCGTCGAGGGCGCCGTCAACGGCCTGCCCGGGCTTGCCACCCTGCGGTCGAACTCGATCCAGGGGATCTCGGTGGTGGTCGCGACCTTCCGGCAGGGCAGCGACATCTACCGGGCACGCCAGCTCGTCGGCGAGCGCCTGGCCGGGCTCGCCGGCCGTCTGCCCCAGGGCGTGGCGGCGCCTGCGATGACGGCGCTGACCTCCTCGACGAGCGCGATCCTGCTCGCCGGCCTCACCTCCGAGACCCGCTCGCTCATGGAGCTGCGAACGGTGGCGGATTGGCGGGTTCGCCTGCGGCTCCTCGCGGCGCCGGGGGTGGGCGAGGTGCTGGTCTATGGCGGCGACGTCCGGTCGATCCGCATCCAGGTCCGGCCGCAGGACCTGATCCGCTTCCGCCTCGGCCTCAACGACGTGCTCGCCGCCGGCCGCCGGGCGACGGGCATCCGCGGGGCCGGCTTCATCGACACGGTGAACCAGCGCATCACCCTGCAGACCGAGGGGCAGGCGGTGACCCCGGCGGCGGTGGCACGCACGGTGCTGATCAACGAGGGCGGCGCGAGCGTGGTGCTGGGCGACGTCGCCGACGTGGCCGCCGGTCCGGAACCGGCGATCAGCGGCGCGCTCGTCGACGGCAAGCCGGGCGTCCTGATGATGATCGGCGCGCAGGTCGGCACCAACACCGTCGAGGTCGCGGCCGGCGTCGAGGCGGCGCTCGCCGAGCTGCAGCCCGGCCTCACGAAGGACGGGATCACCTTACGCAACGACCTCTTCCGCCCGGCCGAGTTCGTCGCGCAGGCCACCGGCCACGTATTGCAGGCCCTGGCGCTCGGCGGCATCCTCGTCGTCGTGGTGCTGGCGGTCTTCCTGTTCGACTGGCGCACCGCGCTGATCAGCGCGACGGCGATCCCGCTCTCGCTCATCGGCGCCGTCCTGGTGCTCGGGGCGTTCGGCCAGAGCCTCAACACCATGACGCTCGGCGGCCTCGCGATCGCCATCGGCGAGGTCGTCGACGATGCGGTGATCGGCGTCGAGAACGCGATGCGCCGCCTGCGGGAGAACCGGCGCCGCGCGGTTCCCCGGCCGGAGGCCCGGGTGGTGATCGAGGCCATCCTGGAGGTCCGGGTCTCGGTCGCCTACGCGACCTTCGCGGTGCTGCTGGTCTTCCTGCCGGTGCTGGCGCTCTCGGGCGTGCCCGGCCGCCTGTTCGGCCCCCTGGCGCTGGCCTACATCCTGGCGGTGCTGGCCTCGCTGGTCGTGGCGCTCACGCTCACGCCGGCGCTCGCGCGCCTGCTGCTGGCCGGACGAAAAGACCTGCCGGCCCGGGAGCCGCCGGTCACCCGGGCGGTGCGAGGGGTCTACGTCCGGCTGCTCGAGCGCCTGTCGCGGCACCCCGTCCTCGTCGGCCTGGTGAGCCTGCTCGTGGTCGCAGGCAGCGCGGTCCCGGTGCCGTCCTTCGGCGGGGCCTTCCTGCCCGACCTCAAGGAGGGGCACTTCATCCTCCACATGGCGACCGCGCCCGGCACCTCCCTGCAGGAGACCCTGCGGCTCGGCGGCCGCGTCACGGCCGGCCTCAAGGCGGTCCCCGGGGTGCGGGCCGTGGCCCAGCAGGTCGGCCGGGCCGAAGCCGGCTACGATCTCGGCGGGACGCATGAGAGCGAGATCCACATCGACCTCGCGCCCGGCCTCGACGGCGAGGCCCAGGAGCGGGCCGAGGCGGGAATCCGCGCGCTGATGGCGGCCACTCCCGGCGCGACCTTCTCGCTCAAGACCTTCCTCACCGAGCGCATCGAGGAGGTGGTGTCGGGCTTCACGGCGCCTGTGGTGGTCGGCGTCTACGGGGCGGATCTCGACCGGATCGAGGCGGCGGCCCGGGACGTGGCGCGGGAACTCGCCGAGGTCCGGGGAGCCGCCGACATCCAGCTCCGCTCACCCGCCGGCCTGCCGCAGATCACCATCGCCTTGCGCTCCGCCGACCTGCGCCACTGGGGCCTCGACGCGGTCGAGGTGCTGGAACTCGCCCGCACCGCCTTCCAGGGCGACACGGTCGGCCAGTCCTACGAAGGCAACGCGGTCTTCAACGTCGTGGTCGTCCTCGCTCCTGCCGCCCGCTCGCGGTTGTCGAGCCTCGGCGACCTGCCCCTGCGCACGCCCGGCGGCAGCACCATCCGCCTGGCGCAGATCGCCGACGTCTACGAGACGATGGGGCGCTACGCCATCGCGCATCACGGGGCGCAGCGGGTGCGGGTGGTGACGGTCAACGTCGAGGGCCGGGACATCGCCTCGTTCACCGAGGCGGTGAAGCGCAAGATCGACCGGGACGTGACGCTGCCGCCGGGCGTCTATGTCGGCATCGGCGGTGCAGGCGAAGCGCAGGCCCAGGCCCGCCGCGATCTCGCGCTCTATGCCGGCCTCGCCGGGCTCGGGATCCTGCTGCTGCTGGCCGTCGTCACCGGGTCCGTCGCCAACCTGATGCTGATCCTCGTCAACCTGCCCTTCGCCATCGTCGGCGGGGTGCTGGCGGTCGCCGCGACCGGCGGCCTCGTCTCCCTCGGCGTCATCGTCGGCTTCGTGACGCTGTTCGGCATCTCGCTGCGCAACACCATCATGATGATCGCCCATTACGAGCACCTCGTGCTGGTCGAGGGGCGGCCCTGGAGCAGGGCGACCGCGATCGAGGGTGCCGCCGACCGCCTGGTGCCGATCCTGATGACCTCGCTCGTCACCGGCCTCGGCCTCCTGCCCCTGGCGCTCGGCGCCGGCGAGCCCGGCCGCGAGATCGAGGGGCCGATGGCGATCGTCATCCTCGGCGGGCTCGCCAGCTCGACGCTCCTCAATCTCTCGGTCCTGCCGGTCCTCGCGCAACGCTTCGCGCGGTTTCGGCCGTGCCCGACCGTGGCGTGACGCGGCCCCGCCGGTCGTTCCGTCCCGGCGTCCTACATCGAAGAGCGTAGCCTCATCCGTAAACATAAGTTAGTGGCCGTGCATCGCGGTTGACTGATGAAGAACGGTTACGTCCACAGGATTAACCTCCATGGCCGCGCAGTCTGTTTGACGTTTGACCGTTGTCATGCATTCTTTATCGCGAATGCAGACGGGGTGGGGCGATGAACGTCGAAGAGAATGGCTCTGGTGACCGCGTCGTCGATTTGTGTGCCGCGATCATCACGGCTTACGTGTCCAACAATGCGGTGCCGCCGAACGAATTGCCGCCGATGATCGGCGCCATCCACACCACCCTGACCCAGCTGATGGCGCCGCCTCCGCCCGAGCCGCCGAAGCCCGAGCCGCCGATCCCGATCCGCCGGACGGTGACGCCGGACCACATCATCAGCCTCGAGGACGGCAAGCCCTACAAGACGCTCAAGCGCCACCTCGCCGGCCGCGGCCTCACGCCCGAGCAATACCGCGAGAAATGGGGCCTGCCGCGCGACTACCCGATGGTCGCGGCGACTTACGCCTCGCAGCGCTCGGAACTCGCCAAGAACAGCGGGCTCGGCCGCCGCCGCCTGCGCGGAGCCGAGGGCGGCGAGGGCGCCCCCGCCCCATCCGGGCGGCGCGGGCGGCCCAGGAAAACGACCTGATCGACGGCCCGAGGCTATCCGGCCTCGCCTCTCCCCTCGCGCCGGTGTAGCGTCGGCGGAACGGCCATGAGACGACGAGGGTTTCCGCCGATGCCGGAGCCGATCACCCAGGCCGAGTACTGGAACGGCGATGTCGGCACCCGCTGGGCCGACATGCAGGCGGAGCTCGACCGGGTCTTTTCGCCCCTGACCGCTTCCCTGCTCGACGGCGCGGGCTTGGCGCCCGGCGAGCGGGTGCTCGATATCGGCTGCGGCTGCGGCGAGACCGCCCTCCTGGCGGCGGCGCGCACGGGGCCCGGCGGGGCCGTGACGGCGGTGGACGTGTCCCGGCCGATGCTGGCCCGGGCCCGCTCCCGGCCGGCCACCGGCGCGGCGATCACCTGGATCGAGGCCGACGCCCAGACACATCCCTTCGCACCGGAACACGACGTCGCGCTGTCACGGTTCGGTGTGATGTTCTTCGAGGAGTCGCGCGCGGCTTTTGCCAATATCCGGCGGGCCCTGCGGCCGGGCGGGCGCCTCGCGATCCTGTGCTGGCGTGCGCTGTCCGAGAATCCCTGGGTGAGCGTGCCGCGCGGCGCGGTGCTGAGCGTGGTGCCCGAGCCGGCTCCGTCGCCGCCGGGAAGCCCGGGGCCGTTCCGGTTCGCGGACGGGGACGCGCTGGTCGCGCTTTTGGGAGAGGTGGGCTTCGCGAGCGCCGCGGTCGCACCCATCGACCATCCGGTGGCGATCGGGGCCGACGCGGAGGAAGCCGCGCGCTTCTCCGCCACCGTCGGGCCGATCGCCGGGCTCCTGCGCGAGATCGAGGATCCGGCCTTACACGAGCGGGCCGTGGCGGCCTTGCGGCGGGCGATGCCGGCGGAGCGCCCGGTGAGCCTCGGCGCGGCCTGCTGGCTCGCGACCGCGGTCAATCCGGGCTGACCGGGGCCGCCGCGTGCCCCCCCGGTCGTCGATCCCCGGCCGTCCGGTCCGTCAGACGCCGCCGGCCAGCACCGCCACGCCCGCCACCGCGACCGCGGCCCCCGCGAAGGGCAACGCGCGCCCTTGCGCGACGCGGCCGGCGGCGAGCCCGAGGCCGATCCCGGCGAGGTGCAGCAGCGCGCTCGCGGCGAGGAAGCCGAGTCCGTAGGCGAGGCCGGAGGCGCTCTCGGGCATCTCGGCGCCGTGGGCATGGCCGTGGAACACCGCGAAGGCCCCGACGAGGGCGAGCGCCGCCGCCAGCGGCAGGCCGGCGCCGAACACCGCCGCGAGGCCGAAGGCGACCACCGACAGGCCGATCCCGGCCTCGACGAAGGGCAGCGCGATCCCGGCGGCGCCGAGCGCCCCGCCGACCGCCATCATGCCGAGGAAGGCCAGCGGCACCGCCCAGAGGGCCCGCCCGCCCCGCGCCGCCGCCAGCAGGCCGACCGCCACCATGGCGAGCAGGTGGTCCGCCCCGCTCAAAGGGTGGGCGAAGCCCTGCGCGAGCCCGGCGGCGTCGCCGTGGCCCGGATGCGCCAGGGCGGCCTGGGAGGAGAGGAGCAGCAGGGCGGCGGCGAGGCCGGCGTGACGACGCATGATGGAGAACTCCCGGAGCGGGGTGGCGAAACCGTCGTGCAGGAATCGTACCGCAAGCCGGGGCGTGAACGAAACTGGTCCGGGCCGCGGCGGCGGCCATGGGACACGATCTGCGGCAAAACGGGCCGGGCCGGGGACGGCGCCGCGCGCCCCGATCCCGACGCCTCAATCCTGACATGCTGGCACCGGAGAGACAGCCTCGCACAAGGACCGCATCGGAGCGTGACGCCGGTTGGGGACCGCCTCCCGCCCGCCGTTGATTTCCCTGCCTGGGCCACGCATGGTCGCGGCGCTGCGGAAGCGTACCGAAGCGTCCTTCCGCCGTCGTGGCTCGTCCGCGGCGGCGCCGGAACGGATGAGCGAAGGAGAGACGGTGAAGCGCGCGCGGCTCGACCCGGTCGGATCCCAGCAGGCGCCCCGCGGCCGGTCCGCCGATCCGGGCCGCGAACCGCCGCTCGACCTCTCGGGCGCCGCCTCGCCCCGTTCCGACCGGCGCGACGTGAATCTCCGCTGGCTCACGGCCTGCGTTCTCACCGGCATGACCGGCGCCGGCCTGATCGGCTCCGCGATCTGGGTCTCGCTGCAGGGCGAGATCACCTTCGCGGAGCTGCCGCAGGCCGTGACCGTGGCGCCCCGCCCGGTCGCCAGCGAGGGCGGCACCAACCTCGCCCGCAAGGGCGACCGGTTGGTGCGCAACCCGATGGTGGCGCTCGCCAAGCAGAGCTTCAAGGCCCCGGTGACCTTGAGGGCCGGCGAGCGCGAGATCATCAAGGTCCGGCCCTTCGTGCGGATCGCCACCGCGCTCTCGGCCACCGCCGGGATGGCGGCGACCGACATTCCAGCCTTCGATCCGATGCGCTTCTTCGCCGATCCGGGCAACGACCGCGCCCCGGAGGCGCAGGCCGCGACGAACGCGGACGCGCCGGATGCCGAGGTATCGGTGGTCAAGCGCGATCTCGGCGACCTCGCGGTGCCGACCGGTTCCCCTGCCCTCTCGGACGAGGACGTGGCGGCGCAGATCGAGGAGGAGCGGCGCCTCGCCGCCGAGGCCGGGCGGCGCGCGGCGCTCCCGATCGCCCCCCAGCTGATGCTGTCGCGCACCCTGCGCAGCATGGCGACGCTGCCGGGCCTCGACGGCGGCGGCGATTTCGGCGGCGCGTCCGGCCCGTTCAAGTCGATCGAGGTCCGGGTGATGCGCGAGAACGTCACGGACCTCGCCAAGATGGAGCGCGAGCGCGACGCGCCGCTGGTCGAGGATCGCGACGTCGCGATCAAGCGCGGCGAGACTCTTGAAGGCGTGCTGAAGGCCAATGGCGGCCTCGACGAGCAGATCCGCCCGATCCTGGCGGCTTTGGGCACCCGGGTCCGCTCCGGCGCGGTCGGCGAGGGCCAGCAGATGCGGCTCCAGGTCGGCCCCGGGCCCCGGGCCGGCGATCCGCGCCAGCTGACCCGGGTGATCCTCTACGGCGAATCCGGCGTCGAGGCGATCGCCGCCATGAACGACCGCGGCGCCTTCGTGTCGGTGGCCCCGCCGGTGCCGGAGGGCGCCGCGCAGAAGCCGGCCGCCAAGCCCGAGGCCGAGGACGACGAGGACGGCGGCACCGGCGCGCGCCTCTATGCCAGCCTGTACGAGACCGCCGCGCGCCACGACCTGCCGCGCTCCACCGTCGAGGACCTGGTGCGGATCTTCGGCTACGATGTCGATTTCCAGCGCCGCGTCGCCACCGGCGACGGGATCGAATTGTTCTATACCTACGACGAGGAATCCGGCGGCTCGGCGGAGCGGCCCGACATCCTGTTCGCGGCCCTCAATCTCGGCGGCGAATCGCGGCGGATCTACCGCTTCCAGTCGCCCGACGACGGCAGCGTCGACTATCTCGACGAGGCCGGGCGGTCGCTCAAGAAGTTCCTGATCCGCAAACCGGTCGCCGACGGCAACATGAGCTCCGGCTTCGGCTATCGCCGGCACCCGGTGCTCGGCTACGCCAAGCTGCATACCGGCGTCGACTGGTCGATCCGGATCGGCACCCCGATCTTCGCCGCCGGCAACGGCACGATCATCAAGGCGGAGTGGGATTCGGGCTACGGCCGCCGGGTCGAGATCCAGCACGCCAACGGCTACGTCACCACCTACAACCACATGTCGCGGTTCGGCCGCGGCGTCAGCGCCGGCGCCAAGGCGCGCCAGGGCCAGATCATCGGCTATGTCGGCTCGACCGGCCTCTCGACCGGCGCGCACCTCCATTACGAGGTGATCATCAACGGCCACTTCGTCGACCCGATGAAGATCCGCGTGCCGCGCGGCCGCGAGCTCGACGGACGGCTCCTCGCCGAGTTCCGCCGCCAGCGCGACCAGATCGACGGGCTGATCCAGAAATCGGGCGCACCGACGACACTGGCGCAGCGCGAGGCGATGCGCTGAGGGTGCGGTTCGATGTATCGAGCCTCTCTGTCCAGACCTCGCCCTCATCCTCCGATGCCAGTCGATTGAAAATCGACTGGCATCGGAGGATGGCTCCAATAATCGCTCAGATCCCCGGAGCCCTCATTCGAGGCTCACTCCGTTCGAATGCGATCTTCGATCGCCAGCACCTCAGGATGAGGTCGCGGATGGGATGGAACAGAGCTGCTCGAGAGCGGGCATCCTGGCTCGGCTCCCCCTCCGGGCTCTCCCCTCACCCCCGCGTCATCACCACGTCCAGTTGCGGCTTCTGGTTGATGGTCTGGAACACCACGCAGTAGCGCTCGGTGAGCTTGAGCAGTTGATCGAGCTTCTCCTGCGGCGCGTCCGAATCGACCTCGAAGCTGAGCCGGATCGCCCGGAAGCCCACCGGTGCCCCCTTGTCGACGCCGAGCGTGCCGCGGAAATCGAGGTCGCCCTCGGCCTTGACCAGCCCCTTGCGCAACGGGATCTCCAGGGCGGTCGCCACCGCCTTCAGGGTCACGCCGGCGCAGGCCACCAGCGCTTCGAGGAGCATGTCGCCGGAGCAGAGCTCGGCGCCCGATCCGCCGCTCGCCGGATGCAGGCCCGCTACCGCCAGCGCCCGGCCGGTCTCGACCTTGCAGGCGATGCCGCCGTCATCGAGCGAGCCTTGCGCCGTCAGGGTGACGACGGCCGCCTCCGGATCGCCGCGGTAGCGGTCCTTGATCGGGGCCTGGAGCGAGCGCAGTTCGGTGGCGTCCATCGGGTATCCTCCCTGTTTATGGGCGAACGGCTTAGCATCCCGCGCCGGTCGCCGGCCAGGGCCCACGGGAGCGGACTCCCCCGATCGATTCGCCCCCCTCGCCGGCGGCCAGGCTCTCGCGGATCTCGCCGTCCGCGCCGCCGAGGGCCGGCGGCATGCGGCGCACCGGCAGGCGGCGGCCGTCGAGCCGGTAGGGCGGCACCAGGACATGCGCCTCGGCGATCGCCTCCCCGCCCTGGGGCTGGAGGAGGCCGGCCCGCCGCGCCCGCTCCGAGGTCAGCGCCTCGTGCAGGCCCAGCACCTCGCCGCAGGGGATGCCGGCGGCGGCGAGCCGGGCGAGGAGATCGGCCCGGCTCCGCTTGCCCAGCTCCGCCTCCATCAACGGCACGAAGACGGCGCGGTTCTTCGAACGGTCGAGATTGGTGGCGAAACGCGGATCGGTGACGAGGTCGGGCCGCTCCAGCACCTGCTCGCAGAAGCGGCGGTACTGCGCATTGTTGCCCACCGTCAGCACGATCGGCCCATCGCCGGTCTCGAACACGCCGTAGGGCACGATCGACGGATGCGCGTTGCCGAAGCGGTCGGCATCGTGCCCCCGTACCATCGTCTCGAGGCCGTAATACGAGGTCATCGCCAGCCCGCAATCGAACAGGGCGAGTTCCACCAGGCGGCCCCGCCCGGTGCGCTCGCGCTGGAACAGGGCGGCGAGCACGGCCTGCGCGGCGTATTGGCCGGTGAACAGGTCGACCGCCGCGATGCCGAACTTGAGCGGCGGGCGCCCGGCCTCGCCGTTGAGCGACATCAGCCCCGCCTCGCCCTGCACCACGAGGTCGTAGCCCGGCCGCGCGGCTTCCGGCCCGTCGGCGGGGTAGCCCGAGACCGAGCAGTAGATCAGCCGCGGGTTCTCGGCCGCGAGCGCCGCGTAGCCGAGGCCGAGCCGGTCGGCGCCGCCGGTCTTGAAGTTCTGCACCACCACGTCGGCCTGCCGGGCCAGGTCCCGCACCAGGGCGAGACCGTCCGGGTCGGCGAGGTCGACGCCGATCGATCGCTTGTTGCGGTTCACGCTGTCGAAATACGAGGTGTTGGTCGCGCCGGTCCTCAGGCCCCAGTCGCGGGTGTCGTCGCCGCGCTCGGGATGCTCGACCTTGATGACGTCGGCGCCAAGATCGCCCAGCACCTGCGCGCACCAGGGTCCGGCGAGCACCCGCGACAGGTCGAGCACGCGGATGCCGGCGAGCGGCAGGTCGTCGGGGTTGAACAGCATCACACCTCTCCTCGATCGGGCAGCGGCGCGCCCCGCCCGGTGCCTCCCGTATGTCCGCCCGGCAGCCGCCCGCCGCAAGCTCGGCGCGGGACGGCAAGGGCGCGACAGGCATTCGCGCTGCGGTCGCATGACCTGCCGCTTGCGCGCATCGCGCGATGATGGTTGACCGGAAGTCGACCCTCGGGCTACCGTTCCGGGCAAATAATATTTCCGACGGCCTCGACGATCGGGGCTTTCTCCTCACCGAACGCGCACCTGCGATCATCAGCCGGATAAGGAACAGCCGCCGCCATCGCCGGCCGCTGCTCTCGACAACCAGCGGAGTCAGCCATGTGGCGACAGGGTGATATCTTCATCCAGGAAATTCCGGCGCTGCCGCAGGAGGCCGCCGAGCGGCCGCTGCCGCACACCGTGCTCGCCCATGGCGAGATCACCGGCCACAGCCACCGGGTCGCCGATCCCGCCGCCCTGTTCGCCGGCGAGAACTGCTTCTACCTCGACGTGCAGGCGGAGCGAGCCCGCGTCGTCCACGACGAGCACGGCACGATCACGCTGGCGCGCGGCGTCTACCGGGTCTGGCGGCAGCGCGAATACACGCCCGAGCGCATCGTGACCGTGCAGGACTGAAAGCCGGTGAGCCGCCGACCGCCCTCCGCCACCCGGCGCGTGCTGCGCCCGAACGAGACCCTTGGCCCGCTGGAGGCCGCCGCCCCGCTCGACCGGCTCGACATGCCGCGCAACGAGGCCGCCCGGACCCTGCCGGACGGCCTCGTCTGCCACCGGATCCTGGCGCCCGAGAGCCGGATCGAGGAGATCGGCGGCGCACTTCGCTGCCGCGAGATGGTGCTCGATGGCGGGGCGATCGCGCGCATCGCCGACGGCGTGCGCATCGATTACCGGCTCTCGGCTCGCGGCTGCCACCGGCTGACGGCCCTGCCGGCGGATTTGCGCGCCGGCATCGTCGACCTGCGCGACTGCCTCGCCCTGGAGCGCCTGCCGCCCGGCCTGTCGCCGGCCTTCCTCGATCTCGCGGGCTGCACCGCGCTCGCCCGGCTGCCCGGCGATCTCGCCCTGCGCGGCGGCCGGCTCGACCTGCGGGACTGCGCGCTCATCGACGCCCTGCCCGAGCGCGGAACGGTCGCGCAACTCGACATCGCCGGCTGCGGCCGGATCGACCGCGTCCCGGAAGGGTTTCGCGTCACCTCGTGGATCGACGTCGCCGGCTCGGGCCTCACGGCGCTCCCGGCCCATCTCGACGGGGTCGGCCTGCGCTGGCGCGGCGTGCCGGTCGATGCCCGCATCGCCTTCCGGCCGCACGAACTCGGGATCGGCGAGATCCTGGCCGAGCGCAACGCCGAGCGGCGGCGGGTGATGCTGGAGCGCTTCGGCTTCGAGGCCTTCATGGCGGCGGCCGCGGCCGAGGAACTCGATGCCGACCACGACCCGGGCGGCGAGCGCCGGCTCCTGCGCGTGACGCTCGAGAACGACGAGCCCCTGGTCTGCGTCTCGGTCGGCTGCCCCTCGACCGAGCGGCGCTACTTCCTGCGCGTCCCGCCGACCATGACCACCTGCCACCAGGCCGTGGCCTGGACGGCGGGCTTCGACGACCCGGCCGACTACGCGCCGCTGGTCGAGACCTGAGCCCCCGACCTCGCTCGCCCCTTTGCCTGACATCGTGCCCGAGGAGCCGGGACCATGCCCTACGAGAACCTGACCACCTTCTTCGGCAAGCCGGTCGAGGACTTCCAGAGCGGGACCGAGGCGTGGGACGTCGCCCGCGCCGTGCCGCGCTTCCGCATCGAGTACGACTCCGAGGACAGCGTCCCGATGCTGCTCGCGAGTTACGCAGGTCTCCCCGGAATCGAGGCGACCGACGCCATCGTCATCGGCTACTGGCAGGGCGATGACTCGCAAGGCTCGTCCCAGGAGGTCGTCGAGGCGCTGGTGACCTATGCCGAGCGCGTCCCCAACCTGCGCGCGCTCTTCCTCGGCGACATCGTCTCGGAGGAGAACGAGATCTCCTGGATCAACCAGAGCGACCTGTCGGCGCTCTGGCCCGCCTTCCCGAACCTGGAGCACCTGCAGGTGCGCGGCGGCACCGACCTGGCCCTCGGCCGGTTCGAGGCGCCGCACCTGACGGCCCTGATCCTCGAATCGGGCGGGCTGCCGCGCCGGGCGGTGCGGGACGCGCTTGCCGCCGGGGCGCCGGAACTGCGCCACCTCGAACTCTGGCTCGGCACCGAGGAATACGGCGGCGACACCACGCCGGACGACTTCGCCGACCTCTTCGCCGGCCGGCTGTTCCCGAAGCTCGAAACCCTGGCGTTACGCGACTGCGCCTATGCCGACGACCTCGCCGTCGCGCTCGCCCAGGCGCCTTTGCTGGAGCGGATCACCACCCTCGATCTGTCGCTCGGCAACCTCACCGACCGGGGCGCCGAGGCGCTGCTGGCCTCGCCCGCGGTCGCGCGCCTGTCCCGGCTCGACCTGCACCACCACTTCCTCACCGACCCCACGACAGGGCGGCTCGAGACGCTCGGGCCGGCGGTCGATCTCTCCGACCGGCAGGAGGAGGAGGAATACGGCGGCACGATCTACCGCAGCATCGCCGTCTCGGAATGACGGTTCCCGCCGGCTCCCCGCTCGCGCCCTCCGTCATCCTCGGGGAAGGGGATGGCGAGCGCGCGGAGGGGTTCAACGCCGCCCTGGTCCGGGCCGGGCTGCCGCCCGCCCACGTCCTCGACTATGCCCGCTTCGCCGAGGCGCCGGACCGGCTCGCCGGCCTTTTCCCGGAGGGATGCGGTGTCCTGCGCCTCGAATCCCCCGGAGGGAGCCTGCGCATCCGCCGGGCGCTCCTGCGCCTCGCCGGCGCCGACGAAGAAGCGGGGAGCGATGCAGGCACGCGGCTGCGTCCCGACCACGCCGTGCAGAGCGGGCTGGCGGCGGCGATTCGCCTCGCCCGGCGGATCCTGCCGCCCGGGGTCGCCATGACCCACGACGCCGCCGCGGTCGCCCTGCTCTACGACAAGCGCGCCTGCCACGACGCCATGCGGGCGGCGGGGCTGCCGGTGCCGCGGGCGCTGCCGCCGGTGGACGATTTCGAGGCCTTGCGCGCGGCGATGCGGGCGGCCGGGCTCTCCCGGGTCTTCGTCAAGCCGCGCTACGGCTCGGGGGCGGCGGGCATCGTCGCGCTCGCGGTCGCCGGCAACGACATCGTGGCGCTCTCCTGCGCCGAGCACGCGCCCGGCGACGGCACGCTGCACCACACCCACCGGCTGCGGCGCCTGCGCGGGCCGCAAGCCGTCGCCCTCGTCGACGCGATCCTGGCGCAGGACACGCATGTCGAGCGATGGGTGCCCAAGGCGGCGATCGGCGGGCGCCCGTGCGACCTGCGGGTGCTGGTGGTGGCGGGCGAGCCGGCCCACATCGTCCTGCGCCTCGCCGACGGGCCGATCACCAACCTCGATCTCGGCGGGCGCCGGGCCGATGCGGAGGTGTTGCGGGCGCTCGCCCCGCCCGCCGCCTGGGAGGCGATGCTGGCGGATTGCCGCCGCTTCGCCGCTCGTCTTCCCGGCAATCTCCACGTCGCCTTCGACGTCGCGCTCACGGTGGGCTTGCGCCGTCACGTCTTCTTCGAGGCGAACGCCTTCGGCGACCTGATCCGCCGCGTCGCCTTCGCGGGGCACGACCCCTATGGCTGGCAGGTCGCGTGCCTGCCCGCCTGGATCGCCGGGCGCCGCTCGCTGGGGCTTGCCGCGTGATCCGGGCCGCCGACCTTGTGGGCACGCACGACATCCTGCTCGTGACACTCGATTCGCTCCGCTACGACGTGGCGGAGGCCGCGCTCGCGGCGGGCCGGACGCCGAACCTCGCGCGCCTCCTGCCCGGCGGGGCCTGGGAGCGCCGCCATGCGCCGGGCAGCTTCACCTACGCCGCCCACCAGGCGATCCTCGCCGGCTTCCTGCCGACGCCCGCCGCACCTGGGCCCCATCCGCGCCTGTTCGCGCTGGCCTTCGAGGGCAGCCGTACCACCGGGCCGGACACCGCCGTGTTCGACGCGCCCGACATCGTCTCGGGGCTTGCCGGGCGCGGCTACCACACGCTCTGCATCGGCGGCGTCGGCTTCTTCAACCAGCGGACGGCCCTGGGACGCGTGCTGCCGGGCCTGTTCTTGGAAAGCCACTGGCGTCCCGGCTTCGGCGTGCAGGCGCGCGACTCGACCGGCGCGCAGGTCGGCCTCGCGGTCGAGCGGATCGCGGCCCTGCCCCCGGAGCGGCGCCTGTTCCTGTTCGTCAACGTCTCGGCGACCCACGCCCCGACCCGCCACTACCGGCCCGGGGCGAGACGGGAGAGCCCCGAGACGCAAGAGGCCGCCCTCGCCCATGCCGACGGCGCCCTGGGCGCACTCTTCGCGGCCCTCGGGCGGCGGGCTCCCGCCCTCTGCATCGTCTGCGCGGATCACGGCACCGCCTTCGGCGAGGACGGCTATCACGGGCACCGCCTCGCCCATCCGTCGGTCTGGGACGTGCCCTACGCCGAATTCATCCTGGAGGGCATGCGATGAGCCACGCGGCGGCGATCCTCGCCGGGCCGGTCTATGGCGGTTACCAATATGCCTATCCGCACAAGACCGCCTACCGGCCGCTGACCCGGCCGGTGCCCCTGCGCGAGGTGTGGGCGGAGGAGCCGAAGACCGGACTGTTCCTCTACGTCCACATCCCGTTCTGCCCGATGCGCTGCGGCTTCTGCAATCTGTTCACCCTGACCCGGGGCGAGGGACGTGTCGGACCCTATCTCGATGCCCTGCGGCTCCAGGCCGAGACGGTCGCCGATCAGCTCGGCACCCTCCAGGTCGCCCGGATGGCGATCGGCGGCGGCACCCCGACCTTCCTCGATCCGTCCGACCTCGACCGTCTGTTTTACGACCTGCGGACGACCTTCGCGGCCTCGCCGACCCTGATCCCGACCTCGGTCGAGACCGCGCCCGGCACGACCACGCCGGACCGCCTCGCCGTGCTGCGGGCGCACGGCGTCGAGCGCGTCAGCATCGGGGTCGAATCGTTCCGCGGCGACGAGACCCGGGCGATGGGCCGGCCGCAATCGCGCGACGCCGTCGAGGCCGCGCTCCGGGCGATCCGCGACGCACGCATCCCGGTGCTCAACATCGACCTGATCTACGGCGCCGCCGGGCAGACGCCCGCGCGCTTCCTCGACTCGGTCGAGGCCGCGCTGGCCTGGGAGCCGGAGGAACTGTTCCTCTATCCCCTCTACGTCCGGCCGCTGACCGGGCTCGGCCGGCGCGACGGCGCCGTCGAGGGCGACGGCGCCTGGGACGTGCGCCGCCTGGCGATCTACCGCGCCGCCCGCGACCGGCTCCGCGCTGCCGGCTACGCCCAGGTCTCGATGCGGATGTTCCGGCGCGGGCCCGAGGCGACCTGGGGCCCCGCCTACGATTGCGCCCGCGACGGCATGGTGGGGCTCGGGGCCGGCGCGCGCTCCTACACCGCCGCCCTGCACTACTCGACGCCCTACGCGGTGGGCCAGGCCGGCATCGCCGAGATCGTCGCCGATTACGTCGCCCGCGATGCCGTCCGGCATGGACGGGCCGATTACGGCGCCCGGCTCGACGACGAGGATCGGCGCCGCCGCTTCGTGCTGATGCACCTGCTCCAGTCGGCCGGCCTGTCCCTGCTTGCCTATGCCGGGCGGTTCGGCACGGCGCTCCTCGACGACCTGCCGGAACTGGCGAGCCTCGTCGAGGCGGGTCTCGCCACGCTCGATGGCGGTACCCTCACCCTCACCGAAGCGGGCCTCGAACGCTCGGACGCGATCGGCCCCCGGCTCCAGGCCGCGGGCACGCGCGAGCGGATGCGCGCCTTCGCGCTCCGGTGAACGCCGTGAGCCGTCACCTCGACATCCTGTACCGGGGCCCGCTCGCGAGCTGCAACTACGCCTGCCCCTACTGTCCCTTCGCCAAGCGGCGCGACAGCCGCGAGACCCTGCGGCGGGACGCCCGGCAGCTCGCCCGCTTCGTCGACTGGGTGGGCGGGCAGGCGCGGCGCAGCCTCGGCATCCTGTTCACGCCCTGGGGCGAGGCCCTGATCCGCCCCGCCTACCGGCGGGCGATGGCCGAGTTGAGCCGGATGCCGCAGGTGCGCCGGGTCGCCGCGCAGACCAACCTGTCCTGGCCGACCGGCTGGCTCGATGCCTGCGAGCCTTCGCGCATCGCGTTCTGGTGCACCTTCCACCCGGGCGAGACCTCCCTCGACCGCTTCCTTGCCCGCTGCGCCGCCCTCGACGAGCGCGGCGTCAGCTACAGCGTCGGAGTGGTGGGCAAGCGCGAGCACTTGCCAAGCATCACGGCGCTCCGCGCGGCCTTGCGCCCCGAGATCTATCTCTGGATCAATGCCTATCGGGACGAGGGCCCGAACCATTACGCCGAGGACGACCTGGCGCTCCTCCAGGCGATCGACCCGCTGTTTGGCATCAACCGGGCCGGCATCCGCAGCCGCGGCCGGGCCTGCGCCACCGGCGAGAGCGTCATCAGCGTCGACGGCGACGGCGAGGTCCGCCGCTGCCACAGCGTCAAGACCCGGATCGGCAACCTCTACGACCCGGATTTCGACGCCGTCCTGGCGCCGCGCCCCTGCCCGCTCGCCCAGTGCCGTTGCCATATCGGCTACGCCCACATGCCGCATCTGGGGTTTCGCGACCTGTTCGGCGACGGACTGCTGGAACGGGCGCTGCCGATCAGGCCGGCGGGCCCGCGCGCGGCGTCGAAGCCCTGACCGGCGGCATCGGCGGCGGCGATCTCACCACCACATCGCGGCGGCATCCGGCCTCGCGCGGTCGGGCTCGCCTTCCGGGCGCAAGGAGCGGTCGAGGCTCGCCAGGATCGTGCGGGCAGCAGCCTCGCTGCCCGGCGCCGAAGGCTGGCGCGGGCGGCTCAAGGGGAGCGGGATCGTGTCGTCGATCCGGCCGGGCTTCGGGCGCAGGACCACGGCCCGGTCGGCGAGCGCCACCGCCTCGGCGACGTCGTGGGTGACGAGGAGCACGGTCGGCCGGCTCTCCTCCCAGAGCGCCAGAAGGTGGCGATGCAGTCCGGCCCGGGTCAGGGCATCGAGAGCCGAGAAGGGTTCGTCGAGGAGCAGCACCTTCGGGGCGGCGACGAAGGCGCGGGCGATCGCGACGCGCTGTTGCTGGCCTCCCGACAGGTCGCGGGGCCAGCGCCCGGCATGCTCGGCGAGGCCGACGCGCTCCAGGGCGTGGGCGACACGGGTCCGGCGCTCGGCCTTCGCCAAGTCGGCGAGGCCGAAGGCGACGTTGTCGGCGACGCTGAGCCAGGGCAGGAGCCTCGGCTCCTGGAACACGATGCCGACGCCCGGATGCGGCGCCGTGATCGCCTCGCCGTCCAGGCTGATCCGGCCGGCGCTCGCCCGGTCGAGCCCGGCGATCAGGCGCAGCAAGGTGGTCTTGCCGCAGCCCGAGCCGCCGATCAGCGCCACGATCTCGCCGGCCCGGACCTCGAGCGAGAGGTCGGCGAGGGCCCGCGTGCCGTCGGCATAGGTCTTCGACAGGCGATCGAGGATCAGCATGGCGCCTGCGTGGTCTGCGGCGGCGGCATCACGAGGACCTCGTCTCTCCCATTCGCGACCTCATCCTGAGATGCTGGCGATCGTAGATCGCAGACTGACAGGAGCCTCGAAGGAGGGCTCCAGAAGTCTCTGCGCGCACTGGAGCCCTCCTTCGAGGCTGCTGCGCAGCACCTCAGGATGAGGTCGTGGGTGGGAGTGAACGGGTCGATCACGGCGGACAGTCTCTCGTCATCAGCCTATCAGAGCGCGTCCCGCGCGGTGTCCTGCCAGCGGGCGAGCGGCGCGGTCAGCCCGACGAGCGCCGCATCGCACAGCTTGCCGAGGGCGGCGAAGGCCAGGATCGCCGCGACGATCTGGTCCGGCTTGCCGAGCTGCTGGCCGTCGAGGAGGAGGTAGCCGAGGCCCTCCGAGGCGCCGAGCAGCTCGGCCGCCGCCACGAACATGAAGCCGAGCCCCAAACCCGTGCGGAGCGCCACCAGGGTCGCCGGAAGGACCGCCGGCAGCAGGATCCGCCGGGCCAGCGCGAGACGCGAGAGCCGAAAAACCCGGCCGACCTCGACGAGCTTGCGGTCGACCCCCGCGATGGCGCCCGCCACCCCGAGATAGACCGGGAAGAACACGCCGACCGCGATGAGGGTGATCTTCGAGGCCTCGAAGATGCCGAACCACAGGATGAACAGCGGCACCCAGGCGATGGAGGGGATCGCTCTGAGCGCCTGGAGGCTCGGATCGATCAGGCGCCGGACGAGCGGCAAGGTGCCGGTGAGTGCCCCGACCACGATCCCCGCGACGGCACCGAAGCCGAAGCCTGCCGCGACCCGGGTGAGACTCGCGAGCACGTGGGTCCAGAGTTCGCCGCTCTCGGCCAGGCCCCACAGCGTGGCCAGCACCCGGCTCGGCGGCGGCACCAGCCGTCCCTGCGCCAGCCCCGCCCGCACCGCCGCTTCCCAACCGAGGGCCAGCACCAGCGGCAGGACGAGCCCGGTGAGCATCCGGCCGCCGGGCAAGCGAAAGGATCGGCGCGCGGGACCGGCCGGCGCGGCCGCGAGGGGCAGCGAACTCGCCTCCATCGCCGTTACGGGGCCGCCGGGCCGAAGCGTGGATCGATCAGGGCCTGGACCGCCGCGCCGACATCGGTACCGGCCGGGATCACCCCGGCATCGAGAAGGGCGGTGCCGGCATCGAGGATCGTCTCGGTTTGGCGCTTGCCGATGACCGGCTGCGACAGGTCGGTGCGCTCGAGCTGGCGCGCCACCACCGGCTCGGGGAGCTTCGTCGCCGCCACGAGGATGCGGGTCAGTTCCTTCGGATCCGAGAGAGCGAGTTTTCGCGCCTCCTCGTAGGCGGCCAGCACCTTGCGGGTCAGGTCGGGATTCTGCTTGGCGAAATCCTCGCGGACGTTGAGCACGCCCCAGGTATTGGCGGCGGGATCGCGGTGGAACAGCACGTCGCCGTTCTCGATCTCGGCCGCCGCCATGATCGGGTCGAGCCCGGCCCAGGCATCGACGTCGCCGCGGTCCAAAGCCGTGCGGCCGTCCGGATGCTGGAGCAGCACCAGCTTCACGTCGCGCTCGGTCAGGCCGGCGCCGCGTAAGGACCGGATCAGGAAGATGTGCGGGTCGGTGCCGCGGGTGACGGCGATGCGGCGGCCCTTCAGGTCCTTCACCGCCGTGATGCCGGTGTTGGGGCGCGTCACCAGGGCGGTCCATTCGGGCCGCGAAGTGGCGTAGACCGCCTTGATCGGATTGCCGTTGATCCGCGCCAGCAGGGCCGCGGCGCCGGCGGTCGAGCCGAAATCGATCGAGCCGGCATTGAGGAATTCGAGCGCCTTGTTCGAGCCCAGCGACTGGACCCAGCGCACCGTGATGCCCTCGGGCGCGAGCGCCTTTTCGAGCAGGCCCTTGTCCTTCAGGACGAGGCTGACGGGATTGTAGGTCGCCCAGTCGAGGCGCACTTCCTTCGCGGGTTCCTTGGCGGCTTGCGCGAGGGCCGGACCGGCGGCGAGGCCGATTGTCCCGAGGGCGGCGCCGATGAGCGCGCGGCGATGGATGCGCATCGTCTCTCCCCTTGTCGACCGCGCCGTCACTCCAGGCGGGGCGGATCGGCGCCATAGCTAGGGCGCGGCGTTCGGAGTGTCAAACGATCCGGCCGATGAAGCGGATCAGCCTTTCGGACCGAACGCGTCGTACTGTGGGAGCCTGTGCGCGGCGCGGAAGCGTTGGCTTTCCGCTTGCCGTGATGCGAAACAGGAATCGACGCGACGGGACCCGGCCGCGCTCGCCCCCCGCTCCAGGCCCGAACCCGGCTACCATGTCCGAACCCGTCATCGACCCGTCCGACACCAACGCCGCCCTGAAAGCTCTGCTCGCCGGCATCGACCAGTCCCTGAGCGACCCCACGCGCCTGCGCGAGCGGCTGGTGCCGGAATTGCGCCGCATCATCGAGGCCGGCCGCGCCGAGGCGGAGCGGCGGCTCATGGCCGAGCGCGACGGCCATGCCTGCGCCGGGCTGATCTGCGCCCAGATGGATGCGGTGATCCGGGCGATCTACGACGCGGTGGTCAAGCGCCTCTACCGCTCCGACAACCCGACCGCCGCCGAGCAGATCGCCGTGGTGGCGACCGGCGGCTACGGCCGCGGCCTGCTGGCGCCGGGCTCCGACATCGATCTCCTGTTCCTGCTGCCCTACAAGCAGACCGCCTGGAGCGAGAGCGTCGTCGAGGCGATGCTCTACGTCCTGTGGGACCTCAAGCTGAAGGTCGGTCACGCCACCCGCTCGGTCGCCGATTGCCTGCGCGAGAGCCGCGGCGACATGACGATCCGCACGGCCCTCCTCGAATCGCGCTTCCTGTTCGGCGACCGCGCGCTGTTCGAGGAACTGGAGACCCGCTTCGACCGCGAGGTGGTGCAGGGCACGGCGGCCGAGTTCGTCGAGGCGAAGCTCAAGGAGCGCGACGCCCGCGTCCAGAAGAGCGGCGCCTCGCGCTACCTCGTCGAGCCCAACGTCAAGGACGGCAAGGGGGGTCTTCGCGATCTCAACACCCTGTTCTGGATCGCCAAGTACACCTTCCGGGTCAAGGAGGCGGCCGACCTCGTCGAGGCCGGCCTGTTCACCCCCGATGAATTGCGCCTGTTCGAGCGCTGCGACGAGTTTTTATGGCGGGTGCGCTGCCACATGCACTTCGTCACGGGGCGCTCCGAGGAGCGGCTGGGCTTCGGCCTGCAGCCGCGCATCGCCGAGCGGCTGGATTACGGTGCCCGCGGCGGCCTTGCCGCGGTCGAGCGGTTCATGAAGGCGTATTTCCTGATCGCCAAGGATGTCGGCGACCTCACCGCCATCGTCTGCGCCGAGATGGAGGCGCGCCACGCCAAGCGCCCGCCGGTGCTCGACCGCTGGCTGCGCCGCTTCAAGCAGCATTTCCGCGCGCCCGACCTGGAGGCGGACGATTTCCGCATCCATACCGGCCGCCTGGACGTGCGCGACGATGCCGCCTTCGAGCGCGATCCGGTCAACCTGATCCGGCTGTTCTGGCTCTCCGACCGGCACGACCTCGCGATCCATCCCGATGCCAGCCGGCTCGCGACCCGGTCGCTGGCCCTGATCGGCCCGATGGTGCGGGTCGATCCCGAAGCCAACCGCCTGTTCATCGCGCTGCTCACCTCGCAGAACGCCCCCGAGACGGTCCTGCGGCACATGAACGAGACCGGGGTGCTCGGGCGGTTCGTGCCGGATTTCGGCCGCATCGTCGCGATGATGCAGTTCAACATGTACCACCACTTCACGGTGGACGAGCACCTGATCCGCTCGCTCGGGGTGCTGGCGAAGATCGAGGCCGGGGAGCTGGAGGACGAGCATCCGCTCGCCCACCGCATCGTCGGCACGATCCAGAACCGCCGCGCCCTCTACGTGGCGATGTTCCTGCACGACATCGCCAAGGGCCGGAAGGAGGACCATTCGATCGCCGGTGCGGCGGTGGCCCGCAAGCTCGGCCCGCGCTTCGGGCTGGATGCCGCCGAGACCAGCACAGTCGCCTGGCTCGTCGAGCACCACCTGCTGATGTCGATGACGGCGCAGAGCCGCGACCTCTCGGATCCGAAGACCATCGAGACCTTCGCGGGCGTGGTGCAGAGCCTGGAGCGGCTGAAGCTGCTGCTGGTCATCACCATCGCGGACATCAAGGCGGTCGGCCCCGGCACCTGGACCGCCTGGAAGGCGACGCTCCTGCGCACCCTCTACTACGAGACCGAGATGGTGCTCTCGGGCGGGCGCTCGGAGATCCCGCGCACCGATCGCGTCCGGCTGATCCAGATGCGCCTGCGCGAGCAACTGACGGAGTGGTCGGCGGAGGAGTTCGACGCCTACGCCACCCGGCACTATCCGCATTACTGGCTCAAGGTCGATGCCGGGCGCCAGCTCAAGAACGCCCATTTCATCAAGGCGGCGGCGGCGGCCGGCAACACCGTCGCCACTGCCTTCGAGACCGACCCGTCGCGGGGCGTCACCGAGCTCTGCGTCTACTCGCCCGACCATCCGCGGCTGCTCGCGATCCTCACCGGCGCCTGCGCGGCGTCGGGCGGCAACATCGTCGACGCGCAGATCTTCACCACCGCCGACGGCTTCGTGCTCGACACCATCACCCTGTCGCGGGCCTTCGAGCGCGACGAGGACGAATTGCGCCGGACCGGCCGCATCGCCACGGCGATCGAGCGGGCGCTGAAGGGCGAGATCCGCATCGCCGACCTCGTCGCCGACAAGCACCCGGTCAAGGACCGGCCGCGCACCTTCCAGGTCGCCCCGGACCTGTCGATCGACAACGCGCTCTCGGCCCGCGAGACGGTTCTGGAGATCTCCGGCCTCGACCGACCGGGCCTCCTGTTCGATCTCACCTCGGCGCTCGGCCGGCTCAACCTCAACATCACCTCGGCCCACGTCGCGACCTTCGGCGAGCGGGCGGTCGACGTGTTCTACGTCACCGACCTCACCGGCACCAAGGTGACCCAGCCCGACCGGCAGGCGACGATCCGCCGGGCCGTGATGGCGGTGTTCGAGGCCGACCTGCCCCGCAGTGACCGGGGCCGCCGCGGCGGGAGCAAGGCGGCCCTTAAGGACGAGCGCAACCAGTCGGCCCCCATCGCCGGCGAAGCTTGATTTCGCCGGCCTCCCACCTGATATCGGAGTCACTCCCCGACCCCTTTTTCGGAATGACGATGACGCCGAACGACACGGAGAACGCCGCGCGGGCTTATGAGCCCGCGGCTGCCGAGGGCGCTCCCGCCTCCGCGCCGGAGGCCGCGACCGCCGACACGATCGCCACCCTCGAGGCCGAGAAGCTCGACCTCAAGGACAAGCTCCTGCGCACGCTGGCCGACATGGAGAACCTGCGCCGGCGCACCGAGCGCGAGGTGGCGGATGCCCGCACCTACGCGGTGACGAACTTCGCCCGCGACATGCTCAACGCCGCCGACAACATCCGCCGCGCGCTGGAGAGCGTGCCGGCCGATGCGCGGGCGAGCGCCGAGGGCCCCTTCAAGGCGCTGGTCGACGGGATCGACCTGACCGAGCGCGACCTGCTCAAGACCCTGGAGCGCCACGGCGTGAAGCGGGTCGAGCCGCACGGGCAGCGCTTCGACCCCAACCTGCACCAGGCGATGTTCGAGGTGCCCAACCCCGACGTCACCTCCGGCACGGTCGTGCAGGTGGTGCAGTCGGGCTACGTCATCGGCGAGCGCGTCCTGCGCCCGGCGCTGGTCGGCGTCGCCAAGGGCGGCCCGAAGGCCGAGGCGAAGCCGACGGAAGGCTGAGGCGCCGCCTTTAACGGGTGCGACGCCTGACCCCTCCCCCCTCTGCGGGGGAGGGTGGCCTGCGGAGCAGGCCGGGAGAGGGGTAGCGCGACGGGGCCGAGTATGGCGCCCGTCAGCGCGGTTCAGTCTTTTCCGGAAACGTCGTCCCCTCTCCCGCCCGGCTCCGCCGGGCACCCTCCCCCGCAGAGGGGGGAGGGTTCAAGAGGGCGTGCTCCGACTTAAGCCGCCCGCGCCTCGAAATCGATCCTCGGATCGATCCAGCTATAGGTCAGGTCGGAGATCAGGTTCACCACCAGGCCCAGCAGCGAGAAGATGTACAGGTTGGCGAACACCACCGGGTAATCGCGGTTCACGATCGATTCGAACGACAGGAGCCCGAGCCCATCGAGGCTGAAGATGGTCTCGATCAAGAGCGATCCGGCGAAGAACGCCGAGATGAACGCGCCCGGAAAACCCGCCACCACGATCAGCATCGCATTGCGGAAGACGTGGCCGTAGAGCACCTGGCGCTCGGACAGGCCCTTCATCCGGGCGGTCAGCACGTATTGCTTTCGGATCTCGTCGAGGAACGAGTTCTTGGTGAGCAGGGTCGAGGTGGCAAACGCCCCGATCGCCATGGCGATGATCGGCAGCGTGATGTGCCAGAGGTAGTCCGTCACCTTGTGCCAGAGCGAGAATTGCGACCAGCCCTCGCTGGTCAGCCCGCGCAACGGGAAGATCTGCCAGAACGAGCCGCCGGCAAACAGCACGATCAGCAGGATCGCGAACAGGAAGCCGGGAATCGCGTAGCCGACGATGACGACCCCCGACGTCCAGACGTCGAAGGGCGAGCCGTCGCGCACCGCCTTGCGGATGCCGAGCGGAATCGAGATCGCGTAGGAGATCAGCGTCATCCACAGGCCTAAGCTGATCGAGACCGGCAGCTTCTCGCGGATCAGCTGGAGCACCGAGACATCGCGAAAGTAGCTCTTGCCGAAATCGAAGCGGGCATAATCCCACAGCATCTTCAGGAAGCGCTCGGGGGCCGGCTTGTCGAAGCCGAATTGCTGCTCCAGGCGCTTGATGAAGGCGGGATCGAGCCCTTGCGCGCCGCGGTAGCGGGAATTCGATTCCCCTCCCCCGGCCTGGGAGGTGCCGCCGCGCCCGGCGAGGTCGCCGCCGCCGCCGGTGATCCGGGACATGGCGGTGTTCTGGCCCTGGAGCTGGGCCAGCACCCGCTCGACCGGTCCGCCGGGGGCGAATTGCACGATCGTGAAGGAGATCAGCATGATCCCGAGGATCGTCGGGATCATTAGGAGCAGGCGGCGGATGAGGTAGGCGGCCATCAGGTCAGGTCCGTCCGATCTTTCGGGCCTTGTCGGCATCGTGCCACCACAGGGCGGGGGTGCCGAGGCTGTATTTGGGCAGGTCGCGCGGGCGGCCGTACATGTCCCAGAGCGCGAGGCGGTGCTGGGCGCCGTACCACATCGGCACCCAGTAGCGGCCGGCGCGCAGCACCCGGTCGAGGGCCCGGCAGGCGGTGGTGAGGTCGGCCCGGGAGGCGGCATCGGCGATGCGGTCGAGCATCGCGTCGGCCGCCGGGTTCTCGATGCCGGCGAGGTTCTGCGAGCCCGGCACCTTGGCGGCCCGGCTGCCATAGACCTCGCGCAAGCCGGCGCCCGGGGTGACCGAGCCGCCGAACCGGGTCGAGACCACGTCGAAGTCGAAATCCTTGAGCCGCGCCTGGTACTGCGCCGCATCGACGAGGCGCGAGCTCGCCCGGATGCCGATGAGGCTCAGGTTCTTGATGTAGGATTGCAACAGCGGCTGGAAGACCGGCGAGGAATCCAGGAACTCGAAGGCGAGCGGCTGGCCGTCCGGCAGCTTCATCACCCCGCCGTCGCGGGTGCAGCCGGCCTGGCGCAGCAAGGTGTCGGCCCGGCGCAGGAGCGCCCGGTCCTGGCCCGACCCGTCCGAGCGCGGCGGCGAGACCGGCTCGCCGAACACCTCGTCGGGGACCTTCCCCTGGAACGGTTCGAGCAGCGCCAGCTCTTCCGGCGACGGCATGCCCTCCGCCTTCAGGTCGGAATTCTCGAAGAACGAGGCGGTGCGCCTGTAGGCGCCGTACATCAGGTTCTGGTTCGACCACTCGAAGTCGAAGGCGAGCCCGATCGCCTCGCGGATGCGGGAATCGCGGAAGACAGCCCGGCGGGTGTTGAGGAACCAGCCTTGCGTGCCGGACGGCGTGTGGTCCGGCACCGTCTCGCGCTTGACCCGGCCTTCCTGGGCGGCCGGAAAATCGTAGCCGGTGGCCCAGACGCGGGAGGTGAATTCCTCGCGCCAGGTGAAGGTGCCGGCCTTGAACGCCTCGAACGCCACGTCGCGATCGCGAAAATACTCGTAGCGGATTTCACCGAAATTATTCTGGCCGATCGAGACCGGCAGGTCGGCGCCCCAGTAATCGGCGACGCGCTCGAAGGCGATGAAGCGGCCGACCTCGAACCGGGCGACCCGGTAGGCGCCGGAGCCGAGCGGCGGCTCCAGGGTCGAGGCCTCGAAGTCGCGGCCCCGGTAATAGGCTTCCGAGAAGATCGGCAGGCCGGCGACGATCAGCGGCAGGTCGCGGCTGCGGCCGGGGGCGAAGCGCACCACCACCGCGTCGTCGCCGTCCGGGCTGGCGCCCGCCACGTCGCGGAGCACCGCGGCGATCTGGGGGTGGCCCTTCTCCTTGAGCGTCATGATCGAGAAGGCGACGTCGCGGGCGGTGAGCCGCGAGCCGTCGTGGAAGCGCGCCTGCGGGCGTAAACTGAAACGGTAGGCCAACCCGTCGTCGCTCACCGAGACGCTGCGGGCGACGAGGCCGTAGACGGCATCCGGCTCGTCGAGGGCCCGGACCATCAGGCTGTCGAAGGTCAGGTCCATGCCGGCGGCGCCATCGCCCTTCAGCACGTAGATGTTGAGGGTGTTGAAGGTCTCGAAGGCCTGGTTGCCGGTGGTGGTCGAGAGCTGCGCCGAGAAGGTGCCGCCCTTCGGCGCCAGCGGCTCGACGTAGTCGAAGCGCGGGAAGCCGGCCGGGTATTTCAGGTCGCCGAAGCTCGACAGGCCGTGGCGCTCGGGCGTTTGCGCGCGGGCCGGGAGGCGGGCGGCCAGCAAGGCCGCCCCGCTCGCCGCCAGGAAGCTGCGCCGGCGCATCACCGCGCCGCCCCGGTCTTGGCGGCGAGCGCGGGGTCGTACCACCAGGTCGTCGGGAAGCCCGAGGCGCCGAATTTCGGCAGCACTGCCGGATGGGCGAAGCGGTTCCAGCGCAGGGTCCGCGACACCGGCGAGGACCATTGCGGCACCACGAAATCGTGGGCCAGCAGCACCCGGTCGAGCGCCCGGGTCGCCGCCACCAGCTCCTCCCGGTCGCCGGCATAGATCACCTTGTCGATGAGCGCGTCGATGCCCGGATCCTTGATGCCCGCCACGTTGCGCGAGCCCGGCCGGTCGGCGGCGGCCGAGCCCCAGAAATCGCGCTGCTCGTTGCCCGGCGACAGCGATTCGGCCCAGCTGTTGAGCGCCAGCGCGTCGAAGTCGAAGCTGCGGACGAGGTTCTGGTACTGGGCCGGATCGACCACCCGCAACGACACCTTGAGGCCGACGCGCTCCAACGCCGCGCGATAGGGCAGCACCACCCGCTCGGCCGAGTTGTCGTAGCCCAGGAACTCGACCGTGAAGGGCTGGCCGGTCGCCTTCTCGACCATCTGGTTGCCGCGGATCTCGTAGCCCGCCTCCTGGAACAGGCGCACCGCCTCGCGAAGATTGGCGCGCACCGCCTCAGGGCTGCCGTTGACCGGGTTCTTGTAGGGGGTGGTGAAGACGGAGGCCGGGACCTTGTCCTTGACGCTCTCCAGGATCGCCCGCTCGCGCCCCTCCGGCAGGCCGGACGAGGCCAATTCGGTGCCGAAGAAGTACGAATCGACCCGCTTGTAGAGCCCGTAGAACAGAGTGCGGTTCATCTCCTCGAAGTCGAAGGCGAGAATGAAGGCCCGGCGCACCCGCGCATCGGCAAACTTCTTGCGCCGCAGGTTGAGGGTGAAGGCCTGCATGATGCCCATGCCGGCCTGCGGAAATTCCTCCTTGACGATCCGCCCCTCGCGCACGGCCGGGAAGCCGTCATACGCGGTGGCCCAGTTGCGGGCGATGTTCTCGGTGCGCCAGTCGAACTGGTCGGCCTTGAACGCCTCGATCATCACCGTCGCATCGCGAAAATACTCGGCGCGCTGGGTGTCGAAGTTGTTGGCGCCCCGGTTCACGGCTAAGTCGCGGCCCCAGTAATCCGGCACCCGCTCGTAGGTCGCGGTGCGGCCGGCATCGAAGCGGGCGAGCCGGTAGGGCCCGGAGCCGAGCGGGATCTCCAGCGTCGTCTCGGTCGGGTTGCGAGTCTTTCCGCTCGCGTCCTTGCCCTGCCACCAGTGCTTGGGCAGCACCGGCAGCTGGCCGACGATCTGGGGCAATTCGCGGTTGCCCTTCTCCGCGAAGGTGAAGGTCACCTCGTGCGGGCCGGTCGCCTCGGCCTTGGTCACGTTATGGTAATAGGCGGCGTATTGCGGGCTGTTCTCCTTCAGCACGTCGAAGGAGAACACCACGTCGTCCGGCGTGATCGGCTTGCCGTCGTGCCAGCGCGCCTCGGGCCGCAGGCGGTAGGCGACGCTGCCGAGATCCGCGGCCGGCTTCACGCCGTCGGCGACGAGGCCGTAATAGGTCGAGGCCTCGTCCTGCGCCTGGGCGAGCAAGGTGTCGTAGATCAGCGGGATCTGGCTCTCGAGGTCGCCCTTCACCCCGGCGACGATCATGTTGAAATTGTCGAACGAGCCTTGCGAGCCGAACCGCACCAGCCCGCCCTTAGGGGCATCGGGGTTCGCGTAGTCGAAATGCGTGAAGCCCGCCGGGTATTTCGGCTCGCCGAGGAGCGACAGGCCGTGGCGCCAGCCGTCGCCGTTGGTGCCGCCTGCCGCAAGCGCTCCCTGCGCTTGTGCGCGGGACACTCGAGCCCCGGCCGGCAGGCCGGCGAGGCTCAGGAGGGCGAGGGCGGTGCGGCGAGTGAGGGGGCGTGCGATCACGCGGGGCGATCCTCCATGTGGAAAAGGTCTCCCCGTTCTAGGTCGCGGGAGGCGGCTCCGCCAACCCGGGCGCGTCGGCGCAGGGGCCCCTCACGCAAAAAGGCCCGGCTCTCGACGGGCCCACAGACGAAAAAGGCCGGGCTATCGCCCGGCCTCGTGCCCATGCGGTGATCGCGACGCCGCTCAGGGCTTCGGGAAATCGACCGGCTTGTCGGAGAGGGTGCGCAGATAGGCCAGGATGTCGGCCCGCTCGGCGCCCGAGGGCACGCCGGCGAAGGCCATGATGGTGCCCTGCACGAAAGCCTTCGGCCCGTGGATGAAGTGGTCCAAGTCCTCGTAGGTCCAGTTGCCGCCCTTCGCCTTCATGGCGGCGGAGTAATTGAAGCCTTCGTGGCTGCCCTTCGGCCGCTCGACGACGCCGTACAGGTCCGGGCCGACCTTGTTCGGGCCGCCCTTCTCGAAGCTGTGGCAGGCCATGCACTTCTTGGCCGCGGCCTGGCCCTTGGTGGCGTCGGCGCTGGCGAGGCGGACCGGCAGCGGCTCCTCCTTGGCGGCGGCGGGCGCCGCGGCGCCGGCGTTCTCCTCGGCAGCGGGCAGCGCGTAGCCGCGATCACCCGCCGGCTTCGGCTTGTAGATCAGCTCGGCCAGGAACCCCGTCCCTATCGCGAGGAGCAGGGCGCCGAGCACTGCGCCGGCGATCTTGTTAAGCTCGAAGGAATCCATGTGTCGGCAGCTCCGATGCTCCGGTGAGCAGGGGCGATTCGAGAAGCGGCCCGTCCCCACGCCGCTCTGAAGGTCCGCCGGTGCTTAGCCGTTCTGCGACACCGTTGACAATGGCTCTAAACATCGTCGGTTCGTCGCAGAGCGCCGGCGTGTGGACCGTGCCACGGTGCCCGGGCGCCCGCCCGCCATGACAAGCCCGGCCGGCACTGCTAAGAGCCGCGGCTTGCCGGACGAATCCGTCATCCACAGAGCAAATCCCGCACGGCCCCGAATCATCCCCCCATGTCCGATCCGCTCGTCCTGATCCCCGCCCGCCTCGCGGCGACCCGCCTGCCCGAAAAGCCGCTGGCCGACATCGCCGGCGCGCCGATGATCGTGCATGTCTGGCGCCGGGCGATCGAGGCCGGCATCGGCCCGGTGGTGGTCTGCACCGACACGGCCGCGATCGTGCAGGCGGTGGAAGCCGTGGGCGGCCTCGCGGTGATGACCCGGCCCGACCACCCGTCCGGCTCCGATCGTCTGGCCGAGGCCCTGGAGGTGATCGACCCGGAGGGGCGCCACGACGTGGTGGTGAACGTGCAGGGCGACCTGCCGACCATCGACCCGGCGGCGATCGCCGCCGCGGTCGTGCCGCTCTCCGACCGTGCGGTCGACATCGCGACGCTGTGTGCCGTCATCACCCGGCCCGAGGAGCGGACGGAGCCCAGCGTCGTCAAGCTGGTCGGCTCCGAGATCGGCCCGAAGCGGCTGCGGGCGCTCTACTTCACCCGCGCCACGGCGCCGTACGGCGACGGCCCGCTCCTGCATCATATCGGCCTCTACGCCTATCGCCGCCGGGCGCTCGAGCGCTTCGTATCCCTGCCGCCGAGCCCGCTCGAGCTGCGCGAGAAGCTCGAGCAGCTCCGCGCGCTGGAAGCCGGCATGCGGATCGACGCCGTGGTGGTCGACGACGTGCCGCTCGGCGTCGACACGCCGCACGATCTCGAACGCGCCCGGGCCATCCTGGCCGCCCGGCGCCTGAACTGACCCCGAAAGCACGTCCGCGATGAACCGAACCATCTCCTACCAGGGCGAGCCCGGCGCCAACTCGCACATCATCATCCAGGAGGCCTATCCGGACTGGACGCCGCTGCCCTGCGCCACCTTCGAGGACGCGCTGACGGCGGTGCAGGACGGTGCGGCGGCGCTCGGCATGATCCCGATCGAGAACTCGATCGCCGGCCGCGTCGCCGACATCCACCACATGCTGCCCGCGTCCGGCCTCCACATCGTCGGCGAGCAGTTCCTGCCGATCCACTTCCAGCTCATGGCCCTGCCGGGCGTGAAGCTGGAGGAGATCCGCACCGTGCACAGCCACGTCCACGCGCTCGGCCAGTGCCGCAAGATCATCCGGCGCCTCGGCCTCAAGGCGGTCGTCGCGCCCGACACCGCCGGCGCCGCCCGCCAGGTGTCGGAGGCCGGCGACCGCTCGCGCGCCTCGCTCTCGCCGCGGCTCGCCGGCGAGATCTACGGTCTCTCCATCCTGGAGGAGGATGTCGAGGACGAGGCCCACAACACCACCCGCTTCGTCGTGCTCTCCCGCGAGCCGGTGGTGCCGCCGGTGGATGCGGGCCCGACGGTGACGAGCTTCATGTTCCGGGTGCGCAACATCCCGGCCGCGCTCTACAAGGCGCTCGGTGGCTTCGCCACGAACGGCGTCAACATGACCAAGCTGGAGAGCTACATGGTCGAGGGCCAGTTCACCGCGACCCAGTTCTACGCCGAGGTCGACGGCCATCCGGAGGAACCGGGCTTGCGCCGTGCGCTCGACGAGCTGGCCTATTTCTCGAACGCGTTCCGGATCATCGGGACCTATCCGGCCCATCCGTTCCGGGAGAGCGCGCGGCCGCCGGCGGAGTAACCCATCTTTTTAAAAATCTGCATTCTCGATCTCCGCCTTGGGTAGCGGCGGAGATCGACTATTTCCCTATAAAATTTCTCTTGCAATTTTTCATAGAACTCCACCAAATATGACAGCAAAATCGAATTATTATGAGCACTCCAGATGGATGTAAAATATCAAGTTTTCGTAAGTTCTACATTTATTGATTTGCAAGATGAGCGAAGAGGGGTGATCGAACAAATATTAAATCTTGGCCATATTCCGATTGGTATGGAGTTATTTCAAGCTGGAGATGAAACACAGTGGAGCTATATAAAGAGGCGAATACTAGAGTCTGACTATTATGTACTAATAATGGCTGAAAGATATGGATCCGAAGGTCAGACAGGCAAAAGTTACACCCAGATGGAGTATGAATTTGCGATAAAAAATAAAATTCCCACGATTTCTTTCTTACTTCACTCCGACGCTAGAAAAAGCTGGCCTCAAAGTAAAATAGAATTTGATAAAATTGCTAAGGTAAATAAATTTAGAAGCTTGTGTGAGAAAAAACTTGTTAAACACTGGAGAAATGTGGATGACTTGAATACAAAAGTTATAGGGAGCCTAGTTGAGCTTATCAGAGAGAGGCCCATGACGGGCTGGGTCAGGGCAGATAGTGTTGCTACTTCGTTGGCGCTGAGTGAGATGTCTAGACTATTAGAAGAAAAACGCATATTACAAGAGAAACTTGATCGATACGAGGGAGAAAACACAACATTGAAGATACCAGCAGAAATTCAATTTCATATTAATTCTTTAAAATCTAAGTTATTGGCAGAATTCATAGAAACCGAGGACAATAATTTTGAAATACCGGAAATTTCTATGATGGAGACATTTCTAATTCTTAGTCGCGCACTATCAACAGGCAGCACCGAATGGAATATTAAGAGAAGACTGGCGGGGGAATTGGAAATATCCGGCATGAGAATCGAAATATCTGATGTTCTTGCAGAATATGCTTCCAGGGGATTGGTAGGGATCACCCACGTTCAGGAGCATGAATTTAGCAAGCCCCACACAGAGGTCTATTTTACACTTACAGATACAGGAAAAAAATTACTATTGGCAATTGAATACCAAAAACACATTGAATCATCACATCCTGAGATGCCAGAAACTTGATATCCAAATCCGCCCCTTCGGTAACAGTACATGCATCAAAATAATCGACCCTGCGCCTCCACCTTCGACTCCAGTGGCTTCGGCACCACCGGCTCATCCTCGTCCAGCCGCAGCAGCTCCGCCCCGTCGTTGCGTACGTCGTTCACCCGCCGGCTCGCGGGAGCCAAGTCCAGCCACTCCTCCGGCGCCGGGCGGCACAGGGCGGCCGCCCGCCCGGCATCCACGTCCCGCATGTCGAGCCAGGCATTCACCCCCTCCGGCGACAGGATCGCCGGCATGCGCTCGTGGATGCCGGCGAGCAGTCCGTTGGCACCGCAGGTGACGATCGCCGCGGTGTCGATCTCCGAGCCGTCGCGGCTGCTCCAGGTCTCCCACAGGCCGGCGAGCGCCATCGGCCGGCCGTCGGCGCGGCGGATGGCGTAGGGCGCCTGGCCCCGGGGCCCGCCGCGGCGCCACTCGTAGAAGCCGTCCGCCAGAAAGATGCAGCGCCGGTAGCGCAGGGCATTGCGAAAGCTCGGCTTCTCGGAAGCGGTCTCGATCCGGGCGTTGATGACGAGGGGGAAGTCGTCCGGGTCCTTGACCCAGGCCGGCAGAAAGCCCCAGCGCATCAGAACGAAGCGCCGCCGCCCGTGCTCGGAGGTCACCACCGCCACCGGCTGGGTCGGCGCCACGTTGTGGCGGGCCGGGAAGTTCGGCCGGTCGTCGTAGCCGTAGGCCTCGCGAAATGTGTCGGGCGAGGAGGTGGCGAAGAAGCGGCCGCACATCCCTGTGCCCCCTACAGCCAGCGTTTCCAGCGGAAGAAGGCATAGGGCAGGATGGCTGCCACCACCATCATCACCACCGCCATCGGGTAGCCGAATCCCCAGTCGAGTTCCGGCATCACCTTGAAGTTCATGCCGTACATCGAGGCGATCAGGGTCGGCGGCATGAACACCACCGCCATGACCGAGAACAGCTTGATGATGTTGTTCTGCTCGAGGTTGACGAGGCCGAGCGTGGCGTCGAGCAGGAACTGGATCTTTCCCGACAGGAAGCTCGCATGCTCCTCGAGCGACTGGAGGTCGCGCAGGGTCGAGCGGATTTCCTCGCGGACCTCGCGCGGGGCCTTGCTGGCCCGGTAGCTTGCCGAGAGCGAGAGCAGGATGCGCTCGACCGAGACCAGGCTCTCGCGCTGCTGCGACAGCAGCTCGTTGTGGCGCCCGAGCGCCCGCAGGGTGTCCTGCAATTCGGCGTTGCGTGCACTCGGATCGGAATGCTCGGCGAAGATCCGGCGCGAGAGCCGGTCGATGCGCTCGCCCTGGAGCTGGAGCACGTCGGCGGCGCGGTCGATGATGGTCTCGATCAGCCCGGCCAGGATCGCCTCGCCGGCCAGCATCACCCCGGCCGGCCGCGCCGCCCGGTGGACGAACATCCGGAACGCCTGCGGATCGTCGTAGCGCACCGTGGCGAGCTTGTTGTCGCGCAGGATGAAGGTGACGCCGGTGAGCATCGCGTCGTCGGTATCGACCCGGCACAGGAGCCGCCCGGTCATGTAGCGGGCGCCGTTCTCGACGTAGAGCAATTCGGACGGCTCGATGTCCTGCATCTCCTCCCGGGTCGGGATCGAGATCCCGAGGAACGCCTCGACCTTGTGGTCCTCCTGGCGGGTCGGCTCGATCAGGTCGATCCAGAGCGCGTCCGGCGGGATCGGCTCGGACATCTCGAGCAGGCGCCGCTCGAGGAGCGGCTGACCGGTGCTGGCGCAGGCATTCGGCTGATGGACGAAGATCAAGGGACGGTCTCTGGCGAGGGCGGGAGAGGCCTTCTGGCCCGGCCGCTTGAAGGCTCCGTGACAGCTAGGTCACGGGCGCCCCGCTTGTCGATGACGCCCGGTCCACAGCCGTCCGTGTTTTCGCTCGAAGGTGCTCTCACCCGGCGTCAGGCCTCCGGTGCCGGCTCGGCCTCGCCCTCCTCGGCCGGCGGCTGGCAGACATCGATCCATTCGGCCCCGGTCAACGCCGCCATGCGCTCCGGCGTGACCCGCACGGCGCTGTTGGGGGAGCCGGCCGCCGGTACCACTTCGTCGAAAGCCTTCAGGCTGACGTCGCAATAGACCGGCAGCGGCGTGGCGAGGCCGAACGGGCAGACCCCGCCGACGGGGTGCCCGGTGATCGCCTCGACCTCGTCGGGCCCGAGCATCCGCGGCTTGACCCCGAACGCGGCCTTCGCCTTGCGGTTGTCGAGGCGGGCGTCGCCCCGCGCCACCAGCAGCACCACCCGCTCGCCGAGGCGCAGCGACAGGGTCTTGGCGATGCGGGCCGGCTCGACGCCGTGGGCCGCTGCCGCAAGCGCCACGGTGGCGGAACTCGCCTCGGTCTCCAGGACGGTGAGGTCGGGCGCGCGGGCGGCGAGGTCGGCCTTCACGGAAGCGAGGCTCATCGGCGGGCGGTCCCGCGCGGCGGGAGGGAGGCGGTCACGGACGGGCTCTCACGGTTCGAGGGGGCCGGTCCGGCTCCCCTCGCCCGGCGCGGCCACGCGCGCAAGCGTCAAGTTGCGTCCCTACATGATGTCCGGGTAACCCGAAAGACGAAGGGACGCAGGGTCGCGGGCGCGTTCGCCACGCCCGCGATCGGGCTCAATAGCGCGGGCCGCCGGTGGTGTTGCCGAGCTGCTGCTGGTAGCCCGGGCGCGACGGGTTGCGGGCGTTCGGGTCGCCGGCCCGCATGTGGTTGCGGCGCATGTGCCGGCGCATGTGGCGGTCGTGCCGCTTCATGTGGCGATAATGGTAGTGGCGGCGCATGGCGACGTGCTCGACGGTCGATTCCGACCCGGCCACGGCCGAGGCGGGGCCGGTCACGGCGGCCGAGGCCGGGGTCAGGGCGAGACCGCCCAGCAGCACGCTCGCCGCCAGGGCCAGGGTCAGGGACTTCATCGAGGCATTCTCCGAACGGTGGCCCCCTCGGCCAACCTGTGCATCAAGCGTTCGTCTCGCACCCGGTTCCGCTGCGGCACGAGAAATCCTCGGGAAACTTTTCGGCTCCGATCCCGCGGCCGGGCTGAGTCGGTCGGCCGGGGGCGCATCGGGTCCGGGCTTGCGCCGCCCGGCGGGCTCCGCCATCCCGGCGCCCATGCGCTCCGTCCCTTCCCTGCCGATCGATGCCGTCCTCGGCGACCTCGCGACGCTCCTTTCGGACCCCGCCGGCCGGCCCAACGCGGTGCTGGTGGCGCCGCCGGGGGCCGGCAAGACCACCCGGGTGCCGCTCGCCCTGCTGGAGGCGCCCTGGCGCGGCGACCGCCGCATCATTCTCCTGGAACCGCGCCGCCTCGCCGCCCGGGCGGCCGCCGAGCGCATGGCCGCGACCCTGGGGGAGGCGGTCGGCGAGACGGTGGGCCTGCGGGTCCGCCTCGGCTCCAAGGTCTCGGCCCGCACCCGGATCGAGGTCGTCACCGAGGGCGTCTTCGCCCGGATGATCCTGGACGATCCGGAGCTCGACGGCATCGCCGCGGTGCTGTTCGACGAGTTCCACGAGCGCTCCCTCGACGCCGATCTCGGCCTGGCCCTGGCGCTCGACGCGCAAGGGGCCTTGCGGGAGGATCTGCGGCTTCTCGCGATGTCGGCGACGATCGACGGCGCCCGGGTCGCGGCCCTGATGGGCGACGCCCCGGTGATCCTGTCCGAGGGCCGGGCCTTCCCGGTCGAGACCCGCCACATCGATCGCGACCCGCAGGGCCGGATCGAGGACGCGGTGACCGATGCGGTGATGCGGGCGCTGCGGGCCGAGCCGGGCTCGGTCCTCGCCTTCCTGCCCGGCCAGGCCGAGATCCGCCGCACCGAGGAGCGCCTGAGCGAGCGCCTGAGCGATTTTTCCGATGTCGACCTCGCTCCGCTCTACGGCGCCCTCGACCGGGCCGAGCAGGACCGGGCGGTGCGGCCGAGCCCGGCGGGGCGGCGCAAGGTGGTGCTCGCCACCTCGATCGCCGAGACCTCGCTCACCATCGAGGGGGTGCGGGTGGTGGTCGATTCCGGCCTCGCCCGGGTGCCGGTCTACGAGCCGGATCTGGGTCTCACCCGCCTCGTCACCCAGCGGGCCTCCCGCGCCTCCATCGACCAGCGCCGGGGCCGCGCCGGCCGCACCCAGGCGGGCGTGTGCTACCGGCTGTGGCCGGAGGCCGCCACCGGTGCGCTCGATCCCTTCACCCGGCCCGAGATCCTGGCCGCCGACCTCGCCGGGCTGGTGCTCGACTGCGCCGCCTGGGGGGTCGCCGACCCGACCACCCTGCCCTTCCTCGATCCGCCCCCGGCTCCGGCCCTCGCCGAGGCGCGCGCGCTGCTCTGCGGCCTCGATGCCCTCGACGGCGACGGCCGTCTGACCGCGTCGGGCCGGGCGTTGCGCGCCCTCCCGCTGCCGCCGCGCCTCGCCCGCATGGTGGTGAGCGCCGCCGCGCGCGGGCGGGACGCGGCGCGGCACGCCGCCGACGTCGCGGCCGTGCTGGTGGAGCGCGGCCTCGGCGGCGACGCGGCGGACCTCACCGACCGGGTCGAGCGCTACCGGCGCGACCGTTCGGGACGGGCCGAGGACATGCGCCGCCTCGCCGCCGGCTGGGCGAGGTTGGCCGGCCAGTTCGCCGTGCCGACGGTCGAGTCCACCGGCTCCGCCGAGGCGCCGGATACCGGCACGCTGCTGGCGCTGGCCTATCCCGACCGGATCGCCCGGGCCCGGGGCAAGCCCGGCGAGTACGTCCTCGCCAACGGCCGCGGCGCCGCCCTCGACCCCGCCGCCGCGCTCGCCCGCGAGCCTTTCCTGGCCGTGGCCGAGATCGTCGGCAAGGCCTCGTCGGCGCGCATCCTGGCCGCGGCGCCGATCGCCCTCCCCGCCATCGAGGCGCTGTTTTCCGACCGGATCGAGGCCCGCACCCGGGTCGAGTTCGACGCGGAAGCGCGGGCCTTGCGCGCCCGGGCCCAGCGCCGCCTCGGTGCCGTCTCGCTGGCCGAGCGGATCCTGCCGGTCCCGACCGACGCCGACAGCGCCGCGATCCTCGCCCGCGGCCTCGCCGGCCTCGGCATCGGCGCCCTGCCCTGGTCGAAGGCGGCGCAGCAATGGCGCGAGCGGGTGATGTTTCTGCGCAAAGCCGAGGGCGAGCCCTGGCCCGACCTTTCGGATACCCACCTCGCCGAGACCCTGCCCGACTGGCTCGGACCGCATCTGACCGGACTCACCCGCCTCGACGAGATCGGCGCCGACCGGCTCTCGGAGGCCCTGCACGACCTCCTGCCCTGGTCCCTGCGCGCCCGCCTCGACGCCGAGGCGCCGACCCATCTCGAAGTGCCGACCGGCTCGCGCATCCCGGTCGACTACGCCGCCGAGGGCGGTCCGGCGCTCGCCGTGCGGGTGCAGGAGCTGTTCGGCCTCACCCGCCACCCGACCATCGGCGGCGGCCGCGTGCCCCTGGTGCTCCACCTGCTCTCGCCGGCCCAGCGCCCGATCCAGATCACCCGCGACCTGCCGGGCTTCTGGCGCGGCTCCTGGGGCGCGGTGCGCGCCGACATGCGCGGCCAGTACCCCCGCCACCCCTGGCCCGAGGACCCGACCACCGCCCCGCCGACCCGGCGGGCGAAGCCCAGGGGGACTTGATGAAGGGACTTGATTAGGGAGCACGCGTAGAGCATCACGTTTGGGATTAAAATTATCGTTTTACAGAAATTATTTTTCGTGCGACCAGGATCTTCTGGAGGCACGCCCATGCCCTACGCCGTCGCCCCGTCGCCCCTGCCGGAGGACGAGCCCGCCTCCCGGATACGGCTCCGCCATCTCTCGACCTGGCTCGACCGGCTCTGTGCCGTTCTCATCGTCCTGATGACGGCGTTCGGAGGCGCGGTCCTGATCCTCGGGCTCGTCTGCAGTGGTGCCTTCTTGTGGCTCGCGCCAGATGCCGCCTATCTCGGTGCGGCGCCGGAGGGTGTCGCCGGGCTGGTCCCGTTCGGCTCGCTGCCCTGGCCGACCCGCCTCGCCTATGCGACGAAGTTCGTCCTCGGGCAGATGCCCCTTCTCCTCGCTCTGGCAGCCTTGCGCCGGCTGTTGTGCGGCTTTGGCGAAGGCGCGACCTTTGCAGCGCTCCAGGCAGATCGCCTGCGCCGGATCGCGCTCTGGCTCGTCACCGCAGCCTTGGCACCGGCCCTCGGCGAAATCCTGGTCGCAGCGGTCGGCCACGGCGTAGACCGGGCCTGGTTCCATGCCGGCTCGGCCTACATCCTCCTCGTCGCCGCCCTGCTCGGCGTCCTTGAAGCCTTGCTACGCGTCGGCGCTGCGGTCGAGCGCGACCGGGACGGCTTCGTCTGATGCCAATAATTGTGCGCCTCGACGTGATGCTGGCGCAGCGCAAGCGGCGCGGCAAGGACCTCGCCCGCGCCATCGGCATGACCGAGGCGAACCTGTCGCTGCTCAAGTCCGGCAAGGTTCAAGGCGTCCGCTTCGCCACCCTGGCGGCCCTGTGCCGCGAACTCGATTGCCGGCCGGGCGACCTCCTCGACTTCGTACCCGACGAGGAATCCGGCGAGGCTACACCCGACCTCAGCCGGGCCGGGTGACCGATATCTCGCCTCCATTTCGAGCCACGCCGCCGGCGCTGCGGCGACCGGAGATGTGCGCATGCGAACCTCCTTCCCGTCCTTCACCAAGCTCCTGGCCGCCCTTCTTGCCGCTTGCACCGCATCCTGCCATCCGCCGGCTCGGAAGGACGACATCGCCACCGGCAGGGTAGCCGTGACCTGGCCCCCCGGCCCCGTCCGGCCGGTGACGCTGCCGCTAGTGCAGGCCTCGCATCGCTGGCTCATCGATCTCGTCTTCCTACGGCCGGACGGCAGCGAGCGGCGAGCGCTGGCCTGGGTCAATCTCGGGATGCCGTCCCCGGTCCTGTCGCGGGCGCTCTTCCGCGATCTGGGTCTCGATCAGGGCTGCGACCTCGCGTTCCGCCTCGGCGCCGCCACGGTCCGGCTCGCCGGGAGTTCCGTGGTGGACGGCCCGCGCCTCCCGGGCGGTCAGGATCTGCTGGCGCAGATCTTCGCCCCGCGTCCGGTTGAGGCGGTTCTGCCCGCGGGCGTGCTGCGGGCCTTCGCGGTCGCCCTCGATCCGGCCGCTGGGACATTGACCCTCGGGCTCTCCGGCAGCCTGCCGGCCCGCGGCGTCGCGGTGCCGGTGGCGATCGTCCCGGAGAGCGGCCTTGTCACCGCCGAAGCTGCGGTCGCCAATGAGCGGCTGACCCTCGTCCTCGATCCCGGCGCCTCCTATACCTGGCTGCGTGGCCGCACGGCCGCATCGTGGCGCGAGCGTCATCCAAATTGGGAGCGGGCGCAGGGTGCCGTCGGACGCAGTGCAATTGCGATGGTGGATCTCGGGCTGGAACAAGAGGGCACGGTCCTGCGCCTCCCCGAGATGGCACTCGGGCCTCTGGTGCTGCCGGAGGTCGGCGCGCTTGCGACCGGCCCCCTCGGCGGAGCCGTCGCCGAGGCGGCCCTGGGGGAGATCTTCTGGGACACCTGGCAGAAGCCGGCGGGCCGACAGGTCGACGGCTGGCTCGGCAACAACGTCCTCGGCGACGGTCGCCTGACCATCGACTACGCCGCCGGCTGGGCCCGGTTCGAGCGTCAGCGCCGACCCGATCCGAACGACCTCGACGGGATCGGCCTTACCCTCGTGAGGCACGACGAGGGTTACGCCGTCGGCCGGGTCGTGACGCGGGCCGGTTTCTCCCTCGTCGATGGCGCCGCGCCGGGAGACGTCCTGCGCCGGGTCGATGGCCGCCCGATTGCCGGGCTCGCACCCGACGCCGTCCTCTCCGCCCTATCGGGCCGGGCGGGCACCCGTCGCCGCCTCGATCTGGAGCGGGACGGCGTTCCGCTCCAGATCGAGGCCGAGGCGGCCTCGTTCCGGTAAAGGAAGCGGGTGGAGTGAGTCACGTCACCGCACCGTCGGCCAAGCCGATCCGCAGGTAGCGGGTCCGCCAGTCCTACAACCCGCGAAAGGAAATCGCAGCGAATTTGTGAGAGTCATGGCCGGCCAGAAGAAGACCGCGTGATGCTGCCAGACGATCTCGACATCTTCGCCGCCGACTGGGTCTGGGAGACCGATGCAGACCTGCGGCTGACGAACGTGCGCGGGCGCTACGCGGCGCTGACCGGGGAAGTCGAGCCGGTCGGGCGTTCCTGGCCGGGGCTCGCCGGTGACGAACCGGTCGATGACGGGCCGCTGCGGCGGCCGGTGCCGTTCCGCGACCTGGTCCTGCCGCACCGGCATCGGGACGGGCGAATCCGCTGGTTCCGGTTCGGCGGTGCGCCGCGTCTCGCAGCGGACGGGACGATCGCGGGCTGGCACGGGAACTGCGCCGAGCTATCCGGACCGGCGGTGGCGCAAATCGAGGCGGCGCGGCTTTGCGAGGAGCAGACGCGACGCTTCGAGGAGCAGACGCGACGCTTCGAGGCGGTGGTGGCGAACATGCCGATCGGTGTCAGCCTGTTCGACGCCGACCTGCGGCTGATCGCCGTGAACGGGCGGCTTCACGAGATCTTCGGCCTGCCGCCGGAGCTTCTGCGCCTCGGCACACCGCTCGAGCACATGATCCGCACCAGCGCCGGCAGCGGCAACTACCCGCAGATGAACCCCGACGAGGCCTGGGCCTATGCGTCGGCGCGCATCGCGCAGCGGGTCCGCCTGCAGCGCGAGCGGCAGCTGCCGGGCGGCGTCCTGCTCAAGACCACCATCGTGCCGCTGCCGGACGGCAGCACCCTGGTGGTCCACGAGGATGCGACCGACCGGGCGCGGGCCGATGCGCGGCTGGCCGAGCAGAAGAACCGCCTCGACCACGCGCTCACCCACATGTCGCACGGGCTCGTCCTGTTCGACGCCGATCACCGGGTGACCGTCGTCAACCGGCAGTTCCTCGACCTCTACGGCCTGTCGGCCGAGACGGTGCATCCGGGCATCACCGCCGAGGAGCTGATCCACCGCCGCACCGAGGCCGGCAACTTCCCGGGTCTCTCCCCGGAGGAGGCCTGGCGCCAGGTGCGCGAGCGGCTGGCGACCCGCGCCCGCTACCGGCTCGACCAGACCCTCGTCGACGGGCGGGTCATCGCCGTGACCTACGCGCCGACCCCCGAGGGCGGCTTCGTGACGGTGCACGAGGACGTCACGGCCGCCAAGCGGGCCGAGGCGCAGATCGTCCACATGGCCCGCCACGACGCCCTGACCGGCCTGCCCAACCGCGCGCTGCTGCACGAGGGACTGGCCGAGGCGCTGGCCAGGAGCCCTGCGGCGCGGGGCGCCGCCACGGCGGTCCTCTGCCTCGACCTCGACCGCTTCAAGAACGTCAACGACACCCTCGGCCACGCCGTCGGCGACAAGCTGCTGCGCCAGGTCACCACCCGCCTCACCGCCGCGACCTGCGACGAGGCGGAGGCTGGCCACGCCACCCTGGCCCGGCTCGGCGGCGACGAGTTCGCGGTGATCCTGCACCCGACCTCGCGCTTCAAGGCCGGGCGCCTCGCCGCCCGGCTGATCGAGGCGGTCGCGCGCGACTACGAGATCGACGGCAAGCGCGTCGCGGTGGGCCTCAGCATCGGGATCGCGCTCGCGCCGACGGACGCGCGGGATTCGGAAGGGCTCCTGCGGGCCGCCGACATGGCGCTCTACCGCGCCAAGGCCGAAGGGCGGGGCGTCCATCGCTTCTTCGAGCCCGCCATGGACGTGGCGATCCAGGCCCGGCGCGGCGTCGAGCTCGACCTCCGGGCGGCGCTCGCCGAGCAGCAATTCGCCCTGGCGTTCCAGCCCTTCCTCGGCCTGTCGGACAACCGGATCGCCGGATTCGAGGCCCTGGTGCGCTGGCATCACCCGATCCGCGGCGTGGTGAGCCCCGCCGCCTTCGTGCCGATCGCCGAGGAGACCGGCATGATCGTGCCTTTGGGCGAGTGGGTCCTGCGCCAGGCCTGCCGCGAGGCGGCGCGCTGGCCGGACGCCGTCCGGGTCTCGGTCAACCTCTCGCCGGTGCAGTTCCGCAGCGGCGACATCGACGCCACGGTGATCGCGGCGCTCCGCGACGCCGGTCTCGACCCGCACCGGCTCGAACTGGAGATCACCGAGGGCGTGCTCCTGCAGGACAACGCCTCGACCGTCGCCATGCTGCACCGGCTGAAGGGGATCGGCGTGCGCATCGCCATGGACGATTTCGGCACCGGCTACTCGTCGCTCGGCTACCTGCGCGCCTTCCCGTTCGACAAGATCAAGATCGACCGCGCCTTCGTGGCCGACCTCTCGGTGCGACCCGACGCGCTGGCCATCGTCCGGGCGGTGACGACGCTCGCCGACAGCATGGGCATGTCCACCACCGCCGAGGGCGTCGAGACGGAGGAACAACTGGCCCACTTGCGCGGGGCGGGCTGCACCGAGGTGCAGGGCTACCTCATCAGCCGGCCGGTCCCGGCCGACGCGGTGGCGCCGATGCTGATGGGAGACAGCGTGGCGAGGGTGCGCCGACGCGTCTGAAGCCCTCGCGGTCAACCCGGGCCGCGCTGCGCGGCCCCGGGATGAATGGTCTTGGAGCCGTTGCGGGAGACGCGCCGCCTCCTGCCCCTCAGTGCCGCAGGCCCGGCGCCTCGCGCCCGGTCTTCTCGACGTATTCCGAATACCCGCCGCCATATTTGTGGATGCCGTCCGGCGTCAGCTCCAGCACCCGGTTCGACAGGGCGGCGAGGAAGTGCCGGTCGTGCGAGACGAACAGCATCGTGCCCTCGTACTGGGCGAGCGCGGCGATCAGCATGTCCTTGGTGCCGACGTCGAGGTGGTTGGTCGGCTCGTCGAGGACGAGGAAGTTCGGCGGGTCGTAGAGCATGCGGGCCATGGCGAGACGGGCCTTCTCGCCGCCCGACAGCACCCGGCACCGCTTCTCGACGTCGTCGCCCGAGAAGCCGAAGCAGCCGGCGAGGGTGCGCAAGGACCCCTGCCCCGCCTGCGGGAAGGAGTCCTCCAGAAACTCGAACACCGTGCGCTCGCCGTCGAGCGTGTCCATGGCGTGCTGGGCGAAGTAGCCGAGCTTGACGCTGGCGCCGATCGTCACGATGCCCGAATCCGGCGCGATGGTGCCGGTGGCGAGCTTGAGCAGCGTCGACTTGCCGGCGCCGTTGACGCCCATCACGCACCAGCGCTCCTTGCGGCGGATCCCGAAATCGAGGCCTTCGTAGATCGTGCGGCTGCCGTAGCGCTTGTCCACGGATTTCAGGCTGATCACGTCGTCGCCGGAGCGCGGCGCGGCGGGGAAGTCGAAGGCCACGCTCTGGCGGCGGCGGGGCGGCTCGACGCGCTCGATCTTGTCGAGCTTCTTCACCCGGCTCTGCACCTGGGCGGCGTGCGACGCGCGCGCCTTGAAGCGCTCGATGAACTTGATCTCCTTGGCCAGCATCGCCTGCTGGCGCTCGAACTGCGCCTGCTGCTGCGCCTCGTTCTGCGCGCGTTGCTGCTCGTAGAAGGCGTAGTCGCCGGAATAGGTGGTGAGCGAGCCGGCATCGATCTCGATGATCTTGCCGACGATCCGGTTCATGAAGGCCCGGTCGTGCGAGGTCATCAGCAGGGCGCCGTCGAAGCCCTTGAGGAAATCCTCGAGCCAGATCAGGCTCTCGAGGTCGAGGTGGTTGCTCGGCTCGTCGAGCAGCATCACGTCGGGGTTCATCAGGAGGATGCGGGCGAGGGCCACGCGCATCTTCCAGCCGCCCGACAGGGCGCCGACATCGCCCTCGATCATCTCGGGCGAGAAGCTCAGGCCCGCCAGCACCTCGTGCGCCCGGCCCTCGAGCGCATAGCCGCCGAGTTCCTCGAACCGCCCCTGCACCTCGCCGTAGCGCTCGACCAGGGCCTCCATCTCGTCGGCCCGGTCGGGATCGGCGAGCGCGGTCTCGATCTCGCGCAGCTCCGCGGCGATCTCGCTCACGGGACCTGCGCCGTCCATCACCTCGGACAGGACCGAGCGGCCGGCCATCTCGCCGACATCCTGGCTGAAATACCCGATGGTGATGCCGCGATCGGCCGAGACCTGGCCCTCGTCGGGCTGCTCCTCGCCGGTGATCATCCGGAACAGGGTGGTCTTGCCGGCGCCGTTCGGGCCGACGAGGCCGACCTTCTCGCCGCGCTGCAACGCCGCCGAAGCCTCGATGAAGAGGAGCTGGTTGCCGTTCTGCTTGCCGATCTTGTCGAGGCGGATCATGGGAGGCGGACGTCCGAAGTGAGGGCGCGCCGGATCGCGCGCCATGTCGTTGGATACGCATGCCACGGATTCGTGGCGGCGTGGTGTCGGGCGGGATTCTCGACCGGCTGATGCCGTCGTCACGCTTCATCCCATCCACGACCTCATCCTGAGGTCGGGAATGGGAGAAGCGTCGATAGGGCGCTCAGTCTCTCGCGCCGCCCCGCCCGTCGACCACGTCGATGGCGGCCCGGAAGGCGGCGTCGGCGTCGAGCACCGTGGTGTCGAGCACCACCGCATCCTCGGCCACCCGCAGGGGCGCCGCGTCGCGGTCGGCGTCGCGGGCGTCGCGGCGCAGGATGTCGGAGAGCACCGCCTCGTACGCGACCGCCTCGCCGCGTCCGCCGAGCTCCCGGTGGCGGCGGCGGGCGCGCTCCTCGGCGGAAGCGGTCACGAACAGCTTCACGGCGGCATCCGGGCAGACCACGGTGCCGATGTCGCGCCCGTCGAGCACGGCGCCTTCGGCCGAGCCGGCGAAGCGGCGCTGCCAGTCGAGGAGCGCGGCGCGCACCGCGGCTTGCGCCGAGACGATCGAGGCCGCCTCGCCCATGGCGGCACCGCGCAGGCGCGGATCGGCGAGAAAGGCCGGTTCGAGCGCTCGCGCCGCGGCGGCGGCCGCCTTCGCGTCCGCGAGGTCGCGATTCGCGTCGAGGAGCGTCAGCGCCACCGCCCGGTAAAGCAGGCCGGTATCGAGGTGCGGCAGCCGGTAATGCGCCGCAAGACGCTTGGCGAGCGTGCCCTTGCCGGAGGCCGCAGGCCCGTCGATCGCGATGACCATCGGCCCGTTCATGCCGGGAAGGCGGCGCCGAGCGCCCGCATGTCGGAGAGGAAGGCGGGATAGCTCGTGGCGATCATCGCGCCGTCATCGACCGTCACCGGCCTGTGTGCGGCCATGCCCAGCACGAGGAACGCCATGGCGATGCGGTGGTCGAGATGGGTCTCGACCGTGCCGCCGCCCACAGGCGCCGATCCATCGCCGTGCACGATCAGGTCGTCGCCCTCGACCAGGTGGGAGACGCCGTTGGCCTTCAGGCCCACCGCCACCGCGGCGAGGCGGTCGGATTCCTTGACCCGCAATTCGTGCAGGCCCTGCATCCGGGTGGTGCCTTCCGCGCAAGCCGCCGCCACCGCGAGCACCGGGTATTCGTCGATCATCGCCGGCGCCCGCTCGGGCGGCACCGTGACGCCCTTCAGGCGGCTGTGGCGCACCCGCAGGTCGGCGACGGTCTCGCCGCCCTCCTCGCGCTCGTTCAGGCGCTCGATGTCGCCGCCCATCTCGAGCAGCGTGGTGAGGAGGCCGGTGCGCAGGGGATTCATCATCACCCCCTCGATCACCACCTCGGAGCCCGGGACGATCAGGCCGGCGACCAGCGCGAAGGCGGCTGAGGACGGATCGGCCGGCACCACCACGTCGGTGGCGGTGAGGGTCGGCTGACCGGTGAGCGCGATGCGGCGGCCGTGGCCGCCGGGGCCGATCGCCTCGACCTCGACGGTGGCGCCGAACAGGCGCAACATCCGCTCGGTGTGGTCGCGGGTCGCGGCGGCCTCCACCACCGTGGTGATTCCGGGCGCGTTGAGCCCGGCGAGCAGCACCGCCGACTTCACCTGCGCCGAGGCGACCGGGCTCTCGTAGGTGATCGGCACCGCCTCGCGGGGACCGCGCAGGGTGAGCGGCACCCGGCCGCCCTCGGCCTGCTCCACCACCGTGACGCCCATCTGCACCAGCGGATCGAGGATCCGGCGCATCGGCCGCTTGCGCAAGGAGGCGTCGCCGTCGAAGGTCGCGGTCACGGGATGGCCGCCGACCACGCCCATCATCAGCCGCGAGCCGGTGCCGGCATTGCCGAAATCGAGCACACCCGCCGGATCGGTCAGGCCGCCGACCCCGACGCCGCGTACCCGCCAGCGCCCCTCCCCGTCGCGATCGATGCCGGCGCCGAGCGCCCTGGCGGCGGCGGCGGTGCGCAGAACGTCGTCGCCTTCGAGCAGGCCCTCGATCCGGGTCTCGCCGAGGCTTAGCAGGCCGAGGATGATCGCCCGGTGCGAGATCGACTTGTCGCCGGGCGGCCGCAGCCGGCCCCGCAGGGCCGTCCCGGCCTGGGCGGTGATCGGGGACGGAGTGGAATCGTGCGACACGGGCAGACGGCCTGATTCTCGAGAACCGCGAAGAAGCGCGGGAAAACGGCCGGGTCGTTACCATGCGGGCGCCGCGCCGTCATCCGCCGGCCCGACAGCTATTTGACAGGGCTGGCAGGCGCGACTAACCGGACCCACTCTTAACGACATCGACAGGAACGAAACGACCGTGGCCAGACCGGAACTCGGCTTGAAGCGCCAGTGCATGAGCTGCGGCGCGAAGTTCTACGACCTCAGCAGGGACCCTGCCGTGTGCCCGAAATGCGGCACCGTCTATCAGGTCGCCGCCCTCACCTCATCGCGCGTCCCCGCGCCGGCGATCGCCAACCGCGCCCCGCGCGAGGAGGAGACCGAGGAGGAGGCCGGCGCCCCCGAGATGGTCTCCCTCGACGAGGTCGAGGCCGCCGAGGACGGCGCCGACGTCTCGGTCGACGACGACGATGCCGACGTGGCCGATGCCGGCGGCGACGACGACACCTTCCTGGAGGAGGACGAGGAAAGCGGCGACGACGTCTCCGACCTGATCGACGGCGACATCGAGAACGACGAGGAATCCTGATCCTCTCGGAGGGCGGACGACGGCGGCGCAGGACCGCCGCCGTCACAACCCCCTCAGATCACTGCGGAATTCGCGGCAGTCACGAAAACTTCGCGAAGACCCGCCCCGAGGGCTTGTGTCCGGCGCCACACCCTCATATACCGCCGCTCACCGGCGGCGCCCTCCCCGAGGGCACGGTCGGTTCCGGGACGGATCCCATACGTCCTGCAGCGTGGGGCTTTAGCTCAGCTGGGAGAGCGCCTGCATGGCATGCAGGAGGTCAGCGGTTCGATCCCGCTAAGCTCCACCAAATCTTCCCAGGCTGTGCCGGGGTTGATCCGATCGCGCTGAGCGATCACCGATGACGAGACCCGCAGGCATTCCCAGTGCCGCGGCTGACGGATGGGGCTTTAGCTCAGCTGGGAGAGCGCCTGCATGGCATGCAGGAGGTCAGCGGTTCGATCCCGCTAAGCTCCACCAAATCTTCCCAGGCTGTGCCGGGGTTGATCCGATCGTGCTGAGCGATCGCCGATGACGAGACCCGCAGGCATTCCCAGTGCCGCGGTTGAAGGATGGGGCTTTAGCTCAGCTGGGAGAGCGCCTGCATGGCATGCAGGAGGTCAGCGGTTCGATCCCGCTAAGCTCCACCATCTCCCCCCTCGCTCGAACCGAATGGCAGGAGAGGTCGCCTCGGCGGCCTTTTTGCGTTGCGCTGCGTATCCCGGGAGCGGTGTACCGCCCGCCCCGGAGCACGATCTGCGCCCTCCGAACGGAGACCCGTCGAAGCACTCACCCGATATCCTGTTTCACGGCCGCTGCCTCCGCCTTCTCGCCTGCCCGCAACGAAACGGTGACGGATGCGGGTTGGACGAGCGGCGCTCCCGTCCTCCCTCGAAACCTGCGCATAACCCCGGGCCGCCCTGACAGTGGGCATGTGCCCCAACTGCCGGCGGGCTGTGCGGCCCCCTTCGGTTGTGCGACGCAGCGACAGTCTCGCGAAAATACAGTTATGCAATTTGTAGCGTCGATCACCGCATTTGAATAAATTAGAAACAACTACGATAAATTTTGCCATAATTGTTACAATCTTTAACGTTTTCGCAGCTGACGCTGCGACGCAGCGCACGCGATTTATGGGCTTCTCGTCAGATTTTTTGCTGGCCGGTCAGCCGGTATCATTTAAAAGTATTTACAAACCGAAATATCTAATCTTTAAAGCAATGGTAGGATTAATCCGTTTGGGATCATGTTCGAACACAAACGATATCGGGCCCTTCCCCTGTTGCAGCGAGTCAACAAAGTTCAACCGGCGGTGGATACCCGGATTGAAGAAGCAGATTACCCTTGGTAATATGATTCCCGGCGGAAGCGTGAGCGAGGGGAATTGGATGTTGACGGAGGCGCAGTGGGCCATACTCGTGCCATTGCTCGAAGGCTGCAGGCCTCGCGGCAAGACGCAGCCTCACGATCTCAAGCGGACCATCGACGCGATCCTCTGGCGGCACTGGCACGATACCAATTGGCGCGCCGTCCCGGCGCATTACGGCCCGTGGTGGATGGCGGCCCAGACCTTCATCCGCTGGTCCCGCCTCGGCGTCTGGGAACAGCTGCTGGCCCGCCTCGAACGCTACTTCGAGGAAAGCGGCCTGCCGGTTCCGGGGATCGACCACGACGAGTACGCCTATGGCGGTGCCCGCAAGAAGGAGCTGCAGGACAGCGAGTTGCAGGTGCGCCAGATCGCCAACATGCTGCTGAGCCTGCAGAAGCAGGCCGCGGTGGCCTGAGGGCAGCCGCCACGGCGGGAGGCGGCCCGGACATCCGAATTCCGCACCGCCCGGCAAGGAGGAAAGCCGCCCGATATTCGTCGCCGTCAACGGCGTCCGTCTCGTCGTCGACGTCGGGAATGCCGAGCCCGTTCCCGCGGGCGGCACGATGCGGGAGAAGCCGGCCCTGCCGCTCCTGCATGACGGCCCGGGCTTCGACCACGGCGCCCGCGCTGTCCCGTCCTGGTCATGGGCGGTGCGTACGATTCGCCGGTGGCGCCCTCCGTCAGCGAGACACTCGTCGCCGCCTTGCCGCCCGACCACGTGCGCTTCGGAGGTTTCGCGGAAAGCGGCCACAACCTGTTCGGCGACGAGCCGGAGTGCGCCTTCGCGGTCTTGCGGGAGTTCATCGCGGCAGCGTGAACCGGCAACGTCAGGTGCGTCCGCCTGATCCGTTCGGTGAAGGTCGCGCGCATCTCCCTGACCCGTGCGGGAGAGGGGTGTGCGGACCGGAGAGGCCGCACGAGGGGCGGCGGTCGGGGAACAGGCGCAGAACGTCCTGCGGCCGGCACGACACGCTTCGGCGGAGCGCCGTCCCTCGACGGGGGCGACGACCTCGGGTATTCGGCCAGGATAGCGGCGCGGATTCGTTTTGGATGTGAATGATGTTTAGGCGTGCGCGCAGAGCCAATTTTATTGTAACCGCTCTTACATTCGGCGTGCTCGGTTGTGTGCCGGCGTCTTCGAAGGAAAATTTGGACAGATCTGATCGAGAAGCAATATCGCTGTTCGATCACATCATATCGACGGACAAAAAATTTTTCACGGCCTGCACGATATCGGATAAATGGCTTGTTTATTCTGTTTTTGGCCAAACTGTGCGGACTTACATGAAATACCCGGTCCGTGGCGACCTTTCTCCTCCGCATCATATGACGGTCCCCAAAGATATTATCGGAAGAGGGACGGGCGCAGACCCTTTGATATGCAGCGAGACCGAGCGGTCGGCACGCACGGACGCCGTGCTGAGTGCTCCGACTCATTCGGGAGGCGGGACCTTCAGGGGACAGAAAATCCTTGGATCCGCCAGCACGGCACGGAGAGAGTTCAGTTATCCAATCTTCGATACCGATTACCGCACAGCCTTCGTCGTCCGAGACAACTCACGCGATAACTGGGTAAAGACAGAGAATGAGAAATATCGCAGATTCGGGGACGGAGAAATTATAGTCTTTGTATATAGAAAAAAGCATGGAAAATGGAAATTGAAAAATTATGACGTCTATGCGACTTATCATTAGCTAACATATGAATCTATTGAAATCTAACAAAGCTATCGAATAATAACTCGATTTTATTTTTTCGACGAAATAACATCCGCTTTGTCGGAAAAAAGCTCTAGAGCCCGAGCTGAGTGTGACCGTCTGCACGGAAGACGGCTCCCTATTCCGCCGCCTCCCGCAACCGCGACGGCGCCTCCCCCTCCTCCGGCGCGTCGTCCTTCACCTCCGCCCCGTGCGAGCCGCCGGACAGCCACGTCGCGAGCTTGTCGAGGTAGATGTAGATCACCGGCGTGGTGAACAGCGTCAGCACCTGGCTCACCGCGAGGCCGCCGACCATGGCGTAGCCGAGCGGCTGGCGAATCTCCGAGCCGGTGCCGGTGCCGAACATCAGCGGAATGCCGCCGAGCAGCGCCGCCATCGTGGTCATCAGGATCGGGCGGAAGCGCAACAAGGCCGCCTTGCGGATCGCCTCCTCGGGGCCGATCCCCTCGGTGCGTTCGGCGACGATCGCGAAATCGACCAGCATGATGCCGTTCTTCTTCACGATGCCGATCAACAGGATGATGCCGATCAAGGCGATCAGGCTGAAATCGTAGCCGAACCACAGCAGCATCGCGAGCGCGCCGACGCCGGCCGAGGGCAGGGTCGAGAGGATCGTCAGCGGGTGGATGTAGCTCTCGTAGAGGATGCCGAGGATCAGGTAGACCACCACCAGGGCGGCGACGATGAGGAGCGGCACCGTCGAGAGCGATTGCTGGAAGGCCTGCGCGGTGCCCTGGAAGCCGGTCGCGAGCGTCGCCGGAATGCCGAGATCCCGGGCCGCCTTGTCGATCGCCGCCGTCGCCTGGCCGAGGGCGACGTTCGGCGCCAGATTGAAGCTGATCGTCACCGCCGGAAACTGGCCCTGGTGGCTGATCGAGAGCGGGCGCACCGGTACCGTGGTCCAGGTCGCGAAGGCGGCAAGCGGCACTTGCCCGCCGGTGGTCGGGGACTTCACGTAGATGTTGTGCAAGCTGTCCGGATTGCCCTGGAGCGCCGGCAGGATCTCCATGACGACGTGGTAGCTGTTGAGCTGGGTGAAGTACTGCGCTACCTGGCGCTGCCCGATCGCGTCGTAGAGCGTGTCGTCGATGAGTTGCGGGGTGATGCCGTAGCGCGAGGCGGCATCGCGGTTGATCGTGAGCGTCAACGTCGTGCCGTCGGTCTGCTGGTCGGTGGCGACGTCGCGCAGTTCCGGCAGCGTCTTCAGCTTGTCGAGCAGGCGCGGCGACCAGGTGTTGAGCTCGTCGAGGTTCGGGTCCTGCAGCGTGTACTCGAACTGGGTGCGCGAGGCGCGCCCGCCGGTGCGTACGTCCTGCGAGGCCTGGAGGAAGACCTTCACGCCCTCGAGCTTCGCGAGCTTCGGCCGCAAGCGGTCGATGATTTGGAAGGCGTTGGCCTCGCGATCGTCCCGGGGTTTGAGCGTGATGAACATCCGGCCGGAATTGAGCGCCTGGCCGCTGCCGCCGATCGACATCGCGATGCTCGCGACATCCGGATCGGCCTGGATCACCGCGCCGACCGCCCGCTGACGGTCCTCCATGGCGGCAAACGAGATGTCCTGCCCGCCTTCCGTGATGCCGACGATCAGGCCCGTATCCTGCTGCGGGAAGAAGCCCTTCGGGATCACCACGAACAGGTAGCCGGTGAGCGCCAGCGTGCCGAGGAAGGTCAGGAACGTCACGACATGGTGGCGGAGCGCCACGTCGAGGGCGGATTCGTAAGCCGACAGCATCCCGTCGAAGACGCGCTCGCTCCAGCGGTAGAGGCGCCCGTGATGCTCGGCTTTGTGCTCCTTGAGGAAGCGCGAGGCCATCATCGGGGTCAGCGACAGCGACACGAAGGCCGAGACGCCGATCGTCATCGACAGCACGACGGCGAATTCGCGGAACAGCCGGCCGATGATGCCGCCCATGAGCAGCAGCGGGATCAGCACCGCGATCAGCGACACCGAGATCGACACGATGGTGAAGCCGATCTCGCCGGCGCCCTTGAGCGCCGCCTGCATCGGCTTCATCCCCTCCTCGACGTAGCGGGCGATGTTCTCCAGCACCACGATCGCGTCGTCGACCACGAAGCCGACCGCGATGGTGAGCGCCATCAGCGACAAGTTGTCGAGGGTGTAGCCCGCCATCCACATCAGCGCGCAGGCGCCGAGCAGCGCCAGCGGCACCGTCACGCTCGGGATGATGGTGGCCCAGAGCGAGCGCAGGAACACGAAGATCACCATCACCACCAGCGCGATGGTGATGAGGAGCGTGAACTGCACGTCCTCGACCGAGGCGCGGATGGTCTGGGTGCGGTCGCTGAGCGTCTGCACCTTCACGCCGGCCGGCAGCGAGGCGGTGATGCGGGGCAATTCGGCCTTGATCCGGTCCACCGTGTCGATGACGTTGGCGCCGGGCTGCTTGAAGATGACCAGGAACACGCCGCGCTGGCCGTTGGCCCAGGCCGCCTGCTTCACGTCCTCCGGCCCCGCCACCGCCTGGCCGATGTCGCGGACCCGCAAGGGGGCGCCGTTGCGGTAGGCGATGATGACGTCGTTCCAGTCCTTGGCCCGGGTGAGCTGGTCGTTGGCATAGACCGTGTAGCTGCGGGTCTGGCCGTCGAAGCTGCCCTTCGGGCTGTTGACCGTGGTGATCGAGAGCTGGCTGCGGACGTCCTCGAGCGACAGGTCCTTGGCGACGAGCTTCGCCGGGTCGATCTGCACCCGCACCGCCGGCTTCTGCTGGCCGCCGATCAGCACCTGGCCGACGCCCGAGACCTGGCTGATGCGCTGCGCCAGCTGCACGTCGGCGGCGTCGTCGACCTCGATCAGCGGCAGGGTGTCGGAGGTGACCGAGAGCAGCAGGATCGGCGAATCGGCCGGGTTCACCTTGCGGTAGGTCGGCGGGCTCGGCAGGTTCTTCGGGAGCTGCCCGCCGGCGGCGTTGATCGCCGCCTGGATGTCGTTCGCCGCCCCGTCGATGTTGCGGGAGAGGTCGAACTGCACGGTGATCGACGAGATGCCGAGAGCGCTCGTCGAGGTCATCTGGCTGACGCCGGGCACCTGCGCGAATTGCCGTTCCAGCGGTTGGGCCACCGTCGAGGCCATGGTCTCGGGGCTGCCGCCGGGCAGCTGCGCGGTAACCTGGATCGTCGGGAAGTCGACCTGCGGCAGGGGCGCGACGCCGAGCAGCGGATAGGCCACGATCCCGATGAACAGGATCCCGGCCATGATCAGCGAGGTCGCGATCGGAAAGCGGATGAAGTAGCCGGAGATGCCGCCGCGCGCGGCCTCCCCCTGCCCGGTGCCGAGCTGCATGTCAGCGCGCCTCGCTCGACGCCAGGGCGGCGTTGTCCGCCGAATGGGCCGCGGGACCCGCGGGCTTCGCCTCGGCGACCAGCGCCCCCTCCTGCACCCGCGACTGGCCGCGCCAGACGACCGTCTGGCCGGGCGTCAGCCCCTTGGTCACCTGGGTGCGGCCGTCGGTGGCGCGGCCGACGGCGATCGGCTGCATGTGGGCGTGGTTCTGGTCGTCGACCACGAAGGCGTAGAGGCCCTTCGGCCCGTGCTGCACCGCGTCGTCCGGCACCGTGACGGCGTCGGGGATCGTGCCGGTGCGCATCTTCGTCGAGACCGACACGCCAGGCCACAGGGCGTGGTCCTTGTTGGCGAAGGAGGCCTTGAGCCGGATCGTGCCGGTGGCGGTGTCGACCTGGTTGTTGACGAGATCGAGGCGCCCCTCGGACAGCCGGGTCATGCCGTCGGTGCTCCAGGCCTCGACCGGGACCGGGCCGGCGGCGAGCGCCCGCATCACCTCGCCGAGCTGCTCCTCGGGGGCGGTATAGACCACGAAGATCGGCTCGACCTGGGTGATGGTGACGATCGCGGTCTGTTGCGCCGCATTGACGATGTTGCCGACGTCGATCAGCCGGAAGCCGGTGACACCATCGATCGGCGCCTGGATCGTCGCGTAGGAGAGCTGCGTCGCCGCGTTGTCGATCGCCGCCTGGTCGCCGGCGATCTGGGCGGTGAGCTGGTTGACCTGCGCGCCTTGCGTCTCGGTCTGCTGGCGCGAGGCGTAGTCGCCGAGCTTGGTGTAGCGCTCCAGGTCGGCCTTCGCGTTCTTTACGTTGGCCTCGTCCTGGGCCTTCTTCGCCTTGGCCTGGTCGAGGGCGGCCTGGTAGGGGCGCGGATCGACCTGGGCGAGGAGGTCGCCCTTCTTCACCACCTGGCCTTCGCGAAAGCCGATCTTCAGGATCTCGCCGTCGACCCGGCTACGCACCTGCACGGTGTTGTAGGCCTGCACCGTGCCCAGCCCGCCGAGCTCCTTGGCGAGCGGGCCTTGCTCGACACGCGCCAAGGTCACCGGAACGGCAGCCGGGGCGCGGGCCGCGGGTTTCGCCGCGGCCGCGTGCTCGCGGGTGTGCCACGCATAGGCGCCGCCGGCGCCGGCCAGGATCGCGAGGGCCAGGAGCCATCCGCCGTGCCGGCGTTTCGTCGGGTCGGCGCCCTGTTCTGATCTCATCGGTTGCACGCTTCCACTGGGGCATCGTCCGATGGTGCAAAAGTAGCGCCATCGGGCCATGCAGCAACGTCGAAGACCGGGAGCAGCGCAGGGCGGTCGGGCGACCGCAGCCGATCCAGTCCAGGGCCGGGTCGCGAGGCGTCTCCGTGTCTCACACACAACTCCCGATCGCCCGCGCCGTTCATTCCGGCAGTATCGGCGCAGCGGGAGTTGTACGAGACACACGTGAACGGCCGCCTAAGCGGCCGCGCGAACCGGTATCTGTCGAACGTATGCCAGTCGACTGTTTCTAGCGTGTGCGAGATCCGTGCGGCGCGTCCGCGCGGTGAGCAAGCCTGGCCCATCACCCATGCAGGGCGGTCGGCTCTCCGTCGTGGAAGAGCCGGCCCGCAGGCCGGCTCTCGCGGTCCCCGTTATGCCTTCGCCATGGCGTCGGCCTTGCCGATCAGCGCCTCGGCCATGCGGATCGACGCGATGTCGATGAGCCGCCCGTCGAGCGAGACGGCGCCGCGGCCGGCCTTGGCCGCCTCCTCCATCGCCGCCAGGATGCGGCGGGCCTTGGTCACCTCGGCCTCGCTCGGGGTGAACACCTCGTTGGCGAGGTCGATCTGCGAGGGGTGGATCGCCCACTTGCCCTCGAAGCCGAGGGCCGCGCAGCGCCGGGCCGCCGAGACGTAGCCGTCCGGATCGGAGAAATCGCCGAACGGGCCGTCGATCGGGCGCAGGCCGTAGGCCCGGCAGGCGACCAGCATGCGGTTCTGGGCAAACAGCCACGGATCCTGCCAGTGGGTCTGGCGCCCGCCCGCCTCGTCCTTGTCGGTGAGCACCGAGTAATCCGGGTTGACGCCGCCGATCACGGTCGAGCGGGCGCGCAGCGAGGCGGCGTAATCGGCGACGCCGAAGGACATCGCTTCCAGGCGCTTCGAGGACTGGGCGATCGCCTCGACATTGGCCATGCCCAAAGCCGTCTCGATCAGCACCTCGAAGCCGAGCTTCTTCTCGCGGCTTTTGGCCTGCTCGATCTGCGTCACCAGCACGTCGATGGCGTAGACGTCCTGCGGCACGCCGACCTTCGGGATCAGGATCATGTCGAGGCGCGGGCAGGCCTCGACGATGTCGACCACGTCCCGATACATGTAGTGGGTATCGAGGCCGTTGATGCGGATCATCATCGTCTTCGTGCCCCAATCGATCTCGTTGAGGGCCTGGACGATGTTCTTGCGTGCCTGCTCCTTGTCGTCGGGCGCGACCGCATCCTCGAGATCGAGGAAGATCACGTCGGCCGAGGACTTGGCCGACTTCTCCATGAAGGTCGGGTTGGAGCCCGGCACCGCCAGTTCGGAACGGTGCAGGCGCGGCGTGGCTTGCTGGACGAGGGTGAAGCTCATTCGTGTTTCCTCCTGGAGATCATTTGGCGGTCCGTCGCGGACGGACGCAACGTGGCGGAAGGTGGGGGGTGTGGGGCTATGCGGGGGGAAGGGGGAAGGAGAGGCGCGGGCTCTCCCCCTCTCCCCGCGGGCGGGGAGAGGGCCGTGTCTCTGTCCAAGAGACACGGCAAGCGGAGGCGAAAGCCGGAGCGAGGGTGAGGGGGTCTCGACGAGTGAAACTCCTCCGGAGACACCCCCTCACCCTCGCCCTTCGGGCTTGCCGCTGACCCGACAAGGGGTCAGCGGCCCTCTCCCCGCCCGCGGGGAGAGGAGAAGGGGCGCCTCATCCGGCAACCGGGCGGCAAGACCTCACCCCGTCGCCCCGAACCCGGTGGCGACGCAGTTGATCGACAAGAGCAGCGCCGATTTCAGCGTCTCCCGCTGCGCCTCGTCGGTCTCGGCCCGGAAGCGGCGGAGAAGGTCCACCTGCTCGCGGCTGACCTGGTTGAGCACCGGCAGCCGCTCGGTCAGCCTCCCGCGATAGAGCGGGAAGCGCTCGGCGAGGCTGCGCGCCCCGCTCACCTCCAGGGCCATGGCGCAGGTCAGCCGGTACTCGGCCTCGATCATCGCGAAGACCGCCTCGCGCGCGCCCTCGTCCGGGCACAGGCCGGCGAAGTCGCGGGCGATGTCGAGATCGACCGTGAGCAGGGTCTTCTCGACCTCGTCCATGACCAGGCGGAAGAGCGGCGATTGCTCGAACATCCGCCGCAGCAGCGCCCGGCCGCCATCCCCGCGCACGTCGAGGAGGCTCTTCAAGCCGCTACCGACCCCGTACCAGCCGGTGATGCCGTGGCGGTTCTGGCTCCAGGCGAAGACCCAGGGGATCGCCCGCAGGTCGGCCAGGCTCCGGGCGCCGAAGCGGCGGGCCGGGCGCGAGCCGATGTTGAGCAGCGCGATCTCGTCGAGCGGGCTCGCGGCGCCGAAATAGGTCACGAGGTCCGGATGCGTCAGGAGCTGCGCGTAGGCCGCCCGCGAGGCACCCGACAAGGCCTCCATCACGTCGTCGAATTCCGGGTTCGCCGCCGGGATCCCGTCCGCCGCCCCGTCGAGGGCATGGGCGAGCACCGCGGAGGCGAGCAGCTCCATCTGGTAGGCGGCGGTGCCGCGGTTGGCGTACTTGAACGACACCACCTCGCCCTGCTCGGTGGTGCGGAAGCGGCCCCGGATCGAGCCCGGCGGCTGCGCCGCGATGGCCCGGGCGGTCGGCGCGCCGCCGCGGCTGACCGAGCCGCCGCGGCCGTGGAAGAAGGCGATGCCGATCCCCGCCTGCTCGCCGACCTGGGTCAGCAGCCGTTGCGCCTTGGCCAGCTCCCAGTTCGAGGCGACGAAGCCGCCATCCTTGTTCGAATCGGAGTAGCCGATCATCACCTCCTGCACCCCGCCCTGCTGGCGGGCGGAGCGGCGCACGACCGGGATCTTGAGCAAGGCCCGCATGATGGCGGGGGCGGCGCGCAGGTCGTCGATGGTCTCGAACAACGGCACGATCGGCAGCGGGCAGACCTCGATGCCGGCAGCATCCAGGAAGACGCCGGCGGTCTTGGCCAGCAGGTAGACGCCGAGGATGTCGGGGACCGAATGGGTCATCGACAGGACGAAGGACCCGAAGGCCTCGCGGTCGAGGCTGCCGCGCATCTCCGCCACCAGCCGGAAGGTCGCGAGCGTCTCCTGCGCCTCCTCGGGCAGGCCGGAGAGATCGGGCAGGCCGTCGAGCGGCCGCGCCAGCTCGGCTTCGAGCCAAGCGGTCCAGTCCGGGGAATCGACGTCCGGCGGCTCGCCCTCGTGGGTGCCGCGCCACAGAGCCTGGAGCGCGCGGGTGGTGCGGGTGGTGTTCTCGCGGATATCGAGCCGCACGGTCGAGAAGCGGAAGATCTCGACCATCCGGCGCACCGGCCGCACCCGGTTGGCGGCCAGCGACGGGCAGCCGGCCTCGGACAGGCCCTGTTCGAGGGCGCGCAGGTCGGCGATCAGCAGGTCGGCATCGCCGTAGCCGGGACCGGTCGGGGTGCTGTTCTCGGGCGCGGCCGACGAGTCCTCCAGCCCGGCGACCGTCGCGTCGAGGCGGCGGCTGAGGCAGGTCAGGAACTGGCGGTAGGGCTCGCCCGGGTTGCGCCGCGCGATCGCCTCGCCGTCCGGCTGGAGCGCCAGCGCACCGGCGAGCGCGCTCGCGAAGGCATCCGGCACCGGCAGGGCGCGGGCGCTGATCGACAGGGTGCGGGCGAGGCCGGCCACGCCGTCGCGGTAGCGCCGCAGGCTCGCGAGCGCGTTGCGTCGCAGGGTGCGCCGGGTCACCTCGGCGGTGACGAAGGGGTTGCCGTCGCGGTCGCCGCCGATCCACGATCCGAACTGGAAGAAGGCCGGGACCTCGAACCGGGCGCCCGGATAGGCACTCGCCAGCGCCTCCTCGAGCGAGCCGAGGGTCTCGGGCAGCATCTCGAACAGGGTCTCGTCGAAGAAGTGCAGGCCCCAGGCCACTTCCCGGTCGACGGTCGGCTTCTCGAGGTGCAGTTCGCCGGTCATCCAGACCAGCTCGACCTCGTCGCGCAGGTCGTCCATCAGGGCCTGGCGCTCGCGCTCGGTCCAGCGCGGCATCTCCAGTTCCTTCAGGATCAGGTAGATGCGCCGGAACTTTTCCAGCACCGTGACGCGCTTGGCCTCGGTCGGGTGCGCCGTCAGGGTCGGGCGCACGCGCAGGGACGTGAGGAGTTCATGCACCGTCGCGGCCGGCACGCCCTGGGCGGCGGCCCGGGCCAGCACGGCGCTGAAGGAGTTCTTCAGCCGGTCGCGGCCGGCATTGCGCTCGACATGGCGGCGCCGGCGCATGGCGGTGTTCTGCTCGGCGATCGCGATCAGCTGGAACCAGATGCCCTGGACCTGCAACGCCCGCGCGGTCAGCTCCGGCGACAGGCCGGCAATGTCGGCCTGCCCGCGCAGCACCGCTTCCAGCTCCGGCTGGTGGCGCCGGCAGACATCCACCAGCGAGCGAAAGAGCACGTCGAGGGCGACGCGGTCCTCGGTGCCGGTGATCAGCGGCGGAACGAACGGCGTGTCGGGAACGGGAGTGTGGATCATCGGGGGCTCCCCGTGGGGGTCGAGGGTGTGCGCCAGTCTCTCCTCTCCCCGCCGGGCGGGGAGAGGGCTGCTGACCCCTTGTCGGGTCAGCGGCAAGCCCGAAGGGCGAGGGTGAGGGGGTATTTCCGGAGGAGGCTCATCCGGCACCTCCCCCTCACCCTCGGCTGCCGCCTCGCTGTGTCCCCTGAACGGGGACACAGCCCTCTCCCCGCCCGCGGAGAGAGGAGGAATGCGCACGGCCCGAAGCGCGGGCCGAGGGAGGAGCTGGCTCACGCCGCCTTGCGGTGCCCGGACATCACCTGCGCCATGGTGGTCCCGAAGGCGCCCGGGCTCGGGGCCACGGTGAGGCCGTAGGAGCGCATGATCTCGGCCTTCTCCCCGGCGCTGTCGCCGGCCGCCGAGATGATGGCGCCGGCATGCCCCATCTTGCGGCCCTTCGGCGCCGTGAGGCCGGCGACGAAGCCGACCACCGGCTTCTTCATGTTGGCCTGGATCCAGGCCGCGGCCTCGGCCTCCTGCGGACCACCGATCTCGCCGATCATCAGCACCGCCGCTGTGTCCGGGTCGTCCTCGAACAGGGCGAGGTGGTCGAGGAACGACGAGCCGTTGATCGGGTCGCCGCCGATGCCGACCGAGGTCGAGATGCCCAGACCCACCGCCTTCATCTGCGCCGCGGCCTCGTAGCCGAGGGTGCCGGAGCGGGAGATCACCCCGATATTGCCCTTGAGGTAGATGTGGCCGGGCATGATGCCGAGCATCGACTTGCCGGGGGAGATGATGCCGGCGCAGTTCGGCCCGACCACCATTGGCCGGCGCTCCTTCGGGTAGCGCCGCAGGTAGCGCTTCACCCGCATCATGTCCTGGGCCGGGATGCCGTCGGTGATCGAGCAGATCAGCCGGATGCCGGCATCGGCCGCCTCCATGATGGCGTCGGCGGCAAACGGCGGCGCCACGAAGGTGATGCTCGCCTCCGCGCCGGTCTCCTGCACCGCCTGGCGCACGGTGTCGAAGACCGGCACGCCGTGCTCGGTGCGGCCGCCCTTGCCCGGGGTGACGCCGCCGACGACGTTCGAGCCGTACTCGATCATCTCGCGGGCGTGGAAGCTACCCTTGTCACCGGTGATGCCCTGGACCAGGATCCGGGTCTTCTCGTCGATCAGGATGCTCATCGGGCGTCCCCTCTTCAGTTCTTGGTGCGGATGGCGGCCACCGCCTTCTCGGCGGCCTCCGTCAGGGTGTCGGCGGTGATGAGGTCGAGCCCGCTCTTCTCCAGGATCGCCTTGCCGGCCTCGACGTTTGTGCCGGCGAGCCGGACCACGAGAGGCACGCCGATCTTCACCTCGCGGGCGGCCTGGACGACGCCCTCGGCGATCCAGTCGCAGCGGTTGATGCCGGCAAAGATGTTGACCAGGATCGCCCGCACGTTCGGATCGGACAGGACGAGGCGGAAGGCGGTGGCGACCCGCTGCGGCGAGGCCCCGCCGCCGACATCGAGGAAGTTCGCCGGCTCGCCGCCCGCGTGCTTGATCATGTCCATGGTCGCCATGGCGAGGCCGGCGCCGTTGACGATGCAGCCGATCTCGCCGTCGAGACCAATGTAGTTCAGGTTGTGCTCGGCGGCCTGGGCCTCGCGCGGGTCGCTCTGCGACGGATCGTGCATGTCGGCGATCTGGCGGCGCCGGAACAGGGCGTTGTCGTCGAACGACATCTTGGCGTCGAGCGCCAGCACCCGGTCGTCGCGGGTCACGACCAGCGGATTGATCTCCAGCATGACCGCGTCGCAATCGCGGAACGCCCGGTAGGCGCTCATGATCGTCTTCACGGCGGCGCCGACCTGCTTGATGGTGAGGCCGAGCTGGAAGGCGAGTTCCCGCGCCTCGAAGGGCTGGAGGCCGACCGCGGGCTCCACCACCACTTGCAGCAACGCGTCGGGATCGGTCGCGGCGATCTCCTCGATGTCCATGCCGCCGGCCTTGGAGGCGACGACCCGCACCCGCTCGACCTTCCGGTCGAGGACGATGCCGAGATAGAGCTCGCGCTCGAACGGGTCGGCGGTCTCGATATAGACCCGCTGCACCGGCTTGCCCTCGGGGCCGGTCTGGTGCGTGACGAGGCGGCGGCCGAGCAGGTCGGTCGCGGCGTCGCGCACCTCGTGGGTGGTCCGGCAGAGCCGGATGCCGCCGGCCTTGCCGCGGGCGCCGGCATGGATCTGCGCCTTCACCGCCCAGTGGGCGCCGCCCAGCTCGGTGGCGGCGTAGACCGCCTGGTCGGGGCTGAAGGCCACGGCGCCCTTCGGGATCGGCACGCCGAAGCTCGCGAGCAATTCCTTGGCCTGGTACTCGTGCACGTCCATGGCGTCCTCCTGTCGTTTCAGGCAAAGGCTTCCCGTTCCGGGCGCGAGGGGGTCCCTCGCGCCCGGCTCAAAAAGCGCGGTTGCGTTGCTTCAAATGATCGCCCGGATACCGATCCAGGCGCGCCGACCCTTAGGTCAGCTTCGACTTCACCAGCCCGTAGACCCACTCGGTCAGGGCATCGGCGCCGTCCAGCGCCCGGGCGAGGTCGGCGAGACGGCCTTCCGCGAAGGTCCGGTCCTCGATCGCCTTGGCGTTGACGTAGACGTTGAGGGCGGCGCTGCGCAGGCCGGCCTGGGCCGCCAGCACGGCGACGCCGGCATCGCTGACCACGTTGAGGTTGCCGCGCTCGGCGATCCCCTCGCACAGGTCGATCACCGCCCTGCAGGTCTTGGCGCAGGCGAGCGGGACATCGGTGGCGAGCCGCAGGGCGTCCTGGATGGCGGCCGCGCGGGCCGCCTTCTCGTCGTCGCTCGCCTTCGGCAGGCCGTAGGCGCCCATCACCGCGTCGAAGGCCTTCACGTCCTCGGCGATCATGCCGGTGAGTTCGGCCCGCAGGGCTTCGGCACGGTCGCGGGTCGCGATCATCTCGGCCTCGACCTCGGCATACTTCTTCTTGCCGATGGTGAGGTTGCAGACCATCGAGACCAGGGCGGCCCCCATGGCGCCGGAGATCGCCGCGGCACCGCCGCCGCCGGGGGTCGGGCGCTCGCTGGCGAGGGCGTCGAGGAAGCCCGGGATCGTGTCCTCGTTCGCCATCACGCCATCTCTTTCGCGAGCGCGTAGATCTCTTCCGCGTCGAGGACCAGCTCGCTGCTCTCGAACAGCTTGGCGACGCAGGCCCGGTGCAGCTTGAGCTTCAGCCCGCCGATGCCGAGCGCGCCGAACACGACCTTGCCGTGGCGCTCCTTGCCCTTGTCGGTGGCCTCGATCCCGCCGAAGCCGAGCGGCGGCTGCGCGTTGTAGTCGCCCAGGAAGGCGAGGTCCCTCGCGCCGCTCCACTGCGCCTCGGAGGCGAGTTCGAGCCCGATGGCGCCGGCGGCGAAGGCCACCTCGGCCTCGGCCAAAGCCGCGCCGCGGGACTCGGCATCCGCCGTCTCGATCGCCCGGATCGCGACCTTGAAGCGGGTCTCGATGGCCTTGGCGGCTTCCTGCGCCTTGGCGAGGTTGCGCCCGGCGAGCGTCACGGTCGCGCCCTCTTTGGCGAGGAGCGCCGCCGAGCGCATGCCGACCGGGCCGGTGCCGGCGAGAACCAGGGCGCGCTTGCCCTGGAGCGAGCCCGCCGCCTTGGCGACAAGGGCCACGCCCGCCGCCGCCGTGGTGTTCGAGCCGTTGGAGTCGAGCATGCACGACACCCGGAACGGGCCGAAGAAGCGCTTGCGCACCGCCTTGAACACCGCCTCGCCGGCAGCCATGCTGCCGCCGCCGACGAAGATCGCGGTCGATTTCTTCTCCGAGCCGCCGCGGGTGTAGATCGTGCCGTCGACCAGCGCCCCGACATTGTCGGGAGTCACGTTGGGGTAGCCGGTGATGATGTCGGCGCCGCCGTCGTAGCCCACCACCACGTCGAACACGCTGGGCATCGGGTCGGTGTCGAATTGGAACAGAAGCTTCTTCATCGTCATCCTTTCCGCCGCGGGCATCCGAAGCCGGCGCGGGGCATCGTTCGAGTTGGCGAGAGCGGGTTAGCGCTCCGCCCCGCCCTACTCCACCACGTTCTGCGGCCGGCCGGCCACGAAGGCCTCGATGTTGTCGACGAGCTGATCGGCCAGGATCTGCATGGCTTGGCGGCTCGCCCAGGCGACGTGGGGGGTGATGATGAGGTTCGGCAGGTCGAGGGCGAGCAGCGGGTTGTCGTCCCGCGGCGGCTCCGAGGTCAGAACGTCGAAGCCGGCGCCGCCGATCGTGCCGGCGGTCAAGGCCTCGGCCAAAGCCGCCTCGTCGACGAGGCCGCCGCGGGCGGTGTTGATGAGGATCGCGTCGCGCTTCATCCGCGCCAGCTCGTCCCGCCCGATCATGTTGCGGGTCTCCGGCGTCAGCGGCGCGTGGAGCGTGATGACGTCGCTCTCGCGGATGATCGTGTCGAGGTCGACGAGGCCGGGCTGGGGCATCACGTCGTAGGCCAGCACCCGCATGCCCAACGCTTCGGCGCGCTGGCCGATCGACTTGCCGAGCGCGCCGTAGCCGACGATGCCCAAGGTCGAGCCGGCCACGTCGCGGATCGGGTAGTCGAAGTAGCAGAAGTGCCGCGCCTTGGCCCAATCGCCGCGCCGGACCGAGTTGGTGTAGGGCACGATCGCCCGCCGCAGGGCGAAGATCAGCCCGATCACGTGCTCCGGCACGGTGTTGAAGGCGTAGTTGCGGATGTTGACGATCGTGATGCCGCGGGACTTGGCGAAGGCCTTGTCGACCACGTCGGTGCCGGTCGCCGCGACCGCGATCAGCTTCAGGTCCGGCAACTGGGCGAGAGTCTCCTCGCGCATCGGCACCTTGTTGATGATGGCGATCTGGGCGCCTTGCAGCCGCGCCACGATCTCGTCGGGCGCCGTCACCGCGTGTTCGGCGTATTCGTGCGGGAAGCTCGGGGGCCGCACGGTCGCATCCAGGGTCTCGCGGTCGAGAAAGACGATGCGGTGGGACATGGGGCGGCGTTCTCCGGCAATCTTTTCGTGATCCCCGCTCTCGGGGCGGGCGGGGCGTAGCATCAATGGCATGCCGGGCCGGGTCCCGGCAGCCGGTTTTGGGCGTAGAGCGCCCCTTCTCCTCTCCCCGCGGGCGGGGAGAGGGTCACGACCCCCTTGCCGGGGTCGTGACAAGCGGAGGCGAAGCCGGAGCGAGGGTGAGGGGGTGGTGCCGGAGGAGCCTCGTCCGGAGACACCCCCTCACCCTCGCCCTTCGGGCTCCCCGATCACCCGACGAGGGGTGATCGGGCCTCTCCCCGCCCGCGGGGAGAGGAGAGACCCGTGCCTACACTTCCCGCGTATTCCGGAAATGCTCCGTCGCCGCGGCGACGCCGCTGCCGGGGGTGATGCGGATGCCGGCATCCTGCATCGCCATCTCGACGCCGGCGAGCGCCCCGAGCAGCATCAGCTCGTTGAGGTCGCCGATATGGCCGATGCGGAAGAGCTTGCCCGCCACCTGCGACAGGCCGGCGCCCAGCGCGAGGTTGTAGCGGCGATAGGCGATGTCGATCACCTCGGCGCCGTTGATCCCCTCCGGCACCATCACGGCGCTCACCGTATCGGAATGCCACTTCGGCTCCTTCGCGCACAGCGTCAGGCCCCAGGCCTTGACCGCCGCGCGGGTGCCGTCGGCGAGCCGGCGGTGGCGGGCGAAGATGTTCTCCAGCCCCTCGTCCTCGACGCAAGCCAGCGCCTCGCGCAGGCCGTAGAGCATCGGCACGGACGGCGTGTAGGGGAAGTAGCCGGTGGCGTTGGCCTTGGCCTGGTCGGCGAAGTCGAAAAAGACGCGCCGGCACTCGGCGGTCTTGGCGGCCTCCAGCGCCCGCTTGCTGACGCAGACGAGGCCGAGGCCCGCCGGCAGCATCAGCCCCTTCTGCGAGCCGGTGATGGCGCAATCGACCCGCCACTCCTCGGCCCGGAAGTCGATGCTGCCGATCGACGAGACGCCGTCGACGTAGAGCATCGCCGGGTGGTTCGCCGCGTCGAGAGCCTTGCGCACCGCGCCGATATCGGAGGTGACGCCGGTGGTGGTCTCGTTGTGGACGACCAGAACCGCCTTGATCCGGTGCTCGCGATCGGCGCGAAGGGCCTCCTCGATCCGCTCGGGGTTGGCGCCGGTGCCCCACTCCTCCTCCTGGACCTCGACGTCGAGGCCGACCCGGCGGGCCATGTCGATCCACAGGGTGCTGAACTGGCCGTAGCGCGGGGCCAGCACCCGGTCGCCGGGCGAGAGCGTGTTGGTGAGCGCCGCTTCCCAGGCGCCGGTACCGGTCGCCGGGAAGAGAAAGACCTGGCCCTCGCGGGACTTGAAGACCTTCTTGGTCTCCTCGAACAGCGGCAGGGTCAGCTCGGGGAAGGACGACGAGCGATGGTCCTCGGACGGCACGATCATCGCGCGCGCGACCCGATCCGGGATGTTGGTCGGACCCGGAACGAAGAGGAAGTTGCGTCCCGGACGTCTCGATCCAGCCATGGTGTCTCCTCCGGCCCCTACGGCCTGAACATCCCGGACGTTGCCCGTCCGGTCTCGTGAATTCGGGTGCGCGCCGCCGGCACGATGCCGGCTCGGGTCGGCGCAGGCGCGGCGCTCGGGAAGCAGGCGGTTCGTCGCCGCCGGCCGCCCCGGATCGCCGTGTCGAGGGCGACTATGCGGGCCCGCGCGGACCAAGGAAAACTGAAAAAACTGAGCCCCACCTTCAAAATTTTGAAATGCCGGCCAACAGCTTGGCCTAAAGGGGTAGGCGGCTGCACCTTCCGCCGCACGGATCAATCCAGGCTATGCCGTATCGGCAGTATTGCATAGAAAAGTCGCAAATCTTATCGAATGTGATCAGCGGTTCCGGTCCTGGCGGATATGCATCGGCCCCAAGATGCAACCGGCCGAACCCGGGGGGAGACACACCATGATTGCGAGCAGTGCGGGCCCGGGGCTCACACGCGGGGAGTTCGGCCGGCCTTGGCCGCGGACGGTACGGCGCTGGCCGACCTACAATCTCTTCCGTCGGCGCGAGGAGCCGGACCTGGTCTGCGCGGTGCCGAACGACTTCCCGGTGCCGGCCTTCGTCACCGGCGAGGCCTGGACCTATGCCGGCAGCATCGAAGCCCCGTCCGAGGCGCCGCCCGGCTTCTCGGCCGAGATCGCCGAGCGCGGCGCCGAGACAAGCGGCTTCCACCTGTTCCACCAGTTGCCTGCCGCGGCTCCCCGGGAGCCGCTACCGCGGGAGGGTTGGCGCGCCGCCGGATAAGCTTTTTTGGAGAACCGCGGCCGGGGTCTGCGCATTGTCTAGCCAAGAAACCCTTAGCAAGACCTGCCTCGCACCGGAGACACCGAGATGCTTCTCAAGACCGTCATCGCGGCCGGCCTCGTTCTGGCCGGCTCCGCCGCCGCGCGCGCCGAGGGCACCACCCTGGATCAGGCCGGCATCCCGGTCCTCGACGTTCCGGGCTTCTCGGCCAGCGTGCCGGCCGGCATGCCGCTCTTCGCCGCCCTGCCCCGCATGGCGCCGGGCGCCGAGGTTGATGTCCGCGGGATCGACACCAACGGCCTCGTGGCCTTCGGCCCGTCGGTGCCGTCGGCGATGGACCCGAACGCCGACATCGCCACCGGCTCGCTGAAGAAGTGATACGAAGTCCGGAAAATTATCTCCGGACCTCGCATCACCAGCCCGCGACGGCGGAGCTTTGCTCCACACGCCTGAGCGATGCCGATTTCCGCATCGCGAAGCGATCGGTCGGAAATCGTAGGAGGTCGCGCGGCCGGGGCGCAGCGCCCCGGCCCGATCACGCGCTGAGCGCCGCGACCCGCGCCGCGGCTTCGAATTCGGTCCGCCGCCGGGCCAGGCGGTCCTCGGCCTCCGCATCCCGACCCCAGACCTCCGCCTGGAACGTCTCGTCGACATGGGCCGCGGCCCAGCCCGCCTGCGGCGTCAGCCGGCCGCGGAGAACCGCGAGCGCGATCAGAACCGAGCCGGTCAGGGTCGTCATCGAATGAAGTCCCGCGAGCGCGGTCGGGCTCGCCACCGCCTCGATGGCGCATCGGATGGCGGCCAGCGATTCCGCCGGTTGGGTAACGTGCATCACCCCTTCGCTCAGCATGAACCGCGCGTTCAAGGCTTCGTGCGCCCAGTCGAGCACCGGGTCCCAGGCCGCCGCTTGTGCCGCCACGAGCCGGGCGGGGTCCCCGGCCCGGTAGACGACGAGGTCGGTCCCCGCATAGGCCGCGAGATCGTCGACCACCGCCTCGCGCCGTTCGGCTACGCCGTCGAGCGCCGAGTTGACGAGGCGGGTCAGCGGCATCCGGGCGGGGTCGATGAACTCCTCTTGCGCCCCCCATTCTTCGGCCAGGGCCTCGGCCAGCGCCGCCTGCGGCACCGCGAGGTAGCGGCGGGCGGGGGTGCGGGCCGGGCGGCCGTCGAGGACGAGGCGGTAGCCGTCCTCGGCCGGCGCGACGCTGGCTTCCGTGTAGAAGCGCTTCGGCAGCGCGGGCTTCGCCGATTGGCGGGCGGCGCGGACCGGATCGGGTACGCCCTCCGGGTCCCCGAGCCAGTCGCTGGTCACGTCGTTGCTCATGAGTGGAAAGATAGGGCCTCGGGACTTGGGTTGCGAGACGGCGATCAGGCCGCCGCGATCCGCCGGAACAGGTCGGCTTCGAGCGCGGAGACGCTTTCCATCACCGCATGCGCCCCGGCGGCCCGCAAGGCCTCGGGCGTGTGGTAGCCCCAGGCGACGCCGAGCGCGGCGACCTTGGCGCCGCGCGCCATCACCATGTCGTAGGTCGAATCGCCGATCATCACCGTCCGGTCCGGCGCGGCGCCGGTCTCGGCCATCGCCTGCTCGAGCATCGCCGGATGCGGCTTCGAGGGAGCGTCGTCGGCGGTCTGCACGGTCGAGAACCAGCCCTCCCAACCGTGGACGGCAACGAGATGGTCGACCCCGCGGCGGGACTTGCCGGTGGCGATGCCGAGTTGCACCGCCGGCTCGCGGTTGAGCCGGGCCAGGAGGTCCGCGGCGCCGGGAAACAGCGATTCGCGGATCTCGGCCTTGGCCCGCAGCCGGCCGAAGGCCTGCTTGTAGGCGTCCGACAGGGCCACGACCGGCCCGTCGGCGCCGACGAGGGCGGTGAAGGCCTGCGGCAGCGACAGCCCGACCACCGACAGCGAGCGCTCCCGCGTCGGCGCCGGCAGCCCGACCGAGGCGAAGGCCTCGCGTTGCGCCGCCACGATCAGGTGCTGGCTGTCGACGAGGGTGCCGTCGACGTCGAAGACGATCAGGATCATTGCAGGATCATTGAAGAATCTTGGCAGGACCTCGGCAGGATCTTTGGGGGTTCGGGCCGCGCTGTCGCACCGGGCGCGGCCCGCCGCCGTTCAGGGCCTGGCGCGGGCCGGCTGGCCCGGTTGGATCCGCTCATAGCCCAGGCGGCAGCGGATCAGGAAGCGGCGCCGTGCGCCGCCATGCAGGCTGCGCCGCTGGGAGGCGCGGTTGCAGGCGGCGTAGCTCGGCCGGCGGCGGCGATGCGTGGTCCGCTCGGGCGCGGCCGGCTTGGCCGCCGCACCGCCCTCCGCGGGGGCGTTCCGTCCGTCCTGCTGGCGCCCGTCCGGCCGGGTCGCCGCGGCCTTGCCGTCAGGACGGGCGACGGGCGCCGCAGGAGCGGCGGCCGGTGCCGGGGTGGCGGGGGCGGGCTGGGCCTGCGCCGTCCCGGCGAAGGCGAGGAATCCGATCAGGCCGAGGCTGGCGAGCGCGGCGGGTCTCATCTGGCTTGTCTCACTCCCGGACGGAGCCGCTGGAGCATTGTCCGACGAGGTGGATACCGGTTCGTCGGAGACAATGCGGCACAATCGAAGACCTGGATCGGCGTCCGTTCGCAACGCGAGCGGACGCTAATCCAAGCCCACGCTTCTGCCGTGGTCGCGGCCCACCTTGAGAATAAGGCGCGCCGCCGTCCTGCCAAGGGCTTGCCCCGATGGTCCGGCCTAGGCTGGACGGCCGTAGCGTCAGCTCTCCGGCGCCTCGACGATCGGGTCGTAGCGCGCGGCGTCGAAGCCGAGCAGGTTCCAGCTCTGCACCATGTGGGGCGGGAGCGGCGCCGTCACGTCGATCGGCTTGGCGGTGCGCGGATGCGGGATCACGATCCGCCGGGCGAGCAGGTGCAGGCGGTTCTGGATGCCGCCGGGCAATTCCCAGTTCTCGATGTCGAAATATTTCGGGTCGCCGATGAGCGGGTGGCCGATATGGGCCGCATGCGCCCGCAACTGGTGGGTGCGGCCGGTGACCGGCTTGAGCGACAGCCAGGCGAGCTTCTGCCCGGCCTGGTCGACCAGCGCGTAGTAGGTCAGGGCGTGGCTCGCCCCCTCGTCGCCGTGCTTGGCGACCCGCATGCGGGCATCGGCGTCGCCGATCTCCTCCTTGGCGAGATAGGTCGAGATCCGGCCCTGGCGCACCTTCGGCACGCCGGCGGCGAGCGCCCAGTAGATCTTGCGCGCCGCCCGCGACCGGAAGGTCTTGGCGAGCGTCGCCGCGGCGAGCCTCGTCTTGGCGATGATGAGGCAGCCCGCCGTGTCCTTGTCGAGGCGGTGGACGAGGCGCGGCTTCTGGCCGTCCTTGTCGCGCATCGCCTCGAGCAGGCCGTCGACGTGGCGGGTGGTGCCCGAGCCGCCCTGCACGGCAAGGCCGAAGGGCTTGTTGAGCACCATCATGTCCTGGTCCTCGTAGAGGATCAGGGAGCGCAGGAAGGCGAGGTCGCCCTCCGCCCGGGGGGAGTTCGGGGCGGGTGGGCGCGCCTCCAGGCTGAGCGGCGGCACGCGGACGCTGGCGCCGGGCTCGACCCGGTCGGCAGCCTTGGCGCGCTTGCCGTTCACGCGCAGTTCGCCCTTGCGCACCAGGCTCTGGATGCGGGTGAAGGGCAATTGCGGGAAGCGGGCCGAGAGGAAGCGGTCGATCCGCATCCCGGCCTCGTCAGGCGTCACCTCCAGGGTCTGCACGCCGGTGGCCAGCGCCTCGGCGGTCGCCTCGCGGAGTGCCCGCCGGGTCGGGGGCTTGGCAGCCGGGCCCTTGTCGTCCGCGGGAGCGCGGCGCTGCGGGGCCTCGCCGGAGGCCCGGCGTTCGTCCTGGCGCTCATCGCGCCGCGGCCGGGCCGGCGCGCGGCCCTCGGAAAAGCTTCGGGCCGGCCGCTCCGCCGCACCCGTGCGCGGACGATCGGATCTCGGCGTGTCGGATTTCGGCTTATCGGATTTCGGCTTATCGGATTTCGGCTTGGCCGGAAACTTGCCGGCCGGGGCACGGGCCGGCGCCTCGTCGCGCTCCCAGGGCGCAGCGTCGCTCATGTCGCGGCCGAAGGCGGCGCGAGCCGTGGGAGGAGCGCGGTTGGAGACAACCAGGCCGGCGGCGCGCTCGGCGGCGTCGCGCGCGGTGTTGCGCGGTCCGGTGCGGGCCCGCGGCGGGCGGCCCGAGGCGGGTCCGCCCGGGCCGGTCCGCGACCGCCCGGTACCACCGCGAGAAGGAGGCTTCGTCATGCGGCGGCTCGTAGCACCCGCAAGCCCTTCCGTCACGCCCGGCGAATCATCGCCGGCCCGTCATCCTTGAAAATCCCCGTCCTCGCCCATCGTCATCGCCAGGAGATCCCGCGCGAGAACCCCTCCTGGCGCCCGTAGGACGGCTCCGCGAAGGCGGCGGCGCAGTCGATGCCGAAGCGCTGCACGAGATCGTCGGCGAGGCCCGAAAAATCCTCGGTCGCACGGGCATGGGGGCGGTGGCGGCGCACCGGCTGGCGCCGGGCGAAGGCCTCGCTCACCGCCACGTCGGTGCGCACGCCGCGTACCATCTGGCCCGGCCCGAAGGCGGTGCGCAAGCTGCCCAAGCTCTCCCGCTCGACATTGGTGCGCAGGTCGATCCGCATCGGCGCGATGGCGAGCCCGAGGGGCGCAGCGCGGAAGCGCAGCATCGTGTCGTGATAGGAGCGGGCGAACTGGCGCACGCCCTCCAGGCCGAGGGGGTCGAGGGTGGTGGGGACGACGACGCCGTCGCTCGCCATCAGGGCGCAGACCGTGAGGGCGGCGGAGGCCGGCGGCACGTCGATCAGCACCAGGTCGTGGACGCGGCTCAAGGGGCTGAGGGCGTCGGCCAGGCAGCGGATGTCATTGGTACCGAGCTGCCCGTCGAAGCCCCGGTCGGCCGGCACCACCGCGACGTTGTCCTCGTCGGTGGCCTGGGCGGCGCCGTCGAGGCCGGCCTGGCGCCGCAGGAGCGGCGTATGGGCGTTGGGCGAGCCGAGCCGGGCCGTGACTCCGAGCCCCAATCCCGCATGGCCCTGCGGATCGAGATCGACCACCAGGACCCGATGCCCCCTGGCGCCGAACTCGGCCGCGAGATTGACCGCGGAGGTGGTCTTGCCGGTGCCGCCCTTGCAATTGGCGATCGAGAGAACCCGCGCCGTCATCCGGCTGGACCGTGCGGGAGGAGGAGATTCCGTCTCATTCCCGCAGGCTGACTTAAGGGAGAGTGGCGCGTCAACGCCTATCGGTCCAGTTGTTCACACGGCCGTCACGAATCGTCGTCGGTGCGCTCCCGGCGCCGCGCATCCCACCACTCCAGGCGCTCGGCGACGCGGCGCTCGAAGCCGCGGTCGGTCGGCACGTAGACGCGCTGGCGCCCCAGGCGCTCGGGCCAGTAATCCTGGCCCGAGAAGGCGTCGGGCTCGTCGTGGTCGTAGCGGTAGCCCTCGCCGTAGCCGAGCCTGCGCATCAGCTTGGTCGGCGCGTTGAGGATGGTGCGGGGCGGCGGCAGCGAGCCGTGCTCCTTGGCCAAGCGCGTTGCGGCCTTGTAGGCGGTGTAGACTGCGTTCGATTTCGGGGCCGTGGCGAGATAGACCGCGGCTTGCGCCAGCGCCAGCTCGCCCTCCGGCGAGCCGAGAAAGTCGAACGCGTCCTTGGCGGCGTTCGCCACCACCAGAGCCTGGGGATCGGCGAGCCCGATATCCTCCACCGCCATCCGCACCAGCCGGCGGGCGATGAACAGCCGGTCCTCGCCGGCATCCAGCATCCGGCAGAGATAGTAGAGGGCGGCGTCGGGGTCCGAGCCGCGGACCGTCTTGTGCAGCGCGGAGATGAGGTTGTAGTGGCCCTCCTGCGCCTTGTCGTAGACGGGAGCCCGACGCTGGATCAGCTCCTGCAGCAGGGCGGCATCCAGGGTCTCGCCGGGTCCCACCGAGCGCCACACCTCCTCGGCCAGGGTCAGCGCCGCCCGCCCGTCGCCGTCGGCCATCCGCACCAGCACCGCGCGGGCTTGCCCGTCGAGGGGCAGGGTCCGGCCGGTCACCGCCTCGGCCCGGTCGAGGAGCTTGGCGATCGCCGCCTCGTCGAGGGCGCGGAAGACCAGCACCCGGGCCCGGGACAGGAGCGCGGCGTTCAGCTCGAAGGAGGGGTTCTCGGTGGTGGCGCCGACCAGCGTGACCGTGCCGTCCTCGACCACCGGCAGGAAGGCGTCGAGCTGCGCCCGGTTGAAGCGATGGATCTCGTCGACGAAGAGCAGCGTGCCCCGTCCCGCCGCCCGCCGGGCCCGGGCCGCCTCGAACACCTTCCGGAGTTCGGCGACGCCGGAGAAGATCGCCGAGATCTGCTCGAAATGCAGGTCGGTCTCGCCGGCGAGCAGCCGCGCCACCGTGGTCTTGCCGGTGCCGGGCGGTCCCCACAGGATCAGCGAACCGAGATTGCGTCCGCGCAGGAGCCGGGTCAGCGCGCCTCCCTCCCCCGTCAGGTGCTCCTGCCCGACGACCTCGGCGAGGGTTGTCGGCCGCAACAGGTCGGCGAGGGGACGGGGAGCGTCGCGGTCGAGGCCCGCGGAGGCGAACAAGTCGGACATGGCCGCATCAAGACCGGGCGGGCCTGCGGCCGCAAGGGCTTCCCGGCCGCTGCCCACCGCGAGGGTGATCCGGCGAGCCGAAGCTGCTAGGCTGGCGCTCCCCGGGCCCCTCCGCCGCGACCTTGCCGCGACGCCGTCTTCAGCCTAGCAAGCAGCATGCGATTCAACTTCAACGTCGTCGGCCCGGCGAGCTTCGAGCTCTGGATCGCCCCCGACGACATGCGCCGCACGCCGCGCGTCCGCGTGGTCATGGACCGGACGCGCGAGACCGTGATCGAGGCCTGGGTCCATTACCCGCAGCTGAAGGAGTTCGGCTGGCACGCCCACGGCGTCTGCGGCTTCAAGCTCGACGGCCAGAGCTGCCCCGGCCTGGACCAGGCCGGGCGCTACGACATCGTCGACGCCGACACCAACATCCTGCTCTACCGGCACGGCAGTGACTCCGCGCATCGCCCGGCCCGCGTCCTCGCGCTCGACTACACGATCCACCAGGACAACGCCGCCCGCGACATGCTCTTCCCGGAATTCGCCATGGCGTATTTCGGCATCCACGACATCCACTTCGACCTTCTGCGCTGCATCATCGACATCAAGTACAGCAACTCGCTGCTGCTGCAGGGTAGCGTGCTCCTGAAACGCTACGAGGACGTGATCCAGTCGGGCGAGTACGTGAAGACGATCCTGGTCGTCGACCCGTATGTGGAGTTGGCCAAGCGCATCCTGTACCTGCGCCGGATGGCGGAGATCGGCAAGGACCCGGCCCAGAGCTGGCGCGTCGACCACCTGCAGGCCCCTTGCGCCTTCGCGGCCGGGCTCGATCTCGGCAGCGTGTCGGCCCTGCGCAAGGGATTCGACCGGATCGATCTCGAGACCTTTTCCTGGCTGGAGAACCCGCTGACCCGCGACCTCTCCTGCACGTTCCCGGGCGAGGCGATGAAGCCGGGCCACTGGACCCTGGCGATCGAGGCGCTGTCGCGCTTCCACGTCATCGGCCACCAGCATTTCTGGGGCGCCTACACGGCGATGCTGGCCGACGTGCTGCAGCTCCAGGGCCCGGCCGTGCCGGAGCGCAGGGTCCCCGAGCCGGTGCTGGAACTCGCCGAGACCCTGAGCCGGGTGAAGAACACGCTCGGGCTCGTCGAGATGGACATCAACCTCAGCGACAAGGTCTACACCATCATCGAGAACCAGTGGGAGAAGGCGTGAGCGCCTTGCTCCTGTCGAGGTAAGCTTCGGCTGATCCCGCTCTCGACCTCATCCTGAGGTGCCGAAGCGTAGCGCAGGCCTCGAAGGAGGGCTCCAGAAGCCTCAGCGCAGGCTGGAGCCCTCCTTCGAGGCTCCCGTTGGTCGCACCTCAGGATGAGGTCACGGGTGGGACCGCCAAAAGCTGCCGGCCGGACTCGTCGAACCGGTGCCCCTCAGGGCCGGCGATACACCCACACCCGTGCCGGCGGCAGGTTCAGCCACACCTTGTTCGAGCGGCTGGCGGTGTAGGTCGTGGACTTGGCCGGGATCGGCGGCACCACCGCGTAGGTGAACTGCACGAACGGCGCGTCCGGATGCATCAGGTCGTGGGCCGCCGTCAGCAGGTCGAGGCGCTGCTCCAGCGGCTTGGTGAAGAGCGGCAGGCTCGAGATCGTGGCGCAGGCCGGCTCGGCGACCACGCCCTCCAGAGTGGCGCGGATGTCGTAGGCGTCGCCCTGGAGCACCGTGGCCTTCGGGAAGCGCCGGCGCAGCAGCGTGCAGAAATCCGGGTTGTACTCGACGAGGACGAGGCGTTCCGGGGCGATGCCGCGGCGCACCAGAGCGTCGGTCACCGGGCCGGTGCCGGGACCGAGCTCGATCACCGGCCCGGTGAGGCGCGGATCGACGTAGGAGGCCATGGTGCGGGCGAGCATCCGGCCCGAAGGCGTCACGGCGCCGGTGACCAGGGGCCGCTCGAACCAGGAGCGCAGGAACCGCGCTTCGTCCTCGAGGATGTCGCGCTTCTTCTGGGGCTTCGGCTGCGAGTGGGGCAGCGGGCTCGAGACCGCGACGGCTTTGGCCCTGGATCGGTGAGGCAAAGGCAAGACCGAAGACCCTTGAACACGCGAAAAAGTAGGTCGGGGAACGGCTGTCGTTCAAAGGCGCGCCGCCGTCAAGCCTGACGCGCCCGGAACGCCCCGCGAACCACGCAATCCCACTCGCGCGGGAGAACGCGCAACGGCTGCCCCGGTTCGCCGGCCTAATCCGTCAGGCAGGGACCGAGCCGCCGTCGTGAGGGTCAGGCGCGGCCCGAGCCGCTGAGGCCGTCGAAGAATTCCTTCACCCGGGAGAAGAAGCCGGCGCTCTCCGGGTGGTTGTCGGCCTGCGTGCCGTGGGTGTCGAATTCCTGCAGCAGCTCGCGCTGGCGCTTGGTGAGGTTCTGCGGCGTCTCGACGAAGACCTGGATGTAGAGGTCGCCCACGTCGCGCGAGCGCAGGACCGGCATGCCCCTGCCCTTGAGGCGGAACTGCTTGTTGGTCTGGGTGCCGGCCGGCACCCGGACCGAGGTGTGCGAGCCGTCGATCACCGGCACGGTGATCTCGCCCGAGAGCGCCGCGGTCACCATCGAGATCGGCACGCGGCAGAACAGGTCGGCGCCGTCGCGCTGGAAGAACGGGTGCGGCTTGATCGACAGGAAGATGTAGAGGTCGCCCGCAGGTCCTCCGCGCAGGCCCGATTCGCCCTCGCCGGCGAGCCGGATGCGCAAGCCGTCGTCGACGCCCGCCGGCACGTTGATCGACAGCGTGCGCTCGCGGGTGACGCGGCCGGCACCCGAGCAGGCCGGGCACGGATCCTCGATGATCTCGCCACGGCCGTGGCAGGCCGGGCAGGTGCGCTCGATGGCGAAGAACCCTTGCGCGGCCCGCACGCGGCCGTAGCCGGCGCAGGTCGGGCAGGTCTTGGGCTTCGAGCCCGCCTTGGCGCCCGAGCCGGCGCAGACCTCGCAGGTGACCGAGGTCGGCATCTTGATCGTCTCGGTCTTGCCGGTGAAGGCCTCCTCGAGGCTGATCTCGAGGTTGTAGCGCAGGTCGGCGCCGCGCTCGCGGCCGCCGCCCGGACGCCCGCCCTGGCCGCCGCCGGGGCGCCCACCTCCGGGACCGCCACGGGCGTCGCCGAAGAAGGTGTCGAAGATGTCCGACATGAAGTCGCCGAACTCGTTGCCGAATCCGGGGCCGCCCTGCCCGCCCTGCGAGAAGGCGGCGTGGCCGAAACGGTCGTAGGCGGCGCGCTTCTGCCCGTCGGACAGGCACTGATAGGCCTCGTTGAGCTCCTTGAACTTGAGCTCGGCCTCCTTGTCGCCGGGGTTGCGGTCGGGGTGGTAGACCATCGCCAGCTTGCGGAAGGCCGACTTCATCTCACCGTCGGTCGCGGTGCGGGCGACGCCCAGCACCTCGTAATAGTCGCGCTTCGACATTCCTGTCCCCGGCCCCGCCGTACCCCGTCGGGCATCGTCCATACACGTCCGGTCCCCGGCGCCGTTGTCGGCGCCGGGGACCGGGTCGCGCTGCAAAGATCACTGGGCCGCACGGATCTCAGATCCGTGCGGCAACCTCAAGGCGTGTTTTACGCCCGCTTCTTCTGGTCCTTGTCGTCGACTTCCTGGAAGTCGGCGTCGATGACGTCGTCCTTCTTGGGCTCGGCGCCCGGGGCCGCGCCCGCGGCGGCGTCCGGACCGGCCTGGCTCGCGGCGTACATCGCCTCGCCGAGCTTCATCGAGGCCTGCATCAGGTCGGTGGTGCGGGCCTTGATCTGCTCGACGTCCTCGCCGGCGAGCGACTGGCGCAGGGCGTCTATGGCGGTGGTGATCGCGGCCTTGTCGGAGGCCGGCACCTTGTCGCCGTGCTCGGTCACCGACTTCTCGGTGGCGTGGATCAGGCTCTCGCCCTGGTTCTTCACCTCGACCAGCTCGCGGCGCTTCTTGTCGTCGGCCGCGTTGGCCTCCGCCTCCTGCACCATGCGCTGGATGTCGGCGTCGGACAGGCCACCGGAAGCCTGGATGCGGATCTGGTGCTCCTTGCCCGTCGCCTTGTCCTTGGCCGTCACGTTGACGATGCCGTTGGCGTCGATGTCGAAGGTCACCTCGATCTGCGGCAGGCCGCGCGGGGCCGGCGGGATGCCGACGAGGTCGAACTGGCCGAGCAGCTTGTTGTCGGCCGCCATCTCGCGCTCACCCTGGAAGACCCGGATGGTGACCGCGTTCTGGTTGTCCTCGGCCGTCGAGAACACCTGCGACTTCTTGGTCGGGATGGTGGTGTTGCGGTCGATGAGCCGGGTGAACACGCCGCCCAGCGTCTCGATGCCGAGCGAGAGCGGGGTGACGTCGAGGAGCAGCACGTCCTTGACGTCGCCCTGGAGCACGCCGGCCTGCACCGCGGCGCCGATCGCCACGACCTCGTCCGGGTTGACGCCCTTGTGGGGCTCCTTGCCGAAGAAGGTCTTCACCTGCTCCTGGACCTTCGGCATGCGGGTCATGCCGCCGACGAGCACCACCTCGTCGATCTCGGCCGCCGAGACGCCGGCATCCTTGAGCGCCTTGCGGCACGGCTCGATCGTGCGCTGCACCAGGTCGTCGACCAGCGACTCGTACTTGGCGCGGCTGAGCTTCAGCGCCAGGTGCTTCGGGCCGCTCGCATCCGCCGTGATATAGGGCAGGTTGATCTCGGTCTGGGTGGCCGAGGACAGCTCGATCTTCGCCTTCTCGGCGGCCTCCTTGAGGCGCTGGAGAGCGAGCTTGTCCTTCGTCAGGTCGATGCCCTGCTCGCGCTTGAACTCGGCCGCCAGGTACTCGACGATGCGGTTGTCGAAATCCTCGCCGCCGAGGAACGTGTCGCCGTTGGTCGACTTCACCTCGAACACACCGTCGCCGATCTCCAGGATCGAGACGTCGAAGGTGCCGCCGCCGAGGTCGTAGACCGCGATCAAGCCGGCCTTCTTCTTGTCGAGGCCGTAGGCGAGCGCCGCCGCGGTCGGCTCGTTGATGATGCGCAGCACCTCGAGGCCGGCGATCTTGCCGGCATCCTTGGTCGCCTGGCGCTGGGCGTCGTTGAAGTAGGCCGGGACGGTGATGACCGCCTGGGTGACCGGCTGGCCGAGATACGACTCGGCCGTCTCCTTCATCTTCTGCAGCGTGAAGGCGGAGATCTGCGACGGGGAGTAGGACTTGCCGTCCGCCTCGACCCAGGCGTCGCCGCCGCTCGAGCGGGCGATCTTGTAGGGGACGAGCCCCTTGTCCTTCTGCGTCATCGGATCGTCGTAGGTGCGACCGATGAGGCGCTTGATCGCGAAGAAGGTGCGCTCGGGGTTCGTCACCGCCTGACGCTTGGCCGGCTGGCCGACGAGCCGCTCGCCGTCGTCCGTGAAGGCGACGATCGACGGGGTGGTGCGCGCGCCTTCCGCGTTCTCGATGACCTTGGGCTGCGTGCCTTCCATCACGGCCACGCAGCTGTTGGTGGTGCCAAGGTCGATGCCGATCACTTTACCCATGGTGGGATCCCTCGTTGGTGTTTTTTAAGCAGACCGCCGAGCCCCGAAGCAGCTCGGCCCATGGCGGTACTTGTCGAATGGTTTGAGCCCGGGCGGGCCGGACCGCGCCTCGCCGGGAACCCGGCGAGCGGGGGAGTTGCCCGCGCCGAGCCGGATATAAGAAGGCCTTTTGGGGGCCGCAAGGCGAGCCGGGCCGGCCCGCGCATCGCGATTTGCGTGGGGCCCACTCGTTGCACGAGGCTCACATGGGACCGTGGGAACGGGCTGCGGGACCGGCTCTGCGTCGGCGGTCGTCTCTCCGCCCTATGGTCAAGCCGCCACGACAATGTTGCGGGCTTGCCACGCCTCTGCCACGGACCGCATGCTAGGACTCCGTCTCAGGACCCTGGGGGACATCGATGCCCATGCCGTTCGGCCTGTGCCTTTTGCCCCGTGCCTTTTCGCCTGGAGCCTGATGACGCCCGTTCGCCCCTCCCCCCGCCCGGTGGCCCTGCCCGTGCTGGCGGCCCTGCCCCTCGCGGCGGTCCTGATGGTGGCGCCGGCTCCGGCCTCGGCCCAGTCCTTCCTCGAGGAATTGTTCGGCATCGGCCGCGCCGCGCGTCCGCCGGTGCCCCCGGCGCCGGTGCCCGGCGGACGCGCTCCGGGCGAGGCGCCGCTGCCCGAGGCCGCGCCCCGGCCCGCTCCCGCCCCGCCGGCGCCCCCGAAGCCCGTGGTGCTGAAGACCCCCAACGACGACGCGATCCTCGGCCAGGACCTGCAGCAGAACGGCAATGCCGGCTCCTTGCGCCTGGAGCGGGCGGGCGGCGGCTTCACGGCCCGCCTGACGCTGGCCGGCACGAAGGTCTCGCAGCCGACGGAAAGTTGCAAGGTCTCCCTCGGCGACGGGCAGCCGCTGGCGCTCACCGACCAGGGCAAGCCCAACGGCGTGACGCAACTGGCCTCCTCCGGCCCGGCCTGCCCGCTGCGGTTCGAGATCCTGGAGGGTAGCGTGATGGTCACGCCGCTCGGCGAGGGCGAGGCCTGCGTCTTCACCGCGTCGGACTGCGCCACGACGCCGAAGGGGATGTGGGGGCCGGGCGCCGCCACCCTGCTGCCGCGGGCGCAGGAATTCGACGCGGCGCGCGGCGTCGCCGACAAGGCGGTGCGCGAGAATTACAAGGTGATGACCCGCCGCGCGTCACGGGAGGACGTGCGGCCGATCGTGACCGAGCAGGCCGCCTTCTCGGCCGACCGGGAGCAGTTCTGCCGCGCCTATGTCCGCGAGGGCTCGCACGGATTCTGCCACCTGCGCTTCTCCGAGGCGCGGGCGCTCTCGCTCGCCACTCGCCTCGGCCTGTCGACGGCCGCCCCGACGGCCAGCAACGCGCCGCGCCCGGCGGCGCGCGTCCGGCGTCCGGCCCCGGCCGTCGAGGGGATGAACCCGGGCTTCGAGGCCGGCGCGCAGGACCAGTAGCACGCTCGCCGGACTCCGCCCGGCAGGGCACGAGCGCCGCCGGGCCGACACCATCCCGTCAGGCGTGGCCGGCGGTGGCCGAGAGCATGGCCGGCTCGATGCCGATGCCGCGCAACGCCCGGTCGTACTTGGTCTCGAGAGAGGTGTTGAAGATCAGCTCCGGATCGGCCGGGCAGTGCAGCCAGCCATTCGCCTGGATCTCGCTCTCGAGCTGGCCGGCCTGCCAGCCGGCATAGCCGAGCGCCAGCACCGCGTTCGCCGGCCCGTTGCCGGCCGCGATCGCCCGCAGGATCTCGATCGTCGCAGTGAGGCAGATGCCGTCGTCGATCAGCAGGGTCGACTGGTCGATGTGGAAATCGGGCGAGTGCAGCACGAAACCCCGGCTCGCCTCGACCGGTCCGCCCATCAGAACCGGCATGTGGCCGATGCGGCTCGGCAGGCGGATCGCGTCGGTCTCGGCGATGATGTCGAGCTGGACCAGGAGGTCCGGCATGTTGAGGTCGGCGGCCGGCTTGTTGACGATGATCCCCATCGCCCCCTCGGCCGAATGCGCACACAGATAGATCACCGAGCGCGAGAAGCGCTCGTCGGCCATGCCCGGCATCGCCACCAGGAGCTGCCCGTCGAGGTAGCTCGGCGCACCAGCCGCACTCTCCCGATCGCCGGCGCGCGGGTCCGTCGCCCCGCCGGAGGCGGGGTCGGGGGAGAGGAGGTCCTGTGGAAATCTGCTGCGCATGAAGCCCATGCTACGCTCCGCCCCGGCGTTGTCCATAGTCCGCTTGGTCCGGCATCCATCCGGTCCGGCGTCCAATCGGGCGGGAACGCGCGGGAAGGCCCGCGGGGTCCCGCCTCGACTCACCGAGACCGCCGCGCTAGACCCCGACCCAACCATTCCGTCAGGAGACCCACGATGACGATCCAGGTCGGCGATCACCTGCCCCAGGCGACCTTCCGGGTGATGGGCCCCGAGGGCCCGACGCCGAAGACCACCGACGACGTGTTCAAGGGCCGCCGCGTGGTGCTGGTGGCGGTGCCGGGCGCCTTCACCCCGACCTGCCACCGCAACCACCTGCCGGGCTACGTCACCCGCCGCGCCGACATCCTGGCCCGCGGCATCGACGCGATCGCGGTGACCTCGGTCAACGACGTGTTCGTGCTCGACGCCTGGTCGAAGGCGGCCGGCGCCGAGGGCATCGAGTTCCTGGCCGACGGCAACGGCGACTTCGCCAAGGCGCTCGGCCTCGACATGGACGGCACCGGCTTCGGCCTCGGCATCCGGTCCAAGCGCTACGCCATGCTGGTCGAGGACGGGGTGGTGCGGGTGCTCAACGTCGAGGACGCGCCGTCGAAGGCGGACGCGTCGGGGGCCGAGGCGCTGTTGAAGGCGCTTTGAGAGTACGGTCGAGGCCTCGTCGGGAAGACCGGCAGGCCTGACCATTGTCAAGGGCCTGTTTGAGTGAGTTGCCCGAACTCGCGACGGTCGCCGCGCGCAGCCCCTTCCCCCCTCTCTGCGGCAGGGCTGTCCGGGGACAGGTAAAAGGCGCGGGGTTCCCCTCTCCCCGCTGGCGGGGAGAGGCCTGAGCTCCGAAGGGGCTCAGGGAGCCCGAAGGGCGAGGGTCAGGGGGTATTTCCGGAGGAGCCTCACTCGTCGAGACCCCCTCACCCCCGCTTCGGCTTTCGCCTCCGCTTGCCGTGTCACCTGAACGGTGGTGGGATCTTCGATCCCCAGGCCCTCTCCCCGCCCGCAGGGCTGGCGTGTTCACACATCTTGGTTCGAGTGTTTTCCCGCTCAAAGGTAGCGCGCTTCCCCTCCCCCTTGTGGGGAGGGGCTAGGGGTGGGGGTGGTGCCGGATCGAGCGCTATGGTGCCTCCTGCACCACCCCCACCCCTGACCCCTCCCCACAAGGGGGAGGGGAAGCGCGCATATTTACAGAGGGTTATCTCTCTGAGGAGAAGTGTGAATCCGCTAGGCCCGCGGGGAGAGGGAATGTCCTGCGCCTCTTCCTTCCCCGGACAGCCCCGCGCGGAGGGGGGAAGGCCCATGCTCCCGACCGTCGCGCCCGCACCGTGCAACCTGTCGTGTCGATCAGGCAACGGGTCACAGATCGATGAGATGTGAGTCTTGGTGGACGCGTTCGAGGTCGAGACCGGCGCCACCCGGCGGCGACCCATTAGTGACGGTCTCACTGCCGGCTTTGCACACACCGATTTCCAATGGCTCGTCGCCAGGTTGCTCAGTGCGCACTGCCGTGTCTGGCTTGATCGTCATGGGACAACTGGAGCGGGCGAAGGGATTCGAACCCTCGACCCCAACCTTGGCAAGGTTGTGCTCTACCCCTGAGCTACACCCGCTCACACTGTCAGGCCTGTCGAACTTGGAGCGGGCGAAGGGATTCGAACCCTCGACCCCAACCTTGGCAAGGTTGTGCTCTACCCCTGAGCTACACCCGCCCAAACTCGTTCGGCCTCATGGAAAAACTGGAGCGGGCGAAGGGATTCGAACCCTCGACCCCAACCTTGGCAAGGTTGTGCTCTACCCCTGAGCTACACCCGCTCGCTGTTTTCCGTCGGCGTCACCGTGGCGGCGCCGATGAGCGGCATAAACACCATTCCGCCGGGGAGTGCAAGGGGTTCCGGAGCCGGCTTCGGGCAGGTTCTACCAGGTGGCGGCGGGCGGGGTGCCGTCGCGGATTTCGATCAGCCTCGCCCGGGTCGCCGGGGTGGCATCCGGCGGCAGGGCGTCGAGGGGGAAGAAGGCGGCCTCGGCGATCTCGCGGTCGGGACGCTTCGGCACCGGCAGCGTGAAGGTGCGGGCGACGTAGAGCGCAACATGGTCGCGCTGCGAGGACCGGTTGTTGAAGTAGAAGCCGTGCAAGGCCGGCGTGGCGCTCGCGTCGAGCACGATCCCGGTCTCCTCGCGGAATTCCCGGGCCATGGCGTCGAGCGCGGTCTCGCCCGGCTCGACGCCGCCGCCCGGCAGGTGCCAGCCGGCCATGTAGGTGTGGCGCACGAGGCAGACCCGGTTTTCCGGATCGATCGCCGCCCCGCGCACCCCGAGGGTCATCCCGCGGGTGAAGCGCCAGACGAGGTGGGCGCCCCGCATCAGCAGGGCCTGTCGGCGCGTCATCCCGCAATCTCCCTGTCTTTCAGACGACGGTCAGGCGGATCTCGCCGACGCCGGCGATCGTCCCGACCATGGTCTGGCCGCGGGTGACCGCGCCGACGCCCTCCGGCGTGCCGGCGAAGATCACGTCGCCGGGCTCCAGGACGAAGTAGGTCGAGAGATAGGCGATCTGCTCGGCCACAGACCAGATCATGTCGGAGAGGTCGCCCTTCTGGCGCAGAGCGCCGTCGACCGAGAGGGTGATCGCGCCCTTGTCCGGGTGCCCGATGACGGAGGCCGGCTTCAGGGTGCCGACCGGGCCCGACAGGTCCGAGGCCTTGCCGAGCTCCCAGGAGCGGCGCAGCGCCTTGGCATCGTCCTGGAGGTCGCGGCGGGTCATGTCGAGGCCGACCGCGTAGCCGTAGACGTGGTCGAGGGCTTCGGTCACCGGGATGTCGCGACCGCCCTTCGCGAGCGCCACCACCAGCTCGACCTCGTGGTGGTAGTTCGCGGTCTTGGGCGGATAGGGATGCTCCACCGTCTCGCCGTCGGGCACCACCTGGAGCGCATCGGCGGGTTTCATGAAGAAGAACGGCGGCTCGCGGGTCGGGTCGGCGCCCATCTCGCGGGCATGGGCGGCGAAGTTGCGCCCGACGCAGTACACCCGGCGCACGGGAAACAGGTCGTCGGTGCCTTGGATCGGGAGCGCGGTGCGCGGCGGGTTCGGGATCACGGAGAGCATGTGCCTGCTGTCTCGGGCGAGGTTTCGCGAAGGGCCGCGCATCTTGGAAAAAAGGCCGGCCGACGGTTATCTAGAGGGCGGTTCGGCAAGGCGCCATCCCGCCCCGCCGCAACCCCCTCCCCTGCAGACGCTTCGCCCCGGCGCCCCCCGTGACCCACAGCCTCATCGATACGCTCAGCTCCCGCCTCGGGGCCGCGCACGTCCTCACCGCCGCGACCGACATCGCCCCCCACCTCGCCGAGACCCGCGGCCTCTATCGCGGGGAGGCGCTGGCGGTCGTGCGCCCGCGCAACACCGAGGAAGTCGCCTTCGCGGTCGGGACTTGCGCCGCGGCGCGGGTGCCGGTGGTGGCCCATGGCGGCAATACCGGGCTCGTCGGCGGCGGCGTGCCGTATGGCGGCGTGGTGATCTCGCTGTCCCGCCTCGATCGGGTGCGGGCGGTCGATCCGCTGGATGCCACCATCACGGTCGAGGCCGGCTGCGTGCTCGCCAACGTTCAGCAGGCGGCCGATGCGGCGGGCATGCTGTTTCCGCTGTCGCTCGCCTCCGAGGGCTCGTGCCGGATCGGCGGCAACCTCGCCACCAACGCCGGCGGCACGGCGGTGCTCGCCTACGGCAATGCCCGCGAGCTGACGCTGGGCTTGGAGGTGGTGCTGGCGGACGGACAGGTCTGGAACGGCTTGCGCGCTTTGCGCAAGGACAATTCCGGCTACGACCTCAAGAACCTCTTCGTCGGCTCGGAAGGGACGCTCGGCATCATCACGGCGGCGGTGCTGCGGCTGCACCCCAGGCCCGTCTCGAAGGCGACCGCCTTCCTGGGCCTTGCCTCGGCGCGGGCCGCGCTCGATGCCTTCGGGGCCCTGCGCGACCGGCTCGGGCCCCGGCTCACCGCCTTCGAATACGTGCCGCGCTTTCCCCTGGAGGTGGTCTTGCGCCACCTGCCCGGCGCCGTGCGCCCGCTTGCCGGTGACCACCACTCTTACGCCCTCGTCGAACTGTCCTCGCCGGGCCCCGACGCCGGCGAGGAACTGGAAGCGCGTTTAGGCGGCCTGATCGAATCCGGCCTCGCCGAGGATGCGGTCCTGGCGCAGAGCGAGGCGCAAGCCGCCGCCCTGTGGCGCCTGCGCGAGAGCCTGTCGGAGATGCAGGGGCACGAGGGCGGCTCGATCAAGCACGACGTCTCGGTACCGGTCTCCCGGGTGGCGGAGTTCCTGGAGCGGGCCTCGGCCGCCTGCGAGGCGGCGTTGCCGGGGGTGCGGGTCTGTGCGTTCGGGCATTTCGGCGACGGCAACATCCACTTCAACCTGACCCAGCCGGTCGGGGTCGAGAAGGCGGCCTTCCTCGCCGAGTGGCCGCGCTTCAACCGCATCGTCCACGACATCGTCCACGCCATGGACGGCTCGATCGCCGCCGAGCACGGCGTCGGGCTGATCAAGCGCGACGAGCTGCCCCGCTACAAGGACCCGGTCGCCCTCGACCTGATGCGCCGCCTCAAGGGCGCCCTCGACCCGATGGGAATCCTCAATCCCGGCAAGGTGCTGGCGCCGGTCGAGGGCGGGCCGGCGGCGTTTCCGGTCAAGGTCGCGGCCTCATGATCTCGCTATTCCGTCAGGCACCCGCGGCCCCGGCGGGGCTCACCGCGGCCGCCCTGCTCGGCGCCTTCGAGAGCCTCGGCGACAATTGCGAGTTCGGCATCGCCCAGCGCTATGCCGGCATCGATCCCCTCGGGCTGTTCCGCCTCTCCTCGGCGCCGATCGCCGACCTGACCCACGCGGTCGAGACGCGGTTTTCGCATTACGGCGGTGCGGAGGACATCGAGGTCCGGGTCGGTGCCGGCGGCTACCTGTTCTGCCACAGCCGGCGTTACGGCTTCGCCTACCATACGGGCGACACGGCGCCCCGGGTGAAGCCGGCCGACATCCTCGCGCGAGAGATCCGCCGGGTCGACTACCTGAAGGACAGGCTGCTCGCGGATCTCGCGGTGGGAGACAAGATCCTCGTCCGCAAGGGACCGCCCGGAGAGACGGACATCGCGGTGCGCCGCCTGTTCGCGGCGCTCCGGACGATCGGGCCGGTGACGCTGCTGCGGGTCTGCGAGGCGGGCGAGGTCCCGCCCGGCCGGGTCGTCTGGCGCGGCGAGGGACTGATGCAGGGCACGCTGCCGCATTTCGCGCCCTATGCCACGGCGACCGATGCCGACCTCGCCGGCTGGCTCGCGGTCTGCGGCCGGGCCTACGCGCTCCGCCACAGCCTGGTCGAGGCCCCCGCTCTGGCACCCGACGGCCCGCCGCTCCTCGCGGACCCCGCGACCGCCCGCCACGCCCTCGATGCCGCCGCACCCGATCCCGGAACGCTCGCTGCCTCCCGCCCCGTCTCCGGATTGCGGGGAAACCGCCTCCACGTCGTTTCGGCGGAGATCCGCTTAGGCGAGGATTTTTCCGGGACCCGGGCCGCCCTCACCTTCGTCGATACTGCGCCTCATGCCCGCCGCGAGGCGGACCCCGCCTGCCGCGGCGCCTGGCAGACGATCTACACCGCCACCCGGACCCGCAAGCGCCAGGCCGAGGCGACGATCGGCCTGATTCTGGCAGGTCCCGCGGGCACCGCGGTCGAGACGCGGAACTGGCGGGTGACGGAAGGGTGCCTGCCGGGGGTGGGGTGACGGCCCTCAGCCCGCCGCCACCGCCATCGGCAGATCTGCCGGCGGCGCGTAGCCGGCGAGATCGAGCACCCAGCGCCCCTCCCTGTCGGCGGTGAAGCCGAGTCGCGGGTAGAGATCGGCCACCATCCCGTTGCGCCCGCTCGCCCGGTAGAGCCCGACGAGGCGCCGGGCGCCCCGGCGGGCCGCCTGCGCCGCCAGCACCGCGAGCGTCCCTTCCTCGACCCGCCGCCCGAGCACCCGGCAGCTCATCAGCCAGGTCTCGACGACGAGGTCGCTGCCGCCGAGCCGGCCGATGACGACCGCGATCACGCCGTTGTCGCCGAGTCGATCGGTGAGGCGCAACTGGAGCGTCACGGCGTCGGGATCCTCGATCAGCGCCGCGGCTTCGGCCTCGCGCAGGCGCCGCGTGGTGAGGTTGAACTGGTTGGTCTTGTTGACGAGCTGGACGATGCGCGGAAGCCCGAGCGCGTCGAACGGGCGCCAGACGAGCCGCATGCCGAGCCCCGCGAGGGTCGCGGCGAGGTCGGTCTTGCCGACGGACCGGCGCTCGCCGTCCTGCGCGTAGGCGCGGGCCCGCCCGCGATCCTCGTCGGTCAGGGCCACGGCCTCGAAGTAGCCGGCATCGGCAAGGCAGCGGGCGACGAGCGCCGGCTCGTCGGGCACCTCGGGCACCGCCACCATCGGCAGGTGCTCGCGCACGAGCGCGCGCTCGAACGGATTGTCGTCGACGAAGACCAGGGACTCGAGGCCGAGCCGGAGTTCCTCGGCGATGCGCCGGAGGTTGGTCGCCTTGTCGTCCCAGTTCGCCACGAAGGCGGCGAAGTCGGAGAGACGCAGCAGCATGTCGGGATGCTCGGCGAAGGGAAGCCGGGCCGTCTCGGGGTCGTTCTTCGAGCAGGCGGCGAGCACGATGCCGCGGCGTGCGAGGTCGCGAGCATACGATTGGAGCGCCAGGAAGGATTCTCCGAGTGCGCTGCCCTGGCCGACGACGAGTCCGGACAGCCCATCCTCGCCGATCGTCCCGCCCCAGAGCGTGTCGTCGAGGTCGAGCACCAGGGCCTTGGCCGAGCGGCCGAACCGGGCGCCGACGAGCCGGGCGACGAGGTCGCCGTAGAGCGGACCGGCGGCCGGCGTCACCGCCTGGCGGGCCCGCAGCCAAAGGGCCGGATCGTGCCAGGCGTCGAGGCCGTGGCGCGAGACGGCGTCGTCGAGGGCGAGAAGGTCGACGCCCTCCTCGGCCGCCGCATCGCGCAGGGCGGCGTTGAGGCGCAAGCTGCGGGCGGCGAGCGAACCCGGCATCCGATGCTCGTTGCCGCCCATCAGCGGTACTGCGGTCGGCAGCAGCGTCTGCTGGATCACGCCGCAGCCATGCGCCGCCCGAGCCCGGGCCCAGAGGGATGTCAGCCGCTCGATCGCCTCGGCGAGGCCCGCCTCCCCGGCATCGGGGTCGCTCGGTCCGAGGAGGTCGGCGGCGTCGAGGGCGAGCAGCACGACATCGGGCCGGACGGCGCGCAGGGCCTCGCCGTCGATCTCCCGGCGGTACTGGCCATAAGCCCCCTCGTGCACCGAGAGATGAAGGTCGCGGCGCAGGGCCCCGACCCGGATCCCGGCGGCAAGATGGGCGAGCGTCGAGGAACCGAGGAGCGCGAGGCGCCAGGTCGATCCGGACGGGGGGCCGGACGGGAAACGCCGCTGCAGGGCCCGGTCGAGCCGACCGGTCCGCGCCGGATCGAGGCGGGTGCGGGCGAGCGCCGCCAGGGCGTCCCAGGCTTCCGCGTCGGGAAGAGCCTCGATCTCGCCGATTCGGGCGGCGAAGTCCGCCGGCGGCGCCGGCAGCCAGGAGAGGTCGGCGCTCACCGTGGCGCCTTGCGGGCGATCACCGCCGCGAGGTCGCCGACGCTGTGGAGGCCATCGACCTCCCGGGTGGTGAGCTTGATGCCGAACTGCGCCTCGACCGCCACGATCAGCTCGATCATCCGGGTCGAATCCCAGCCCTCGACGTCCTCGGCGGTCAGCTCGGGCGTGAGCGGGATCGGCTCGCCGAACACCTCCTCGAAGAGCGGGGCCAGGGCCGCGAGGGCGGAGTCTTCGGTCATGATCGTGGCCTTTGGTCTACCAGCTCGAACCCATGCCGTCACGCGAGCCGTGCCCTGCGCGCCGGGGTGGGCTGCCTGCTTAGCGTCTTGCATGACGCTACCGAGTTGGTAGCTCAAGCCGACGAGAATCCCGGAGAATCCCCGGCATGAACGCCCGTCCCGACGCCCGCGACTTCGCCACTCCGCAGAAATTCGGCATCGGCCAGCCGGTGCCGCGGGCCGAGGATCCCGTCCTGGTGCGGGGCGAGGGCCGCTATACCGACGATCTCGCCCTGGACGGCCAGGCCTACGGCGTGTTCGTGAGGAGCCCGGTCGCCCACGGGTCCTTGCGCGGCCTCGATGCCGAGGCGGCGCTCGCGATGCCGGGCGTGCTCGCGGTGATCACCGCCGCCGACCTCGACGGCTACGGGACGATCGGCAACGGCCTGCCGTTCAAGAATCAGGACGGCACGCCGATGCGCAAGCCGGACCATCCCTCGCTCAGCATCGGCAAGGTGCGCTATGTCGGCGAGCCTGTCGCCCTGGTGGTGGCCGAGACCCTGGCCGAGGCCCGCGACGCGGCGGAGGCCGTGGTGCTCGACATCGAGGATTTGGGCGTCGTGACCACGCCCGACGAAGCCGCCGCCGAGGGCGCCCCCCTCCTCCACGACGACGCCTCCGGCAACCTGGCGCTGGATTTCCGCACCGGCGACCAGACGGCAACCGAGGCCGCCTTCGCGCGGGCGGCGCATGTCGCCTCCCTCGATCTCCTCAACAACCGCCTCGTCATCAACCCGATGGAGCCGCGCTCGGCCATCGGCGTCCACGATCGGGCAGAGGGCCGCTTCACCCTGCATGTCGGCTCGCAGGGCGTGTTCGGCCTGCGCAACTCCCTCGCCGAGGGCGTGTTGAGGCTGCCCCGCGACAAGGTGCGGGTGCTCACCGGCAATGTCGGCGGCTCCTTCGGCATGAAGGCGCCGGTCTATCCCGAATACCTGCCGCTGCTGGTGGCCGCCAAGCGCCTCGGCCGGCCCGTGAAGTGGACCGACCTGCGCTCCGAGAGTTTCCTCTCCGACCATCACGGCCGCGACGTCGCGGTGACGGCGGAACTCGCGCTCGATGCGGAGGGCAACTTCCTGGCCTTCCGGGTCAAGGGCCGCGCCAATATGGGCGCCTATCTCAACCCGCTCTCGCCCTTGTTCCAGACGGTCAACATCGCCCGCAACATGGTCGGCGTATACCGCACCCCCGTCTACGACGTGGCGGTGGAGTGCCTGTTCACCAACACCACGCCGATCGGCGCCTACCGGGGTGCCGGCCGGCCCGAGGGCAACTACTTCATCGAGCGCCTGATCGACACCGCCGCCGCGGAGATGAACCTCGACCGGGTGGACTTGCGCCGCCGCAACCACATCCGCCCGGCCGACATGCCCTACAAGGCGCCGTCCGGCCTCACCTACGACAGCGGCGACTTCCCGGCCGTGCTCGACCGGGCGCTGAATGCCGCCGACTGGGACGGGTTCGCCGCGAGACGTGCCGAGAGCGAGGCCAGGGGCAAGCTTCGCGGCATCGGCATCGGCGACTATCTCGAGATCACCGCGCCGCCGACCAACGAGATGGGCGGCATCCGCTTCGAGGCCGACGGCACGGTGACGATCGTCACCGGCACCCTCGATTACGGCCAGGGCCACCTGACGCCGTTCGCCCAGGTGCTGCACGACCGCCTCGGCATTCCCCTCGACCGCGTCCGCCTGCTCCAGGGCGACAGCGACCAGCTCATTGCGGGTGGCGGCACCGGCGGCTCGAAATCGCTGATGGCGAGCGGCACGGCGCTCGTCGAGGCCGGCGACCTCGTCATCACCAAGGGCCGCGAGGCGGCGGCCTCGGTACTGGAGGCCGGGCCTGCCGACATCGAGTTCCGCGACGGCCGCTTCACCATCGCGGGCACCGATCGGGGCATCGGCCTCCTGGAGCTGGCCGCCAAGGTGCGGGCCGGCCTGCCCGACCCATCGGCGCCGAAAAGCCTCGACGTCGCCCATACCCACAAGGAATCGCCCTCGGCCTTCCCCAACGGCTGCCACGTCGCCGAGGTCGAGGTGGACCCCGAGACCGGTGTGGCCACGGTGGTGCGCTACACCACGGTCAACGATTTCGGCACGCTGGTGAATCCGATGCTGGTCGAGGGCCAGCTCCATGGCGGCGTGGTCCAGGGCATCGGCCAGGCGCTGATGGAGCGCACGGCCTATGACGAGCAGGGCCAGCTCGTGACCGGCTCGTTCATGGATTACTGCCTGCCACGGGCCTCCGACGCGCCGCCGATGAGCTTCGAGAGCCACGCGGTGCCCGCCACCACCAACCCGCTCGGGGTGAAGGGCTGCGGCGAGGCGGGCTGCGCCGGCTCGCTGCCCTCCGTGATGAACGCCCTCGTCGATGCCCTGCGCCCCCGCGGCATCCGCCACATCAACATGCCGGCGACGCCGCAGGCGATCTGGTCGGCCTTGCGGGACGCGGAGACGGCCGCATGAGCGAGCCCGTGATCCTGGCGGCGCAAGCCCGCGTCGAGACGGCGAACGGCAGCCGCTACCTGACTCAGCTGTGCAAGCACTGGAGCCACAAGTTCCCCGACACGACCTTCACGCCGGAGCGCGGCGTGGTGCCGTTCGGGGAGGACCGCCGCTTCACGGCGGAGGCCGACCCGGAGGGCCTGACCCTGCGGGTCGAGGCGCCGGACCTGGAGGCGTTGACCCGGATGCAGGGCGTGGTGGCCGAGCACCTCGCCCGCTTCGCCTTCCGGGAGGATCTGGGCGGCATCGCCTGGACGCGGGTGGGGTGAGATCCCACACTCCGACCGGATGAGGTCGCGGATAGGATCGACAATGCCGGAAGGCGCGTCGAATCGCCCGACATCGAATGGCGCTTGGCCTCACCGCGCCGACCACGTGCGAACCAGAGGTAACCGCATCCATGACGAACACCCCTGACTTCGACGCCCGCCTCGACCGGCTCGCCGAGGTCGCCGTGAGGGTCGGGCTCGGGCTCCAGCCCGGGCAGGAACTGGTGATGACGGCGCCCCTGGAGGCGCTGCCGCTGGCCCGCCGCATCACCGTCCAGGCCTACAAGGCCGGTGCCTCGGTGGTGACGACCCTGCTCTCCGACGACCAGGCGACGCTGGCGCGCTTCGAGAACGGCCACGACGACGCCTTCGACAAGGCGGCCGGCTGGCTCTACGAGGGCATGGCGCAGGCCTATCGCAGCGGTGCCGCGCGGCTCGCCATCTCGGGCGACGACCCGTCGCTCCTTGCCGGCCAGGACCCGGACAAGGTGGCGCGCGCCAACCGCGCCCGGTCCAAGGCCTACATGCCGGCGCTCGAGCAGATCGCCAACTTCGCCACCAACTGGACCATCGTCTCGGCGGCGAATCCGGCCTGGGCCCGCACGGTGTTCCCGGATCTGCCGGAGGATCAAGCGGTCGCCCGGCTGTGGGACGCGATCTTTGCCGCCTCGCGGGTCGACGGGCCGGATCCGGTCGGCGCCTGGGAGGCGCACAATCGGGCACTCAGCGACCGCACGGCCTCCCTCAACGCCCGCCGCTACGCCGCCCTGCATTTCCGCGGGCCCGGCACCGATCTGACCGTCGGCCTCGCCGACGACCACGAATGGTGCGGCGGCGCCACCACGGCGAAGAACGGCATCGTCTGCAACGCCAACATCCCGACCGAGGAAGTCTTCACCACGCCCCACAAGATGCGGGTGCAGGGCCATGTCAGCGCGACGAAGCCCCTCTCCTACCAGGGCACCCTGATCGACGGGATCGCGGTGCGCTTCGAGGAGGGCCGCATCGTCGAGTCGCGGGCCCGCACCGGGGCCGACGTGCTGGCCAAGGTGATCGACACCGACGAGGGCGCGCGCCGCCTCGGCGAGGTCGCCCTGGTGCCGGCCTCCTCGCCGATCTCGGCCTCGGGGCTCCTGTTCTGCAACACCCTCTACGACGAGAACGCCGCGAGCCACATCGCCTTGGGCCAGGCCTACAGCAAGTGCTTCCTCAACGGCGGCGCGGGCCTCAGCGAGCAGGACCTCGCCGAGCGCGGTGCCAACCGCAGCCTGATCCACATCGACTGGATGATCGGCTCGGACGAGGTCGACGTGGATGGTATCACGCCGGACGGCCGGTCCGAGCCGCTGATGCGCCGGGGCGAGTGGGTCGACTGACCCGCTATCCGACGTAGATCAGGCGCTTGCCCCGGTTCTCGCCGCGGTAGAGCGAGGCGATCGCGCCGGGGGCGGCTTCGATGCCCTCGGAGATGTCCTCGTCGAGGGCGATGCGCCCCTCCGCGTACCAGCCGGCGAGATCCGCGATCGCCGCCTCGAACCGCGCCTTGTGGTCGAGCACCACGAAGCCGCTCCAGACGAGGCGCCGGGTCAGGATCTCGCGCTCGACACGGGGGCCGGTCGGCGTCTCGGTCCAGCTCGCCACCGAGGCGGTGCCGCACTGGACGATCCGGCCACCGACGGCCATCCGCCGCAAGGCCGTATCGAGGATCGGCCCGCCGACATTGTCGAAATAGACGTTCACCCCCTCCGGCGCCTCCCGGGCGAGAGCCGCGCTCCACTCCTCCGTACGGTAGTTCCAGGCGGCTTCGTAGCCGTAGGCCTCGCGGCAGCGGGCGACCTTGGCATCGTCCCCGGTGAGACCGAGGGGGCGGCAGCCGAGGTTGCGGGCGATCTGGCCGACGAGGCTGCCGACGGCGCCCGCGGCGGTCGAGACCAGCACCGTCTCCCCCGGCCGCGGCCGGCCGAGCTCGGTCAGCCCGAGATGGGCGGTGAGCCCGTTGAGGCCGAGAAGCCCGGCATGGGCCGAGAGCGGCACCGCCTCCCGGCAGCGCCGGAAGATCGCCGAGACCGGGACCGCGGCGTAATCCTGCCAGCCGAACCAGCCGTACAGGAACGCGCCCTCGGCCACCTCCGGACTGTTCGAGCGGACCACGACGCCCACCGCCAGCGCCCGCATCGGCCCGCCGAGGGGCACGGGCTGGGAATAGTTGGCCTCGGCGCTGGCCCAGCCGCGCTGGGCCGGATCGACCGAGAGGTAGAGGTTGCGCACCAGGATCTCGCCCGGGCCCGGCTCCGGCACCGGGACGGCGTCGAGGCCGAAATCGTCGGGTTGCGGGATGCCCGTGGGGCGGCGGGCGAGCAGCACCCGGCGGTTGCGGTCCGGGAGCGTATAGGCGGGAATGTCGGTCGGGCCGGTCACGCGCGTCTCCTCCTGGCGGCGCCGTCTGTGGGCGTCACGCATCCAATTCACGACGTCATCCTGAGGTGCGACCGCAGGGAGCCTCGAAGGAGGGTTCCCGATATCGGCGAGATCCCTGGAGCCCCCTTCGACATCAGTCGATCTGCGACCGCCGACGCCTCAGGTTGAGGTCGTGGATGGAACCGAATTCGCCAGGCGAGTCAAACAGGCACTCACAAGCCCGGCCCCCTGGCGGCCCCGAGGATGCGCCCCGGCCCGTTATTCTCCGCCTGGAGCACCACGACGTAGGAATCGGCGTCGGCCTCGGTGAGGGCGGTGCGGGGTACCTCGTACCGAGCCGGGGCGCCGTGCCAGGAACCGACATGGTGCATGCCCCGCACCACGTTGCGGTAGGTGACGGTGCGGCCGCGATTCTCACCCCGCCCGATCGCGACCTCGCGGGCGCGGGTGACGGGCAGCAGCCACACTTCCGCCGTGCGGCCGGCCTCCGGCGCCGGACCGACATCGATGACGATGCGGTGCGGATCCGCCTCGCTGTGGATCGCGACCGGCAGGCTCGCGGCGGTGCCGGGGTCGCGGATACTGCGTTCCAGGGCCGCCCGGTCGGAGCCGACCACCGTCGCGGCGCCGTTCACCACCGCCTGCGGGGTGAAGACCTGCCGGTCGCCGCGCATGCTCGCATAGGCGCGCTGGCGCGCGGTGAACGAGGTGCTGGCGAGCGTGTCCTTCCAGCCGAGATAATCCCAGTAGGTGACCGGCAGCGTCAGGGCGATCACGCCGGGATCGCGCGCCAGCTCGGTCACCAGCCGGTCGGCCGGCGGACAGGCGGAGCAGCCCTGGCTCGTGAACAGCTCGACCACCGCCCGCGGCGGGTTCGCCTCACCGGCGCAGGCCGGCCCGGGGAGGCCGAGCCAGGCCGGACCGAAGCCGGCGAGCAGGCGGAGGAGGGCTACGCGCGTCATGCCTCATCAACACCCGGCCGGACCGCGGAGAGAAGTCACGTTAGCTTGAGGCTTGGACGTTCGAGGCTTGGACGTTCGAGGCTTGGGCGTTCGAGGCTTGGACCGCCGGCGCCGGGACCCGCACCTTCGGCAGCATCGCCGGGCGCCAGCGCCGGTGCATCCACAGCCACTGCTCCGGATGCTCGCGCACCCATCCGGCGATCACGTCGGTCATCGCCTGCATCGCCCCCTGCACGTCGACGGCGCCGCTCGCGTCCCGCGGCAGGGTCAGCGCCGGGGTCAGCTCCAGGCGAAACCGGTCGCCGGGCAGCCGGATCACCCGCACCCCGTGGACCGGGCAGTCGTAGTGCCGGGCGAGCTTGGCCAGGAGCGGGTTCACCAGGGCCGGGTGCCCGAGGAAATCGACCACGACCCCGCGGGTGAAGTGCTGGTCGACCAGCATGCCGAGATGGCCGCCGCGCTCGACCACGCCCTGCATCTTGAAGGCGGCGCCGGGCCCGGCGGCGGTCAGGCCGCCCATGGTGGCGCGGCGGACCTCCTGCACCAGCTGCGCCGCCGCCGGGCTGTTCGGCGGGCGGAACACCGCGCTCGCCTCCAGGCCGAACCGGGCGGCGCAGATCGCCGGCAATTCCCAGTTGCCGAGATGGGCCGAGAAGATCAGCCCCGGCTTGCCGTCGTCGCGTAAACCGAAGAAGTGCTCGATGCCCTCGACCTCGATCCGCCCGGCCTTCGTCGCTGCGGGGTCGTAGTCGAAGATCTCGGCGAGATGCGCGTATTCGGCGCCGGTCCGGCCGAGATTGTCCCAGGAGCCGAGCGCGATGGCGGCGATCTCCGCCTCGCTCTTCTCGGGGAAGGACTGGCGCAGGTTCTTGAGAGCCGTGCGGTGCGAGGGCAGCCGGGGACCGATCGCCCGGGCGATCGCCGCACCCGCCGCCGCGGCGCGGGCCGGGCCGAGCAGGCGGGCGAGCGCGAACAGCGCGCGGACCACGAAGACCATCGGCAGGCCGGCGAGGCGGGACAGGGCGCGGTAGAGCCTCAGCTTCAGGCGCAGCACGACGATCTCACGAAGCAATCCGGGCGAGAGAACAGGCAAGGCGGCGGTATCGCGCAGGATTGTCACGCCCTGCCCGTCGCGTCTTCTCGCGCCGGATGCGTTTGCGCAAGGGCGCGCGGGCGGTCCCCGCGCACTTCCTGTGCAACCGTGGCCTTTAGAGCGTCACCAGGATCTTGCCGAACACCTTGCGCGATTCGAGCCGCTCCAGGCCTTGCGCGAAATCGCCGAGCGGCAGCACGGTGTCGATCACCGGATTCATCCCGCCCGCCATCTTGTCGAGGGCGTCGCGGATATTGGCGATGCGGCAGCCGAACGAGCCGGTGATGCGGTATTGCTGCTGGAACAGCTGCATCAGGTTCATGGTGGTGGAGACGCCCGAGGTCGACCCGCAGGTGACGAGCCGCCCGCCGCGCTTGAGGCAGAGGAGCGAGCCGTTCCAGGTCTCCGGCCCGACATGCTCGAAGACCACGTCGACGCCCTTGCGCTTGGTGGCCTTGCGCACCTCGCCCTCGAAGCGCTCGGTCCGGTAGTTGATGACGTGGTCGGCGCCGAGGGCCCTGGCCTTCTCGCCCTTGGCATCGTCGCCGACGGTGGTGAACACCGTGCAGCCGATCGCCTTCGCCATCTTGATCGCGGTGGTGCCGATGCCCGATCCGCCGGCATGGACCAGGATGGTCTCGCCGGGCTCGAGCTTCGCGTTGTCGAACAGCATGTGCTGCACGGTGCCGAAGGCGATCGGCGCGCAGGCGGCGTCGGTGAAGCTGACGTTGTCGGGCACCCGCACGACGAGGCGCGCCGGCAGGTTGACGTAGTCGCGGGCGAAGCCATCGACGTGGAAGCCGAGCACGCCGCCGACATCCTCGCAGAGGTTGTCGCGGCCCTCGCGGCAGGCGCGGCATTTGCCGCAGGTCAGCGCACCGTAGGGCGCGACCTTGTCGCCGACCTCGAGACCCTCGACGCCCTCGCCGAGGGCCGCGACCTCGCCGGCCGCCTCGGCCCCCACGGTGAGCGGCAGTTTGCGCTTGGCGAAGGCCATGCCGCGAAAGCCCCACACGTCGATGAAGTTCAGGCCGACGGCGCGGACCCGGATCTGCACCTCGCCGGGGCCGGGGGCATCCGGGTCGGGGACCTCGGTCAGGCGCAGGTCGCGGTCGCCGAAGAGCTGGAGGGCTTTCATGGGGGTCCTTCGTCAGACGAGCGCCTTCCCCTCCCCCCTGTGGGGAGGGGCTAGGGGTGGGGGTGGTGCCGGAGAGGCCTCGCGCTGCTCTACGCGGCACTACCCCCACCTCCGGCTCCTCCCCACAACTTGCAGCGATACCGGGCAAGCCCGGGATCGCCGGGGGGAGGAGAGGCGCGCTACATGTAAACGGAAGAACACACGGGAGAGGGTATCCCGCGCCTTCGTGTCAGCCGGAGGTAAACCGGCGGGCCGGGAACGACAACCGACGTCACTCCGGCGTCAGATACCGCCGCCGCGCCCAGCCCACGATGGGGCCGAGCTTCACCCGGCACCAGGTCAGGCCGCTCGGGGTGTCGTTGGTGCAGCCGAAGCCGCGCAGGCGCCCGCGGGGCGGGGCCTGGCCCAGGGCCGGCGAGTCGGCGTCCGGTGCCTCGCGGATGCTGAGCGTGTCCCCCGGGGGCAGCCCCTCGACCCGGAAGACCTCCAGCCGGCCGAAGTCCTGCGCCTGGACGGAGGCCGGTGCGAGGAGGAGGAGCGCCGCCGCGGCGGCGCGCACGAGAGGGTGCCGCATGGATCCGGTTCGTCAGGTGCGATGGATGCCCATCATCGCGGTCAGCCCGCCATCCACCGGCAGCACCGCGCCGGTGATGTAGCCCGCCCCGGGGCTCAGCAGGAATGCGACGAGATCGGCCACCTCCGCCGGTGCGGCGAAGCGCCCGGCGGGGATCTGCTTCTCCATCCCGGACCGGTGGGCGGCGTAGGGCGCCATCATGTCGGTATCGATGAAGCCCGGCGCGACCACGTTGACGGTGACGCCGCGGCGCGCGGATTCGATCGCGAGCGTGCGGCAATAGGCGATCAGCGCGCCCTTGGTCGCGGCGTAGGCGGCATTCCCCGGATTGGCCCGGAGCGCCGCCACCGAGCCGATCGCCACGATGCGCCCGGTCTTGGCCCGGGTCATCGGCCGTACCAGCGCCTTGGCGAGGCGGGTCAGCGACCAGAAATTGACCTGCATCGCAGCTTCCGCCCGGTCCTGGTCGAGCACGGCGGCGAGGCTGTCGCAGGGTTGGCCGGCATTGTGGACGAGGCCGAAGATCCCCTCGCCCTCCATTACGGCGCAGAAATCGTCGAGCGCCGCCTTGTCCGCGAGGTCGAGGCCGTGGGGCCGCACCCGCTGCTCGGGGTGGAGGGCGGTGAGTTCGAGGGCCAAAGCCTCGGCCGCAGCTTGCGAGCCGCGATAGGTGAAGTCGACGTCGTGGCCGGACGCCATCAGCGCCCGCACGATCGCGGCCCCTAAGCCCCGCCCGCCACCGGTGACGAGTACGCGGCGGTTATGGATCGCAGCGCTCATCGAATGGGGGCTCCTGCCGGCTCCGCCCCGAACACCAGGCAGGTGTTCTGTCCGCCGAAGCCGAAGGAGTTCGAGAGCACCGTCGTCACCGGCACGTCCCGGGCGGTCGTCACCACGTCGAGGGGGATCGCCGGATCGGGGATCGTGTAGTTCAGGGTCGGCGGCACCCTGCCATGGGCGATGGTAAGGAGCGAGAACGCGGCCTCGACGGCGCCGGCGGCGGTGAGCGTGTGGCCGATCATCGACTTGTTGGAGGAGATCGGCACCGAGCGCATCCGCTCGCCGAACACCGCGAGGCAGCCCATCGCCTCCATCTTGTCGTTCTCCGGCGTGCCGGTGCCGTGGGCGTTCACCGTGTCGATCCGGTCGGGATGCAGGCCGGCATCGTCGAGCGCCGCGCGGATCGCCGCGACGACCGGGGCGCCGTCGGGGCTCGAGCGGGTGCGGTGGAAGCCATCGCCCTTCTCGCCGCAGCCGAGGACGTAGCCGAGGATTGTGGCGCCGCGGGCCCGGGCGTGGCCTGCGCTCTCCAGCACCAGGGCGGCGGCGCCCTCGCCCATCACGAAGCCGTCGCGATTCTTGGCGAAGGGCTTGGAGGCGGCCTCGGGCGGGTCGTTCTGGGTCGAGAGGGCGGAGAGCAGCGAGAACCGGATCAGCGATTCCGGGTTCACCGAGCCGTCGGTGCCGATGCAGAGCGCCGCCTCGACCTCGCCGCGGCGGATCGCCTCGACGCCGAGCTGGATCGCGGTCGCGCCCGACGAGCAGGCGGTCGAGAGCGAGATCGGCGAGCCCCGGGTGCCGAAGCGATCGGCGATCCGGTCGGCGACGGTGCCGAAGATGAACAGGTCGTGCCAGTCGTCGAAGCGCCGGCTCGCGGCGGCCCGCAACAGGTCCGCGTAGGTCACGTCGCCGTTGGTCGCCGCGGCCTCGGCGAGGGCCTGGCGCTGCGGCCACTCGATCTCGACCGGCGGCACCGCCATGAACAGCGCGCCCGGGAAATCGCCGGAGAGGCCTGCCTGCGCCACTGCCTCGTCGGCCGCGGCCTCGGCGAAACGCTGCGAGAGGAGCGGCGCCACCATCGGGTCGGCGGCGATGAAGTCCACCGTGCCGGCGATGCGGGTGCGCAGGCCCTCGGTCGGAAAGCGGGTGATGGCGTGGATGCCGGAGCGCCCGGAGGTCAGCGCCGCCCAGTTGTCGGTGGCGCCCTGGCCCAGCGAGGTCACCATGCCGAGGCCGGTGACCGCCACCAGGGGGCGGCCCATCGCGTCGCGGTCGCGGCTCATGCGGTTTCCCCTGCGGTGGTGAGGCGCAGCACACCCTCGCCCCGGCGATGGCCGACCGTCGTGACGGCGACCTCGCGCGCCTCGCCCGCCGCCACCAGAGCGGCGGCAATGGCGGCGCCGAAGGGCGCGGCGGCCTCCAGCGTGTGGCCGGTCAGGTCGCCGAGCGCCCGGACCGGTGCCTGCGGCGCCAGGGCCTTCAGCGCATCGCGCTCTTCGCCGGTGATGCCGGCGCAGCCGGTGGCGGCCGAGATCACGGCGTCCGGCTGGGTGATGCCCGCTTGGCCCCAAAGACCCTTCAGGCTCGCCGCCACGCTGCCGTCAAGGCGCTTGGTGCGGTCGCTCGCCACCGCGTCGAGCCGGGCCAGCGCCCGGGCGCCGCGGACCCTGGCGTGGTCCTCGGCCTCCAGAACCAGGAAGGCCGCGCCGGAGCCGAGAATGAAGCCCGGCGCGTCGCCGCGCTCGAAGACCGGGCGGTAATCGGGTTTGCGGAGGTAGCCGCCCATCTCGTGGATCAGCAGCACGTCGGCCCGCTCGGCATTGTACGAGCCGCCGACGAGAACGATGTCGAGCTGGCCGGCGGCGATGCGGCTTTGCGCGATGCGCAAGGCATCCACGCCGCTCGATTCCTCGCCCATGAAGGTGCGCGAGGCGCCGGTGACGCCGTGCACGATGGCGATGTTGCCGGCGAGCAGGTTGGAGAGCTGGGCGAGGAAGAGCGTCGGCCGCAGGTCGTTCAGCAGGCGCTCGTTGAGGTAGCGGCCGGGATCGGCGGCCTCCCGCAGCCCGGTGAGGATCTGGCCGTCGACCGCGTAGTCGCGCTCGCCGCCGCCCGCTGCCACGACGAGATGCATGGCGCTTTTGAGCACCGTATCCGCCTTGGCGCCGGCCGCCTCGAGAGCGAGGCCGGCCGCGTAGACGCCGAGCCGCTGCCACGGCTCCATCTGCCGCTGGTCGGATTTCTTGGGGATCTGCCCGTCGAGGGTCAGAGGCACGACCGGATGGACCGGATACGGCGCGAAGGTCTCGGTCTCGGTGCGCGGCGCCTCGCCGGCCCGGTAGGCCGAGACATGCGCCTCGACGCCCTCGCCCGCGCAGGAGACGAGCCCGAGGCCCGTGACGACAACAGGCCTGGTCACGAATCCGCTCCGTCGGGGAGGCCGATGCGGGCGGTGCGCTCGCGCATGAGCGCGCCGAGACCATCCGGGAACGGCATGGTCCGGAACCGCAATTCGGCGTTGCAGATCGGCTTGCCGTCGGAGCGGATCGCCGCCTTGGTCACGGCGTAGCCCGAGCCGTCATGCTCCAGGCTCGCCTCGACCTCCAGCACGGCCCCGGGGCCGACGAAGGAGCGGAAGCGCGCCTTGTCGACGCCCATCAGGAACGGCATGTGGCTGAACGACGCACGGGCGAGCAGCAGGTAGCCGGAGGCCTGCGCCATCGTCTCGGTGAGGAGCACGCCGGGCACCAGGGGGTGGCCGGGGAAATGCCCCTCGAAGACCGGGCTCGCGTCCGGCACCGTGGCCAAAGCCGCGATGCGCCCCTCGGCGCGGTCGAGGCTCACGACCCGGTCGATCATGTCGAAATATTCGAGGCGCATCCCGGCGGCCGCCTAAACCCGGATCAGACCTTGGCGGCCTTCTCGGCCACCAGGCCGTCGATGCGCTCGCAGAGGTTCTTCAGCACGAAGTACTGCTCGGCCGGAACCTTGCCCTCGTTGACCTCCTGGGTCCACTGCTCGAGGGGCAGCTTGATCCCGAAGGACTTGTCGATCTCGAAGGCGATGTCGAGGAAGGCCAGGCTGTCGATGCCCAGATCGTCGATGGCGTGGCTCTCCGGCGTGATCTTCTCGCGCGGGATGTCGGCGACGTCGGCGATGATGGTGGCGACGCGGTCGAAGGTGTCGGACATGGACGTGCAGCCGTCTTCCTGCTGAGGTCTGGCTCGAACGGCGCGACCTCCGGGCACCGCCCGCACCCCGGCCACGAAACCGCCTCCCCGAAAAGGGTCCGCCGGGCAGGGCCCGGTCGAGGGGCCCGCATACACGAGGGGGGACGGGCCGGCAACCGCGCTCCCTGCCCCGAGGCGCCCCCTGCCCCAAGGCGCCCCCTGCCCCAAGGCGCCCCCTGCCCTAGGTCAGCTCGGACGACGCGCCCGCTTGACATGCGGGAAGGATGAAACCGGCATGGAACACGTGAAGCCCCCGACCGGACCCCGGCCCGGCCCCGCCCCGGCGGCCCCGCCCTCGCCCGCGGCCGGCACCTCCGCCTTCGCCCGTGCGGCGCTCGTCATCGCGCTCGGGGCGCTGGGCCTCTGGGTGCTGCATCCCTTCCTGCCGGCGCTGGTCTGGGCGGTGATCCTGGCGATCGCCCTGTGGCCCCTGCGCGAGCGGCTGGTGCGGATCAAGCGGCCCGGCAAGCACAATCTCCTGTGGCCGGCCGTGCTGACGCTCGCGGTCGCCCTGGTGATCCTGGTGCCGCTGATCGTCGTCGCCATCCAGGCGGCGCGGGAGGCGCACGACGCGGTCGCGTTCTGGCGCCAGATCGAGGAACAGGGCTGGCCCGTGCCGGATTTCGTCTCGCACCTGCCCTTCGGTGCCGCCCAAGTCTCGGCCTGGTGGCAGGAGAACCTGAGCCACCCGCAGGGCTCGTCCGAGGTCCTGAAGCGGGTCGACCAATCGATCAACCACTCGTCGCTGGTCGGGTTCGGGCGCACCTTCGGCAGCCAGATCGTCCACCGGGCGATGCTGTTCGGCTTCACGCTGCTCGCCCTGTTCTTCCTCTTCCGCGACGGGCCCGCTTTGGCCGCGCAGGGGCTTTCGGCGACCCGCCGCCTGTTCGGCCCGCGGGGCGAGCGGGTGGCAACGCAGATGGCGGCCTCGGTCCACGGCACCGTGGACGGGCTGGTGCTGGTCGGCCTCGGCGAGGGCTTTCTGCTCGGCGTGGTCTACTTCTTCGCCGGCGTGCCGCATCCGGTGCTGCTCGGCGCCTTCACGGCGCTGGCCGCGATGATCCCGTTCGGGGCGCCCGTGGCCTTCGGCCTCGCGGCCCTGCTCGCCGCCGCGAAAGGAGGAGTGACGGCGGCGATCGTCGTGGCGGCGGCCGGCCTCGTCGTCACCTTCGTGGCCGATCACTTCGTCCGGCCGGTCCTGATCGGCGGCGCGACCCGCCTTCCGTTCCTGTGGGTGCTGCTCGGCATCCTCGGCGGCGTCGAGAGCTTCGGGCTCCTCGGCCTGTTCCTGGGGCCGGCCGTTATGGCGGCGTTGGTGTTGCTGTGGCGAGAATACACGGCGGGAGACGACCAGGCCGTCGCCTGATTCGCCGATCCGCTGCTCGAAGGACTGTTTCCCGATGAGAGTCTGGCTCGCCGCGGCCCTGCTCGCCGGCTTCTCCGCCTGTCCCGCCGCGGCGCAATGGGACGACGACCGCACGACCGCCCGGCGCGGCGACCGGTACGACGACGGCCGCCGCGATCCCGGCCCGCGCTTCGGCGACGACGACCGTCCCCGGGATCTCGACCGGCGCGACCGCCGCGAGGTCGAGCGCGGCGATCCCGACGAGATCATGCCGCGCCGCCGCGACCGCGACGATCGCGGCCACCGGGATGCGGAAGGGCGCTGGCGGGACGATCGCTCCCGGGCGGACCGTTACGACCGCTACGGCCCCTCGCCGTATGACCGTTACGGTCCCCCGCCCTACGGGCCGGGCACCGTGCCGCCGCCCCCGCCTAGCGGGGTCTTCGTCGTACCGCCGCCGATTCCGGGGGCAAACCGCTACTGATCGAGTTCGGCTCGATCGCTCCGCGCGAGAGAAAGCGCGGGCTCCTCTTCAGGCACGCAGGATGCGACGGGACGGCAGGTCCGCGGCTCCCGCCTGTCCCACCCACGACCTCATCCTGAGGTGCGGGCGATCGAAGATCGTCGAGCCTCGAAGGAGGGCTCCACGGATCTTGGAGACTTCTGGAACCCTCCTTCGCGGTCAGCCCATCTTCGATGGGCCGACACCCCAGGATGAGGTTGTGGATGGGAGAGGCCCCTACCGACGGGATTCATGCCCGTGTCATGTACCGATCACCAGCCCGCGCGGCGCCTGAGCGAAGCCGCTTTCCGCATCGCAAAGCGATCAATCGGAAAACTGTATGATCCGGGATTTTCACGGTGCGGCTGCAAGATGAGAAAGATGAGAAACGTACGTTGTCGCCCATGAGCAAACAGGCACGGAAAACTCACCTATCCCCCGCGAGGTCCCGATGAAGCAACCCCCGACCCTGCGCGGCGAGCCCGCCCGTCGCCTCGCCGCCCTCGGCCTCGCGCTGCCGCGAGTCCCCGAACCGCGCGGCGCCTTCCTGCCGTTCTCGCGCATCGGCACGACCCTGTGGCTCGCGGGCCAGATCTGCGAATGGGAAGGCGAGGTGCGGTTCACCGGGCCGGTGACCGACATCGCGACCGGGCAGGAGGCGGCACGGATCTGCGCGCTGAACCTGCTGGCCTCGCTGAGCCTCGCCCTCGACGGCGACCTCGACCGGGTCGTGCGCTGCCACCGCCTCGGCGGCTTCGTGCAGGTGGAGCAGGGCTGGCCCGACGTGCCGAAGGCCGTCAACGGCGCCTCGGACCTTATGGCGGAGCTGTTCGGCGAGGCCGGGCGCCACGCCCGCACGGCGATCGGCGTCGCCAGCCTGCCGGCCGATGCGAGCGTCGAGGTCGACGGTATCTTCGAGGTGAGGTGAAGGTTAGCGGGCGTCGCTCGCGGCGCCGCCGGTATGGTAGCCGGCGGCCTGCTCGACCAGGGTGAGGATGTCGAGGGCCCGCCAGGGCTTGGGGATGAAGGTGGCCGACATGCGCAGGTCGCTCGGCTGGTCGCCGGCATCGCCGGACGTGAGCAGCACGTGGACCCGCGGCCAGGTGACGCCGATGATCCGCGCCAGCTCGAACCCGCCGATCTGGCCCGGGGTCCGCACGTCCGAGAAGACGACGTTCACCTCGTCGCCCCGCTCGCGCAGGATGGCGAGCGCCTTCTCGGCGGTCTCGGCCTCGATGACGCGGAAGCCCGTTTCCTCCAGCAGCGTGGCCGCGAGGAAACGCTCCTCCGGTTCGTCCTCGACGACCAGGATCACGGGCTGGGTCTTCGCGGCGGCGCTGGACTCGGTCATGTGCAGGGAACGAGCTTGCGGCCCAGTGGTTGCATAGCTCCCGGAGGCCTCTGTTCATCCTTTCCGAGGTGTTGCGGCAATGCAAGGCTTGCCGCGTCACGGGGAGACGATCAGGCGACGCCGTGGCTCCGGAACCACGCGAGCATCCGACCCCAACCGTCCTCCGCCGGCCCCTTGCGGTAGCTCGGCCGGTAATCGGCGTGGAAGCCGTGCGGCGCGTCCGGGAAGATCACGATCTCGACCTCCTTGCCCGCCGCCTTCGCCGCCTCGCGCGCCTTCTCGACGTCGGCGACCGGGATGCCGGTGTCGGCGGCGCCGTAGAGGCCGAGGATCGGCGCACGGATTTCCGGGATCACGTCGGCGGCGGTCTTCGGCTGGATGCCCGTGCGGGTGCCGCCGAAATTGCCGTACCAGGCGACGCCCGCCTTCAGGTTGGCGCTGTGGGCGGCGTAGAGCCACACGGTGCGCCCGCCGCGGCACCAGCCGGTGATGCCGAGCTTGCCCGCATCGCCCTTCGCCTCGGCGGCGGCCCAGGCGGCGGTGGCGTCAAGGTCGCCCATCACCTGCGCGTCCGGCGTCTTCGACACCACCTCGCGGACGATCTCCTGCACGTCGGTCATCTTCGAGACATCGCCCTGGCGGGCGAAGAGTTCCGGCGCCACCGCGGTGTAGCCGGCCTTGGCGAGGCGCCGGCAGATGTCCTTGATGTAGTCGTGGACCCCGAAGATCTCCTCGACCACGAGGACGATCGGAAACGGCCCGGCCCCCTGCGGCATCGCCCGGTAGGCCGGCATCGGCCCGTCGCCGACCGGGATCCGCACCTCGCCGGCGACGATGCCGGCCTCGTCGGTGTGGATCGCCTGCGCCTCGACCCGGGTGGTGGCGAGCGTCAGCCCGGTCATCAGGCTCGTCATCACGAAGCCGCGCCGGGAGAAGGGCGGGATCACCAGGCCGTCGAGCTGTTCGAGGTCGTCGGTCCGCGCGTCGTCGCTCGTCGCCATTCTGGTCCTCCCATGCCTGGCGCCTTGTCGCGCCGGGGCGCGATCATGCGGGCCGAGCGCGCCAGGGCAAGCGCGAACGCCCGTGGTTCACGGTCACGATCCGGTCAGGCGCGAAGAAGTTGGGCAAGAAAAAGGGCCGCCCGCGCGAGCGGACGGCCCTTCGATCGACCCCGATCTCCCGTTCACGCCACCGCGGCCTTGCGGGACTTGGCGTTGCTGCGGGCCGGCCAGCCCAGGGCCACGAGGCGAGCCTTGGCGTGCTCGCGGACCTCGTCGCGCAGGCCCGGCGGCATCGCGGCGAGCGCCGCTTGCGTCTCGGGGGCGAGCATCAGATCGGTCACCGCGTTGATCGACTGTGCCTGGTCGATGCGGGCGGTCAGGTCGGCTTCCGATGCGGCGGCGTCGGTGCGCGGCGCATCCTCGCGCTGGACGTCGGCATCGTTCGCGGCCTCGGCCTCACGGTCGGATTCCTCGGATGCGTGCGGCCCGCGCCCGGTCTCGGGCCGGCGCGACTGGTTCGCCGCCACGAGATCGGGCCGGCTCGCCTTGAACTCGTCGGCCTCGTCCTCGGAATAGAGGAGGCCGTGCAGGCCGGCGAGCTTGAGGATCACCCGGTCCTTGGCCCGCTTTTCCGCCATGGCGAAGACGTAGGCCGCCTGCTTGCCGGAGACGCGATAGTTCACGCCGATCAGGGCTTCGCCGATCGACCACTCGGTGCGGTCGCCGTTCGGGCCGGGCATGTGGCCGGTCACCAGGATCACCGCCTCGTCCCGCTCGGCCCGCACGATCACCGGGGCGTCGAAACGGATGCGGGCCTGTACGGCGATCCGCTCCAGGGCCTTGTGGTAGATCACGGCGGTGCCCTGCACGCGCCAGACGTTGCCGGCCAGCGGCTCGCCATAGGTGGCGAGGATGTCCGCGATCTGCTTGTCCGTGGTTGCGCTCATCTCGATCGATCTCACCTGCTGACGGCGGCTCCGGACGGCGGGGAAATCGGCCGGTTCCACATTTGTTCTCTATCACGCCAGGGAGGGATGCGCGAGCGTTTTCGCGATATCGAGGCGAGACGAAGCGTCGTCGGAGGATGATCTTCTTGTCGCACCCTTGCTCCGCTCGGTGCCCCGTGCAGACGATCCCCCACCGGAGCGGCCACGCCGTCACGGCGACGATTGCGCCGCGTTGCCCGGGGTGGGTATGTTCGCTAAATGTTCCTAAAGAGAGTGACGCCTAGAACTTTGGCAGGTCGGTGCGTCGGCGCCGGCCGTGGCCCGGAGCCCCGCATGAGCACCCCCGCCCTCCTCGATGCCTCGACCCTGCTCGACCGCCCGGGCCAGCGCCGCAGCGCCGTGCGGAGCACTGCGCCTCGCCGCAGCGGCGCGGCCCTCCTGCCCGCGGTGCCGCGCCCGGCCCTGGTGGCGGATTTCCTCGCCATCGCGGCCCTCGACCCGGCGGTGGAGCGCCTGCGCGCCGCCCCCGCCCCGGTTCGCCTGATCCTCGGCGACACGGCGGTGGAGCACGCCGCCGATTTCGAGCAGGCGCGCACCGACGAGCCCGGCCTCCTCGTCGACGTGGTGGCGGAGGGCGATCTCGGGCGGCATCCCTTCCGCACGGCCTACGTGGCGGGAGAGCCGGTCGTGGCGGAGGATGGCCGCCGCTTTCTCATCGAGAGCGCCGCCACCTTGAGGGCCGAGCCGCGCATCTCGACGGTGCGGCTCATCATGGCCTGCCGCCGCACCCACGTCTCGGCCGGCGACCGGGTGCGGATCCTGCACCACCTCGACGAATGCGGCACCGGCCGCCTCGTCGAATGCGCCGCCGTGGCGATCAACGCCCAGGACGGCGTCGCGGCGGTGCTGGCACTCGCCGTCGAGGGGCTGGTGGCGGTGGATATCGGGCGCCCGATCCTGCCGGAGACGCCGGTCAGACGGCGGGCGTTGCCGTATCCGGATCCGTTCGGGTTTTGAGCGTCTTGACGTTGCGGCCTGAGTTGCCGTTTCATGGCGGCAGGGCCGATGCAGCCCGCCGCCTGCGCCCCGTCCGGGGTACGGTGAATGCATCCATGCGAGGCGCGTCCGTTCTTCTCCCGTCCGTCGGGCGAACCGGTCAGCAAGGCAGGCACTGATCCCACTGGTTCGCCCGCGAGCAGGGATTGAATCATGCGCACCTATCGCGATGCCAAGGCGATGGCGAAAGCCCTTCGCGAAGAACTGGGCCGGCGGGGCTCGGCCCTGTCCCACGGCGAGTGCCTGGAGATCGTCGCCCGCCAGTTCGGCCTCGACAACTGGAACATCCTGTCCGCAAGCCTCACCGCTTCCGCGGAACCGGGGCCGGAAGCCGCCCTGGTGCAGCCGGCCGGCTGGATCGTCTCCGGCTCGAAGCCGCACCTCTACGACATGGGCATCGATCCCGCGATGCCTTACGGGGACGGTCGGGCAGCGCTGATCCGCTGCCGCTACGCCGAGGACGATCCCGCCTACGCGGCGATGGAGAAGGGGTTCGCCACGATGATGCAGAGCATCGTGGCCGCTCCCTATCGCGGACGACGAGTCTGCCTCAGCGCCGACCTTCGGGTTCGGGACGTCGCTGGTGCCGCTACCCTATGGCTGCGGGCCGATGCGGCGATCGGCCGGACCGTCGCGTTCGACAACATGGAGGAGCGCGCGACGGACGGGCCGCTCACAGGTACCCGAGGCTGGACCAGCCGACGCATCGTGCTCGATGTTCCGACCGAAGCCGAGACCTTGCATTTCGGCTTCTACCTCCGCGGCAGCGGCCGGGCCTGGGCCGGCGGTTTCGCCCTGCGCGAAGCCTCCCCCGAGGATGCCGCCACGGTGCTCGCCCGCGTCCGCCCCGAGCCGACCAACCTCGACTTCGCCCAGGCGATGGAGGCGAGGGCAACCGCGGGCTGACCGGCCCCGAAGCCTGCTTCCAGCTCGGATCAGGGGCCGTACCCTTTCGCGTCCCGCGCCCGGGCACTGCCCGGATCGTCAACCACCCCGCTTCGCCACCGCCGCCTCGACCAGCGAACGGATCGCCGCCCGCACCGGCTCCGGGGTCTCGTCGCGAAAAAACTTCGCCTCGATCTCCTCGCGGATCAGGGCGCCGTCGTCGCTGCGCGCGAGGTCGGTGGTAGTCTCGGCCTGGAGCAGGGACACGAAGGCGCTCTCGATCCGGCCGATCGCCTCTTGCGAGGCATCGGCGGCGACCTGGCGGCCGGTGAGGTCGAACACGTCCACGGTGTAGGGCAGACGCTCCTCGGTGAGGGAGAGATCGCCCGAGAGCACGAAGACGGCCGGCACATGGGCGATCAGGTCGACCGAGCCGCGGGTGATGTTGCCGGGATTGACCCACAGCGTGTCGCCGATCCGTATGGCCGAGTGGCGCTTGTGGACATGGCCGTTCAGCGCCAGGGCGCAACCTTGGATCGCCTCCGGCGGCACCGCGCCGGGATAGCCCGCCCCGAAGGCGAGGTCGTGGTGGGTGAGCCAGACGACGGCGTCGGATCCCGGAAACAGCCCGCGCGCATCGGTCGGGATCGCCTGCCCGAACGGCGTGGCGCCGAGGCCGATCAGGCGCCCACCGATGTGGTAGTGCGCCGCCGGACCGGATTCCGGCACCGCGTCGAGGACGTCGCTCACCGCCAGCATCGCCAGGCTGTCGCCGTCGGAGAGGCGGGTGTGGCGGATGTCGTGGTTGCCGACATTGGCCAGCGGCCGGTGCCGGAACGCCTTGAGGATGCGAATCAGGCGCGACTTCAGGCTCTCGTCCGGCTCCACCGGCCGCTCGAACAGATCGCCGAGGAGCACGGGCGCGAGGTCGCGGTCGTTGGCGAGGGCGACGCAATGCTCGAGCTTGGCGAGAATCGGCGCCGGCCAGTCCGGGTCCTTGCGCCGGCCGGGGCGGCGCGACGAGACGTGCGGATCGCCGATGACGAGGAGACCGGCGCAAGGCACCGGCGCGGCGTCGAGCCGCTCGCGTCCGAGGATCATGCCGCCTTTCCGTGGCGGTGGCCGGCGAGAAGGGATGCCGGCGCAGCCGGATTGCCGCAGGCGGGGCAGCGCCCGCCGGTCGAGGCCAGCACCTCCGCCATCTCGGCCTCCGCCGCGGCGAGGCCGTCGCGGGCCGCCGCCGCCCGGGCCTCGGCCTCGGCGAGGCGGTCGCGGATCCCGGCGAGGCGCCGGCCGGTCGCGGCGGCATCCCGGCGGAGCACCGGCGAGGGTGCCGCCGGCAGGTCGCGCAGGGTCGCTTCCCGCGCCTGCGCCTGGGCGAGGCCGCGGGCCAGGCGGCTCAAGCGGGCGGCATGGGCCGCGGCCTGCGCCGTCTCCCGCGGAATCGGCGCGTCCGGCGGCAGGTCGGCCAAGGCCGCCCCCCTGCCCTGCGCGGCGGCGAGATCGGCGGCGGCGGCGATCACCCGGCGGCCCAGGGCCGCCCGGTTGCGCGCCTCGGCGAGGCGGCGCCCCAACTCGGCCCCGACCTCCGGCCCCGGCAGGTCGGCCAGGGCGCGGGCGCGGGCGGCGGCGCCGGTCGCGAGGCGGGAGGCGCGGGCGAGCCGCTCGGTCAGGGCCGTGCGATCGCGCAGGCGGGCCGCGTCCTCGGCGAGAGCGCCGGCCTGATCGTGCAGCCCGCGCAGGATCTCCGCCAGGGCGTCGAGCCCGTCGAGGGCGGCCACGCTCTCGCGCAGGCGGGCGATCTCGCGCTCGCCCTCGCGGATCGTGCGCTGGTCCTCGGTGACGCGCTCGCGCTGGAGCGCCTGCATGTCGCGGATCAGCCCGGCCTCGCGGCCGATCGACAGGACCGCCGAGCGCCGGGCCGGCTTCTCGCCGAGCAGGAAGACCGGGAATTTCTGGTGCGCGACGTGGACGTCCAGTTCCTCGACCCGGGTGATGCCGAACAGCCGCTCGACCCATGCCGGCACGTCGCGCCCGCCGGTCTCGAAGGTGGTGCCGCTCTCCTGCACCAGCGCCCCGTCCGCCTCGTGCAGCGACCACAGGTTGACGGGCGTGCGCTTGGGCTGGCGGACGTAGCGCAGCACCCGCCCCCCGGCGACGCCGATCTCGACCCGCGCGGCATTCGCGCCGGCCCGCACCAGGCTGTCGCGCACCTCGCCGTAGAACACGGCGCGGAGCGCCCGGATCACCGTCGACTTGCCGTGGTTGTTCGGCCCGACGAGCGCGTTGACCCCGGGCGCGAGCGGCAGGGTCGCGTCGGCAAACCCCTGGACGTCGACCAGGCGGATGAAGCGGAAGCCCCGCATCTCGGGAGACCACTCGGCGGCGCAGGCCGCCGCCGGCCCCTCGATCGCCACCCCCGTCTCGGGCCGGCCGGCGATGCGGCTGACGGTGAGGCCGGCATCGAACCCGGCCACGTCGTGGTGGGAGATCGCCAGGCATTGCACCCCGAGCCGGGCGGCGCCGTCGTCGAGCACCCGGTAGAAGGCCGGCACGCGGTCGGGCGCGATCCAGCAATCGGCCTCGTCAAGGGCGAGGAAGCGGCCGACGCCGGCCTTGACCACCGCGATCAGGCGCAGCGCCATCCCGACCACGTTGGTCATCGCGCCGCCATTGTCCTCCAGCACGTCCTCGCGCCCGCCATCCGGGCGCTCGACCCCGATATCGAGGGCCGGCAGGCCGCGCTCGGTGGTGAGGTCGAGGCGCACCGGCTTCTCGCCGGGCAGGACCTCCTGGACCAGGGCGGTGAGCAGGGTCTCGAAGGTCGCGACGCTGCGCCGGTTGGCGTCCTGCTGCAACTCGCGCAGGTAGGTATCGACCGCGTCGCGCTGGGCGAGCCGGCCCTTGCCGGCGGCGACGAGCCGCGTGCGCTCCGCGAGGTTCTTCCGGTCGCCGTCGCGGGTCGCCTCCAGGCGGGCGAGCCGGCGGTCGGCGCGGGTCAGCGCGTCCTGGATCTCGGCAGGGGTCACGGGCGCGTCTCAGCGGCCCGCATCGAGGGCGTCGAGGCGGTCCTGGACCGCGCGCAGGGATTGCGCGAAGGCCTCGACCCGGCGGGCATTCTCGGCCCGGGCCTCCTCGATCATCCGGCGGATCTCGGCCTCGTCGTCGGTGCCCAGCTCCTCGCGGGCCTGGGCCCGGGCGGCGGCGAGTTCCGCGGTCAGGCGCTCGACGTCGCTCTCGGCCCGGATCCGGTCGGCGCGCAGGCGCTCATAGGCCGGCTGCAACGCCTCGAGGCGGCGCAGGGCCTCGAGATCGGGGCCCGGCTCCCGCGAACCCGCATCCTGCCCCTTGCGGCTGCGCTCCATCTGTCTCCCCGTCATCACCGGATTCAGGTGGCATCCGGAGCGCGGTTTGGCAACGCGCCGGCAGTCGAGAAATCTTCGTCGATCCCTGTTGACGACCTGTGCAAATCAGCCCAGTGTTCCTTAAATGTTCCATGCGGCGGGCCGGTCCGGGAGGCGGCGCGGCGTCGCAGTGGAACCATGGGAGACCCGCATGGCGACCACCCGTCTGGACGACGACGCGGCCGATTCCGCCCCGCTGTTCGAGAACCGGGACTGGCGCCTCCACGCGGAGGGCCTGGAGCACCGGGAGACCGGCTACTTCATCGACCGCGACACCCTGAACGCCCGGCGGCCGGACGGCCATTGGGAATGGCCGCTCCACCTCTCGGAGAAGAGCTGGTGCGGCGTGCGCAGCTTCCGCGAGGCGTTCGCCGCCGCGCTCGACGCCTTCGGCATCGCGCCCGACCGCAAGCTCACCCTCTCCTTCGCGCTGGGCTTCGGCACCCGGGTCGGCGGCGCCGCGCCGGACGCCTTCGTGCCGCTCGCCGACCTCGTGCGCTTCCGGGCGCCCGCGCTGCGCACGAACGTCTCGGTCCGCCCGCTGGTGGCGGCGAGCGCCTGACGGCCCACGTCGTGAAGACTCTCCCCTAAGACCTGGAAATGCTCTAGAGCCCGCCCCGGCGGCATGTGCGGGGAGCGGACTTTGGTGAGCGGACACCGCAGCGTGGAGATCATCGTCCGGGGCCGGGTCCAGGGCGTCGGCTACCGGGCCTGGACCAAGGGCGTGGCGGAGGCGCGCGGCCTCTCCGGCACCGTGCGCAACCGGCACGACGGCAGCGTGGAAGCGCATCTCGCCGGGCCGGTCGATGCCGTCGCGGCGGTGATCGAGGCCTGCAGACAGGGCCCGCCCGGCGCCAGGGTGGAGGAGCTGACGGTCGGCGAGCGCGAGGCCGCGGGCCCTGCCGGCACGCGCGGCGTGCAGATCCTGCCGACCGCCTGACGGGGCCCGGCATGCATCCGGATCTGGGCAGCAGTTTCTCGCTCCTCGACCTCGCGGCCCTGCTCTGCTTCCTCTCGGCATGGTGGGGCTATTCCTACGCGGTCGAGCATCTGTCGGGCGGCAAGCGCAGCCTCAACGGCATGATGAACCGCTACCGCCACGCCTGGGCCGACCAGCAGATCGTGCGCGAGAACCGGGTGGTCGACACCACCATCAACGCCTCGCTCCAGAACGGCACCGCCTTCTTCGCCTCGACGGCGCTGATCGCCTTGGGCAGCGCGCTCACCCTGTCGCGCTCCGCCGACGATGCCCTGACGCTGTTCTCCACCCTGCCCTTCGGCGCGCCGATGACCCGGGCGGTGTGGGAGATCAAGGTGGCGGGCCTCGCCCTGATCTTCGTCTACGCCTTCTTCAAGTTCGCCTGGGCCTACCGGCTGTTCAACTACGGCGCGATCCTGATCGGCGCGGTGCCGCCGCGCGACGGCGATCCGGTCCGGATCGAGCGGGCGGCGCGGCGGGCGGCGGCCATGAACGTGGTGGCGGGCGGCCATTTCAACCGCGGGCAGCGTGCGTTCTTCTTCGCGCTGGCCTATCTCGGGTGGTTCGTCAGCGCCTACGTGCTGTTTGCCACCACGGCGATGGTGCTCACCGTGATGTGGCAGCGCCAATTCGCCTCCGACGCCCGCCGGGCCCTGCAGGATTACGATGATCCCTGACGATTACGAGATCGAACTCACCCTGGTGCGCCTCGTCACCGATCGCGGGGCCGACAAGACCGTCTGCCCCTCCGAGGTGGCCCGGGCGCTGGGCGGGCCCCACCCGGACGGCTGGGGCCCGCTGATGCAGCCGGTCCGCCGCCAGGCGGTGCGCCTGATGAAGCAGGGCCGGATCGCCATCCTGCGCAAGGGCAAGGTGGTGGCGGATCCGGACGATTTTCGCGGGGTCTACCGGCTGTCGTTGCCGCGCTCGGCGGATCAGGGCCCCGGAAACACCGACTCGGTGTAGCCCGAGGCCCGGTACGCCACGAGGCCGAGCCATTCGCGCACCGCGACGTCCAGTTCGAACAGGCCGTCGCCGGCCGTGGAATGGAGCCCGACGGCACCCGGCCCGGTGCGGTAATCGACCGGATAGGCCGTCACCGTGAAGCCGGCGCGGCGGAAGCAGCCCATCGCCCGCGGCATGTGCCAGGCCGAGGTGACGAGGAGCCAACGCTCGCCGGGCTTCGGCTTGACCAGTTCGGCGCTGAAGGCGGCGTTCTCGCGGGTGTTGCGGGAGCGGTCGTCGTAGGTGATCCGCTCCGGCGACACGCCGAGCGACGCGGCGTGTCGGCGCACGATCTCCGATTCGGACATCGCGCCGTCGCCGGTGAGCCGGCCGGAGCCGCCGGCGAAGACCAGGGTGGCCGACGGGTATCGCCGCGCGAGGTCGCCGAGCGCGATCATGCGCTCGCCGGCATCGTTGACGACGAGCTGGCCGCGGGCGGCCGACAGCCCGGTCTCGACCGCGCCGCCGAGCACCACGATGCCGGTGACCGGCGTGCCGTCGTCGCGGAACTCCGGGAAGCGGTTCTCCAGCGGGCCGAAGACCAGGGAGGCCAGCGGCGAGACGCCGCCGACGAGGAGGACGAGGCCGGACGCGGCGGCGAGACCGAGGCCGAGGCGCCGCCAGCGCAAGGCGAGTCGTGAACCCGCGAGCCCTGCCCCGGCGAGGACCAGGAGCAGGAGCAGGTTCGAAGGCGCTGCGAGAAACCACAGCACCTTCGAGAGCACGAAGAACACCGGGATCGTCCCGGCCCAGGCGTGGCTCAGCCCTTGTTCGTCTCGGCCTCGTAGCGGGCGCGGGTCTCGGCATTCGGCGGGTAGAGGCCCGGCAGGGCCAACCCCTTGTCGACCTCGCGCATGATCCAGAGTTCGAGGCGCTCCTGCTCGACGGCGGCGAGCGCCACTTCCTCGGCGAGCGCCGCCGGGATCAGCACCGCGCCGTCGCCGTCGGCCACCACGATGTCGTCGGGATAGACCGCGACGCCGCCGCAGCCGACCGGCTCGCCCCAGCCGACGAAGGTGAGGCCCGCCACCGAGGCCGGCGCCGCGACGCCCGAGCACCAGACCGGCAGGCCGGTGCCGTCGACGCCCTCGCCGTCGCGCACGACGCCGTCGGTGATCAGCGCCGCGACGCCGCGCTTCTTCATCCGCGCGCACAGGATGTCGCCGAAGATGCCGGCATCCTGAATCCCCATCGCGTCGACCACCGCGATGCAGCCCTCGGGCATCGCCTCGATCGCCGCGCGGGTCGAGGTCGGGCTCGACCAGGATTCCGGCGTCGCCAGATCCTCGCGGGCCGGCACGAAGCGCAAGGTGAAGGCCGGGCCGACCACCCGCTGCCCGGCGGCAAAGCGCGGCATCGGCCCGCGCATCCAGCAGCGGCGGATGCCCTTCTTCAGGAGCACCGTGGTGAGGGTGGCGGTGGTGACGGCCTGCAGGGCGTCGAGGAGGGTCTTGTCGAGCGGCATCGGGCCTTCGGGGGCGTAGAGGAAAAGGACGGGTCGAGACGTAGCCGATCCGGCGGCGGCCGGCCACGCCATGGGTGCATGGCCCTATGGCTCAGCTCAAGGGCGGCAGCGCCACGCCGGCGGCGGGCCGGGCCCGGATGCGCTCGTACCAGGCCCGCAGGGCCGGCCGCTCGATGCGCGGCACGTCGAGGTGGAGCCAGCGATGCGCCGCGGCGCCGAGCGCGATGTCGGCCACGGTGAAATGGTCGCCGACCGCGTAGGCGCGGCCCATCAGGTGCCCGTCGAGGATTGCCGCGCATTCCTCGGAGGCCGCGACCGAGCGGTCGATCACCGCCTGGTCGCGCTTCTCCGGCGGGGTACGCACGGTCTGCCAGAACGCATCCCGGGTCGCGGGCGTGAAGCGGGTCGCCTGCCAGTCGAGCCATTGGTCGACGAGGGCCTCCGCCTGGGGATGCTCCGGCCACAACCCGCCGAGACCGTGGCCGCGGGCGAGGTAGCGCAGGATCGCGTTCGATTCCCAGAGGATGAAGCCGTCCTCCTCCATGACCGGCACGAGGCTGTTGGGATTGAGAGAGACGTAGTCCGGATCCCGCACCCGCCCGAAGGCGCCGCCGGCCTCGATGCGCTCGTAAGCGAGACCCAGCTCTTCGAGCCCCCACACCGCCTTCTGCACGTTGACGGAACTCAGCCGTCCCCAGAGCCTGCGCATGGCGTGTCCTCCTCAGATCTCGGCGGGTAGGCGTGGGTCGCGCCCGTCGGGTCGGTGACGGTCCAGCCGACGGGCCCTCCCGCCAGATAGCCCGGTCCGACCGGCACCTTGCCGTATCCGCCCGGGATGTCGAGGACGTAGGTCGGCTGCGCCAGCCCGGACAGCCGGCCGCGCAAGGCACGCATCAGGTCCCGGCCGTGATCGAGGGTGGTGCGCAGGTGGCCGGTGCCCGGGGCGAGGTCGCCGTGATGCAGGTAATAGGGCTTGATCCGGTTCTCGACGAAGGCCCGCATCAGGGCGGCCAGCGTGTCGGGATCGTCGTTGACGCCAGCGAGTAGCACCGACTGGCTCACCATCGGGATCCCGGCATCGACGAGCCGCGCGATGGCCGCGCGGGCGTCGTCGAAAAATTCCCGCGGGTGGTTGGCATGGAGCGCGACGAACACCGCGCCCTCGAACGACTTGAGCGCCGCGATCAGCGCCGCATCGACCCGGGCCGGATCGACCACCGGCACGCGGGTATGGAGCCGCAGCACCCGGACATGCGGGATGTCCTTCAGCGCCGATGCGATGCGGCCGAGGCGCCGGGGCGAGAGCACCAGCGGATCGCCCCCGGTCACCACCACCTCCCAGATCTCCGGCCGGGCGGCGATGTAGGCCAGGGCCGCATCGAGCTCGGCCTCGGTGAGGCTGCCCTGCCCGTCCGGCCCCACCACCTCGCGGCGGAAGCAGAAGCGGCAATAGACCGGGCAGACATGGAGGGGCTTCAGGAGCACCCGGTCGGGATAGCGGTGGACGATGCCGGGGACCGGCGCATGGGCCTCGTCGCCGATCGGGTCGGCCCGCTCCTCCGGGGTCGTGACCAGCTCCTCGGCCCGCGGCACGAATTGCCGGCCGATGCCGTCGTTGGGGTCCCCGATCAGCTCGGCCACCTCCGGGGTGATCGACACCGCGTAGCGCGCCGCCACCCGTTCGAGCGCCGGCAGGCGCTGCGCCGGCACCAGCCCGCGCGCCGCGAGATCGCCCGCGTTGCGGATCGCCCCGCTCACCGTGGTCCCTCGGACTGGGAATACTCGGCCATCGGCGTCCAGATCACGTCCTCGATCCGGCGGGCGCCGGTCGCCAGCATGACGAGCCGGTCGAAGCCGAGCGCGATGCCGCTCGCCTCCGGCATCTGCCCGAGAGCACTCAAAAAATCCTCGTCGAGGGGGTAGCGCTCGCCGTAGACGCGCTCCTTCTCGTGCATCTCGGCGGTGAAGCGCCGGCGCTGCTCGGCCGGATCGGTCAGTTCGCCGAAGGCGTTGGCGAGCTCGACGCCGCACGCATAGAGCTCGAACCGCTCCGCCACCCGCGGATCGGCCGGGCTCGGCCGGGCCAGCGCCGCCTCGGGAATCGGATACTCGCACAGGATCGTCGCCCGGCCGCGGCCGAGGGCCGGCTCGACCCGCTCGACCATCACCCGGCTGAACAGGTCGGCCCAGGTGTCATCGGGCGCGGTGCGGATGCCGGCCTCGTGCAGAGCCGCGGCGAGCGCCGGCCGGTCGGTGCCCGCATCCGGCGCCACCGTCGCGAGCAGGTCGATGCCGGCATGGCGCCGGAAGGCCTCCGCCACGGTGAGCCGCTCCGGCTCGGCGAAGGGATCGGCCTCGATCCCGCGACAGGTGAAGATCGTGGTGCCGGCCGTCTCGGCGGCGAGGCGCAAGATAGCGGCGCAGTCCCGCATCAGGCCGTCATAGGTCTCGCCCGCCCGGTACCATTCGAGCATGGTGAATTCCGGGTGGTGCAGCGCCCCGCGCTCGCGGTTGCGGTAGACCGGGCCGAGACTGAACAGCCGCGCCTCGCCCGCCGCCAGCAGCTTCTTGCAGGCGAATTCCGGAGAGGTGTGGAGATAGAGCGGGTGTTCCGCCCCGTCGGGCCCGATCGCCGTGGTGGAAAAGGCCGAGAGATGCGCCTCGTTGCCGGGCGAGACCTGGAGGATCGCGGCCTCGACCTCGACGAAGTCGCGGGCCGAAAACCACGCCCGCAGGGCGGCGGCGATGCGGTTGCGGGCCAGGAGCCGCGGCCGACGGTCGGCATGGACGTGAGGGGCCCACCAGGGCGAAGCGGAGGTCATGGGTCGGCTATCATCGAGTGGCGGGCGACTGGCGGTGGCGCCTGAGATGCGATAGGGCGGGCCGAAGGCATCCTCTGCCGGCGCGGCGCGCGACGCCCGCGGCTTGGCGGACGCCGCCGCTCTCTGTCAACGCTTCCAGTCCAGGATTCGCCCCGTGCCGAAGGTCATCGCCAGCTCACTCCGCAAAGGCAACGTCGTCGACAAGGACGGCCGGCTCTACGTGATCCTCTCCGCCGAGAACATCCATCCCGGCAAGGGTACCCCGGTCACCCAGCTCGACATGCGCCGGATCACCGACGGCGTGAAGGTCTCGGAGCGCTACCGCACCACCGAGCAGGTCGAGCGCGCCTATGTCGAGGACCGGGAGCACACCTTCCTGTACAGCGACGGCGAGGGGTTCCACTTCATGAACCCGGAATCCTACGAGCAGATCGCCGTGCCGCAGGACGTGATCGGCGACCAGGCCGCCTACCTCCAGGAGGGCATGGCGGTGATGCTCTCGACCCATAACGGCGTGCCGCTGGCCCTCGAGCTGCCCCAGCGCGTCACCCTCGAGGTGACGGATACCGAGCCGGTCACCAAGGGCCAGACCGCGTCCTCGTCCTACAAGCCCGCCACGCTCTCGAACGGCATCCGCACCCTGGTGCCGCCGCATATCGGCACCGGCACCCGCATCGTCGTCATGACGGCGGACGGCGCCTACGTCGAGCGCGCCAAGGACTGATCGATATCGGGCGGGGCTCAACCCCCGCCCGCCTCCCTGAAGCAGGTCCGCGACACCGCGATCGCCCGGGCCTGCTCCTCGCCCGTGAAGTCGCCGCCTGCCCGCCACAGGCCCTCGTCGCGCAGGCGCCCCAGCACGCAGCGCGCCGCCACCCGGCAGGTCGCCGTGCCGCCGCCGGCCTCCGCGCAATTGGCCCGGTACTCGCGCAGGAACTGCGCCTGTCCCGCCCGGGGATGCGGCCCGCTCACCGACGCGACCCCGTAGAGCAGCCCGAGCAGCAGCGGCTGGTGCACGAGATAGACCGCGAGGCTGTGCCGCCCGGCTCCCGTGGCGAGCCGCCCGATCCGGCTGCGCGGCGCCCAGGCTCCGATCCGCGACGCCGCGAGGCGCGGCAGGGCGAGCCGGCCGAGCCCCACCCCCGCCAGCACGAAACCGAACCAGGGAAACAGCGGCACGTAGTCGTTCGTCGTCGGCACGACGGCGCCGAGCCCGAGGAAGTACAGCCCCGGCGCGTCGAGGACGGCCGGTGTGCCCGTGAGGCCCGCCAGCGTCGGGCCGGCGAAGACGAGAGCAGCGGCGAGCGCGACCAGCGGCAGCGGCGCCACGAGCGCCGGCAGGGCCAGCACGCTCGACAGGGCGATGCAGTGCAGGATGCCGAAGAAGATCCACGAATCAGGGAACAGGAAGAAGGTGGCGAGCGAGATGGCGACCGCCGCCAGGGCGATGCGACCGAGGCGCGCCAGGTAGGGGCGCCACCACCCGGCTCTCCGGCCCCTTGCCAGAACGAGGCTGATCCCGACCAGCACCAGGAAGCTGCCGGCGATGCCGTGCGCCGACGCCTTCCCGACCGACGACAGGGCGGCATTCTCGGGCGTCAGCCGCAGGAAACCGAGGTCCCAGGTCAGGTGATAGAGCGCCATCGCCAGGAGCGCGACGCCGCGGGCGAGGTCGATGACGGCGAGGCGCCGGACCGGCGCGGCGGCAAGGGGCGGGGCGGCAGGGGGCGGAGCGGAGGGAATCGAGGTCTGAATCGCGGCGTCTCCGAAGCGGCATGTGCCGGCGTGCTCATAGCCGAGCCGGATCGCGGCCGGCATCCCCGTCCGCCCCTGCGACGAAAACGCGCAGGAGCGGGTGTAGGATTTTAGTCGGTGCCGCAATCCTCGCGCGCGACTCCGGAAACTTGCCTCACCGGATTGCAGAATGCCCGCCGGCCGGGCGAATCCGGCGAGGACATCACCCCTTCTCCGTCTCAACTCGGCCGATTTGGGCTTCCCCGGAGTCATGACTTTGTTAATCTGCCGGTGAAGCGCGCGACGCGATTCGAGTGGGTTGCTTACGATGTCGGACGAGTTCGGTTCAGGCCACGCCTGGGAACGGCCAGCGGGTGCGTTCGGGGACGGCGCGCGCGACACCAAACCCGTGCTCGACGCGGCGGTGGAACGCCCGACCGAACTCGTCGAGGTGAGCGGCCGCATCAAGTGGTTCGACGTGGCGAAGGGCTTCGGTTTCATCGTGCCGGATAGCGGCGCAGCCGACGTCCTGCTCCACGTCACCTGCCTGCGCCGCGACGGCCACCAGAGCGCCAGCGAGGGCGCGCGGATCGTGGTCGAGGCGGTGCAGCGCCCCCGCGGCTGGCAGGCCTTCCGGGTGATCTCCCTCGACCAGTCGACGGCGACCCATCCGGCCGAGCTGCCGATGCCGCGCACCCACGTCACCGTGGTGCCGACCAGCGGCCTGGAGACCGCGGTGGTGAAGTGGTTCAACCGCCTGCGCGGCTTCGGCTTCCTCAGCCGCGGCGACGGCACGCCGGACATCTTCGTCCACATGGAGACCCTGCGCCGCTACGGCATCGCCGAGCTGAAGCCCGGCGAGCACGTCATGGTGCGCTACGGCGACGGCTCGAAGGGCCTGATGGCCGCCGAGGTCCGCCTCCTGAGCGAGGCGAGCGTGGGGGCGGGGCCGCCCTCGTCGCACTGAGCGCCTGGCACCACGCCGTGCGCCGCCAGGCGGGCGGCGCGGCATTTTCGATTCGCCTGTGTTTCCGGTCGCCGAGCCCCCATCCCTTTCGCGGCGGAATGCGCTAGCTCACCCTCATGTCGCTCCGCTTCGCACGGCCCCTCGCGGCCTCGGCCCTGGTGGCCTCCCCCCGCCGGCTCCTCGCCGCCCTCATCCTCCTGCTCCTGCCTTCGGCGGTTCTCGCCGACGGTCCGTTCGAGCCGCTGACCATCGCCTCCCGCAACGGCCGCCACACCTTCCAGGTCGAGGTGATGCGCGACGATGCCGGGCGCGCCCAGGGGCTGATGTTCCGCCGCTCCATGGCGCCCGACCGCGGCATGCTGTTCGACTTCGAACGCACCGAGCCGGTCGCGATGTGGATGAAGAACACCTACCTGCCGCTCGACATGCTGTTCATCCGCGCCGACGGCACGGTGGCGCGCATCGCCGCCGATACCGAGCCGCTCTCGACCCGCACCATCACCTCCGGCGAGCCGGTGCTCGGCGTGCTCGAGCTCAATGCCGGCACCGCCGCGCGCCTCGGTCTGCATCCGGGCGACAAGGTCGAGCATCCGCTGTTCCGCGGGCGCTGACGGGAGGCCGGCGGCGCTCGAGTAATGTCTGATTGGAGCGAATGCCGGCTGCAACGTCACGGTGCACGACAGGACCGTTCACCTACGGGCTCCGGCCCGTCCCACCCGCGACCTCATCCTGAGGTGCGGGCGATCGGAGATCGCTGAGCCTCGAAGGAGGCCTCCAGGAATTGCCGTGGCATCTGGAGCCCTCCTTCGAGGTCAGTCGATCTTTGATCGACTGACACCTCATACCAATGGCCCAAGATGCTGACGCATCGGGCCATTGATCCATCTCGAATTTTCGATTTCAAGCCAGAGGCTTGGCGAAAATTCGAGAGCGGAACCAAAGGTCGTTTCCAACGACCGTTGGTATCAGGATGAGGTTGAGGCTGGGAAAGTCCGATGACCGGCAGGCGTCGGGCCACTGTCATATCCCGTGTCACGACGCGATCTTGCGGTGCTTTCGCCGCCGGATGACGGGGTCAGAAGCCGCGGTTCGAGATGCTCGGGATCGACGGCTGGGTGAAGACGCGGTTCACGTCGGGCCGGCGCTGGGTCCCGTTGGTGTCGTTCGAGCGCACGTAGTTCTTGGTGTCGAAACTCTCGGCGAGGCCGGTGCCGCGCGGGTCGCCGCTGCTGGTGCAGGCGGCGGCGAGGCAGGCGAGGGTGAACGCCGCGGCGGCATGAAGGAAGCGCATGGAGGGTCCTGACGTTCGGGCCTGCCGACTCGCGGATGTCGAATCGAGGGCGTTTTGGATCTGACAGTCCAGCCGGGGTGCCCGGCTCCCGTCCCCCCGTCAAGGCGCCGGGGGCGGCGACGGCGGTAAAGCCCCTCCCCTGTGCCTCCCGCGCCGCGCCGTGCGGAATGTGTGGAGGGCTGCGATTCTCCGGCTGGCGGAGTCCCGAGCTTTGCGCGAGAGTCCGGCCCGATGAGCAACGTCGTTCCCCTGCTGCGCCCGCGTCCGGCGCCCGATGCCGCCGCCCGCGCCACCGCGTCGGTCGTCTCCGACCTGGTGACGATCGCCGAGCAGCTGCACGACATCGGCGCCCGCGCCGCCGCCCTTGGCCGGCCGCGCACCGAGGCCGAGCGCACGGTGCAGATGGTGCTGGATGCCGTGACGTCGATCGAGCGGGCGCTCGACACGATCACGGATGGCGGGGATTACACGCCGTTCTGAGCGCTGGTTCGACGGTATCGTACGCGTCGTCCCATCCCGACCTCGTCCTGAGGTTCCGGATAGGATGAATGGTGTACGCCCATCTCGGCGTCGCCGAGGCAGGGCCATCCCGCTCGATGCGCCTCACATTCCCGCATCGAGCACGCTGCGGAACACCGCGCCGTAGTGGCAGGCAGCGGCCGCCAGCACGAAGCCGTGCCAGATCGCGTTCTGGAACGGCAATTGCCGCCAGACGTGAAAAATCACCCCGAGGGAATAGAGCAGGCCGCCGGCGGCGAGCAGCCACAGGGCCGGGGGCGACAGGGCGGCGATGACCGACTCGTAGGCCATGATGCCGCTCCAGCCGAGCGCCAGGTAGAGCGCGATGGCCAGCCGGTCGAAGCGGCCCGGCAGGGTCAGCTTCACGATCGCGCCCGCCGCCGCCACGAGCCAGATCCCGGCGAGCAGGCCGAAGGCGAAGCTGTCGGTGCCGACGAGGGTGACGAGCGGCGTGTAGGTGCCGGCGATCATCAGGAAGATGGTGGCATGGTCGGCCCGGCGCAGGCGCCATTTCAGCCGGCCGACCGGGCACATGTTGTAGGCGGCGGAGGTGCCGAGCATCGCAACGAGGCCGGCGGCGTAGATCGCGACCGACGCCGTCTCGGCGGGGCTGAGCTTCGACAGGACGGCGCCGATCGTCAGCGCCAGGGCACCGATCACGCCGAGGCTGACCCCGACCACGTGGACGACGCCGTCGGCCAGCAACTCGCGCGGCGTGTAGGTCCAGACGAGGCTCAGGGGCCGGCCGTCGGGGGCGAAGCGTGCATTCAAGGCTGGGGACGGGGTCAGGGATTGCTCCTGCACGGGCATCGGGCCTCCGCTCCTCGACGACGGGAGACGGCCTCCCGATCGGTCGAGGTTAAAGCGCAAGCATGAACGTGGGACGAACGTTCCCGCGACACTCAGGCCGCCCGCAGCGCCGCCGCAGGCGCGCGGTCCTCCTTGGGCATCCGGCAGAGCCGGGCATGGGCGCTCGCCATGCCGAGAACCAGCATGGCGGCGACCTGGTGGGCAAGGCCCGCCCAGAGCGGCACCACCAGGAGCAGGGTGACGATGCCGAGGCTCGCCTGCGCGGCGACGAGGCCGGCGAGGGCCGTGGCGCGCCGTGCCGCGCCGGTGCCGGGCGCCCTGCGCCGCGCGTCGACGGCATGGAGAACGGCAAGGATCAGGAGCGCGTAGGCGGTCAGCCGGTGGTTGAACTGCACCAGGGTGACGTTGTCGACGAAGTTCTCGATCCAGGGCGTGCCGGAGAACAGTCCCGTGGGGACGAGGCTGCCATCCATCAGCGGCCAGGTGTTGTAGGTCAGCCCCGCCTTGGAGCCCGCGACGAGGCCGCCGAGCGCGATCTGCACCAGCACCAGGGCCATCAGGGCCAGCGCCGTCCGCGCGAGCCGCGCCGGCACGACCGCGTCGCGCCTGCGGTCGAGCCCGGCGGCGAGCCAGACGAGACCGGCATAGATCGCGCTCGCCAGTGTCAGGTGCAGGGCGAGCTTGACCGGCGCCACCGCGGTCATGCCCGGCTGGAGGCCCGACGCCACCATGATCCAGCCCACCGCGCCTTGGAGCCCCCCGAGCACGCCGAGGCCGAGAAGACTGAGACCGAGGCGCCGGTCGAGCTGGCCGCGCCACCAGAAGAACACGAGCGGCAGGAAGAACGCGAAGCCGATGAGCCGTCCGAGGAGCCGGTGGCCCCATTCCCAGCCGTAGATGAACTGGAACTCGGACAGGGTCATGCCCTGGTTGAGCAGCGTGTATTGCGGCGTTGCCTGGTACTTGGCGAATTCCTCGGCCCAGGCTTGCCCTGAGAGCGGCGGGATCGCGCCGGTGACCGGCTTCCACTCGGTGATCGACAGGCCGGAGCCGGTCAGCCGGGTCGCGCCGCCGACCGCCACCATCGCCACCACCAGGGCGGCCATGACGAAGAGCCAGGTCCGCACGGCGCGGCGGGACCGGGGCGCGGCGGCGACGGGCGCCGTGGCGGGGGCGAGGCTGAGGGTCGAGGTGCTGCTCATGCGCGCCCGCTTAGCGGCGGGAGCGGGTCGCGTGCAACGCCCTGCGGTGCCGCACCGGCCTTTCCGGCCGGCATCCCTGGTGCCTTGCCGCCGGCAGGGCGTCCGGCGCATGAACGCCGGCGCCCATTCGGGCTTGCCTCAGCGCCGAGCGGCGCTGCGGGGGTCACTCCTCCGGCCGCGCCAGAACGCCGCCGCTGATCGCCTGGCTCACCCCGGTGGTCGACGGGAAGGTGATCGGTAGGCCCTCCACCGAGCGCACCGCCAGATAGGCGAAGGCCTGGGCCTCCAGGAAGGCGGAGGACCAGCCGATCGCATCCGCCGTCGTGATCTCGGCGCGCAGGTGGTAATTGAGCTGGCGCAGCAGCTCTCCGTTGCGGGCGCCGCCGCCGGCGACGATCCAGCGAGTCGGCGCCTCGACGGCGTGGTCGAGGGCGCGGGCGACCGCCCGGGCGGTGAAGGCGGTGAGCGTCGCGGCGCCGTCCTCGGTCGAGAGCTGGCCGGCGAGCTTGTGCGAGAACCAGTTGCGATCGAGCGACTTCGGCGGCTTGCGCGAGAAGAACGGGTGGATCAGCAGCCAGGCCAGCAGCGGCTCGTCGGGCCGCCCGCGGGCGGCGGTGCGGCCGTTGTCGTCGAGCGCGTGGCCGGTGCGCTCGCGCATCCAGTCGTCGATCAGCGCGTTGCCGGGCCCGGTATCGAAGGCGAGGATCCGGCCGTCGCGGGCGATCAGCGTCGCATTGGCCACGCCCCCGATGTTGAGGATGCCGAGGCTGTCGGTGAAGCCCGAGGCCTGGGCCAGCGCCCGGTGGAACACCGGCACCAGCGGCGCCCCCTGCCCGCCCGCCTCGATATCGGCGTGGCGCAGATCCGACACCACCTTGATGCCCAGCCGACGGCTGAGCGCTTGCCCGTCGCCGATCTGCACGCTCATCTTCTGGTCGGGCCGATGCACCACGGTCTGGCCGTGGAAGCCGATCACGTCGATGTCGGCAGCGGTCAGGCCGTTCTCGGCGAGGAAATTCTCGACCGCCTCGGCATGGAGGCGGGTCACCAGATCCTCGGCCTCCCTCAAGCAGCCCGGGCGCTCGCTGCGCTCGGTCACGGCCTCGGAATCGACGAGAGCCTGGCGCAGCAGCGCCCGGTCGTCGTCGGAATAGGCGCGGTAGCCGGTGGGGCCGAGCGGCTCGAGATAGCCGTTGGGGCTGCGCTCGACCCGGATCGTCTCGCCGTCGGTCTCGATCGACGCGACATCGACGCCGTCGAGGGAGGTGCCGCTCATCAGCCCGATCGCGCGCCGCATCGTCATCCCGAATCGCCCCCGTGCCTTTCGGGGCAGGCACTGCTATGCACCGACCCGTTCCGCTTCCGACGGAGCTAGCATGGCGGCACCGCGCTGTCGCGGCCGCCGCCCTTCACGAGACCGATCGAGAGTTCCATGGCCGCGCCCACCGACTTCGCGCCGCGTTCCGACTTCCTCCGCGTCCTCATCGAGCGCGGCTACGTCCATCAATGCTCCGATTTCGCGGGCGTGGACGAGGCCGCCCGCGAGGGCCGGCTGACGGCCTATGTCGGCTACGACTGCACGGCGCCGTCGCTGCATATCGGCCACCTGCTCTCGATCATGATGCTGCACTGGCTCCAGGCGACCGGCGGCAAGCCGGTGGCGCTGATGGGCGGCGGCACGACGCGCGTCGGCGACCCGTCGGGCCGCGACGAGACCCGCAAGATCCTGACGCTGGACCAGATCGAGGCCAACAAGACCGAGATCGGCAAGACCTTCTCGCGCTTCCTCGATTTCGGCGCCGGCCCGAACGCCGCGCTGATGGCCGACAACGCCGAGTGGTTGACGACGCTCAACTACATCGAGATGCTGCGCGACATCGGCCGGCACTTCTCGGTCAACCGGATGCTGTCGATGGACAGCGTGCGGCTGCGGCTGGAGCGCGACCAGGAACTGTCGTTCCTGGAATTCAACTACATGATCCTGCAGGCCTACGACTTCGCCGAGCTGAACCGCCGCTACGGCGTGACGCTGCAGATGGGCGGCTCGGACCAGTGGGGCAACATCGTCACCGGCATCGATCTCGGCCGGCGCCTCGGCACGCCGCAGCTCCACGCCCTGACCTGCCCGCTGATGACGACCGCGTCCGGCGCCAAGATGGGCAAGACGGCCTCCGGCGCGGTCTGGCTCAACCCGGACATGCTGAGCCCGTACGAGTACTGGCAGTTCTGGCGCAACACCGAGGATGCCGATGTCGGCCGCTTCCTGCGCCTGTTCACCCTGATGCCGCTCGACGAGGTCGCCCGGCTCGAAGAGCTCGGGGGCCAGGAGATCAACGAGGCCAAGAAGGTGCTCGCCACCGAGGCGACCGCCCTGCTGCACGGCCGCGAGGCGGCGGAGAGTGCTGCCGAGACGGCGCGGCGCACCTTCGAGGAGGGCGCGCTCGCCCAGAGCCTGCCGACCGTCGAGGTATCGCGTGCGGTCATCGAAGCCGGGCTCGGCGTGCTCTCGGCTTTCGGGCCGGACCATGCCGGCCTGGTGCCCTCGACCAGCGAAGCGCGCCGGCAGGTGAAGAGCGGCGGCCTCAAGATCAACGATACGCCCGTCACCGACGAGCGCGCGGTGATCGGCGCGAGCGACGTGACGCCGGAGGGCGTGGTGAAGCTGTCCTTCGGGCGCAAGAAGCACGTGTTGTTGCGGGTGGTGTAGGTCGGATTTTCCGGCGTGGAGGGCGTGATGTCGCGCGCCCGTGCCTGACCTTGCCTTTGTCACGCGCGGCTCCCGCCTGACTGGCTTAAGAAAAGGCGCGGGCTTCGCCTCTCCCCGCGGGCGGGGAGGGGGAAACCCGCGCCATGCTCGTCCCGATCGCCGTCCCGGAGAAGCCGGTGCGTAAGGCGGGTGAGCCCCTCGCCCATCAGCCACCAGCGAGACGAATCTCCCCCCGCCCGCTCCGCCGCGCCGCGGCAAGCGCCGCTCCACCAACCAGCCCCGCCGCCGCGATCATCCCGATATGCAGCCACATCGGATCCGCCGCGACGACGCTGCCCTTGGCTTGCCCATCGAACCGGCCATGGGCGCCGTGATCGTGGTGGGCATCGACCGGGTCGTACAGGTTGTCGGGCCGCCCGGGCGCGGCCGGCTCGTCGGTCATCTCGCCCCGATAGCCGTGCCGGGCGAGGTAATGGTCGCTGAAAGCCGGGGCGGCTTGCGCGCCCAGGATCGCGAGCCAGGACGGGGTGCCGATCCAGAGCTCGCGCGGCGCGTCGTGGGCGGCGCGCACGATCTCCTCGGCGATCGCCTCGGGCTGGAAGATCGGCGGCACCGGCTGGAGGCGGCGCGGCAGGCGCGAGCGGGCCCAGTCGAATTGCGGCGTGTTCACCGCCGGTAGCTGCACCATGGTGAGGCGGATACCGCTGCGGTGATGCAGCAACTCGGTGCGCAGGCTGTCGACGAAGCCGCGCACCGCCGACTTGGCGGCGCAATAGGCCGATTGCAGCGGGATCGACCGGTAAGCCAAAGCCGAGCCGACATGCACGATGGTGCCGCGATCCGATGCCTGCATGTGGCGCAGGGCCGCCAGCGTGCCGTGGACCTGGCCGAGATAGGTGACCTCGGTGACGCGCCGGAACTCGTCCGGGCTCATCTGCGCGACCTCGGCATAGACCGTCACCATGGCGTTGTTGACCCAGACGTCGATGCCGCCGAACTCCTCGGCGAACGCATCCGCCGCCCTGTCGACCGCCCGCGGATCGGCGACGTCGGCCCGGTAGCCCAGCGCCCGGCCCCCGACCGCCCGCACCTCGTCGACCGCGGCGGCGATGCCCGCCCGGCCCCGGGCCACGATGCCGACATTCCAGCCCCGGCGCCCGAAGGCGACCGCGACCGCGCGCCCGACCCCGGCGCTGCCGCCGGTCACCACCACGGTGGGGCGCGTTGTTCCGCTCATTCGACTGCTCCTCGCGACACTTGCGTCAGCTCCGACAACGCGCGCCGGGCCGTTCGGGTGCAGTGTCCGTCAAACAGGGGATTGCGCCGGATCGGCGGGCAGGCTGCCCGTTCTTATGTCTATACACAATGCTGCGCCGACGGTACGACAGGCGAGGCTTGGCTGGTCGGCTTGGCTGATCGGCTTGGCGGGTGCGCTCGGCGGGAGGGAACGATGAAGGCGGTTGCCGCAGGTTTGGTGGTCGCGGCCGCGCTGGCCGGTCAGGCCGCCGCGCAGGAGACCAAGGCGACCGTCGGCCTGTCCGGCTGGACCGGCTTCGCCCCCCTGACGCTCGCCAAGGAAGCCGGCATCTTCAAGAAGAACGGCCTCGACGTTTCGCTCAAGAAGATCCCGCAGGCGAGTCGCCACCTCGCGATCCGCTCTGGCGACGTGCAATGCGCTGCCACCACGGTCGAGACCTGGGTGGCGTGGAACGCCAACGGCGTGCCGACGAAGCAGATCTTCCAGCTCGACAAGTCCTACGGCGCCGATGGGCTGGCCGTGCGCAACGACGTCTCGTCGATCAGGGACCTGAAGGGCAAGACGGTGGCGGCATCCGTGCCCGGCACCGCGCCGTATTTCGGGCTCGCCTGGATCCTCAAGGCCAACGGCCTGTCGCTGAAGGACGTGAAGGTCGTCAACCTGGAGCCGGGCCCGGCGGCGCAGGCCTTCATCGCCGGCCAGAACGACGCCGCGATGACCTACGAGCCCTATCTGTCGTCGGTGCGCGCCGCGCCGCAGGCCGGCAAGATCATCGCCACCACCCTCGACTACCCGATGGTGATGGACACCTTCGGCTGCACGCCCGAATTCCTCGACCAGAACCCGAAGGCCGCCAAGGCGCTCGCCGACAGCTACTTCGAGGCGCTCGACATGATCGCCAAGGACCCGCAAAAGTCCTACGAGATCATGGGCGCCGACGTGAAGCAAACGGCTGAGGCCTTCGGCAAGTCGGCCCAGTTCCTGCGCTGGCAGGACCGGGCCGCCAACAAGGCGTTCTTCGGCGGCGAGCACCAGAAGTTCTCCGAGCAGGCGGCCGACCTGCTGCTCGAGATCGGCGTGATCCGGCAGAAGCCGGACATCGCCGCCCTCGCCGACCCGCGCTTCGTGCAGTGACCGGCTTGCGCCCGCTGCAACCGGTCGGCGGCCCGGCGAAGGTTCTGCTGGGCCTCAGCTTCTTCGTGCTGTTCGTGGCGGCCTGGGCCGCAGCGACCCTGGGCGGGCTCGTCCCGAAGACCTTCCTGGCCGATCCGATCACCATGGTCCAGGACGGCTGGCTGCTGCTCACCCGGTTCGACTTTATGTCCGACATCGGCATCACGGTGTGGCGGGTGCTCGGGGGCTTCGTGCTCGCCGCCCTGATCGCCGTGCCGCTCGGCGTGATGATGGGGGCCTACAAGCCGGTCGAGGCGTTCTTCGAGCCGTTCGTGTCCTTCGCCCGCTACCTGCCGGCCTCGGCCTTCGTGCCGCTCCTGATCCTGTGGGCCGGCATCGGCGAGACGCAGAAGCTGCTCGTCATCTTCATCGGCTCGGTGTTCCAGCTGATCCTGATGATCGCGGTCGCGGTGGGCCAGGTCCGGCGCGATCTCGTCGAGGCGGCCTACACGCTGGGAGCGGGTGACGCCGGCATCATCCGCCGGGTGCTGCTGCCGGCCACCGCCCCCGAGATCGCCGAGATCCTGCGCCTCGTGCTCGGCTGGGCCTGGACCTACGTCATCGTCGCCGAGCTGATCGGCTCCTCGTCCGGCATCGGCCACATGATCATCGAGAGCCAGGCCCTGCTCGCCACCGGGCAGATTATCTTCGGCATCATCGTCATCGGGCTGATCGGCCTCGTCTCGGACTTCCTGTTCAAGGCGGCCAACCGGCTCCTGTTTCCCTGGAAGCTCGCCTGATGCGGGACTCTATCGAGGTCGCGGTCGAAGGCGTGGCGCGGGTCTTCCCCGGCATCCGCGGCGCCAAGCCCGTCCAGGCCCTCAAGCCCACCGATCTCACGGTCGCCAAGAACGACTTCATCACCATCCTGGGCCCGTCCGGGTGCGGGAAGTCGACGCTGCTGCGCATCATCGCCGGGCTCGACCGGCCGAGCGCCGGCCGCGTCCTGGTGGAAGGGCGCGAGGTACGCGGGCCCGGCCCCGACCGGGGCATGGTGTTCCAGTCCTACACCCTGTTCCCGTGGCTCACCGTGGCCGAGAATATCGGCTTCGGCCCGCGCGAGCGCGGCGTGCCGGCGCCTCAGCGCCGCGAGATCGTCGCGTCCTACATCGACAAGGTGGGCTTGCGCGGCTTCGAGGGGCATTACCCCAAGCAGCTCTCCGGCGGCATGCAGCAGCGCACCGCCATCGCCCGGGCGCTCGCCAACGATCCCGCCATCCTGCTCCTCGACGAGCCGTTCGGGGCGCTCGACAACCAGACCCGCGGGCTGATGCAGGAATTGCTGCTCGGCATCTGGGAGCGCGAGCGCAAGACCGTGATCTTCGTCACCCACGACATCGAGGAGGCGATCTTCATGGCTTCGCGGGTGATCGTGATGACGGCCCGTCCCGGGCGGATCAAGGCCGATGTCCCGGTCGATCTCGGCCATCCGCGCCACTACACGGTGAAGACCAGCCCCGAATTCTCGCGGCTGAAGGCGCAGCTCACCGAGGAAATCCGGGCGGAGGCGGTGCTGGCGGCGCAAGAGCATTGAGGACGGTCCGGGCGATGCGGTTCGGGCTCCCACCTCACCCCGGGAACCTGTTCGGATCAGCCGGCCGAATTGAAGCCCTCCGGGTCATCCCGGGACCGCGAGAGCGGAACCCGGGATCCGGAACCGCTGACGGTTCAGGATGAAGCGGAACGCTGGCGCGCAAGCTCGACGGCGCTGCGGCTTCCAGGGTATGTCCTGACGATGAACGGAATCGTGGTGGTCGGCGCCGGCCAGGCCGGCTTTCAGCTCGGGGCCTCCCTGCGGGAGAGCGGCTATGCCGGCCCGGTGACCCTCGTCGGCGAGGAGCCGGGCCTGCCCTACGGTCGGCCGCCCCTGTCGAAGGCCTACATGCTCGGCAAGACCGATGCGCCGGGCCTGTCTTTGCGACCAGAGGCCTATTTCGCCGAGCACCGCCTGATCGTGCGCGCGGGCGAGCGGGCGGTCGCGATCGACCGGGCGGCGCGACGCCTGCGCCTCGCCTCCGGAGAGGCACTCGCTTACGACCACCTCGTCCTCGCGACCGGCTCGCGCAACCGGCCGCTGCCGGTGCCCGGCGCCGGTCTGGCCGGCGTCTACCAGCTGCGCACGCTTGCCGAGGCCGATGCCCTCAAGGCGGCGCTCGCCGGGGCTCGCGCGGTCGCGGTGGTGGGAGCCGGGTTCATCGGGCTCGAATTCGCGGCGATCTGCGCCCAGAAAGGGATTTCCATCACGGTGATCGAGGGGCTGGACCGTCCCCTCGGCCGCTCGGTCTCGTCCACCATGGCGGCGCTGATCGAGGCCTCGCATGTCGCGTCCGGCACGCGCTTCCTGTTCGGCAGCGCGGTTGCCGGGCTGGTCGGGCCGGACCGCGTCCGCGCGGTGGCGCTGGCGGATGGGCGCGAGGTCGCGGCAGATCTCGTCCTCGTCGGCATCGGCGTGCTGCCCAACGACGATCTGGCGAAGGCGGCGGCCTTGAGGGTCGAGAACGGGATCGCCGTCGACGCGATGCTGGCGACCGCGGATCCGGCGATCTCGGCGATCGGCGACTGCGCCAGCTTCCCCTCAGTCCACGCCGACGGCGCCCGGGTGCGGATCGAATCGGTTCAGAACGCCGTCGACGGCGCCCGCTGCGTCGCCACGCGCCTCACCGGCCGGCCCGCCGCCTTCACGGCGGTGCCGTGGTTCTGGAGCGACCAGGGGCCGCTCAAGCTGCAGATCGCCGGCCTGTGCCAGCCGCACGACCTCGCCGTGCGCCGGGGCGACCCCGAACAAGGGGGCGTCTCGGTGTTCTGCTACCGGGGCGGGCGCCTCGCCGGGGTCGAATCGCTCAACCGTCCGGCCGATCACATGATCGCCCGCCGCCTGCTCCAGGCGGGACGGAGCCCGATGCCCGACCAGGCGGCGGATCCCGGCTTCGATATCAAGGCGCTAGCGCTCTCATGAAATTTGTTAGCGTATAAGTTCGTCCGTTAGTTAAATTCAGATTTTGGATGGCATCAATGGATATAATTTATTTACAGAGCGTAGGTCTTGGCTTGGATGTCCTTATTATCTATGTTAACTATAATATTCAATTTTGAGTGCTTGATATATACATTAAATAAATTGCTATTCATAATAATCAGTCCGCTGGAAATTTATTGATGGCAGGCGAATCACAATGTCGCATGCATTAGCTTACGCGGTCGTCAAAATATATTATAATTTTTATATAATAACAAGTTTGTAGCCTGGCGCGTCTAATCGGTGCGCCAGGCTACGTTTAAATATTTCTTTATGCAATAAAATATTCTGGCAATAAATTTCTCCATACTTATCGCAGCAAGTGCTCAAGCCTCTCAGCGATCGTTCTCGGTGGTGAGTTCGCTCGGGTGGATCCCCTTGTCCGGTGCATCGTCCGCACGCAGCCGGGCGTCCGGATACGCCCCGTCGGTCAGTTCCACCCCCGCGGCGACGACGGCGCCGCGGATCGCACCCCGCTGCTCGGCGGAGGGCGGGTAGCGGCCGGCCTCGAACTGGCGGATGCTCTCCGCATCGACGTTGGCGCGCAGGGCCAGATCGTCCTCCGACCAGCCCAGCAGCTCCCGTGCCCGGCGCAGCTGCGCCGCCGTGATGTCGTCTGCACCGTTCACTGACGCTCGTCCCCCTTGCTCTGGGTGCCTGATCCACGCCGCGGCCGTCGCCGCGCCATCCTGGCTAACGGCGAGGCCCCGCTTTCGTTGCCACACCGACAAGCTTTCGCGAGTCCTGCCATATTACGGCCAAGCTCGCCGCATATTTGCAACAGTCGTCGGCAAGATGCCGATGCGGGGCGTCCACGCCTGCCGCCAGGGTTGCGGGCGCGGGGTGCCCTCTCTACGGTCCGCCGCAACACGACAAGACGAATGGGGAATGCGATGAAGGCGATGCAGGTTGCGCTGGCCGCCGGTGCCGTCGCGCTGTTGGCGTCGGCGACGCAGGCTTCGGCGCAGAACATGCTGGGCTACGGCCAGAAGAACCGGGACAAGGCCAACGCGCCGCAATACATCCCGCCGATGAAGGCCCAGGAAAAGATCTTCCCGCTCGATTCGACCTGGACGGCGGTGAGCCTCAACGGCAAACCCTTCGCCGGGGTCGAGCGGCCGAGCTTCATCATCGACAAGCAGTACCGCGCCCGCGGCTTCGGCGGCTGCAACACCTTTGCGGCGACCGCCTTCCCGCTCAAGGAGCAGCACCTGGCGGTCGGTCCGCTGGCGCTGACCAAGCGCAACTGCGACAAGGCGGTCGGTGCCTCGGAGATGCAGTTCTTCACCGCTTTGCGCACCTCGGGCCAATGGGACATCGTCGGCTCGCAGCTGGTGATCAAGAGCCAGGCCGGCGAGCTGCGCTTCGACCGCGCACTCTAAAGGCGTGCGCGCCCGCGCCATCATCCTTTCGCAGCATGCCAGGACGGCCCCGCCCCTCGGCGGGGCCGTTCGCGCATGTGCGCGGCCGGGAGAAACGATTTACCGCCGCGCTCCAGTGCTTTAAGGCGCTCTCTCGTCCAGCGTGACGGTCCGGGCCCCCGCCCGCGCCGCCGCGCGGCCCAACGAGAAGAGCGGATTGCGAGGAGGAACCCGGATGCGGTCGATGTCGAGGAGGGTGCTGCTGGCGGCGGCGTTGCTAGGCGGCAGCCTGCTGGGAGGAAACCTGGCCGGCGCGCAGGCGCAGGACAAGACGCCGGTGAAGCTCGGTGCGATCGAGATCCTGACCGGGCCGAACAGCCGCTACGGGATCGCGATCCAGCGCGGCTTCGACCTCGCGCTCGCCGACATCAACAAGGCCGGCGGCGTGCTCGGCGGCCGCCCGCTCGCCCTCGTCTACGAGGATTCGGCCGGCGCCAAGGAGCAGGCGCTCAACGCCGCCCGCAAGCTCATCGGCCGCGACAAGGTCCCGCTGATCCTCGGCCCCACCCTGTCGAACGAGATGTTCGCCGCCGGCCCCGTGGCCAACGAGCGCAAGGTGCCGATCGTCGGCACCTCGACCACCGCCAACGGCATCACGGCGATCGGCCCTTACGTCTTCCGCACCTCGCTGCCGGAATCCGACGTCATCCCGGTCACGCTCAAGACCGCCAAGGACAAGTTCGGCATCAAGCGTGTCGCCGTGATGTACGGCAACGACGACGCCTTCACCAAGTCGGCCTACGACGTGATGAAAGCCTCGCTGGAAAAACTCGGCATCGAGACCCTGACGACCGAGACCTTCGGCGCAAAGGATTCGGACTTTTCCGCCCAGCTCACCAAGATCAAGGCGCTGAACCCGGACGCGATCGTGCTGTCGGCGCTGGTCGAGGCGGCCTCGGGCATCGAGTTGCAGGCGCGCCAGCTCGGCATCCCCGACAAGGTGTTCTTCATCGGCGGCAACGGCCTGAACTCGCCGAAGCTCGGCGACATCGCCGGCAAGGCGGCGGACGGCACGCTGGTCGGCAGCCCGTGGTTCATCGGCAAGCCGGACGCCGCCAACCAAGCCTTCGTCAACGCCTTCAAGGACAAGTACGGCGGCGACCTGCCCGACCAGTTCGCGGCCCAGGCCTACGACACCCTGCACATCGTCGCCAAGGCGATCGACGCGGCCGGCGCGCCCGATTCCGAGAAGATCAAGGATGCGCTGATCAAGGTGAAGTACACCGGCGTGATGGGCCCGTTCGCTTTCTCCGACACCCGCGACCCGGCGGATACCTCCGGCGTGGTGGTGCTGGTGATGAAGGGCGGCAAGTTCCAGCTGTTGCAGTAGCGACGTCTGGACGTGATGCACCTCCCCTCCCCACAAGGGGGAGGGGAAGGCGCTGCATTCTGAAACAATTCCCGCCACTCCCCACCGATTGACCCGCGGCGCGATATCGGCCACGTCGCATCCCCATCATCCTGTTCGGCCCTGAGGCCGGGCCGCAGCGGGCGCCGGGCGCCCTACCGAAATTCTTCAGCCCCCATGCTTGAGCAGCAGCTCGTCAACGGCGTCGTGCTCGGCGCAACCTACGCCCTCTTCGCCATCGGCTTCACGCTGATGTTCGGGGTGATGGGCGTCATCAACCTCACCTACGGGGTGTACTTCGCGCTGGGGGCCTTCGCGGCGCTCTGGAGCACGCAAGCGCTCGGCCTGCCGATCTGGGCCGCCCTGCCGGTCGGCGCGCTGGTCGCCGGCCTGATCGCGGTCCTCCTCGACATGCTGCTCCTCACCCGCCTGCGCAAGGCGAAGGCGCCCGAGCTCGCCTCGCTGATGGTGACGCTGGGGGCCACCCTCTTCCTCTATGCCGGCATGGCGGCGGCGCTCGGCACCGAGATCCGGCGCTTTCCGGCGGAAGTGTTTTCGGGCGGCGCCTACAGCCTCGGCGACGTGCGGGTCGGGACCACGCAGATCCTGATCCTCGCCGCGGCGATCGTCCTAATGCTGGCGCTGCTGGCTTTGGTGCGCGGCTCGCGGATCGGGCTCGCCATCCGGGCGGTGGCCGAGAACCCGGACGCCGCGGCGCTCATGGGCATCAACGGCGCCCTGATGCTGCGGGTGGTGTCGTTCCTGTCCGGCGCCATCGGCGGCGCGGCGGGGGTGCTCGTCGGGCTCAACTTCAACGCCATCCAGCCCTTCATGGGCGAGCACATGATGCTGCGGGGCTTCGCGGTCATCATCGTCGGCGGTCTCGGCGACCTGCGCGGCGCGCTGCTGGCCGGTCTGCTGCTCGGCCTCGCCGAGGTGCTCACCGCCGCCTACCTCTCCTCGACCCTCAAGGACATGATCGCCTTCGCGCTCCTCGTCGCCACCCTGTGGTTCCGTCCGCTCGGCCTGTTCGGCCGCGCCGCCGCCAAGCGGGCCTGAAGACCATGTGGGACGCCCTCGACGACTTCTACTGGACCTACCAGAGCCTGATCCATGGGATCGGGGTGAACGGCATCCTGGCCCTGTCGGTCTACGTGGTGCTGGCGGTGGGCCAGCTCTCCCTCGGCCAGGCCGCCTTCATGGGTGTCGGCGCTTATACCGGCGCCCTTCTCTCGATGAAGTTCGGCACGCCCTTCGCCGTGTCGATGCTGGCCTCGGCCGCCGTACCGGCCCTGCTGGCGCTGGTCGTCGGCGGGCCGACGCTCCGGCTCACCGGCGTCTATCTCGCCATCGCGACGATTGGGCTCGGCGAGATCACCCGCATCGTATTCCTGAACTGGGATTATGCCGGCGGCGCGCTCGGCCTCTCCAGCATCCCGGAGCGCGGCGGCGTGCCGGCGATCTACGGCACCCTGGCGGTGCTGCTGATCGGCCTGACGCTGGTGGCGCGCTCCCGCGTCGGCCGCGCCATGGAGGCGATGCGCGAGGACGAGGCCGCGGCCGGCGTGATGGGGGTGAACCTGCCGCGCTATCGGCTCGTGGCCCTCGTCGTGTCGTCGGCCATGGCCGGGGTGGCGGGCTGCCTCTCGGCCCATGTCTCGTCGTTCATCGGCCCGAACGAGTACGGCTTCGAGGCCGCAGTGACGATCCTGAGCTACGCGCTCCTCGGCGGCATCGGCTCGCCGCTGGCACCGGTGCTCGGCTCGACCATCCTGACCCTGCTGCCGGAGGTGCTGCGGCCGCTCGCCGATTTCCGCCTGATGGTGAACGGCCTGATCATCGTGCTCGCCGTCCTGTTCATGCCGCGGGGCATCCTGCCCTGGCGCATCGCCCGGACCGGCTGACGACCATGGCACTGCTTACCGTCCAGGGTCTCACCCGCCGCTTCCAGGGCCTCGTCGCGGTCGATTCGGTCGACTTCGTCGTCCAGCCCGGCACCGTCCATGGCCTGATCGGCCCGAACGGCGCCGGCAAGACCACCCTGTTCAACCTCGTCTCGGGCGTGCTGGCCCCCAGTGCCGGCAGCGTGCGCCTCGGCGACCAGCCGCTCGACGGGCTGGCGCCCTACCGGCGTACCGCGCTCGGGCTTGCCCGCACGTTCCAGAACATCCGCATCTTCTCCGAGATGACGGTGCTGGAGAACGTGATGACCGGCCTGCACACCCGGCTCACCTCGACCTGGGGCATCGTCTTGCGCGGTCCCGGTTTCCGGGCCGAGGAGCGCCAGGCCAAGGCCAAGGCCCGCGATCTCCTGGCCTTCGTCGGCCTCGCGGACGCCGCCGACACCCGCGCCGGCGACCTTCCCTACGGCGACCAGCGCCGGCTCGAGATCGCCCGGGCGCTCGCCTGCGAGCCGCGCCTCGTCCTCCTCGACGAGCCCGCCGCCGGCATGAACCCGGCCGAGACCCATGCGCTCCTCGGCCTCCTGCGGCGGCTGCGCGACGAGCGCGGCCTGACCCTGCTGCTCGTCGAGCACGACATGCCCCTGGTGATGAGCCTGTGCGACCGCCTGACGGTCCTGAATTTCGGCCGCAGGATCGCCGACGGCACGCCGGCCGAGGTGCGCGCCCATCCGGCGGTGATCGAGGCCTATCTCGGCACCGGCAGCCACGAGGTCAGCGTGAGCCGGGGAGCGGTGCAGTGACGGCTGAACTTCTCGCGGTCGAAGGCCTGCGCCTCGGCTACGGCCGGGCCGACGTGGTCCACGGCATCGGCCTGTCGGTCCGGCGCGGCAGCATCGTGTCGCTGATCGGCTCGAACGGCGCCGGCAAGACCACGATCCTGCGCAGCCTGTCGGGCCTGATGAAGCCCAGGTCCGGCCGGGTGATGTTCGGCGACGACGCTCCCGTCGACATCGCCGGCGAGGCGGCCCACCGCATCGCCCGGCGCGGCATCGTGCAGGTGCCGGAGGGCCGCCAGGTTTTCGCCAACATGACGGTGGCCGAGAACCTGCGGCTGGGCGCCTACCACGTGCCGGGCCCGGAGGCGGCGCGGCGGCAAGCGGCCGTCGAGACGCGCTTTCCCCGGCTCGCCGAGCGCCTGCGCCAGCAGGCGGGCTACCTCTCGGGCGGCGAGCAGCAGATGCTGGCGATGGGGCGCGCCCTCATGGCCGAGCCGGTCCTGCTCCTTCTCGACGAACCCTCGATGGGCCTCGCCCCGCTGATCGTCGACGAGATTTTTTCCATCATCGCCTCCCTGCGGGCAGAGGGGCGCACCATCCTGCTCGTCGAGCAGAATGCCAGCGCGGCGCTCGCCGTCGCCGATTACGCCTACGTGCTGGAGACCGGCCGCATCCGGCTGCAGGGCCAGGCGGCGGAGATCGCCCGCAATCCGGAAGTGACGGCGGCGTATCTGGGGGTGTGAGCGGTACTTCGTCCGATCCGACATCGGATCGTGCATGACGGACTTGCAACCCTTTCCGTCATCCCGGGGGGGCAGCGTACGGTACACAACAGGGCCGTTCACATGAAGGGCCGCCACCTCCCACCCACGACCTCATCCTGAGGCGCTGGCGATCGAAGATCGCACTCGAACGAAGTGAGCCTCGAAGGAGGGCTCCAGGGATCGCGGAGCTATCTGGAGCCCTCCTTCGAGGTCAGTCGATCTTCGATCGACCAACACCTCAGTGTCTGTCCGGGATCATGCTGATTGTTGGCAGAGTTTTCTGAGCATGATGCGGATGGAAGCAAGGCGCAGGAAAGCCAGCGCCTTGCGGGTGCGGCACTCCCAATCCTTCGCCAGCCGCCGGCAGCGATTGAGCCAACCAATCGTCCGCTCCACGATCCAGCGCTTGGGCAGGACCTCGAACCCGACCGCCTGATCCGACCGCTTGACGATTTCCACCGTCACAGACCGGCAGACCCGTTCCAACGCCTCCCGGAACACCGGCCCCTGGTAGCCGCCATCTGCATACAGCTTCAGCAGGAACGGGTAGAGACTAAACAGCGTCGCCATGACCCATACGCCGCCATCACGATCCTGCACGTCGGCCGGATGCACCAGAGCATGCATCAGCAGACCTTGCGTATCGACGAGGAGATGGCGCTTCTTGCCTTTGATCTTCTTGCCCGCATCATAGCCGGACGGGTCGATCGTGCGCCCCCTTTTTCCGCGCTCTTGACGCTCTGGCTGTCAATGATCGCTGCCGTTGGGCTGGCCTCACGTCCTGCCTGTTCGCGGCAGAGAACGTAGAGGGTGTGATGGATGCGCAGGAGAGTTCCGTCGTAATCCCATAGATCGAAGTAGCCATGCACCGTCGAGCGAGGCGGTAGATCTTTTGGGATAGCGCGCCATTGGCACCCCGTTCCAAGGACATACATCAAGCCGTTGACCACCTCGCGCAGATCAACCGTTCGTTTGTTTCCCCCGCGTCGAGCCGGCGGGAGAAGGGGAGCAACAAGCGCCCATTCCTCATCCGTCAAATCAGTGGGATAGCGAAGCTTGCTGCGGTCGTACCGCTGGCGGTTCTCAGGCGTCCACATCGCTCAAGCATACGCCTGTCGGCGCGAACCGCAACGCGCTCCGAAAAAACAAATTCTTCCCGGACAGACTCTCAGGATGAGGATGAGGGTGGGAGAGGCCGATGGTCGGCAGGTTTCATACGCTTTCCGGTTGATCGCTTCGCGATGCGGAAAGCGGCTTCGCTCAGGCGCCGCGCGGGCTGATGATACGGAATCCGGAAGTGATCTTCCGGATTCCGTATCAGTTCGTCACCGGCTTCGCGGTCCCTTGCGGATGAAACATATGGCAGAGTGGACTTGCCGTCGGCGGAGAGATCGGTTCGTCTTTGGTGTGCCAGACCCCGCGTATCAGTTGGATCCGGGCTCCTCTTCAGTCCCCTCGCTTGCGTCACGGGCCGGTCCTCGGGCCAGCCCCGGAGCGCGTCATTTAGATTTGATCTCACGGGAGCCTGCGCCGGCGGCCTGACGGCAAGGAGATCGTGATGAAGGTCCTCTACCCCCGCTGCGCCGCCCTCGATGTTCACAAGGACACCGTCGTCGCAGCCATCCGCCGGGCCGAGAGCAGCTAGGTTCAGCGTGAGGTGCGGACGTTTGCCACCACCACGCCCGCCCTGCTCGACCTCTCCGCCTGGCTCGACGAGCACGCCTGCACCCATGTCGCCATGGAGGCGACCGGCATCTACTGGCGCCCGGTCTGGCAGGTCCTCGACGCCGACAGCCGCACCCTGATCCTGGCCAATGCCGCCCATGTCAAGAACGTGCCCGGCCGCAAGACCGACGTCGCCGACGCGGTCTGGCTCTCCGACCTGCTCGCCCACGGCCTGATCCGCGCCAGCTTCGTGCCCGAGGCCCAGACCCAGGCGATGCGCGACCTGCTGCGCACCCGCAAGCAACTGGTCCGCGAGCAGGCCAGCCACGTCCAGCGCATCCAGAAGACCCTCGAGGAGGCCAACCTCAAGCTCGCCTCGGTGCTCACCGACATCATGGGCCAGTCCGGTCGCGCCGTGCTCGACGCGCTGGTCAAGGGCGAGCGCGATCCGGCTGGGCTGCAGGCGCTGGTCAGCCCGCGGGTGAAGGCGGCGCCCGAGGCGATCCGGGCCGCGCTCACGGGCCGGATCGGGGATCACCACCGTTTCCTGCTCGGTGTGCATCTACGCCAGTACGACGGGTTGGGGCGAGCGATCGCGGAGATCGACGCGCAGGTGGAGCGCGACCTCGGCCCTTTCCGGGAAGCGGTGAAGCTGCTGGTGACGATCCCGGGCATCAGTGACCTCACCGCGCAGGTGATCCTCTCCGAGATCGGCCCCGACATGAGCCGCTTCCCGACCGCCGGCCATCTGATCTCCTGGGCCGGGCTGTGCCCGAGAAACGACGAGAGCGCGGGCAAGCGGCGCTCGACGCGACTGCGCAAGGGCGCGCCCTGGCTCAAGACGGCCTTGGTGCAGGCCGCCTGGGCCGGAGTGCGCAAGAAGGCGAGCTACATCAGGGCGCAGTTCCAGCGCTTGCGCGGCCGGCGCGGCCCCAAGAAGGCGATCTGCGCGGTCGCCGCTTCGATGTTGACCGCGATCTATCACATGCTCAAGGCCGGCACGGCTTACGTCGATCCCGGGCCTGATCACGGCCGCAAGGCGGCCCCGACCATCCGCGCCAAGGCGCTCGTGCGGCAGATCGAGCGCCTTGGATTTGCGTGCGAAATCAAACCCGTAGAGCCAGTTTCTATTTAGGCCACTATTGGGTACCGTGCTGCAACGCGATCTGGAAATGCCGTAGCCCTCACTGCCACAACCCCGCCTTGCGCGCCTTCGCGTTCGCCTCCGCCGCCTGCAGTTCCGGCGGAGCGCCCGGCGCAGCCCGCCCGGCGCCGTTGAACAGAACCACCTCGGACAGGTCCTGGTCGCCGGCCCGGCAGCGGTAGAGGTCGGCCCCGCCGGCCGCCTGGCATGTCACCTCGCGCCGGCGCAGGTACTGACGGAACTCGCGGGCGAGCGCGCCGCCCTGCCCTTCCACACCGGCGAGGCGCACGGATTGCCCATCCAGGCGCAGGCGGCCGGTATCGATCACCCGCGGCACTCCACGGAGGGATGGGCTCGCGGCCGGGCGCTCGCCGGGATTCTGCCAGGCCGGGCGGGGGGCGGCCCGGGCCGTGCTGCCGGTCTCCCGAGCGCTGTCCCGGGCGCCCTCGCGCGCCTCGGCGACGGGCACCGGGCGGGCCTTCGCCACCTGGGCGGCGAGATCCTGGAACAGCGCCTCCGGCCCGTCGCCGGCCCCGTTCTCGGCCGCACTCCCCGACAGATAAGTGCCGACCAGGAGATCACCGACCGGGCCGACGAACAGACCGTCCCGACTCGCCGGATCGTCGCTTCCTTCCGGCGGGCGGGCGAGGCCGGCGAGCAGTGCGAGCAGGGCCGTGCGCCGCGCCGCCGCCGGCATCGGCCCGGCGACGAGCCGGTCATAGACCGGGCGGCCGTCGCGCCCGAGATGGCGCAGGCTGGCGCTCGCAGCACGGCGAGCCGCCGGCGTGTCCGCGAGGGAGGTGCCGCCGGCGACGACCGCCTGCACGCCGCCATCGGGGCCGAGGACCAGGAGGCCGGCCCGGGTGCCGCCGCGACCGGCGGCGTCGAGGCGGCGGTCGACTGCCTTCTCGGCCATCGCCTGGAGGTCGCGGTCGAGGGTGGTGCGGACCACCGCCTCGCGCGGTGCGTCGGGGCCGAGGCGGTCGGCCGCCCCGGAGAGGACGAGATCGGGAAAGCCGCTGCGGATCACCGGCGTGGTGCCGACAGGACTGAGGCCGTCGAGCGCCCGCCCGGCCTCCGTGGCCTCCGCCGCGCTCAAGCGGCCGCGCATCACCATGCCGTCGAGGACGGCATGGCCGAGGGCGCGGATCTCCGTCACGTCGCGGTCGGGCTGCTGGGCGGGGGCGAGGGTCGAGCCGGCGAGATAGGCTGCCTCGGCCGTGCCGAGCGTTGCCGGCTCCTTGCCGAACAGGGTCCGGGCGGCCGCGTCGACCCCGACGAGGTCGGGGCCGAAGCGCGCGAGGTCGAGGGCGCGGGCCAGGATCTGCGCGTCGCTCTCCCGGGCGGAGAGCCACAGGACCAGCATCGCCTCCCGCACCCGGTCGGCGAGGCTGCGCGGCTCGCCGGGAACCGCCCCGATCAGATCGCGGCGGACCAGGCGCTGGGTCAGGCGCGGGCCGCCGGAGCGGGGGCCGTCGCTGATCGTGTCGCGGAACGAGCGGCGGATCACGGCGGCGATCCCTCCGGCATCGAGCCGGTACCCGTCCTCGAACCACGGATCCTGCGCCGCCAGGAAGGCCTGGATCATGGCCGGCGACACCGAGGCCAGGGGGAGCGCCCGCCCCCGTGCGACGTCGCGGCGGGCGATCGGCGTGCCGTCCTGCGCCTGCACCGTGACGGTGCGGGGCGTCGGCAGCGTCCCGCGCAGGGGCGGCAGCGTCGCGGCACACCAGACCAGGAACAGGGCGGCGAGGCCGACCACGCCCAGGCCCGCGAGCAGCAGCGCGCGGCCCCAGGGCAGCGCCCCGGCCCGCCGCGCCGCGCCGGCCGCGCGGGAGGCGAACGGATGGGACCCGACGCGCTTGGCCGCGCCCTGCCAGGCGGGCGCCACCCGGCGCAGCGGCGCGGCGGCCGCCGAGACGACCGGCTGGAAATGCCCTGCGGCGGCGCTCCCGGCCCGCGCCGCGCCGGTGCGGATCCAGGCCAGCCCCGTGACGAAGCCGCTGCGGGCGGTGGAGGCGCGGGAGGGATCGGGGATGTCCGTCCTCACCTGCGGCGGCGGGCTGGACAGGTCCATCCAATCCCGTCCGGGCTGCGTCGACATCGGCTCCGCCACCATCCTGCCCGCTCGACCCCCGTTGCGATGCCGTGCCGACGCTCCCGCGCCGTCGGCGCGAGAGACAAAACGGCTACGGTCGCAGCAACGTTGGCGCTGCGGAAACAGTTCCGCGCGGCGATGCCCGCGCGTGAGCGGGGCGCCGGGACGTGACCCAGTCCGCCCGGTGCCGCGCAGCGTGACGGCAAGTCTTCATTTGCAAGCTCGGCCGTTCGAGTGCACGATACGTCAGACGACAGACGAATAGTCCGGAACGATATTTTGAAGTCGGCGTTTTGAAGCATCTTCAAAGCGCCGCCGCACCCAATCCCGGCGCGCAGGGAGGCGACCGACCATGAACAGATTGACAGTTGGACTGGCCGCGCTGCTGCTCAGCACTTCGGCCTATGCGCAGACCGCAGGGAGCCCGGGTGCCAGCCCGAGCGGTGCGGCGGGTCGTGGCGGCGAGATGAGCCAGTCCGGCCCGAAGGCCGGGCCGGGCGGCGCGCAGGGCGGCCAGATGGGCGCCGGCCAGCAGGCCCGCGGCGAGATGGGCAAAGGTGACGCTGGCAAGGGCGACACAGGCAAGGGTGACGCCGGCAAGGCCGGGATGGGCCAGGCCCGCGCCGAGCAGAGCCGCCAGGGCGCCGGCAAGGAGTCCGCCAAAGAGTCCGCAATGAACAAGGATGGTGCGGCGGACCGCAAGGACGGGACCCGCGACCGTGCCGAGACCACACGCGGAGGCGACCGCGACACCCGTCGGGCGATGGACGAGCGCCGCGACGGCGACCGCCGGATGGATCGCCGCGGCGACCGGGCCGACCGCATCGAGCATCGCGAGCACCGGGCCGGCTTCCGCAGCGAGGCGCGCGAGGACCGGATCACCACGGTCGGCGGCCGCCGCTATGTGACCATCGCCGGTCAGCGGGTGATCTACGGCTCGCCGGAGTATCGCCGCCTCGTCGTGGTCGAGCGGCGCGAGCAGCGGGTGCGTCCCGGCCGGGTCGAGTTCGTGACGATCGAGGGCCGCCGGGTGCGGGTCGGCTCGCCCGAGTACCGCCGCCTCGTCATCCGCGAGAAGAGCGGACCGCGCCGGTACGTCGTGGTCCGCGGCCAGCGGGTGATCTACGGCTCGCCGGAATATCGTCGCCTGATCGTGTCCGAGCGCACCGGCGCCGACCGCTACGTCGTGATCTCCGGCCGGCGCGTCCTCGTCGGCTCGCCCGAGTATCGCCGCCTGTCGGTCAGCGAGCGGACCAGCGTCACCGGCAGCGTCCGCGGCCGTGAGGACGTCCGCAGCGAGCGCCGCGAGGATCGCCTGAGCCGCAGCGAGGAGCGCCGCGACGGCCGGATGGACCGCGAGCGCAACCGCGACCTGTCGCGGGGCGAGACGAAGAAGGACGGCAACGACCGCCGCGAGATGGGTGAGCGCACCGGCACCAAGCCCGAGCAGGCCGCCGGCAACCAGCCCGGCCGCACCGGGTCCGAGCGCGGCATGAACGAGCGGCAGGCGAACGACCGCCAGATGGGCGGCCGCGGCACCGGCCCGGAGACCACCGGCAGCACCCGGCGCGGCGGCCAGCCGGGCGGCACGTCGATGGACGGCAAGTCCATGGGTGGCAAGTCGATGGATGGCAAGTCGATGCAGGAGGGCGGTGCCAAGGCCGGCCAGTCCGGCGGCGCAGGAGCCGGCGGCCGGATGTAATCCGGCATCCCATCGTCCGACGAGGAACGAGGCCGGTCCCGGGGCTCCCCGGGGCCGGCCTTCGCGCGTGGAAGGGAGCGGACGGAGCGTGAGGCGGCGTGTTGCGGCATTGGAGCGCCCAGGCCTCGATGGCTCCGGGCGCCGATGTGATTGTGCTCACCCGGGTCATGCGCTACCGCCGGACAGCCCGCGCCGGCCGCCCCAGTCCCGCCCGGTTGACCGCGCATGGAGGCGGCCGCGAGCGTCGCGTGAAGAGCCGGACGTGTTCGGGAGGACCAGGATGCCGAGGCGCGCGCCCATCCCCATCATCGGCCCGGGCGGCTCTCCCGCCCGCGTCGCCCCATTCGTCCGGCCCGCCCCCGCCGGCGCCCCCACCCATGCCAGCCGAGCAGAGTCGACGCGCAGATGCTGAAAACCGCCATCGTCGCGGCGCGGGACCGCCAGCGCCTCCAGGAAATCGCCGGCATCCTGATCGGTTTCGGGGTCAACAAGGTCGTCGACCGGCTCGGTCTGCGGGCGATCCCGCGGCTCTCCTGGCGCAGCGCCCCCGCCGTCGACCTCACCCGCCTGTCGCAGCCCGAGCGCCTGCGCCGGGCGATCGAGGCCTTGGGGCCCACCTTCATCAAGCTCGGCCAGGTGCTGGCGAGCCGTGCCGACCTGCTGGCGCCGCAATGGACCGAGGAACTCGGCAAGCTGCACGACAAGGTCGCGCCGCTGCCCTGGGAGGTGATCCGGCCGCAGCTGGAGGCCGATCTCGGCGCCCCGCCGGCCGAGATCTTTTCGGAATTCGACACCAACCCGATCGCCTCGGCGTCGATCGCCCAGGTCTATCGCGCCAAGCTCGAGACCGGCGAGGAGGTGATCGTCAAGGTCCGGCGCCCGGGGCTCCAGAAGATCATCGAGGCGGATTTGCGGCTCCTGTCGCATGCCTCGCGTATCGTCGAGACCGAGTGGCCCGAGATGGCCCGCTACCGGCCGACCGAGCAGATGCGCCACATCGCCAACGGCCTGCGCGAGGAACTCGACCTCGCCAACGAGGGCCGCAATTGCGAGATGCTGGCGGCGCTCTTCCCCGATCGCGACGACGTCGTGTTCCCGAAGGTCTATTGGGAATACACCTCCGAGCGGGTGCTGGTGCAGGAATTCATCCACGGCATCCCGCCGACGGACACCAAGCGCCTGGAGGAAGCCGGGCTCGACCGCAAGGTGCTGGCCCAGCGCGGCGTCGACGCCTTCCTGCAGATGGCGATGATCGAGGGCCTCTTCCACGCCGACCCGCATCCGGGCAACCTGCTGGCGATGCCCGGCAACCGGATCGCCTTCATCGATTTCGGCATCGTTGGACGGCTGTCGCAGCGCCGCCGCTCGCAGCTCCTGATGCTGATCGGCGCGATGCTGCAGGAGGATGCCGACGGGCTGATGGCGGTCCTGCTCGACTGGACCGGCGCCAGCAACCCGGATCTCACCAAGCTCGAGGCGGCCTCGCAATCCTTCGTCACCCGCCACAACGGCGCGACGCTCAATCTCGGCCTGGTGCTGACCGACTTCATGACCATGGCGCGCGAGAACGATCTGGCGATGCCGACCGATCTCGCGATCCTGTTCAAGGGGCTGGTCACGGCCGACGGCGTGATGCGCCAGCTCGACCCGGCCTTCGACCTGTTCGCGGCCGCCGGCCCGACGGTCAGCCGCCACATGCGGCAGCAATTCTCGGTCAAGGACCTGAAGGGCCGGTTCCAGGGCCTGGCGACCGGGCTCTACGGCGCGGCCTCCGAGCTGCCGACGCTGATCCACCTGATGCTGGTGCGCCTCAAGCAGGGCCGAGTCACGGTGGAGATCGAGCTCAAGGGCATGGACAAGCTGACCCGCGGGATCGAGCGCGCCGCCGCCCGGGTCGCGGTCGGCCTGGTGGTGGCGGCCTTCGCCACCCAGCTCGCGCCGCGGCTGATGGAGCACGGCACCCCGGCCTTCGCCACCATCGGCATCCTGGTGCTGACGATCGGGATCGGCTGGATCCTGCTGCTCGCCCGCAACCGCTGAGACGAGGCAGGGGCCGCCCCGCTGCCGGGACGGCCCCTGCCCTGTTCGACGTGACGCGCTTCGCTCAGGCGGCGAGGCGGCGGCTGCGCTTGCGGGCGTGCAGGTCCTGGGCCGCGCGGGTGGCGTGGCGCGGGCTGCGGAAGACCCGACCTTCCAGGGTGTGGAAGTCCGGATGGGCGGAGAAGAACCGGAAGCCATCGGTCTCGGGAACGACGATGCCGGCGGAGGTCTCGCCGACCTCGACGATGCGGGCAGGCTGCATGGGCGTATGTCTCCGGCCGCGGCCGCCGCTCGGGGCGCCGCGAGAATGTCTCAGGAATAAGCTTAGCAAGAGTCGGGCCGGTCTCGGGGCCCTCAGCGGACGGCGCGCGTCTCAGGCGCGGCGGCCGCCGCAGCGACACGGAATCGGGCAAGCCGGAACGGGGCGGCCGGCAAAGAGCATGCGGCACAGCAGCATCGCTGAAGATCTCCGGGTTGGCCCAAAGGCGCCGCGCGGGCGCCCGGGTGCTTTAGCGTTTGGTCTCGCGGCGCAATCGCCTCAAATCACCGCGGCGAGGGGTCCGTTTCGTCGACCCCTGAAGGCCTGGAAAGGATCGGCCGAACGGGCGCCGCTGTCAACGAGAATGTTCTTTTTATGGAACAGTTTGAAAGACAAGAAGCTTTTCCCGGCGAGCGCATCCGGAGCAGAACCGCTGCGCCGCGGCTGTTTTCTACGCCACTGCCTCGCGCACGACGGATGATCGTTCTATAAAACAAACGCTAGGGACACGGAGCGGTCTAGCGTGCCGTCGCCCCGTGGCGCAGGATGCAGACCTGAACGAAGCAGGACTGGACGAACCGGAGACCGCCGATGTCGGTAGACCCCCATGACCACGCCGATGATCACTCGCATACCCATGATCACCCCCACGACGGGCCGCGCTGGAAGCACGACGGCGTCCGGGTGATCACCGGCGACAAGCTCGACCCCAATACCGCGCAGACTCCCGGCATGTTCCGTCAGGCGGCGATCAACCACGCGCGGGTCGGAGCGCAGAAGATCTGGGCCGGCACCGTGGCGATCGAGCCCGACGCCAAGACCGGCGTGCACCATCACGGCGCGCTCGAGAGCGTGATCTACGTGGTGCGCGGCCGCGCCCGGATGCGCTGGGGCGAACGGCTCGAATTCGTCGCCGAGGCGGGACCGGGCGACTTCATCTACGTGCCGCCCTACGTGCCGCACCAGGAGATCAACGCGTCGCCGGACGAGGCGCTGGAATGCGTCTTGGTACGCTCCGACAACGAGGCGGTCGTGGTCAACATCACCGACATCGAGCCGGTCGAACGGCCGGAAGCCGTCTACTGGGTCGACCCGATCCACAAGCATCCGTGACACCCCACGCGGCGCAGGGGCTTGATAACGCGGGAGAGTAATCCGGGTTCCGTCCCATCGGTTTCGAGGGCCCGTCAGTCTCCCGCGGGGCGATGTCGCAGGTTTCAGACCGACGCTGCCGCCTCTGCATTGCGGCGACAACGGATCGGCGCGGCGGCAGGGGGGGCACGGCGCCCGGCAGGACAGTGGCCCCGGCGCATCAGGTCTCGGGACGACTTGCAGGTTGGGGATTTCCAGCCTGTGCTTAACCTTCTGTTAAGCACGCCGCGCGACCCTGCGGGCAACTCCCAATCATCCCGAGGTCCCCATGCCCGCGCCGCAGGCCCGCCTGCCCTTCTCCGACGACTGCCCGGTTTCGCTCGACGTGCTCGGCACGCTCTATCGCGGCGATACGGAGGTGGTGGAGACGGTGCTCGCCGACATCCCGTCGGCGACCCGCGCCCGCCTCGCGACGTACCTGTACGGCAAGAGCCACCTTCACGCCCTCGGCCTGCGCGTCGCCTCTGCCTGCACCGAAACCGACCTGGTGCGGGTGGCCGGCCATGCCGGGGCGGTGCTGTTCGCCCAGTCTCGCACCGCGCCGCGCAGCGCCGAGGCCCGCCACCCCGGCCAGCGCCGCATCAGCCTCGCGGGCAGCCGCTCCGTCGCCTGACGGCCAAATTTCGGTTTCTCGCCGATCCGCGCTTGTGGTCCGGCGAGAACCCATGCTAATGCCCCGCCTGCGCTGGCGACGGCGCCCGCGGAGAGGTGGCAGAGCGGTTGAATGCACCGCACTCGAAATGCGGCATGGGCGCAAGTCCATCGGGGGTTCGAATCCCTCCCTCTCCGCCAGGCATTCTGCAACGCACACCATAATTTGTCCTTTTAGGGTGCGTTCTTGTCCACGATCTCGGCATAGTTTGGTCACCGGGCACAAGGGCCCTTGAAGAATCAGGGTTTTTCCGACGTGTCTTTGCGACTCGCATCGAGAGCCCTGGCAGCGGACTCCCACCCCCCGAACTGGCCGTATCTGCTCTCACATCCCGAGCTGCATCGTGATCGTTGCGCCCTTACCGCTGGGGTGCGACGCGGCCGAGTGATGCGATCGCCACTCTGAATGATCGGGCGGCGCTGGCGCATGTTGCAGAAGAGTCGCAGCTTCATTCCAGCTATGCTCATTCGGCTATCGTGAACTTCCGATGCCGAAGGGCCCTGCGGCGAGAGGAGGCCTATCTGGGCGAGCCGGCTCCAGTGCTGCGGAGGTCAGTCTCTCGGCCTCCACTGCACCTATCAGGGCGTCGAGCTTCACCCCCTGGCGCATTGCGCCGGTTATGTGGACGAGGCGGAACGGTACCGCTTCGACGGTGACGAGAACGAAGACCGCGAATGCCGCCGCGGATTCGGAGGGACAGCTGACGCGTCCGCCATAGTGCCCAGATCCTGCCGAGGTTGATGAGGGCGAGGGCAAGCAGCCACCACACGAGCAGCCACCGCAACGGATCAGCGCCGGCGTGGGTGAGCACGAACGCGCCAGCCGGGGGAGGATCACCTGGACAATCCTGCCACACGGCAGAGCCGATCCACCCTGCACCGGTTTCGGACCAGACCGAATCAACCCCTCACCCGCAACGCTCCTGCCGCACGCTCGACACGCTTTCGCGGCATGGGGGCCGCCTTGACGCCGCCCCGCCGCCGGTTCACCTCATCGCCCGATGTCTCCGCTCCTCGCCCTGCCCTTCCCGGCCATCGACCCCGTCGCGGTTGCGATCGGGCCGTTGCAGATCAAGTGGTACGCCCTCGCCTACATCGTGGGCCTCGTGGGCGGCTGGTACTATGCCAAGCGCCTGGTCTCGGCCCCGGCGCTCTGGGGCGCGGTGCGCCGTCCCACCGCCCTCGACATCGACGACCTGATCGTCTGGGTGGCGCTCGGCGTCGTGCTCGGCGGGCGCATCGGCTACGTGCTGTTCTACAACCTCGCCGCCTACCTGTCGCATCCGGCCGAGATCCTGGCGATCTGGCGCGGCGGGATGTCGTTCCACGGCGGGTTCCTCGGGGCGGTGCTGGCCCTGGTGCTGTTCTCCCGCCGCCGCGGCCTCAACACCTATGCGATGCTCGATCTCGCCGCCGTGGTGGTGCCGATCGGGCTGTTCTTCGGCCGCATCGCCAATTTCGTGAACGGCGAATTGTGGGGCCGGCCGGCGCCGGACTTTCCTTATGCCATCGTGTTCCCGAACGGCGGACCGCTGCCGCGCCATCCGAGCCAGCTCTACGAGGCCTTCGCCGAAGGGCTGGTGCTGTTCGTCCTGATGGCGATCGCGGTCAGGCGCTTCGGCTTCCGCCGTCCCGGTCTGCTCGGCGGCCTGTTCGTCGTCGGCTACGCCATCGCGCGGACCACCTGCGAGTTCTTCCGCGAGCCCGACCCGCAGCTCGGCTTCCTGTTCGGCACCCATGTCGGGGCGCTCGACGGTGGCATCACCATGGGGATGCTGCTCTGCGTGCCGATGCTGCTAGCCGGTGCCGTCTTCATCGTGCGGGCCCTGCGGGGCGACACGAGGCCCCGGCCGCGGCTCGACGAGGCCACCGAGGGCGATTCGCCGGAAGCGAAATCGGCGTGAGCGAGACGCCGCTCCTCGGCGAGCTACGCCGCCTGATCGCCGTCGAGGGGCCGATCACCATCGAGCGCTACATGGCGCTCTGCCTCGGCCATCCCGTGCACGGCTATTACCGCACCCGCGATCCCCTGGGTGCGGCCGGCGACTTCACCACCGCGCCGGAGATCAGCCAGATCTTCGGCGAGCTGCTCGGGCTGTGGACGGCGGAGGTCTGGCACGGGCTCGGCCGGCCGAGCCCGTTTCGCCTCGTCGAGCTCGGCCCCGGCCGCGGCACGCTGATGGCCGATGCCCTCCGCGCCCTCAAGGCGGCGGCCCCCGATTGCCTCGCGGCTGCCGACCTCCACCTCGTCGAGACCAGCCCCACCTTGCGCGCCGCGCAAGGGCGGGCGCTCGCCGACGCGGCGCCGACCTGGCACGATTCCATCGACACGCTGCCGGGCGGTCGGGCGATTCTGCTGGCGAACGAGTTCTTCGACGCCCTGCCGGTGCGCCAGTACCAGCGCACCGCGCGCGGCTGGTGCGAGCGCCGGGTCGGCCTGGAGGGGGATGCCCTCACCTTCGGCCTGAGCCCGGATCCGACGCCGGAGATCACCGCGGACGGAGCGCCCGGCGCGATCCTGACTCTGCCGGCCGTCGCCCTCGACCTCACCCGGCAGATCGCCGGGCGCCTCGCCCACGAGGGCGGTGCCTTGCTCGCCATCGATTACGGCGACCTCTACGGCGGCACCGCCGACACGCTCCAGGCGGTGGCGCGCCACCGATTCGCCGACCCCCTCGAGGCCCCGGGCGAGACCGACCTGACCGCGCAGGTGGATTTCGCCGCGCTCGCCCGCGCCGCCGCGAGCACAGGCGCCGTGGTGCACGGACCGGTGACGCAAGCCGATTTCCTTCTCGCGCTCGGCCTCGCCCAGCGGGCGGCGCGGCTGGCGGCCCGGGCAACCCCGGTCCAGGCCGAAGCGGTGAAGGCCGGGGCCGACCGCCTGATCGACCGCACGCCCCGCGGCATGGGCCACCTGTTCAAGGTGATGGGGCTCGCGGGGCCAAACCAGCCGGCGCTGCCGGGCCTCTAGAAAAAATTCCCGGTTTCGACACGATTGTCCGGCGATCCTGCAGGACGCCTCGCCCCAGGATGGAGCCAGCGATGTTCATCGAAGCGCCCGAGCTGAGCTCCCATTCCGGCATCCGCCACGCCTTCTTCACCCGGCAGGGCGGCGTGTCGGAGGGGCTCTACGCCTCCCTCAACGGCGGCCTCGGCTCCGGCGACGATCCGGCCCGGGTGCGGGAGAACCGCCGCCGCATGACGGCGCAACTCGCGCTGCCCTCGGAGAACCTGATCAGCCTCTACCAGATCCATTCGGCCGAGGCCCTGGTGGTCGAGGCGCCCCTGAAGGAGCGCCCCCGCGCCGACGCGATGGCGACCCGGGTGCCGGGTCTGGCGCTCGGAATCCTCACCGCCGATTGCGGGCCGATCCTGTTCGCCGATCCGGTCAACCGGGTGGTGGGCGCCGCGCATGCCGGCTGGAAGGGCGCGCTCACCGGCGTGATCGAGGCGACGCTCGCCGCCATGGAGGGCCTGGGCGCCGCGCGCACCGGCATCGTCGCGGTGCTCGGGCCCACGATCGGGCCGCAAGCCTACGAGGTCGGCCCGGAATTCCGCGAGCGGTTCGAGACGGCCGACCCGGACAATGCCCGCTACTTCGCGGTCAGCCCCGAGCGCGCGTCCCACAGCCTGTTCGACCTCCCGGCCTACATCGTCGCGCGGCTCGAACGGGCCGGCATCGGCGAGGTGGCGAACTTGAGTCTGTGCACCTACGCCGATCCGGACCGCTTCTTCAGCTACCGCCGCACCACCCACCGGGCGGAGGTCGATTACGGCCGGCTCGTCTCGGCCATCGCCGTGACGCCCTGACGGTCTCCGTGCCGCGGCGATTCCGGCGGCGGCCGCAAGCCCGTTGGGGCGCCGAACGGTGATCGTCAGGATTGCTCCGGCAAGCGTAGCAAAAAAAATCTGTGTGCCCGTGAACCTTGGCCATTCGCCCGCGTTAGGGGATCAAGGAGCCAAGGGAATGCTCGCGATGAACAGCCGTTAAGGCCGCGGTGAAACCCACCAGCGTTGTCGCGAGGACACAGCTTTCCCGGAGCTACCGGGGTATGTCGGGGACACTGCTTCGGACGGCCGCCGACCCGCAAACGGGCGCGATCGCCGCGGCATAGTAGGAAGGACCAGTACCATGAAGTCGCTTCTCAAGAGCGCTACCGCCCTCGCTGGCATCGTCGTCGCCGGCTCGGCCTTCGCCGCGGACCTGCCGCGCCGCGTCGCCCCGCCGCCGGTCTTCACGCCGGTTCCGGTCTTCACCTGGACGGGTTTCTACGCCGGTTTCAACGCCGGCTACGGCTTCAACACCGCTGACACCCGCGCTCCGACCGTGATCGGCGTGCCGGCCGGCACCACCGCCGCCAACAGCGTGTTCATCAACCAGTTCGGCGCGCCGACCACCGGCGTCGTCGCCTTCGGCAACCGCAACAGCAACGACGGCTTCGTCGGCGGCGGCCAGGTCGGCTACAACTATCAGTTCACCCCGGGCTCGGGCGTGGTCGTGGGTATCGAGGCCGACGCCCAGTACGTCGACTTCGGCCGCAGCCGCAACCGCTTCGCCTTCGCCACCGTTCCGGGCGGCGGCGTGGCTCCGGGCACCCTGGTGTTCAACCCGAACGGCATCTCGGGCCTGGACTTCTTCGGCACCGTGCGCGGCCGTCTCGGCTACGCCTGGGACCGCACCCTCGTGTACGCCACCGGCGGCTTCGCCTACGGCTCGGGCGGCGGTCGCGACTTCGGTCTGACCAACAGCTCGCGCGACGACTTCCAGACCGGCTGGGTCGTCGGCGGCGGCGTCGAGTACGCTCTGCCCACCGACTCGTTCTTCAACTTCTTCCGTTCGTCGGCCGTGACCCTCAAGGTCGAAGGCCTGTACGTGAACCTGGATCAGGGCAACCGCAACAACGGCGTGTTCGCCCAGACCGCCAACGGCACGCAGTACTCGGTGTTCTCGCCGGGCGTGGTGTCGGTCGGCCCGGCCAACCTGTACCGTCGCGAGACCGAGTTCGCGGTCGTCCGCGCCGGCCTGAACTACAAGTTCAACGGCTTCTAGTCGTCATAGTCCGTCACCTCGACGGAACGGAGCCCGGCCTCACGGCCGGGCTCTTCTTTTTTGGCGATCCCCTACAGTCCCGTCGGCACCTTCACGCTGAACTTCACCTCGCGCAGGGCGAAGTTCGAGTGAATCTGCTGCACCGCCGGGCACGAGAACACCGCCTCCTGCAGGAAGCGCTCGTAGTGCTGGGCGTCCCGCACCACGACACGCAGCAGGTAATCGGCCTGGCCGGTGGTGGAAAAGCATTCCAGCACCTCGTCGCGGCGCCCGATCACGCGCTCGAACTCGGCCACGCCCTCCCGGTCGTGCTTGGCCAGGGTCACGTGGGCGAAGACGCATTGGCCGTGGCCGAGCGCCGCCGCATCGACGAGGGCGACGTAGCCGCGGATGATCCCCCGCTCTTCCAGGGCCTTCAGCCGCCGCCAGGTCGGCGAGCTCGACAGCCCGATCCGCTGCGCGAGATCCTGCACCGAGAGCCGCGCATCGTCCTGCAACGCGTCCAGGATCGCCCGCTCGAAGCGGTCCGGTGCATCTCCCCGTTCGGGCATGGGCATGTCTCGTTTCGGTGTTTCCGGCCCCGTTCGTACCTCCGGAGGCCCTCGGCGGGAAGCAGAGAGGCAGGTTTTGCCTTCGGGAGCGGCATAGCCTGACGGCGAGGAGACCCCGCCGATGCCCGAGCTCGACCGTGCCTACCGCCTCGACGACCGCTTCGATCGCGAAGCCGGCCGGGCCTACATGACCGGCACGCAGGCCCTGGTGCGCCTTCTCCTGGCGCAAAGCCGGATCGACCGCCGCGACGGGCTGAACACCGCCGGCCTCGTCTCCGGCTATCGCGGTTCGCCGCTCGGCGCGGTCGACCAGGAATTGTGGCGGGCGAAGGAGCGCCTCGCCGCCGCCGGCATCCGCTTCCAGCCCGGCATCAACGAGGACCTGGCGGCGGCGGCCCTGCTCGGCAGCCAGCGAGTCGCCCTCGATCCGGCCGCCACCGTGGAGGGCGTGTTCGGCCTCTGGTACGGCAAGGGCCCCGGCGTCGACCGCTCCGGCGACGCCCTCAAGCACGGCAACGCCTATGGCAGCAGCCCGAAGGGCGGGGTGCTGGTCGTCGCCGGCGACGACCATGGCTGCGTCTCCTCCTCGATGTCGCACCAGAGCGACCTGGCGCTGGCGGCCTGGCACATGCCGGTGATCCATCCGGCTGGAATCGCCGAGTACGAAGCCTTCGGCCTGTGGGGCTTTGCCGCGTCGCGCTTCTCCGGCGCCTGGGTCGGGTTCAAGGCGATCTCCGAGGTGGTGGAGGGCGCAGCCTCCGTCGATCTCGCGCCGCTGCCCCGCTTCGCGGCGCCGGCCTACACCCCGCCGCCGGGCGGCCTGCACATCCGCTGGCCCGATCTGCCGAGCCTCGCCATCGAGGCCCGGGCGCTGGCCAAGCTCGACGCGATCCGCGCCTTCGCCCGGGCCAATCCCCTCGACCGGCTAATCGTGGCGCCGGAGCGGCCCCGCCTCCTCGTCGTCACGGTCGGCAAGGCCCACGGCGACGCGATGGAGGCCTGCCGGCTCCTCGGCCACCATCCGGATTCGCTCGCCCGGGCCGGGGTCGCTGTGCTGAAGGTCGGCCTCGTCCATCCGCTGGACGTCGCAGGGATCTCGAGTGTCGCGGCCGGCGTCGAGACCGTGCTGGTGATCGAGGAGAAAGCGCCGCTGGTCGAGCGCCAGCTGCGCGACGGGCTGTACGACCTGCCGGCGGAGCGGCGCCCGCGCATCCTCGGCAAGCACGATGCGGAGGGCCGGCCGCTCGTCCCGGAGATCGAGGAATTGCGACCCTCCCGCCTCGTCGGGATCTTGGGACGGACCTTGCGCGGCCTCGGCCTCGATGTCTCCGAGCCGGACGCACCGGTCGTCCCTCCCGCCTCCGGGCCGCTGCCGGTGCGCACGCCGTATTTCTGCTCCGGCTGCCCACACAACACCTCGACCCGGGTGCCGGAGGGCTCGCAAGCCCGGGCCGGGATCGGCTGCCACTTCATGGCGAACTGGATGGAGCGCGACACCACCGGCATCGTGCCGATGGGGGCAGAGGGGGTCGACTGGACCGGCCAGGCGCCGTTCACCCGCCAGGCCCACATCTTCCAGAATCTCGGCGACGGAACCTATTTCCATTCCGGCCACGCGGCGATCCGGCAGGCGGTCGCGAGCGGGGCGAACATCACCTACAAGATCCTCTACAACGACGCCGTGGCGATGACCGGCGGCCAGCCGGTCGACGGCGTGCTCACCGTACCGCAGATCACCCGCCTGGTCTCGGCCGAGGGTGCACGGCGGGTGGTGGTGGTGTCGGACGATCCCGACCGGGTGACGCGCGCGGCCGCCCGCGATCCCCTCGGCCCCGGCGTGACGGTCCACCACCGCGACGACCTCGACGCCGTGCAGCGGGACTTGCGCGAGACCGCGGGCGTCACGGTCCTCGTCTACGACCAGACCTGCGCCACCGAGGCGCGGCGCCGGCGCAAGCGGGGCAAAGCCTCGCCCCCGGCGCGGCGCGCGGTCATCAACCCGCTGGTCTGCGAGGGGTGCGGCGATTGCCAGCGGAAATCGAACTGCCTCTCGGTGGTGCCGGTCGAGACCGAGTTCGGCGTGAAGCGTGCCATCGACCAGACCGGCTGCAACAGCGACCTGTCCTGCCTCAAGGGCTTCTGCCCATCCTTCGTCACCCTGGAGGGCGCGGCGCCCCGGCGCCGGCCCGGCGTCGCGGTCGATCCCGAGACGGTGGCCGCCCGCGCCGCCGCCCTGCCCGAGCCCGACACCGCGCTGGGGCCCGAGCCCTACGAGATCCTGGTGGCGGGGGTCGGCGGCACCGGGGTGGTGACGGTCGGCGCCCTCATCACCATGGCGGCGCATCTCGAAGGGTATGGGGCCACCGTGCTCGACTTCATGGGTTTTGCCCAGAAGGGCGGGCAGGTGCTCTCCTTCGTGCGCCTCGCAGCGGAACCGGCGGCGCTCAACCAGGTGCGGATCGACCGCGGCCGGGCCGACGCGGTGCTCGCCTGCGACCTCGTGGTGGCGGCAAGCCCCGACGCGACGGCGGTGATCGATCCCGCCCGCACCCGCATCGTCGCCAATACCCACGAGATTCCGACCGGCGCCACCTTGCGCGATCCGAAGGCCCGCATCGACACGCGGATGCTGGAGACCCTGCTCGCCCGCCGGGTCCGCGCCGGAGCGCTCCGCAGCCTCGACGCGCAGGCGATGGCCGCGCGCCTGACCGGCGACGCGCAAGGAGCCAACGTGCTGCTCCTCGGCTTTGCCTGGCAATCCGGGCTGGTGCCGGTCTCGCGCGAGGGCCTCGACCGGGCGGTGACGCTGAACGGCGTCGCGGTGGCGGGCAACCGCCTGGCGCTGGCCTGGGGCCGGCTGCTCGCCGCCGATCCCGCCTTCGTCGACGGGCACCTCGCCCCGGAGGCCGCACCGGCGCAGGACCTCGACGGCGTGGTGGCGCGCCGGGCCGAGTACCTCACCGCCTATCAGGACGGAGTTTACGCCGCGCGCTACCGCGACCGGGTCGCGTCGGTGCGGGCGCGGGGCGGCGACGCCCTGGCCGAGGCGGTCGCCCACTCGCTGTTCAAGCTGATGGCGGTCAAAGACGAGTACGAGGTGGCCCGGCTCCAGTCGGATCCCGCCTTCCTGGCCCGCCTCGCCGAGGAGTTCGAGGGGCAAGGCCCCGGAAGCAAGCTCAGGCCGACCTTCCATCTCGCACCTCCCTTCCTCGCGCGGACGCGGCCAGGCGAATCCGAGCCGCGCAAGATCGCCTTCGGGCCATGGCTGCTGCCGGTCCTGCGCGGGATTGCCGCCCTCAAGACCTTGCGCGGCCGGCGACTCGATCCCTTGCGGCTAATCGCCGAGCGGCGGGAGGAGCGGGCGGTGCTCGCCGCCTACGAGGCCCAGATCGACGAAGCCCTCGCTCTCGTCGGCCGGGCCGATCCGGCGGCGCTTCGCGATCTCCTCGCCGCCCCGCAGGAGATCCGCGGCTTCGGCCCGGTCAAGGCGCGGGCGATCGCGGCCTGGCGCGCGCGCAGCGACGCCCTGCTGGCAGCGGCCCGGGCGGGCAACGATTCCGGGGCGCCGCTGTCGCGGGCGGGGTAGAGCATTGTCAAAAACCTAAAGCAGCGAGGCGTCGCCCTGCGTCGGCCGGCCGGATTGTCGTCGGGCGAGCGCTCGCGTAGGCGGGACTGACAATCCGCCACCGCATCAGGTTTTCCGCCATGCGTCGCCGCACCCGCTCCTTCGTCGGGGCGATCGTGATGATCGCCTTCGTGTTGATCTACGCGCCCCTCGCCATGGCGCTCGCCGACAGCCGCATCGCCCAGACGCCGCCGCTGGTGCAGTCGGTGCTCTACGCGATCCTCGGGCTCGCCTGGATCATTCCGCTGATGCCGCTGATCCGGTGGATGGAACGGCCCGACCGCGACCCGGCCTGAGGCGCGTTCCATGAACTGAATGGTGCAAAGGCCGGGTTTTCGCCAAAAAGGGCTGCCAGACCCGGGGTCGCAGCCGTCCGGCCCGCGCTCTCCCGCTTCGGCATCTCCCTCGACATCCGCAAGGCAGCCCCAGGCCCATGCGCCACGCGCTCGCGCTCATCCTCCTCCTCGGTCCTCTCGCCGGGGCCGCCCTGGCCCAGGGTGCGCCGCGCTCCGTCGGCGATTGCGAGCGCATCAAGGGCGATCTCGCCTACAACCAGTGCCTGTCGCTGTTCGGCCCCGCCGCGAAGGGCGTCGCGGCCGCCGCCGCCGCGGTCTCGGCGGCGATCCCGCGCCTGCCACAGGCCATCGCCGAGGCGGTGGAGCCCGCGCCCCGCGGCCGCCGCGGCTGGACCCGGCGCCTGCGCGGCGGGCGCCAGAGCGCGAGCTTCGCGGTCATCAGCGGCGGCGGGAGCCGCCATTACCGCCGCCGGCGCCACCGCTGAACCCTATCCGACATTGAGCCGCCGGCCCCGGTTCCAAGCCAGGAACGGTACCCCGGAGAGGAGGGCGCGCAAGGCCGCATCGGTCTGGAAGCAGCCATTGACCGAGACCCGCGGCAGGGCGTGCAGGTGGGCGGCGTGCCCGGGGAAGAGATGGCCGGGCCGGGTCGTCACGGCGGTGCGGTAGCCCGCCTCGCGGGCCAACGCGAAGTCCCGAGGGCCCGCCGCGCTGGAATCGCCGACCGGATAGGAAAAGTGCTCCGGCACCCGGCCGAGCAGGTCGCCGAGGCGTGCCCTCCCCTCCACGATCTCCCGGCGGGCGGTGGCGGCATCGTGCTTGGCGAGCATCGGGTGGGAGAGGGTGTGGGCGGCGAGCGTCACCGCCTCGTCCCGGGACAGGTCGCGCAACGCGTCGCCCGACAGGCAGAGTTCGCGGGCGATCGATCCCGCGTCGATCCCGGCCTCCTCGCACAGGCGCAAGGTGACGTCGCGTAAAATCTCCTCCGGCCCGGCTCGCAGGCCGCGATAGCTCGCCGCGAAGGCTGCGGATTTCTGCACGTCGCCGATCGCCGGGCAATCGAGCCCGATCTCCGGCACCTGCACCCGGTCGAGGACCCGGATCGCCCGTTCCAGCTCGATCCACCACAGCCGGCCGGTCCCGGCGGCGTAGTCGTGGGTGACGAACAAGGTCCAGGGCGCGGCGTGGCGGCGCAAAACGGGAGCGGCGTGCTCCAGGTTGTCGCGGTAGCCGTCGTCGAAGGTCAGCACCGCGAAGGGCTCGCCCGGCTCGCCGAGCCGGCGCGGCAGTTCGCAGAGCGGGACGATCGAGAATCCCCGTTCCCGCAGGACGGTGAGGGTGCGGTCGAGGAAGGCCGGGGTGATGGCGAGCAGCCGGTTCGGCGCGTAGGCGCCCGGCGGCGGCTCGTCCGGCCGGACGTGGTGGAACGTGAGGATCACGCCCCGGCCGCGGGCGGCCGGAGCGAGCCAGCGATCGGCCCCGGTGGCCGCGATGGTGGAAAAGCCGGCCTGGAACAGGCGGTGACGGGCGGACGCCGAGAGCATGACCGGAGGATGAGGCCGATCGGCCAAAGCTTCGTTACGGCGTTTGCGGATTCTGCACGCTTGCCCGCTACCCCATCGGTTGAGACGGGCGAGGTGGGGCGATGAGCGGCACGATGCAACTCGCGGCGGAGGGCGTGGCGGCCGGCCCGGCGCAGCCCCTCATCCTTGCATCCGAGATCTTTTCCGGCCTCGCGGCGGCCGAGGCGCTCTGGCGCGCCCTCGAGGCGGCGCCCGGCGCGGTGATGACGCCCTATCAGCGCTTCGACTGGGTGGCGGCCTGTGCCGGAATCCTGCCTGCGGGCGCCCGCCCCTGCCCGGTTCTGCTGCGCGACCCCACTGGCCGGCCGGTGGCGCTGCTGCCGCTCTTCGTCTGCCGCGAGGCCGGCATCCGCGTCGGCCGGGTGATCGGCGGCCGGCACGCCAACTTCCACATGCCGCTCTTCGCCGGCCCGGAGGCGATGGCCCTGCCGGCGGAATCCTACGCGCAAGGCCTGCGCCGCGCCGGCGCCCGGGCCGGGATCGACGTGATCCACCTGCCCGACCAGCCCCTTCTGTGGAACGGCGTGGCGAATCCGCTGGCGCAGGGCACCGCCTCGCCGAGCGACGCCTACGGCCTGGCGCTGGAGGCCGACCCGGAGGCGGTACTCAAGCGCGTCATGAGCGGCGATGCGCGGCGCAAGCTGCGCCAGAAGGAGAAGTGGCTGGTCGCCGCCCACGGGCCGGTCGCGCACCGGGTCGCGGCGGATGGGCCGGAGGGCGAGGCGATCCTGTCCGCCTATCTCGCCCAGAAGGCGGTGCGCTTCGCGCAGACCGGCATCGCCGATCCCTTCGCCGATCCGGCGGCGCGGGCCTTCCTCGCGCAGGCGCACCGGGCCGGCGCCCTCGAGCTGCACGCCCTGCGGACGGAAGGCGGGCGCATCCTCGCCACCTTCATCGGCGCCGTCGACGCGACGCGGTTCAGCGGCATGCTGACCTCGTTCGATCCCGACCCCGCGCTCGCCCGCTTCAGCCCCGGCGACCTGCTGCTCCAGGCCCTGATCCGCGACCAAGCTTTGCGCGGCCGCACGGCCCTCGATCTCGGCGTCGGCGAGGCGCGCTACAAGGCGAGCGTCTGCGACGAGACCATCGCGCTCGTCGATGCGGTGATCCCGGTGAGCCTGCGCGGCCGGGCCTACGGCGCCGCGGCGGAAGCGGGTGCGCGCCTGAAGCGGCGGATCAAGCGCGATCCCCGGCTCTGGGCGCTGGTCGGCCGGGTGCGCAAGGCGATGGCGCGGTCGGCGTGAGGTGGATGGAGAGTCTATCCGTCGCCTGAGCCGACGTCGTTCGCAGCGCTCACGGGAAGCATCGCGATGAACATCTCGATCCCACCCGCGACCTCATCCTGAGGTCGCGGGTGGGATCGAGAGCCTGGAGCTACAGAGACAGCCTCTCGGTATCCGCGTCATCCCGGAACCGCGAAAGCGGAGTCCGGCATGACGCGGAGGATTTCAGTCCCGTCGCGGGAATCGGCTCCCGGAGTCTCAGACCGGCCCCGACACCCCCGCCTGGTCGAAGGTCGCCATCTCGCGGTGGCAGGCCACCGCCGCCTTGACGAGGCCCAAAGCCATCGCCGCGCCGCTGCCCTCGCCGAGGCGGAGCCCGAGATCGAGGAGCGGGCGCAGGCCCAGCCGCTCCAGCACCGCGGCGTGGTCGCCTTCCGCCGAGACGTGGCCGGCGAGGCAATGGTCGAGGGCGCGGGGATCGACGGAGTGGAGGAGCGCCGCCGCGGCGGTCGAGACGTAGCCGTCGATCACCACCGGCACCCGCTGCAGCCGCGCCGCCAGGATCGCCCCGGCCATGGCGGCGATCTCGCGGCCGCCGAGGCGGGCCATGACAGAGAGCGGATCGTCGAGGTGGCCCTGGTGACAGGTCAGCGCCTTTTCCACCGCCGCGACCTTGCGGGAAAAGCCCGCCTCGTCGATGCCGGTGCCACGGCCGACCCACTTTGCCGGCTCGCCGCCAAAGAGCGCGGCGTAGATCGCGGCGGCCACCGTGGTGTTGCCGATGCCCATCTCGCCGACGGCGAGCCCGTCGGTGCCCGCCGCCACCGCCTCCATGCCGAAGGCCATGGTAGCGACGCAGGCCTTCTCGGTCATCGCCGGCTCGGCGGTGATGTCCCCGGTCGGCATGTCGATGGCGAGGTCGAACACCTTGAAGCCGAGGCCGTAGGCGGCACAGATCTGGTTGATCGCCGCGCCCCCGGCGGCGAAATTGTCGAGCATCTGCCGGTTGACGGCGGAGGGATAGGCCGAGACGCCCTGCGCCGCCACGCCGTGGCTGCCGGCGAAGACGCAGACCAGCGGCCGGTCGAGGCTCGGCGGCGCCTTGCCCTGCCAGGCGGCCATCCAGGCGGCGAGGAATTCGAGCCGGCCGAGGCTGCCGGCGGGCTTGGTGAGCAGCGAGTCGCGGGCCGAGACCTCCGCGGCGGCGGATTCGTCCGGCCCCGGCATGGTGGCGATCAGGCGGCGGATGTCGTCGAACGGGGCGGCGGCGGTGGGGGTGTCGGCCATGGGGCGGTGTCCTGCGGGGGCAACCCGGAAGGTGGGGCTTTCGTGAGGCGTGCAGATACAGCAAAATTGCACGAAGGCGCGACTCCGCGCGGGTCGATGTCGTCGGGATGCGGTGGGTGATGACGACGGAGAGGAGCGCCGGGCCCGGCCGAGCGGATGGCCGGGCCGCGGACACCAGGGGTGACGATGCCTTCGAGCCGCCTCCCCCACCCGGTCCCTGGCCGCCTTTGCGCGACCTCGCCGCCTGCCTGCGCTTCTACAGCCGTCTCCCGGTCCCGGCCCTGCCCGGCGAGACCGACATCCATGCCGCGCCCGACTTCCGCAACCTCCCCCGGATGCTGCCGCTCGCCGGCCTGGTGATCGGCGCCCCCGGCGCCGTCGCGCTGGCGGCGTCGCTGGCGCTCGGGCTCGGGCCGTTCCTCGCCGCGACACTGGCGCTCGCCTTCACCACCCTGGTCACCGGGGCGCTCCACGAGGACGGCCTCGCCGACGTGGCGGACGGGTTCGGCGGCGGGGCGACGGTCGCCCGGCGCCTCGAGATCATGCGCGACAGCCGCATCGGCGCCTACGGGGCCGCGGCCCTGGTCCTGTCCTACGCTTTGCGCATCGGCGCCCTGGCGACGTTGGCCGACCGGATCGGCTGGCGCGTCGCCCTGGCCTTCCTGGCGGCGGCCGCGCTCTCGCGCACCGCCGCCCTGTGGCCGCTCTGCCGTCTCCCTCCCGCCCGGCCGGACGGCGCCGCCCATGCGGTCGGTCGGCCGACCGAAGCCACCCATGCCACCGCCTGGGCGCTCTGCCTCGCCGTACTGGCGGCCGCCTTCCTCCTCGGCCTGCCCTGGCTCGGCCTCGGCCTTGCCGCACTCCTGGCGTTCCTCGCCGCCTGGACCCTGACCCGGATGGCCGCGCGCCTCGTCGGCGGCCAGACCGGCGACGTCATCGGGGCGAGCCAGCAACTGGCCGAGATCGCCGCCCTCCTCGCCCTCGTGATCGCGATTCCCGCCTGATGCCCGCCTCCTCTCCCTGCATCCGCCTCTGCGTGCTCGATCCCGTCACCGGCCTGTGCGAGGGCTGCGGCCGCACCGGCGCCGAGATCGGCGCCTGGGGCGCCCTGTCCGAGCCGGAGCGCCTGCGCATCATGGCGGGCCTGCCGGCGCGGCTCGCCGCCGCCTACCCCGAGCCGGAACCCGAGCCGGCCCCGGCGGTGATCGCCTGATCCGATGCCGGGCGCCGTCGGCATCGGGCTCCTGCTCCTCGCCTGCGCTTACGCGCTCACCCTCACCGGCGGGCGCGAGGTCGCGGGCCTGCGCCCCGACGAGGCGGCCGGGCTCGCCGCCGCCGGCGGCGCCGTGCTGATGGTGCTGAACGGCGTCGGCAACCGGTTCCGGTCCGGGTTCGGCGAGGGGTTCGTCGCGCTCCTGCTCTGGGGCGGGATCGGCGCCGGGGCGGCCTGGCTCTATGCCCATCGCGACCAGGCCCGGGACCTGGCCTTCCGGGCGCTCGGCGAGATGAGTCCGGGCGAGCCGGTGCCCGGGCGCGGCGACGAGGTGGTGATCGCCCGGCGGGTCGATGGCGGCTTCACCGTGCGGGCCAAGGTCAACGGCCGGGCCCAGGACTTCGCCTTCGATACCGGCGCGAGCGCGGTGGTGCTCACCGCCGAGAGCGCGGCGCATCTCGGCCTCCATCCGGGGCCGGGCGCCTACCGGGTCCAGGTCCAGACCGCCAACGGCCGCACCGCCGCGGCCCCGGTGGTGCTCGACACGGTGACGATCGGCCCGATCACCGAGACCCGCATCACCGCCCTGGTGACCCGGCCGGGGGCGCTCAGCGTGAACCTGCTCGGGATGAGTTTCCTGGAGCGGCTGAACTCCTACGAGGTGCGGGGCAGCCGGCTGATCCTGCGCGGAGCGCGGGGGTGAGGAATTGTTGGGGGCCCTATCGCCGGCGTGCTTCCTCTGCTCGTCTCACCCGCGACCTCATCCTGAGGTGTCATACGCTTTCCGATTGATCGCTTCGCGATGCGGAAAGCGGTCTCGCTCAGGCGCCGCGCGGGCTGATGATACGGAATCCGGAAGTGATCTTCCGGATTCCGTATCAGTTCGTCACCGGCTTCGCGGTCCCTTGCGGATGAAACATATGGCAGAGTGGACTTGCCGTCGGCGGAGAGATCGGTTCGTCTTTGGTGTGCCAGACCCCGCGTATCAGTTGGATCCGGGCTCCTCTTCAGTCCCCTCGCTTGCGTCACGGGCCGGTCCTCGGGCCAGCCCCGGAGCGCGTCATTTAGATTTGATCTCACGGGAGCCTGCGCCGGCGGCCTGACGGCAAGGAGATCGTGATGAAGGTCCTCTACCCCCGCTGCGCCGCCCTCGATGTTCACAAGGACACCGTCGTCGCAGCCATCCGCCGGGCCGAGAGCAGCTAGGTTCAGCGTGAGGTGCGGACGTTTGCCACCACCACGCCCGCCCTGCTCGACCTCTCCGCCTGGCTCGACGAGCACGCCTGCACCCATGTCGCCATGGAGGCGACCGGCATCTACTGGCGCCCGGTCTGGCAGGTCCTCGACGCCGACAGCCGCACCCTGATCCTGGCCAATGCCGCCCATGTCAAGAACGTGCCCGGCCGCAAGACCGACGTCGCCGACGCGGTCTGGCTCTCCGACCTGCTCGCCCACGGCCTGATCCGCGCCAGCTTCGTGCCCGAGGCCCAGACCCAGGCGATGCGCGACCTGCTGCGCACCCGCAAGCAACTGGTCCGCGAGCAGGCCAGCCACGTCCAGCGCATCCAGAAGACCCTCGAGGAGGCCAACCTCAAGCTCGCCTCGGTGCTCACCGACATCATGGGCCAGTCCGGTCGCGCCGTGCTCGACGCGCTGGTCAAGGGCGAGCGCGATCCGGCTGGGCTGCAGGCGCTGGTCAGCCCGCGGGTGAAGGCGGCGCCCGAGGCGATCCGGGCCGCGCTCACGGGCCGGATCGGGGATCACCACCGTTTCCTGCTCGGTGTGCATCTACGCCAGTACGACGGGTTGGGGCGAGCGATCGCGGAGATCGACGCGCAGGTGGAGCGCGACCTCGGCCCTTTCCGGGAAGCGGTGAAGCTGCTGGTGACGATCCCGGGCATCAGTGACCTCACCGCGCAGGTGATCCTCTCCGAGATCGGCCCCGACATGAGCCGCTTCCCGACCGCCGGCCATCTGATCTCCTGGGCCGGGCTGTGCCCGAGAAACGACGAGAGCGCGGGCAAGCGGCGCTCGACGCGACTGCGCAAGGGCGCGCCCTGGCTCAAGACGGCCTTGGTGCAGGCCGCCTGGGCCGGAGTGCGCAAGAAGGCGAGCTACATCAGGGCGCAGTTCCAGCGCTTGCGCGGCCGGCGCGGCCCCAAGAAGGCGATCTGCGCGGTCGCCGCTTCGATGTTGACCGCGATCTATCACATGCTCAAGGCCGGCACGGCTTACGTCGATCCCGGGCCTGATCACGGCCGCAAGGCGGCCCCGACCATCCGCGCCAAGGCGCTCGTGCGGCAGATCGAGCGCCTTGGATTTGCGTGCGAAATCAAACCCGTAGAGCCAGTTTCTATTTAGTCGATCAGAGATCGACTGACCTCGAAGGAGGGCTCCAGATAGCTCCGTGATCCCTGGAGCCCTCCTTCGAGGCTCGCTACGGTCGCACCTCAGGATGAGGACGTGGGTAAGAGGACCGAGCTTGTTTCCGGCAACCGCTTCTCGAAGAAATGATCCGGGTAGGGATCGTCGTTGAAGCGGTCGATCTCGACCCAGCCGGTGCGGCGGTAGAGCTGCAGCGCCTCGGGAAGCGCCGAGTTGGTGTCGAGGCGCAAGGTCGCGATGCCGAGGTCCCGCGCCGCCGCCTCCGCCCCCTCCATCAGCCGGCGGGCGAGGCCGAGGCCGCGGGCGGAGGGGCAGACCCAGAGCCGCTTGATCTCCGCGCTATCCCCACCCTTGCCCTTGAGGCCGACGCAGCCGATCGGTAGCCCGTCCGACAGCGCGACCAGGAAGGCGCCGCGCGGGCGCATCATGTCGGCGGCCTCGGGATCGCGGGAGAGGGAGACGTCGAAGCCGGTGGCGAACCGCCGTCCCAGCTCGGCGTAGTATTCCGTCAGGCAATGCAGGGCGGCCTCGGAGCGCGGGTCGGTCTCCTCGACCGCGATCCGCTCGCGGCCGAGCGCCGTGGCGACGAGGTCCATGGCGCGCAGGAGTTCGTCGCCCTTGGGGAAGCGGGCCAGCAGCTCCGTCGCCCGGCCGTTCGACAAGGCCTCGTAGGCGGCGAATTCCTGCCGTCCGGCCTCGGTCAGGACGGCGACCCGGCGGCGGGCATCGCCCGGATGAGGCAGCGTGACCACCAGCCCCTCCTCCTCCAGGCTGCGCAGGAGCCGGCTCAGCAGGCCGGAATCGAGCCCGAGATAGTCACGCAAGGCACCCACCTCCCCGCGGCCGTGCCCGATGGCGTTGAGCACCCGGGCGGCGCCGAGGGGCCGGCCGCGGCCGAGGAACGAGGTGTCGAGGGCTCCGACCTCGGCTGTGACGGCCCGGTTGAAGCGGCGGATACGGCGGACGGCATCGGTCGACATTCGTCTGACGTAAGTCAGAGATAACAGGCCGTCAACCGAGCTGTCCGGATCCGCGCACACGAAAAAAGCCCCGGCGGCAGGCCGGGGCTTTCGATCGGGCGAAGGGGGCAGCGTACCGCCCCGGAAGCCTCTTAGAGCCCCTAACACAACCCGCCACCGTCCCAGCTAAGCGATTAAAATCGCAAGGATGGATGCGGTTTAGATAGGTGCTCTTAGTTGTTGCGGTTGCCCATCAGCGAGAGCAGGAACTGGAACATGTTGATGAAGTCCAGGTACAGCGTCAGGGCGCCGAACACCGACACCTTGGCGGCGGTCTCGCCGTCGAAGTTGCCGTAGACGTACATCTCCTTGAGCTTCTGCGTGTCGTACGCGGTCAGGCCAGCGAAGATCAGCACGCCGATGACCGAGATGGCGAATTGCAGGGCGCTCGAGGCAAGGAAGATGTTCACCAGGCTGGCGATGACGAGGCCGATCAGGCCCATCACCAGGAACGAGCCGATGCCCGACAGGCTGCGGGTCGTGGTGTAGCCGTAGAGGCTCAGGCCGCCGAAGGCCGCCGCCGTGACGAAGAACACCTGGACCACGCTCGCGCCGGTATAGCGGATCAGCAGCGTCGACAGCGACGCACCCATCACCGCCGCAAAGGCGAAGAAGGTGGTGCGGGCCGTGGCGGCCGACATCCGGTCCATCCGGAACGAGAACAGGAAGATGAAGGCGAGCGGCGCGAGCGCGATCACCCACATCAGCGGCGAGCCGTAGAGCGCCTTGCCGATGGGCGTCAGCGGGATCGAGCCGATCCGCGCCACCGCATCCGCCTGCGAGGTCGCCACCGCGAGCTTGTTGATGCCGAGTGCCACCACCCCGGAGATCCCGAGGCCGATGATCATGTTGTTGTAGACGCCCAGCATGAACGCGCGCAGGCCCTGGTCGACCTGGACCTGGCTCGGGGCGTAGCCGGTGGGGCCCCCGTAGCCGCTCGCGTTGCCCTGCCGGAACGGGCTGTTCTCGAATGCCATGGGAGATTCCTTCGGAAGCTCTCTAGCGTGGATGTTCCTGGTGCGAGGTTCCTACGCGACCCTCGGACGCTTTACGCGTCGGATCGGCGGCCTCGCCCTCGCGGGCCCGTCCGCCTTGACCGGAATATGTGGGGTGCGGCGAGCGCGCACAAGGGCGTGAGGGGATCCGACTTCCGTCGGATCCCGCAAAAACCCAAGGTCAATCCGCCGCAGGGAATGCGAAGGATTAACATTCCTACAGATTTCGTAGGTACTGCGCCGGCTTCTGCCCGAGGATGCGCCAGGTCCCGGCGAGCCCGAGCCCCACCGCCACGACGACCGCCAGAAGCGCCGCGAGCAACGCCCCCGAGAGATCGAGGGCGAAATCGAGATGCATCACCTTGGTGAGGATCACCCAGCCCGCCAGCGTCCCGGCGACGAGGCCGAAGACGGCGGTGGCGAGGCCGAGGGCACCGTATTCCATCGTGTAGGCGGAGAGCAGCCGCGCCCGGGTGGCGCCGAGGGTCTTGAGCACCACCGCGTCGTAGAGCCGAGCCCGGTGGCCGGCGGCGAGCGCGCCGGCCAGCACGAACAGGCTCGTCGCCACCGCGACCCCGCTGGCGCCGCGGATCGCGAAGACGAGCTTGGCCACGAGGTCGTTGACCGCATCGAGCGCGTCCTTGACCCGCACGCTGCTCACCGAGGGGAACTCCCTGGCCGCGTCGCGCAGGATCCGGGCTTCGAGGGCGGGATCCGGTCCCTCGGGCAGGGTGAGCGTCGCGAGGTCGCTATGCGGCGCGCCCCGGAAAGTGCCGGGCGAGAACACCATCACGAAGTTGATGCCGAGGTTGCGCCATTCGACGTGGCGCAGGTTGGCGATGGTGACGGTCAGGCTGCGCCCGAGCACGTTGACGGTGACGCTGTCCCCGACCTTGAGCTTCAGGCTGCGGGCGAGCTGGTCGTCAAAGGAGACGAGCGGCTTTGTCGCCTCCTCGCCCTTCCACCACCGGCCGGAGGTGATCGTGGAGCCGTCCGGCAGATCATCGGCGTAGGTGATGCCGCGGTCGCCGTCGAGCACCCAGGCGGCGTCCTCGCCGGCCTTGATCTGGCCGGCCGGCACGCCGTTGAGCGCCGTGATCCGCCCGCGCATCATCGGCACCCGCTCGATCTTGGCCAGCGGCGCGGCCCGTCCGAGGAACTGGTCGAACGCGTCCGCATCGCGGCTCGGGATGTCGAGGAAGAACAGGCTCGGCGCCTTGGCGGGCAGCGATCGGGTCAGGGTCCGGGTGATGTTGGCGTCGATCAGGCTCAAGGCCACCAGCAGCGTGATGCCGAGGCCGAGCGACAGCACGATCGACGGCGTCAGTGCGCCCGGCCGGTGGAGATTGGCGAGCGCCAGACGCGGCGCGGCGCGGGTCGGGCGCGGCAGGCGGCGGGCGAGCGCCATCAGCCCGAGGGCGACGAGGCGCAGGAGCCCGAAGGCGAGGCCCGAAGCCGCGATGAAGATCAGCGCCACGCCGCGATCGTAGGCGGTGGCGAGCGCCAGCCCGACGAGGCCGGCGAGCGCGAGGCCGAGGATGCCGAGATAGAGCGGCCGAGGCCAGCGCCGGTCGGGATCGACCGTATCGCGGAAAAGTCCGGACACCGCGACGTCGTGGGCGCGGCCGAGCGGCCCGATCGCGAAGGCGAGCGCGGTCAGCGCGCCGTACAGGGCCGCGACCACCAGTTCCCCCGGCGCCAGCGTCGGGTCGAGCGGCAAGGGGAGCAGCGATCCGAACGCGGCATCGAGCGCGAAGGGCAGTACGGCGCCGATCACGAGGCCAGAGGCGATGCCGATCCCGGCGATCAGCATCACCTGCGTCAGGTAGATGCCGACCACCTGGCTCCCGGGAGCACCGAGGCTCTTGAGGGTCGCGATCGAGGCGCGCTTGCGCTCGACGAAGGCCCGCACCGCATTGGCGACGCCGACGCCACCGACGAGAAGCGCGGTGAGGCCGACGAGCGTGAGGAACTGGGTGAAGCGCTCGATGCTGCGGGCGAAGCGCGGATCGGCGTTGAGCCGCGAGCGGATCTCCCAGCCGGCCTCCGGCAGGGCGGCGCGGGCATCGGCCATGGTCTTTTCGACCGCCGCGTCGTCGCCTTGAGGCAGCATCACCCGGTAGACGAAGCGGTTGAGGCTGCCGGGCTGGACCAGGCCCGAGGCCTTGAGCGCATCGAGCGACACCATCAGGCGCGGCCCGAAGCCGATGCCGCCGGCGATCTTGTCCGGTTCGCTGACCAGCACCGTGCGCAGCGCGATCTCGGCGCCGCCGACCGTGAGCCGGTCGCCGAGCTTGAGGTCGAGGCGGGCGAGGAGCGCCGGATCGGCGGCGGCGCCATAGATGCCATCGCGGGCGGCGAAGATGGCGGAGGGCGGCATCGAGGGCTCGGTCGTCAGCGCGCCGACCGCCGGGTAGTCGGGCCCGACCGCCTTCAGCTCGACCAAAGCCGCGCCCTTGTCCCCGGCCGAGGCCATGGCGCGGGTGAAGCCCGCGACCGAGACCCGGCCGCGCGAGTCCAGGAACGCTCTCTCCTGCGGGCTCGCCTCGCGGTGGATCAGCCCGAAGGTGACGTCGCCGCCGAGGATCTTTCGCCCTTCGCGGGCGAGCCCGTCGGAGAGCGAGCGCGACAACGAGGCGACGCCCGCGATGGTGGCGACCCCGATGGCGATGCAGGCGAGCAGCACCGTGAAGCCGCGCAAGCCCCCGCGCAATTCGCGGAGCGCGAGGCGCAGGGTCAGCGGCAGGCGCGACGGCCGACCGGGCGTCCCGCCGGGGAGTTTGGGCAAGGGAAGCTTGGGAAAGTTGCCGTGCATGGGATCAGGCGCTCACGGCCATGTCGATCAACCCCGAGCGCAGGCGCACCGTGCGGTCGCACAGGCGGGCGAGGCCGGGATCGTGGGTGACCAGCACCAGGGTGGCGCCGCGGTCGCGCTTGAGGGCAAACAGCAGGTCGACGATCTGGGCGCCGGTCGCCTCGTCGAGATTGCCGGTCGGCTCGTCGGCCACCAGGATCGCCGGTTCCGGCGCCACCGCACGGGCGATGGCGACGCGCTGCTGCTCGCCGCCGGAGAGCTGGGCCGGGTAATGGTGCAGCCGGTGGCCGAGCCCGACCGCCTCGAGTTCCCGCGACGCCCGCGCGTGCGCATCCGGCGCGTCGGCGAGTTCGAGCGGCAGCGCGACGTTCTCGAGCGCCGTCATGGTCGGCACGAGGTGGAAGGACTGGAACACGATGCCGATGCGCCGGCCGCGGAACCGCGCGAGCGCATCCTCGTCGAGCCCGGCGAGGTCGGTGCCCTCGACCACGACCTTCCCCGAATCCGGCCGCTCCAGCCCCGCCATGGTCATCAGCAGGGTCGACTTGCCCGAGCCCGAGGGACCGACGAGGCCGACCGCCTCCCCCGGCGCGACGCTGAGCGAGATCCCCTTGAGGATGTGGACCCGGGCAGCGCCGCGGCCGAGGCTGAGATCGACGCCGTCGAGCGCGATCGCCGGTCCGGTGGCCTTGTCGGTCATGAGGGAAAAGCCGATCTGTAGCGCGGCGGCCACTTAAGGGCCGCCGCCGGAGGTGACGTGTTGGGACGAACCTACGCAGCACGGGCGGCCCGCCGGCCCGATATGGGCCGTGCCTTGGTGGTTCGCCAAGATGGCCGCCGCGCGGCACTCGCATTTCTGATCGTTTCGCTGCTGATGACCCTCGTGACGCCGCTCCATGCGCAGGACGCCCCCCCCGGCCCCGCGAAGGCCCGCCCCCTGAACCTCGTCGCGCTCGGCGACAGCCTCACGGCGGGCTACGGCCTGCCGGCAGCCGCCGCCTTCCCGGTCCAGCTCGAAGCGGCGCTCAAGGCGCGTGGTCATTCGGTCGCGGTCGCCAATGCGGGCGTCTCCGGCGACACCGCGACCGGCGGGCTCGACCGGGTCGACTGGTCGGTGCCGGATGGAACCGATGGGGTGATCCTGGAACTCGGCGCCAACGACATGCTGCGCGGCACCGACCCGGCGGTCACCGAAAAAGCCCTCGCGGCGATCGTCGCGCGGCTGAAGGCCCGCGGCATCCCGGTGATGCTCGCCGGGATGCGGGCGGCGCCGAATCTCGGGCCCGATTACGGCAAGCGCTTCGACGCGATCTATCCCCGTCTGGCCGAGCGCGACGGCCTCGTCCTCTACCCGTTCTTCCTCGACGGCGTCGCGGGCGACCGCAGCCTCACGCTGCCGGACGGCCTGCACCCGACCAAGGACGGGGTCGCCATAATCGTCGCCGGCATCCTGCCGAGCGTCGAGACGTTCCTGACGCGCCTGCGCAAGGGGGCCTGAGCCCGAGAAGTCCGGAATCCAAAAGGTCCAGAATCCAAGAGGTCCAGAATCAATGCCGCGCCTGTTCACCGGGATCGAGGTCCCGCCCGAGACCGGGCTGGGCTTGAGCGCCTTCCGGGGCGGGCTGCCCGGCGCCCGCTGGGTCGAGCCCGCCGATTACCACGTCACCTTGCGCTTCATCGGCGACGTCGAGGGCGGGCTCGCCGAGGAGATCACCGAGGCCCTGGCCGATCTTCGGCCCCGCCCGCCCCTCACCCTCGTCCTCGACGAACTGGCGGTGTTCGGCGGCGAGAAGCCGCACGCACTGTTCGCCCGCGTCGTACCCGATCCCGACCTCGCCGAGTTGCAGGCCGAGCACGAGCGCATCCTGCGCCAGCTCGGCGTCGCGCCCGACACGCGGCGCTTCACGCCTCACGTCACCCTGGCCCGGCTCAAGCGCGGCGCCGGCCCGGACGGGGTGGCGCAATACCTGGCGGTGCAACCGGTCTTCCCGCGGATCGCGTTCACGGCGCGGCGGGTGGCGCTGTACTCGGCGCGGGACTCGGTCGGCGGCGGACCCTATGTGGTGGAAGCGGCCTATCCGCTCTCCGACGACGCGCAGGCGTGAGGGCCGGGCGACCGGCTCCCCCGAAGTGGCGATGGCGGTACAATCGAACCGGTATAGGATCGGGTTACTGTCCTCCCCGAGAGGCACGCGCCCACGCCGTTCACCTCCACCTTACGAACTTGGCGTGGGCGCTTCCTCATCTCGCGATCGTTCCTCGTCCCGCCCACCGGACCAGGATGAGCCTGACCGCCGGCCGTAGGACGGTCGAGGGAACGGACGTCGCGCAGGATTCCTCTCTCGGCCCCCCTCATCCTGCGCACCCGGCGCCCGCGGAGAGAGGAAGAGCGCGCGCTTTCAAACCGGCCCTGCCGGATGCCGTGAAAGGACGATCCTGAATCGACCGCCGGTCAGCCACCTGGCACACCGCTTCCGCGCCGACGCCCCGAAGCGGGACATCCCGACCGCACCCCGCCCCGGGTCAGAACTTGAACACCGCCCGGGCCGCTTCCTGCGAAGCCTGCTTGCGCCGCTTGTCCTCCTCGAGCCGGGCGATCTCCCGGCGCAGGGACGCGATCCGCTCGTCGAGATCGGAGACGGACAGGGCGGCGAGGTCCTGGCCGATCTGATGGGCGGCGTGCACCGGCTTCCGGCTCTCGGCGTCGTCGAACATCGGCGTCTCCCTCGGTGCGCGGGCGCCCCGCGGCGCTCTCCGGGCGATCCTTAACGCGATTGACTCGCGGGGACCATTCCGCCATACACCGGCGCGACGTGACCGCGCCCCAATTCGGGCGCGGTTCGCTTTCGCCAAGACATTCTGGACCACGAGGGCCTCGGCAGCGCGACGCGCGGGGCCGGCCCCGGCCTTCGGAGAACGAGCCGTGAAGAGAACCTATCAACCGTCGAAGCTCGTGCGCAAGCGCCGCCACGGCTTCCGTGCCCGCATGGCCACCGTCGGCGGCCGCAAGGTGATCGCCGCCCGCCGCGCCCGCGGCCGCAAGCGCTTGTCGGCGTAAGGCGCCTCGCGGTGCCCGCAAGCGCCGCGTTGACCGGAGTACCGCGATGACCGGTGCTTCGCCGCCGATCGGCCGGATCACCCGGCGCCCGGACTATCTGGCGGCGGCCAAGGGCCGCCGTTTCCATACCGAGCGCCTGACGGCACAGGGCCGCCTGCGGGACGATGGACCGCCGGGCGGCCTGCGCGTGGGCTTCACCGTGACGAAGCGCGAGGGCCACGCCACCGAGCGCAACCGGATCCGCCGCCGCCTCAAGGTCGCGGCCCGGCTCGCGGCGGAGCAGGCCGGGCCGGCGCAGCGGGACAAAGCGGCCGACGTGGTGCTGATCGGCCGGCGCGACGCCCTGGCGGCGCCCTTCGCCCAGCTGGTCGAGGATGTCGCCCAGGCCCTCGGCGTGGTGACGAAGCCCCGCGGCCCGAAGCCGCCTTCCGCCGAGGGCGCGAAGCCCGGGCGCGGGCGAGGGAAAACGGGCTCGAGCAAGCCGGGACAGGCTCCAGCGGCGAGGTCCCCGGAACGGAATTCATGAGGCGATCCCGGGCAGCCGGAATCGCCTCGTCGTGTTGGTCGTGAGGGCCGGGATGCGGGCTGCCAGGCCCGCCCTCGGTCCCGCTCTTTTGGCGGCAGGCGTCGCGGGTCCATGGGTAACGACAAGACGAACATGATCATCGCCGTCGCGCTGTCGCTGGCGGTGCTGCTCGGCTGGAACTACTTCGTCAGCGCGCCGCAGGTCGAGCGCCAGCGTCAGGAGCAGGCCGCCAAGCAGGCGCAGGCCGCGAAGGACGGTCCGGCGGCGAGCCCCCGCGAGGGCGGTCCCGCGGCTCCGGTCCCCGGCACCCTGCCGGGCGCGCCCGGCGGCAGCCCGGCGCTCGCGGCGACCCGCGATGAGGCGCTCGCCCGCTCGCCGCGGGTGCGCATCGACACCCCGGCGCTCGCCGGCTCGATCGCTCTCAAGGGCGGCCGCATCGACGACGTGTCGCTGAAGAACTACCACGAGACCGTGGACAATTCCTCGCCGCGCATCGTGCTGCTCTCGCCCACCGGCTCGGCCAACCCGTACTACGCCGAGTTCGGCTGGGTGGGTCAGGGTGCAGCCGGGCAAGGCGCCTCGGCGCTGCCGACCGGCGACACGCTGTGGACCGCCGAGGGCGACGTGCTGACGCCGCAGAAGCCCCTGGTGCTGACCTGGGACAACGGTGCCGGCCTCACCTTCCGCCGCACCATCTCGGTCGACGACAAGTTCATGTTCACGGTCGCCGATGCGGTCGAGAACAAGGGCGGCACCGCCGTCACCCTCTACCCGTACGGCCTCGTCTCGCGCTGGGGCAAGCCGCACACCCAGGGCTACTACGTCCTGCACGAGGGCATGATCGGCGTGCTCGGCGACAAGGGCCTGCAGGAAGTCACCTACGACAAGCTCGCCAAGGACAACCCGCTCGGCGCCCCCGGCACCCGCGGCCAGTCCTGGACCGGCGTGACCGGCGGCTTCCTCGGCATCACCGACAAGTACTGGGCCGCCACCGCGATTCCCGACCAGAAGGCCCCCTATACCGGCTCGTTCACCGAGCGCGACGAGGGCGCCACCAAGGTCTACCAGGCGAGCAGCCTCGGCGACGCCAAGTCGCTCGCCCCCGGCGCCAGCATCGAGGCGCAGCAGCATCTCTTCGCCGGCGCCAAGGAGGTCGGCACCATCGACGGCTACGAGAAGTCGCTCGGCATCAAGCGCTTCGACCTCTTGATCGATTGGGGATGGTTCTACTTCATCACCAAGCCGATGTTCAAGGCGCTGGACTTCTTCTACCATCTGTTCGGCAATTTCGGCGTGTCGATCCTGGTCGTCACCTTCCTGCTGAAGCTGCTGTTCCTGCCGATCGCCAACCGCTCCTACGTCTCGATGGCCAAGATGAAGGCCGTCCAGCCGGAAATGACCGCCATCCGCGAGCGCTACGCCGACGACAAGGTGAAGCAGCAGCAGGCGATGATGGAGCTGTACAAGAAGGAGAAGATCAACCCGGTCGCCGGCTGCTGGCCGGTGCTGGTGCAAATCCCGGTCTTCTTCTCGCTCTACAAGGTGCTGTTCGTCACCATCGAGATGCGGCACGCGCCGTTCTTCGGCTGGATCCGCGACCTCGCGGCGCCGGACCCGACCTCGGTGTTCAACCTGTTCGGCCTCCTGCCCTACACTCCGCCGGACTTCCTCCACCTCGGCATCTGGCCGCTCATCATGGGCGTGACGATGTTCGTGCAGATGAAGATGAACCCCGCGCCGCCGGACCCGGTCCAGGCCCAGGTCTTCACCTTCATGCCCATCATCTTCACCTTCATGCTCGGCTCGTTCCCGGCCGGCCTGGTGATCTACTGGGCGTGGAACAACACCCTGTCGGTGATCCAGCAATACGTGATCATGCGGCGCAACGGGGTGAAGGTGGAGCTCTGGGACAACCTGCGCTCGACATTCTCACGCCCGAAGGCCGCGAAGGCCAAGGGCTGAGGGTCCAGAACCGATGCAGGACCAGTCTCAGACCGAGGCCGAGAAGGAGGCCGCCCTGCGCGAAGCAGGGCGGCTGCTCTTCGCCGGCTCCGCCGACTTCTTCTACGCCGCCGACAAGCTCGAGATCCTGCCGCCGATGCGGGGGCACGAGATCGCCTTCGCGGGCCGGTCCAACGTCGGCAAGTCGAGCCTGATCAACGCGCTGACGGGCCGCAACGCGCTCGCCCGCACCTCGCACACGCCGGGGCGCACCCAGCAGCTGAACTTCTTCGACGTGGGCGGCGGCAAGCTCGTCCTCGTCGACATGCCGGGCTACGGCTATGCCGCGGTCGAGAAGGCGAAGGTCGCGGCCTGGACCGAGCTGATCCACTCCTACCTGCGCGGCCGGGCCAACCTCGCCCGGGTCTACGTGCTGATCGACTCGCGCCACGGCATCAAGCCGAACGACGCCGAGGTGCTGGACGGGCTCGACAAGGCCGCGGTCTCCTACCAGATCGTGCTCACCAAGTCGGACGCGCTCAAGAAGCACGAGATCAAGGCCCGGCTCGACGCGACGAAGGCGGCGATCGCCCGGCGGCCGGCGGCCTATCCGGAGATCATCCTGACCTCGAGCCGCACCGATGACGGCGTCACCGACCTGCGCGCCAGCATCGCCCGTCTGCTCTCCGAGCGAGGGGAAGCGTGATGCATCCGGCCGACCGGGGGCTCCTGGCGCTTGCCGGCATTGCCGGCGCGCTCGGCGTCGGGTTGTCGGCGGCGGCGGCCCATATCGCCGGGGCGACGAGCCTCGCCACGGCCGCGCAGTTCCTGCTGTTCCACGCCCCTGCCCTGCTCGCCCTCGCGTGTCTGGCCGGCAGCGGGCGGGCCCATCCGGTCGTGGTCCGGGCGGCGGGCTTCGCCCTGTCCCTCGGCCTCGCGCTGTTCTCCGGCGACCTCGCGGTCCGGGCCTTCCTGCAGCAGCCGCTCTTCCCGATGGCGGCACCGAGCGGCGGCATGGTCCTGATCCTCGGCTGGGTCTTGGTCGCCGGCGCGGCGCTCGGACCCGCGCGGCGGTGACGTAAGCGAAGATCCGCACGCTTTTCACGCGAACGGCCAAGCTTCTCGCCTCTCTCCCCCCTGGACAGCGGCCACTTCCGGTCCACATCTGCGGCAAACACGCGGAGACCGCAGGCATGAACCCGCTCAAGACGCTGCACGCCGAACAGGACCAGGCCGTCTGGCTCGATTTCGTCGCCCGGGGCTTCGTCCAGGACGGTGGGCTCAAGCGCCTGGTCGACGAGGACGGCCTGCGCGGGGTGACCTCGAACCCGGCGATCTTCGAGAAGGCGATCGGCCACTCGGACGAGTACGACGACGCGATCAAGGCGGCCGGCGACCAGCGGGTGATCGATCTCTACGAGGGACTGGCCATCGCCGACATCCAGGCGGCGGCCGACGTGCTGCGCCCGGTCTACGAGGCGAGCGGCGGCCAGGACGGCTTCGTCAGCCTCGAAGTGTCGCCGTACCTGGCGCTGAACACCGCCGAGACGCTGGAGGAGGCGCGCCGCCTCCACAAGGCGGTGGCCCGCGACAACCTGATGGTGAAGGTGCCCGCCACCCCGGAGGGTATCCCGGCGATCCGCGACCTCACGGCGGACGGCATCAACATCAACGTCACGCTGCTCTTCGCCCAAGGCGCCTACGAGGACGTGGCGAACGCCTATATCGACGGCCTGGAAAAGTTTGCAGCGAGCGGCGGCGACATCGGCCGGGTCGCCAGCGTGGCGAGCTTCTTCATCAGCCGCATCGACGCGGCGGTCGACAAGCTCCTCGACGAGAAGATCGCGGCGGCCAACGATCCGGACGAGAAGGCGGCCCTCGAAGGCCTCAAGGGCAAGGTGGCGATCGCCAACGCCAAGCTCGCCTATCAGCGCTACAAGCGCCTGTTCGCCGGGGACCGCTGGCAAAAGCTTTCGACCAAGGGCGCCCATCCGCAGCGCCTGCTCTGGGCCTCCACCGGCGTGAAGAACAAGGCCTATTCCGACGTGCTCTACGTCGAGGAGCTGATCGGCCCCAACACCGTCAACACCATCCCGCCGGCGACGATGGACGCCTTCCGCGATCACGGAAAAGTCCGGGCGAGCCTGGAGGACGGAGTCGACGAGGCCGAGCGGGTGATGGCCCATCTCGCCAAGGCCGGCATCGATATCGACGCGGTGGCGCGCCAGCTCGTCGAGGAGGGCGTGCAGCTCTTCGTCGATGCCGCCGACAAGGTGCTGGGCGCCGTCGCCGGCAAGCGCCAGAAGTTTCTGGGGAACGGTCTCGATCGGCAGGCGCTCGCGCTCGGCAGCCTCGACGAACCGGTGAAGCAGGCAATCGAGACCTGGCGCAAGGACGGCCTGGTGCGCCGCCTGTGGCAGCGCGACGCGAGCGTTTGGAGCGGCGCCGACGAGGCGCAATGGCTCGGCTGGCTCACCATCGTGGAGGACGAGTCGAAGAAGGCCGCCGACTACGCCGCCTTCGCGGCTGAGGTGAAGCAGGAGGGCTTCACCGATGCGGTCGTGCTCGGCATGGGCGGCTCCAGCCTCGGCCCGGAGGTTCTGGCCGAGACCTTCGGCCAGCAGCCCGGCTTCCCGCGCCTGCGCATCCTCGATTCGACCGATCCGGACGAGGTCCGGGCGGTCGAGGCCGCGGTGAACCTGGAACGCACCCTGTTCATCGTCGCCTCGAAGTCGGGCTCCACCCTCGAACCCAACGTCTTCCGCGATTACTTCCTCGGCCGGATGCGCGACGTGGTCGGGCACGACAAGGCCGGCCGCCACTTCGTCGCCGTGACCGATCCGGGCTCGGCGATGGAGAAGGCGGCGAAGGACGACGGCTTCCGGCGCATCTTCTACGGCGTGAAGCAGATCGGTGGACGCTACTCCGTGCTCTCGGCCTTCGGCCTGGTGCCGGCCGCCGCCATGGGCCTCGACGTGAAGGCCTTCCTGGAGAGCGCCCGCACCATGGTGCGCTCCTGCGGCTCCGACGTGCCGCCGGACCTGAACCCGGGCGTGCAGCTCGGCCTGGTGCTGGGCAAGGCCGCGACGGAACAGGGGCGCGACAAGGTCACGCTCGTCGCATCGAAGGGCATCGACACCTTCGGCGCCTGGGCCGAGCAGCTGATCGCCGAATCGACCGGCAAGCAGGGTAAGGGCCTGATCCCGATCGAGAACGAGCCCCTGGCGGCAGCGTCCGCCTACGGGTCGGACCGGGTCTTCGTGTACTTGCGCCTCGACGAGGGCGCCGATGCCGCCCAGGATGCCGCGGTCGAGGCCCTGGAGGAGGCCGGCCACCCGGTGGTGCGGATCAGCCTCGCCTCGAAGCGGAGCCTGCCGCAGGAATTCTTCCGCTTCGAGATCGCCACGGCGGTGGCGGGCGCGGTGCTCGGCATCAACCCGTTCGACCAGCCCGACGTCGAGGCGAGCAAGATCAAGACCCGCGAGCTGTTCTCCGCCGCCGAGAAGGACGGCGCACTGCCCTCCGAGACGCCGGTGGCCGAGGACGAGACCTTCGCGCTCTACACCGATGCGGCCAATGCCGAGGCCTTGCGCAAGGCGGGTGCGGGCTCCGATCCGGTGAGCTGGATCAAGGCGCAAGCCGGGCGCATCGGAACCGGCGACTACGTCGCGCTGCTCGCCTACGTCACCCGCAATCCGGAGCACCAGGCGGCGCTTCAGGAGGCCCGGCTGGCGCTTCGCGACGCCAAGCACGTCGCGACCTGCGCCGAGTTCGGGCCGCGCTTCCTGCACTCGACCGGCCAGGCCTACAAGGGTGGGCCCGATAGCGGCGTCTTCCTCCAGATCACCTCGGAGGCGCCGGACCTCGCCATTCCCGGCCGTAGCCTGGGCTTTGCCACGGTGATCGCCGCGCAGGCGCGAGGCGATTTCGGCGTGCTGTCCGAGCGGGGGCGGCGGGCCTTGCGCGTCCACATCAAGGGCGATGTGGCCAAGGGGCTCGACCGGCTGAAGTCGGCGCTTAGTTAGGGCTAGCGCGAGGGCTCCTCTCTCGGGCCGACTAACCAACACGACGCCATTGCACCTGCTTTTCTGGGTGAGCGCTCTCCCCTCCCCCTTGTGGGGAGGGGTCAGGGGGTGGGGGTGGTGCAGAAGGCACCGCTCAGCTTTCTCTGGCACCACCCCCACCCCTAGCCCCTCCCCACAAGGGTGAGGGGAAGCGCTTCGCCTTGAAGCGGGAGTGGGTGCGGAATGCAGCGTGTGAACAGTTTGGCTTGCGGGAGAGAGGGCCACTGCTGAACGTTTGACGGGCCCCCACGCCCACGGGCCGCCGGCCCCGGCCTCGCCGGCGAGGAGTGACACGATGCAACTCGGCATGGTCGGTCTCGGTCGGATGGGCGGCAACATCGTCCGACGGCTCCTGCGCAACGGGCACACGGCCGTGGTGTTCGACCAGGATCCCAAGGCCGTCGCGGCCCTGGTGCAGGAGGGGGCAGTCGGCGCCGACAGCCTCGAGGATTTCGTCGCGAAGCTCGAATTGCCCCGCACCGCCTGGGTGATGCTGCCGGCGGGCGACCCGACCGAAGTCACGGTGATGACGATCGCCGGCCTGATGCAGCCGGACGACGTGATCATCGACGGCGGCAACTCGTTCTACAAGGACGACATCCGTCGCGCCGCCGCCCTCGACGCGAAGGGCCTGCACTACGTCGATGTCGGCACGTCGGGCGGCGTCTGGGGCCTGGAGCGCGGCTACTGCATGATGATCGGCGGCCACAAGGCAGCCGTCGACCGGCTCGACCCAATCTTCTCGACACTCGCGCCCGGCCTCGGCGAGGTGCCGCGCACCCCGGGCCGCGACGGCCGCGATTCCCGCGCCGAGCACGGCTACATCCATGCCGGGCCGAGCGGCGCCGGCCACTTCGTCAAGATGATCCACAACGGCATCGAGTACGGCCTGATGCAGGCCTATGCCGAGGGCTTCGACATCCTCAAGCACGCCAACTCGACGGAGCTGCCGGAGGCGCAGCGCTTCGACCTCAACATCGGCGACATCGCCGAGGTCTGGCGCCGGGGCAGCGTGGTCTCGTCCTGGCTCCTCGACCTCACCGCTACAGCGCTCGCCGGCGACGAGAACCTCGACGCCTTCTCGGGCCACGTCGCCGATTCGGGCGAGGGCCGCTGGACGCTGAACGCCGCGATCGAGGAGGCCATCCCGGCCCACGTCCTGTCGGCCGCGCTCTACGCCCGCTTCCGCTCGCGCCAGGAGGCGACCTACGCCGACAAGCTGCTCTCGGCGATGCGCAAGGGCTTCGGCGGCCACCAGGAGCCGAAATGACCTCCGCCATGGCCGAGGGGGCCGCGCCCCCGCCCGCCTGCACCCTGGTGATCTTCGGGGCGACCGGCGACCTCACCCACCGGCTGCTGATGCCGGCACTCTACAATCTCGGCCGCTGGGGCCTCTTGCCGCAGGACTTTTCCGTGATCGGCGTCAGCCGGTCGGAGATGTCCTCGGAGGAGTTCCGCTCCGAGCTGAGCGAGACCGTGCGCGGCTTCCTCACCGCAAAGGGCGGTGAGGCCGGCGGCGGCGGATTCGACGAAGGCGTGTGGAGCGACCTCGTCGGGCGGGTCCATTACCGCTCGGGCGACCTGTCGGAGGCGGCCTCGTTCGAGGAGCTGAAGCGGGCCATCGCCGAGGTGTCGGGCAAGCAGGATGGTGGCAACGTCCTGTTCTACCTCGCGGTCGCCGCCGGCCTGTTCGGGTCGACCATCGCCAAGCTCGGCGAGGCCGGGCTGACCGAACAGGGTGAGGATCGCTGGCGCCGGGTCATCATCGAGAAGCCGTTCGGCCACGACCTTCCATCCGCGGAAAAGCTCGATGCCGACATCCTGAAGGTCCTGTCCGAGGACCAGGTCTTTCGCATCGACCACTTCCTCGGCAAGGAGACGGTGCAGAACATCATGGCGTTCCGGTTCGGCAACGGCCTGTTCGAGCCGTTGTGGAACCGCGACCACATCGATCACGTCCAGATCACCGTCGCGGAAACGGTGGGCGTCGAGGGACGGGGGAAGTTCTACGAGGCCACCGGCGCCTTGCGCGACATGGTGCCCAATCACCTGTTCCAGCTCTACACGCTGGTCGCCATGGAGCCGCCGATCTCGTTCGAGGCCGAGGCCGTGCGCGACAAGAAAGAGGAGGTGCTGCTCGCCACCCCCTCGGCCAAAGTCGAGGATGCGGTGCGGGGCCGCTACGTTGCGGGCGAGGTCCAGGGCAAGGCCGTCAAGGATTACCGCGAGGAGCCGGACGTCGCCCACGACTCCGACACCGAGACCTTCGTGGCCCTCAAGCTCGGCATCGACAACTGGCGCTGGGCCGGGGTGCCGTTCTACCTACGCACCGGCAAGGCGATGACCCGGCGCGACACCGAGATCGCCATCCGCTTCAAGCAGGCGCCGCTGTCGCTGTTCAAGGGCACCAACGTTCGCGAGGACGTGCCGAACTGGCTGGTGCTGCAATTGCAGCCCGACGAGGGCATCTCGCTGCAATTCGGTGCCAAGATTCCGGGCCCGGCGGTGCGGCTCGGCAGCGTCGACATGAGGTTCTGCTACAAGGACTACTTCAAGACCGAGCCGAGCACCGGCTACGAGACGCTGATCTACGACGCGATGATCGGCGACCCGACGCTGTTCCAGCGCGCCGACATGATCGAGGCCGGCTGGCGCATCGTCCAGCCGATCCTCGATGCCGCGGCCTCGGGCACGCTCGCCACCCTGCCCTACGAGGCCGGCACCGCCGGGCCGAAGGAGGCGGACGAACTCCTGACCCGCGACGGCCGGGCCTGGCGCTCGCTGGAGCACCAGTCATGACCGGGCATCACGAGGTGCTGCCCGATCCCGACGCGGTCGCCCGGGCGGCGGCCGAGCGGCTGGTCGCGGTGGCGGGGGCCAAGCCGGACCGGATCGGGATCTGCCTGTCGGGCGGCTCGACCCCGAAGCTTCTCTACCGGCTGCTCGCCGGGCCGGAGTTTCGCGACCGCCTCCCGTGGGAGCGCCTGCACTGGTTCTTCGGCGACGAGCGCGTCGGTGACGGGCCGGAGGCCGGCAGCAACCGGCGGCTGACGGAAGACGCCTTCGGCGACCTCGTCCCCGACGGCCACCTGCACCCGATCCCGACCGACCGGACCCCGCAGGCCTGCGCCGCCGCTTACGCGGCGGAGTTGCGGGCCTGGTACGGCGCCGATCGGCTCGACCCCGCCCGGCCCCTGTTCGACCTCGTCCTCCTCGGGCTCGGCGAGGACGGCCACACCGCCTCGCTGTTTCCGGGCAAGCCCGAGGCGCGGGAGGCGGCGGCCTGGGTGGTGGCGGTACCGGAGGCGGGTCTTAGCCCCTTCGTGCCGCGGGTGAGCCTGACCCTTTCGGCGCTCGGCGCCACGCCGCTGATCCTGTTCCTGGTCACCGGCGCGGGCAAGCGGGCACCCCTGTCCCGCCTCGCCTCCGGTGAGGACCTGCCGTCGGGACACGCAAAGGCCTGGGGCGAGACCGTGTGGCTGCTCGATCGGGACGCGGCGGTCTGACGGGCGCAGGCGCCGGCATCCACGACACAACGCAGGCGCGAGCATGCTGCCATTGGGTCATGTCGGCGCCGCGCCCCGTCCGGTGGGGTTTCGGCATGCCCACGCGAGATGCAGGTACGGGCATTTTCGTCCGTGAAATCAGACCTCGGCCCGCATCGTGAGGCGCGGGCATTCCAACGTCTGATACCAACGGTCGTTGGAAACGATCTTTGGTTCCGTTCTCGAATTTTTGCCGAGCCTCTGGCTTGAAATCGAAAATTCGAGTTGTATCAATGGCCCGATGCGTCAGCATCCTGGGCCATTGGTATGACAGCTATGTATTGGTGATGACAGGGCGCGCCCTTTATTTCACGGTTTCTGCATGAGCGCCCAATTGCAACCTTTGATTGATACAATTTGCTCCATAACAGTAACCTGAACGCAAAAGCGTCAACAATGAATCGATCTTAACGACTCATCGCCAAGGTGGACGGACGCAGATCTGCGTAACCGACCCACCGGCAGCTCCCAAGGGCTGTCCTTGCGAGCAGGCCCGATGCGCGCGCTCAACAATCTCAAGATCGTCCCCAAACTGACCGTCGCGTTCGGCAGCCTGGTGGCCGTCACCCTGACGGTCAACGCCCTGAATTACTGGAGCTTTCAGTCGATCAAGGAGCGCAACCACTGGACTGGGCATACGCAGGCCGTGCTCCATGCCGTCGACGATATAGTGTCCGGGATGCTCAATCAGGAGACAGGCCTGCGCGGCTATCTGGTCTCGGCCGATCAGCACTTCCTCGCCCCCTACAGCGAGGGGCAGCAGGCCTACCGGACCGCCTTTGCCGAGGCCAAGCGTCTGACCGCCGACAACCCCGCGCAGCAGGTGCGCCTCGACGCGCTCGACCGGGAGGCGCGACGCTGGATGCAGGACGTCGCCGAGCGGGAAATCGCCCTGATGGGCGATGCGGGCACCCGCGACCAGGCCCGCGCCATCGAAGCGAAGGGAGCCGGCAAGGCGGCCATGGATGCCCTGCGCGCGAAGGCGGCGGAGATCCGCAAGGTCGAGGACGACCTGATGACCGTGCGCGAGCGGGCGCAGGAGCGCACCTTCGGCCTCGCCGACCTGATGAACCTCCTCGGCGTCGCCGCGAGCCTGCTGATCGCCGCCGTGATGGCCCTGATGGTCTCGCGCACCCTGGCGATGCCGCTGCGGGCGATGGCCGCGCTGATGCAGCGGCTGGCGCAAGGCGACAAGTCGATCGTGGTCGCGGGTGTGGAGCGCGGCGACGAGGTCGGCGCCATGGCGCGGGCCGTCGAGGTGTTTCGCCGGAACGCCATCGAGGCGGACAGGCTGGCCGCCGCCCAGGCCGCCGAGGACGAGGCCCGGATGCGCCGCGCCCGCCTCGTCGACGACCTGGCGCGGGCGTTCGAGCAGACGGTGTCGGGCCTTACCGCCGGCCTTGCCGGCGCCGCCACCGAGATGGAGGCGACGGCACGCTCCATGACCGACGTGGCCGAGGAGACGACCCGCCAGACCGTGACGGTGGCGGGCGCCGCGTCGCAGACCTCCGCGAACGTCCAGACGGTCGCGGCGGCCAGCGAGGAGATGACCGCCTCGATCCAGGAGATCGTCCAGCAGGTCAACCAATCGTCCCGCATCGCCGCCCGCGCGGTGGAGGATGCCGCGCGCACCAACGCGACGGTGCAGCGCCTCGCCGGGACGGCGGAGCGGATCAACGACTTCGTCGCCACCGTGTCGAGCATCGCCAGCCAGACCAACCTGCTCGCGCTCAACGCCACCATCGAGGCGGCGCGGGCCGGTGCGGCGGGGCGCGGCTTCGCCGTCGTCGCCGCGGAAGTGAAGGAACTCGCCGGCCAGACCGGCAAGGCCACCGACGAGATCGGCGCCCGGATCGGCGAGATCCAGGAGGCGACCCGCGCGACGGTGGGCGACATCCGCCAGATCGCCAAGGTGATCGAGGACATGTCGACCTACGCCGCCAGCATCGCGGCGGCGATGGAGGAGCAGGGCAGCGCCGTGCAGGAGATCACCCGTAACGTGCAGCAGGCGGCCCGCGGCACCGAGCAGGTCACCGGCAACATCGCCGGCGTGCGCGACGGCGCCGGTCAGACCAGCCAGGCGGCCTCCCAGGTCCTGGGCGCCGCGCAGGAGCTGTCACGTCAATCGGAGATGCTGCGGCACGAGGTGACGAGCTTCCTCGGGCGGGTCAAGGCGGCCTGAACCTTGGCGGCGGCCAGAAAGAAGGGCCCGATCGCGCTGCGGTCGGGCCCCTTTTCGTGCGTCACCCAATCCCGGGGCGGTCGCCCGGAGGCGAGGGTCAGACGAAGTGCTTCGAGAGCTTCAGCCCCTGCGCCTGGTAGTTCGAGCCGGCGGCACTGCCGTAGAGGGCGGCCGGGCGCTGGGCCATGCGTTCGTAGACGAGGCGGCCGACGATCTGGCCGTCCTCCAGCATGAACGGCACGTCGCGGGAGCGCACCTCCAGCACCGCGCGGGCGCCGGTGCCGCCGGCCTCGGCATGGCCGAAGCCGGGATCGAAGAAGCCGGCGTAATGGACCCGGAACTCGCCCACCAGGGGATCGAACGGCACCATCTCGGCGGCGAAGTCCGGCGGTACCTGCACCGCCTCCTTCGAGGCCAGGATGTAGAACTGGCCCGGATCGAGGATGAGCGTGCCGGATCCGTCGGCCCGCAGGGGCTCCCAGAACTCGCCCGCCGGATAGGACCGGGGCCGGTCGACGTCGACGAGGCCGGTATGGCGCTTGGCGCGGTAGCCGATCAGCCCGTCGAAGCCCGAGAGATCGACCGAGACCGCGACGCCGCCCTGGAACGAGGGGTCGGACGAATCGACCAGCGGCGTCGCCGCGTGCAGGCGGGCGAGCGCCGCATCGTCGAGCCGCACCGCGCCGCGGCGGAAGCGCAGCTGCGACAGGCGCGAGCCGGTGCGCACCAGCACCGGGAAGGTGCGCGGCGAGATCTCGGCGAAGAGCGGCCCGGCATAGCCGGCCTCGACCATGTCGAATTCCCGCGCCTGGTCGGTGATGACCCGGGTGAACACGTCGATGCGCCCGGTCGAGCTTTTGGGGTTGGCGCTCGCGGCGAGGTCCGGCGGCAGGGCCAGGCCCTCCTGGAGCTCGGCGATGTAGACGCAGCCGGTCTCCAGCACCGCGCCCTGGCGCAGGTCGATCTCGTGCAGCTTGAGCTTGTCGAGGCAGGCGGCGACGTCGCGGGTGCGCCCTGGCAGGAAGCTCGCCCGCACCCGCCAGGCCCGGTTGCCCAAGCGCAGGTCGAGGCTCGCCGGCTGGACCTGATCGTCCGCAAAGGGGCTGGCCGGCCGGATCACCCCGGCGGCGGCCAGCGCCACGATGCTCTCCGCCGATTGAATCCCGTCCTCGAGCTTCACCATGACCTGTCCATCCTCAAGCGGCCACTGTCGTAGGCCAGGGTTGCGACGAGGTGAAGAGGATCACGCCTCGTCGCGCATCCCCCGCATCACCGCGAGTGCGAGGCTCGCCCGGGCGATCGCCCCCATGGCGGTGAGGCCGGCGAGCGCGCTCGCGATCAGCGGCAGCCGATCCGGCCACAGGATCAGGGCGGCAAGGCCCGCACCTGCGACGATGTCGGCCCCCCGCCCGCCGGCAAGGATCAGCGAGTGCGGGTCCAGGCCGGGCATCGCCGTCCCGGTCCGGGCCGCCGCGACGGCCGTCAGCCGCGCCACGGCGATCTCGACGAGGAGCGCCGCGCTGAGTGCCGCCGCCGGACCGCCGGGCGCCCGCCACGCCAGCGCGAGGGCAAGCGCGAGGCGGATCCGGGCTCCCTCCTCCCCCGCCATCCCCCGCCGCGCCGCGAGCAGGGTCAGCCCGCACCAGAGGGCGAGCAGGGCGAGCGCCGTGGCATCGGCCCGGAGCGCCAGCGCCGCGGCGGCGGCAAGGCCCGCGACGGTCGTGGACGAGCGAAGAAACCTCATGGCGGGAACGGGCGCGCCTCGTGCAGGATTACCGACCGTGATCGCCGGTGATTGACGATCCGGAAGGCCGGACGTACCACGACCCCCGCCGGCCGTCGCGCTTGCCTGCGGGGCCGCCAGCGGAGGTTCCCTGATGTACAAGGCAGAGACCCGCGGCATCAGCGTGTCCGTGCAGCCGCGCTTCGTCGAGGAGGAATCCTCGCCCGACAGCGGACGCTACTTCTTCGCCTACACGGTGGAGATCACCAACAACGGCAGCGAGCAGGTGCAGCTGCGCTCCCGCCACTGGCGCATCGTCGACGGTCGCGGCGAGATGCAGGAGGTGCGCGGCGCCGGCGTGGTCGGCAAGCAGCCGGTGCTCGGGCCCGGCGAATCGTTCAGCTATACCAGCGGCTGCCCCCTCACGACGCCGGACGGCACGATGGAGGGCACCTACACCATGGCGACCGCCGACGGCCGCAGCTTCGAGGCGGCGATCCCCGCCTTCTCGCTCGATTCGCCGCATGTGCGCCGGGTGATGCACTAACAGGAGCCTGTGCTCCGGCGTCTGGGGGACGTTGCGCCGGGGCGGCTGTCGAGGGGCGTGAGCTTGCGCTAAGACCGGGGCTTCGAATCCCGTTGCGCGAGACAGCCTGCCCCGATGACCAAGACCGGCCCCCGCCTGACCCCGCTCGAACTGCTCGCCCGGCTGATCTCCTTCGATACCGAGAGCCAGAGGTCGAACCTGCCGCTGATCGCGTGGGTGGGCGAGTACCTCGACGCCTGGGGCGTGCCCTACATCGTCGCCCCCAACGAGACCGGCGACAAGGCGGCGCTCTTCGCCACGATCGGGCCGATGCGGGACGGCGGCGTGGTGCTGTCGGGCCATACCGACGTGGTGCCGGTGGCCGGCCAGAACTGGACCAGCGATCCCTATACCTTGCGCATCGCCGACGGCCGGGCCTATGGCCGCGGTGCCGTCGACATGAAGGGCTTCGACGCGCTCTGCCTCGCCCTGGTGCCGGAGATGCTGGCGGCCGACCTCAAGACGCCGATCCACATCCTGCTCTCCTACGACGAGGAGCTGACCTGCCTCGGCGTCGTCGACGTGATCGCGCGCTTCGGCAAGGACCTGCCGCGGCCGGGCGCGGTGATCGTCGGCGAGCCGACCGACCTCGACGTGGCCGACGCCCACAAGAGCATCTACACCTACCGCACCACCGTCCACGGCCACGAGGCGCATTCCTCGAAGCCGGCGCTGGGCGCCAACGCCGTGATGGCGGCGGCGGAGCTGGTGGCGGGGCTCAACCGCATCGCCGACCAGATGGCGGCGCGGGGCGACGCCAGCGGTCGGTTCGATCCGGCCTACACGACCGTGCATGTCGGGGTGATCGGTGGCGGCACCGCCCGCAACATCCTGCCCAAGGCCTGCGAGTTCCAGTGGGAATTCCGCGGCCTGCCGGACCTTCCCCGCGACGAGATCCCGGCCCTGTTCTCCGCGGAAGTCGAGCGGGTGACCCGCGAGCGGCTCAACCGCTTCGGCGATTACGGCCGCGTCGAGACCGAGGAGGATGCGGCGGTACCGGGGCTCGCACCCGAGCCCGGTTCCCCGGCCGAGCGCCTCGCCCTGCGGCTCGCCGGCCGCAACCACACGATCACGGTGCCCTACGCCACCGAGGCCGGCCGCTTCCAGCTCGCCGGCCTGCCGACCGTCGTCTGCGGCCCCGGCTCGATCGACCAGGCTCACCAGCCGGACGAATACATCACGCTGGCGGCTTTGGAGGCGGGAGAGGATTTCCTGCGCCAGCTGGTGCGGGATTGTGCGGCGGGGTGGAGCCCGGTGTGAGACGTCACAGCAAGCTTCCGCAAGGAGTGCATGTTGTAAAAATTAATCGCGGGCTCTCCTCACCCGTGACAATTGTCGCATTCAGACAACTCGATCTGACCATCCTCTCTCTTTGCAAGTAACGCTCCTCCCCTCCCCCCGGCGATCCCGGGCTTGCCCGGTATCGCTGCAAGTTGCGGGAGGGGCTAGGGGTGGGGGTGGTGCCGGATAGAGCGAGGCGGTGCCGTCTGCACCACCCCCACCCCTAGCCCCTCCCCACAAGGGGGAGGGAGACGCGCTCTACTTCCACACGTCGGCGAGTTTGCAGTTCCACCTCACGGCCGCCGCGCCAGCGCCAACCCGACGCCCGCCCCCATCAGCAGACCACCGGTCAGCCGGTTGCGCCACCGCCCACGCGCCAGCACGACCCGCGCCCGCCCCGCCAGCGCCGCCCAGACCGCATCGCCGCCGATCGCCAGGACCAGGAAGGTCACGGCGAGCAGCGCCAGCTGCCCGAGGGGCGCCGCATCCGGGCTGACGAACTGGGGCAGGAACGCGCCGAAGAACAGCAGCGTCTTCGGGTTGGTGAGCGCCACGAGGAAGCCGCGGAGCGCGATGACCCGGACGGCCCGGGGTTCCGGCGCGGTCTGCGCGAGGTCGGTCGCCGGGGCACGCCAGGCGCGGACGGCCAGCCAGGCGAGATAGGCGACGCCGATCCAGCGCAGCACCTCGAACCACGCCGCCATCAGGCTCAGCATCGCCGAGAGGCCGGCGACCGTGAGCACGAGCTGGATCGTCAGGGCCACGCTGGTCCCCGCCACCGTGACGAGGCCGTAGCGGGTGCCATGGGCCACGCTGTTGGCGACGATGAGGGCGACGTTCGGGCCCGGGATCAGGATCAGGACGAGCGTCGCGGCGACGAAGCCGAGATAGAGGTCGGGGGGCATGGCGGGGCGATCCGGCTTTGAACCGGAATACAGCGTGCCATGCACGCTGCCACCCCGCCAGACTCGCGGTTACTGCTGCACCGGCTGGGTCGTGGTGGTGCCGGTCGAGGCGGGAACGTCGGATTTCGACGTGTCGGTTGCCTGCGCGCCGGACTTCGGAGCATCCGCCTTGGCGGGCTGCTGGCCGAGATAGACGTATTCCGGCGCGGCGCGGAGCTGGTCCTTGTCGGTGTTGATCACCGCCTTCAGGGTCTTGTCGTCGACCCGGGTGACCTGCAACGCCTCCTTCGCCACCGAGACGTACTTGGTACCGAGGCCGAGGAAGCCACCGACACCGACGACGTAGGACTTCACCGCCAGATCCGGCCCGAGCACGATGTCGGCGATCGAGCCGATAGTCTCGTTGGCGCCGTTCTGGATGTTCTGGCCGATCAGCTTCGTGGCGACGAGGTCGCTCGGCTCCTGGGCGACGAAGGTCGGCCGCAGGTCGTTGTTCAGGGTGGCGGGAGTGCCGGGCACGGGCTTCGGACCGCCGACATCCTGCGCCAGGCCGGCGCTGGCGCCGGCGACGAGGAGGAACGCGGCGGCGAGGAGGGGGCGGGACATCGACGGCTCCGGCATCAGACGCCCGACACGCTCGGGCGCAATATGAGTCCGTTGCGGTGCGAAAAGTTCCCGTAAGCCCCCTCTTTCGCTGCGTCAGGCCTGCGGGCTTCCCGCGATCTCGGCCTCGACCTCGGCCGGGTCGAGGTCGTAGTGCCGCGAGCAGAACTCGCAGGTGATGCCGATCCGGCCGTCATCCCCGACGATCTCGCGGCGCTCCTCGGCCGAGAAGTTGCGCACCATGCCCATCACCCGCTCGCGCGAGCAGCGGCAGGCCTCGTGCACCCCTAGCGCCTCGAACACCCGCACGCCGCGCTCGTGGAAGAGGCGGTAGAGCAGGCGCTCGCTCGACACCGTCGGGTCGACGAGTTCGTGGTCCTCGATCGTCGCCACCAGCGACTTGGCCTCGACCCAGGCATCGTCCTCCTGTGGTCGGCTCTCGTCGAGGAGCGCATGCCCCTCCGGCAGGTCGCCGGGCGGCAGGTCGGCCAGCCGCGCGCGCTCGGGCGAGTGCGGCAGGAACTGCATCAGGAGGCCGCCGGCCCTCCAGGCCTGTCCCGCGCCCTCGACCTGCTCGGCGACGGCGAGGCGGACCCGGGTCGGGATCTGCTCCGACTGGCGGAAATACTGGTGCGCCGCCTCCTCGAAGCCCTGGCCCTCCAGCGCGACCACGCCCTGGTAGCGGCTCTGGACCGAACCCTGGTCGATGGTCATGGCGAGGTGACCGCGTCCGAGGAGCTGCGCAGTGCCGGCGCGGGGACCGGCCTCGGCGACGCGGCCGGCATCGAAGCGGGCGGTGGCGCGGACCCGGTCGGGCGCCTCGAAATCCACCACCACCATGTCGACCGGGCCGTCGGACTTGGTCTGGAGCTGGAACCGGCCCTGGAACTTGAGCGAGGAGCCGAGCAGGACCGTCAGCGCCGCGGCCTCGCCGAGGAGCCGCGCCACGGTGTCCGGATAGCCGTGACGCCGCAGGATGGTGTCGACGGAAGGGCCGAGGCGCACGACGCGGCCGCGCACGTCGAGGGGCTCGACCGCGAAGGGAAGGATCGCGTCGTCGCGGCCCTCGGAATTCTGAGAGGGAATGGTCTCGGACATGCTCTCACCGTCGCCGGCAAGGCTGAAGGCCGGCTCTCGCGCACGATTTTGAAGGTCTCCCGGCGAGGGGCCTCCCGCGCGAACCCGCGCCGCATGTCCGCGCAGCGAGCGGGCAGGCGGAGCGATGAGGCGGGAGACGCCGCGGCGAGAGACCGGCTTATCCCGATATATGGTGGTCTGACCGATGTTTTCGAAGGGGTTACCGGGGGATGAAGCCGGCGCCTGTTCGCCGGTCCCCACGGTGTTCACCCACGCCACGTCATCCCGGGTTCTCGGCTTTGCCGAGCCCCGGGATGACGTGGAGGATGATCGAAGCGTGGGGGCGGAACCACCAGCCCGTCGGTCATACCCTCACGGCACGGCGCCGAGGCACCAGGCCAGGATTCCCTTCTGGGCGTGCAGGCGGTTCTCGGCCTCGTCGAACACCACCGATTGCGGCCCGTCGATCACCTCGGCGGTGACCTCCTCGCCGCGATGGGCCGGCAGGCAGTGCATGAACACCGCATCCTTGGCGGCGGCCGCCATCAGCCGGCCGTTGACCTGGTAGGGCATCAGCAGGTTGTGGCGGTGCGCCTCGTCCTCGTCGCCCATCGAGACCCAGCAATCGGTCACGACCGCGTCGGCCCCCGCCACCGCCTCGAACGGATCGGTGGTGACGTTGAGCACCGCGCCCTCGGCCTTGGCGCGGGCGATCAGGCTCTCCGAGACCGGCATCTCGGGCGGGCAGGCGACGTTGAGCGTGAAGTCGAACCGCGCCGCGGCGTGAGCCCAGGAGGCCAGCACGTTGTTCGAATCGCCCGACCAGGCGACGGTGCGGCCCTTGATCGGCCCGCGATGCTCCTCGAAGGTCAGCACGTCGGCCATGATCTGGCACGGGTGCGAATCCTTCGTCAGGCCGTTGATGACCGGGATGGTGGCGTATTCGGCCAGTTCCAGCATCATGCCGTGATCGAGGATGCGGATCATGATCGCGTCGATGTAGCGCGACAGGACCCGGGCGGTGTCGGCGACGGTCTCGCCGCGGCCGAGCTGCATCTCCCGGCCGGTGAGCATCAGGGTCTCGCCGCCCAGTTCCCGCATCGCCACGTCGAAGGAGACGCGGGTGCGGGTCGAGGGTTTGTCGAACACCATGCCGAGGAACTTGCCGGCGAGCGGACGCTCGGCCGGGGGCTCGCCCCGGCGGCGGCGGCTTTTCAGGTCGGCGCAGGCATCGAGGACCGTGCGCAGCTCGGCGCCGCTGAAATCGGTCAGGTCGAGGAAATGCCGGGGGGCCGGCGCGATCTTCACGGGCGCATTCATCACTCGGCGGCCCTCCGGCCCCTCGTCTCCATGGCGGCGCAGGCCGCCTCCAGCTTGTCGAGCGCCGCGTTCACCTCGGCCTCGCCGATGATCAGCGGCGGCAGCAGGCGCACGACGTTGTCGCCGGCCGGGATCACCAGCAGGTGCTCGTCCCGGGCGGTGGCGGCGAATTCGGTGTTCGGCACCACGAGGCGCAGGCCGGTCATCAGGCCCTCGCCGCGGATCTCGTCGACCACGTCCGGGTGGCGGTCCTTGAGGGCGGCGAGCCGCTGCTTCAGCAGAAGGCCGGTCTGGCGCACGTGGTCGAGGAAGCCGGGGGCCAGCACGATGTCGAGCACGGCATTGCCCACCGCCATGGCGAGCGGGTTGCCGCCGAAGGTGGTGCCGTGGCTGCCGACCACCATGCCGCGGGCCGCCTCGCGGGTGGCGAGGCAGGCGCCCATCGGGAAGCCGCCGCCGATCCCCTTGGCCGAGGACAGGATGTCCGGCGTCACGCCCGACCATTCATGGGCGAAGAGCTTGCCGGTCCGGCCGATCCCGGTCTGGACCTCGTCCATGATGAGCAGGAGGCCGTGCTCGTCGCAGAGCGAGCGCAGGGTGCGCAGCCACTCGTGCGAGACCACCCGCAGGCCGCCCTCGCCCTGGATCGGCTCGATCATCAGGGCGGCGGTCTCCGGCGTGATGGCGGCCTTCAACGCCTCCAGGTCGCCGAAAGGCACCTGGTCGAACCCGTCGACCTTCGGGCCGAAGCCGTCGATGTATTTCTGCTGGCCGCCGGCCGCGATGGTGGCGAGCGTCCGGCCGTGGAAGGCGCCCTCGAAGGTGACGATCCGGTAGCGCTCGGGATGGCCGCCGGCGGCGTGGTACTTGCGCGCCATCTTGATGCAGGCCTCGTTGGCCTCGGCACCGGAATTGGCGAAGAACACCACGTCGGCGAAGCTCGCCTCGGTCAGCCGCTGGGCCAGCCGCTCGGCGTCGGGCACCTCGAACAGGTTCGAGACGTGCCAGACCTTCTGGGCCTGCTCGGTCAGGGCGGCGACGAGGTGCGGATGGCCGTGGCCGACCGAGTTGACCGCGATGCCGGCGCCGAAATCGAGGTATCGCGAGCCGTCTCGGGCGATGAGCCAAGCGCCCTCACCGCGCTCGAAGGACACCTTGGCCCGGGCGTAGGTCGGCAGCAGCGAGGAGGTCACGATCTCGTCTCCGTCGCGGTCGAGTGAGTCGGTCGACCGGAAAACAAAGCGCCGCCTCGAAGGGCGGCGCGCGCGGATACTATGGAACGAGCGCGCCCTGTCAACGCCGTCGATGAAGATGACGCCGAGATGACACGGACACATCGCCCCGCCCGGGGTTGCGGCCGGACTTCCTTCGGGGCACAGACCCTCGGGCGGCCGGTCTCGGCCGCGCCGCGGCAGTCACGCCGCGGGGACGACGAACCGGCCATGACGCGGCGAGCTGGCGGGCCTGGTGGGAGATTGGACCGATGAGCGCGACCCTCGACCGCCTGAAGGAGCTCGGCTTCACCCTGCCGCCGGCCGCGGCCCCCGTGGCGAACTATGTCGGCTTCCAGCGCAGCGGCAACCTGGTGATCATCTCGGGCCAGCTGCCCTTCGGCGCCGACGGCCAGATCGACCCGGCCCACAAGGGCAAGGTCGGCGGCGCGGTCTCGCCGGAACTGGCTGCCGAGGCGGCGCGGCACTGCGCCCTCAACGTCCTGGCGCAGCTGCGCGCGGCGGCCGGCAACCTCGACGACGCGGTGGTGGCCTGCCTGCGGCTCGGCGGCTTCATCAACGCGGCACCGGGCTTCTCGGCCATCGCGGGCGTGATGAACGGCGCCTCCGACCTGATGGTGCAGGTGATGGGCGAGCGCGGCCGCCACGCCCGCTCGACGATCGGCGTCGCGGAACTTCCGCTCGACGCCGTGGTCGAGGTCGAGGGCATGTTCGAGATCCGCTGATACAATGACAGACCGCCTCGCCCCCGACTGGCTGACCGCCCGTCCGATCGCCCATCGCGGCCTGCACGACCGCGGCGCCGGCATCCCCGAGAACACGATCGCCGCCGCCGAGGCCGCGATCGGTGGCGGCTACGCGATCGAGTGCGACGTCCAGCTCAGCCGGGACGGCGAGGCGATGGTGTTCCACGATGCCGGCCTCGGCCGGCTCACCGGGGCCGATGGCCTCGTGCGCGAGCGCGACGCCGCCGATCTCAAGCGATTGACGGTGCTCGGCAGCGCCGAGCGCGTCCCGACCCTGTCGGAATTCTTGGGAAAAATCGCCGGCCGGACGCCGCTGGTGATCGAGGTGAAGACCCGGCACGACGGCGACTTGGACCTGGCCCGCCGCACCGCGGACATCGTCGCCGCCTATGACGGGCCGGTGGCGCTGAAATCGTTCGATCCCGTCATCGTCGGGGCGCTTGCCGATCTCGCGCCGGGAGTCCCGCGCGGCATCGTCGCGGAGAGCCACCACGACGACCCGGCCTATGCCGCCCTCACCGAGGCGCAACGGCACGGGCTGGCGAACCTGCTGCATGTGTCCGAGAGCCGTCCGGACTTCCTGTCCTGGCGCGTCGACGACCTGCCGAACGCCGCGACCCATCTCTGCCGCCTGCTCGGGCGCATGCCGGTGATGACCTGGACCGTCAGGACCGAGGCGCAGGTGCAGCTGGCGCGGGCGCATGCCGACCAGATGGTGTTCGAGGGGTTTCGGGCCTGATCTCGCAATTTCGGGAGAGGCCCGATCTTCGGACGTTCCGGAAAACTGAGGTTCCTATCCTCCAACCTCATCCTGAGGTGTTGGCGATCGCAGATCGCACCCGATTGGAAATCGGCTGACCTCGAAGGAGGGCTCCAGGAATCGCCGAGGCTTCTGGATCCCTCCTTCGAGGCTCCCTCCGGTCGCGCCTCAGGATGAGGTGAGGGGTCGGGATATTCCGCTATTCCCGCCGGATCGAAAGATGGCGCCGATCGAGCGCCCTTTCACGGACGGGCCGGTACCTGGAACCACGCGAATCGCGGCAGCACGCCCGCGAGCGCCGAGACGTGCGGCCCATCGCCAGAGGCCTCCGCGACGCACTCGGCCTCGTCGCGGTCGAGGCCGATTTGCAGCACATCGCCGATGACCGCGATCGCCCCGGAGCGCAGGTCGTAGACCGTCCAGCCGGCCCGGTCGCGGCGGATGGCGTAGCGGGTGACGTCGGAGACGATCTCGGACATGGCGTGAGTCCTGGCTTGCCGGCAATCTGGTACGCCCGCCGGACCGCGCTCGCCGTGCCGACCCGCACACGGCACGCTCAGGGTCGAACCCCGATCATGTCGCCGTGCACCGACCCCTCCCGGCACGGCGGTCTCAGTCGGCGCCTTCGTCGGGAATGTTCAGCGTGGTGCCGCAGGCCTTGCAATGCACGGCGTCGGGCTCGTGCCGCTGCAAGCCGCAGGTCGGGCACGGGAAACGCACCTTGTAGGGCCGGAACACCACCTGGGCGAGGCGGAAGAACAAGGTCACGCCGCAGATCATCACGAACACCGAGATCAGCCGTCCGGAGGTGCCCGGCAGGGTGATGTCGCCGTAGCCGGTGGTCGTCAGCGACGTGACCGTGAAGTACAGGGCATCGACCGGACTGCCGATCGCCGGATTGGTGCGATGCTGCGTGACGTAGACCACGCCGGTCATCACGAACACGAACACGACGAGGTTGGTCGCCGCGAGGATCGCCTCCTCGTTGCGCCGGAAGACCCGGCTGTCGTGGCGCAGGCGCTCGAGCAGCTGGTAGGTGCGCGACAGGCGCAGCGTACGCAGGATGCGCAGGAAGCCGACGCCCTCCGCGAACATCGGCGCCAGGAACGAGGCGATGGCGACCACGTCCGTCCAGGTGCTCAGGCGCAGGAACTCGCGGGCCGGCGCCCGGCTGATCGTCAGGCGGCCGAGGAAATCCGCCAGCACCCCGAGCCCGAGCAATCCGTCGAGGGCGAGGATCCAGGGAGAGAGAGAGGCAGGAACGAGGTCGCGATCACGAAGGCGATCGTCGCGACGTCGAAGGCGAGCAGGGCGTACCGGAAGCGATGCGCCTGGTCGGTGTCACCCTCGTAGAGGGCCTGCAATCGGGCTTTCAGGGAAGACATGCGGTCCGGTCGGGCGAGGCGGGCATGCCCCATAGAGCATTTTCCGACGAAGCGGATGCGGGTTCGGCGCGGTGGGTGCGGCACAACCAAAGGCCCGGAGAGCGTCACGATTGCAACGCGATCGTGGAGCCCTCTCGCGCACCCGGACCGGGCGTGCGCCATTGCACGCGCCGTCGATCGATGGGATAGGGGCGCCAAGGTGTGCGGCCTCGTGACGGGGCTTGCAGGATCTCTACCGCTGGTCGGGCCGCCAGCGGCGGAGACCCGTGCCCATGCCTCATCCGACCAGCCACCGTCGCCTCCGGCCATCAGTCGCCAGCCGCCGCGCCCCGACGACCGTCCGCGCCGCCGACGTCGTCCTGGCGGTCGCACTCGTCGCCATCCTCGGTGTGCTCTGCCTTCTGCTGGTCGGCGGCCTGATCGGCACCCGCGACGATGGGGCCACGGCCCCGACCTCGGCGCAGCCATCGTGACAGGTCCACCCCGGCTCGGCCGCCCTCGCGAAGACAGTGTCTCCGACAATCGGCGGATTCCGCCGCCCCCTCCCCTGCGGACCCGCAAGGTGAACGACATGAACATCCAGGCCCCGATGCCCATTCGCCGGCCGCTCTCGGCCTTGCGCTCCATGCTGCACAACGAAGCCAGCGGCGGCCTGGTGCTGATGGCGAGCGCGGCGCTCGCGCTGGTCGTCGCCAATTCCGCCTATGCGGATACCTATTTCGCGGCCCTGAAAGCCTATCTCGGCCCGTTGAGCCTGCTGCACTGGATCAACGACGCCCTGATGGCGGTGTTCTTCCTGCTGGTCGGCCTCGAGATCAAGCGCGAGGTTCTGGACGGGCGGCTGCGCACCTGGCCCGACCGCATCCTGCCCGGCGTCGCGGCGCTCGGCGGCATGCTGATGCCGGCGCTGGTCTACACCGCGATCAACTGGCATTCGCCGGAGACCCTGCGCGGCTGGGCGATTCCGGCCGCCACCGACATCGCCTTCGCGCTCGGGGTGCTGGCGCTGCTCGGCTCGCGCGTGCCGGTCTCGCTCAAGGTCTTCCTGACCGCGCTCGCGATCATCGACGACCTCGGCGCGGTCGTCATCATCGCGGCGTTCTACACCGCCGACTTGTCGCTGCCGATGCTCGGAGGCGCAGGCCTGACGCTCGCCGCGCTCTACGGGATGAACAAGGCCGGTGTCGCGCGGCTGTGGCCCTACCTGCTGCTCGGCGTGGTGCTGTGGGTGTTCGTGCTCAAATCCGGCATCCACGCGACGATCGCCGGCGTGCTGCTCGCGCTGACGATCCCCTTGCGCCTCAGCGTCGGCAAGCCGGACGACCCGACCTCGCCGCTGCACATCCTCGAACACGCGATCCATCCGTGGTCGGCGTTCCTGATCCTGCCGATCTTCGGCTTCGCCAATGCGGGCGTGTCCCTGGCCGGGTTCAAGCCGGCGATGCTGCTCGATCCCGTCACCCTCGGCGTGGCTTTGGGCCTGTTCCTCGGCAAGCAGCTCGGGGTGTTCGGATTCGTGCTGGGCGTGGTCAGGCTCGGCTGGGCGCAGCGGCCGGCCCGCGCCACCTGGCTCCAGATCTACGGCGTGGCGCTGCTGTGCGGGGTCGGGTTCACCATGAGTCTGTTCATCGGCCTCCTGGCCTTCGCCAGCAGCCCGGAACTGGAGGCCGAGACCAAGATCGGCGTGCTGGCCGGCTCGCTGCTCTGCATGGCCGCCGGAGCCCTGGTGCTGCGGCTGGCCCCGCCTGCGCCCGCACCGGCACAGTCGCGGACGTCCTGAGCGTCGCGGACGACGAAAAGGGCGGGGCCGGCGGGCCGACCCCGTCCCTTCTCGGGATTACGGCACCGGCGTTTCGCCGTGCTGCCCGTCGAGCGTCACGCCCTCGCTCGGCACGGCATCGGCCACCGCTTCCGCCCGGCGCAGATCCGGGAAGGTCGCCTCGGCGACGAGCTCGGCCAGAGCCTGGTCGAGCGGCAGCGTGCGGCTCTGCGGGCTGCCGAGGCGGCGGATCGAGACGGTGCGCTCCTCGCCTTCCTTGCGGCCGACGACCAGCATCACCGGCACCTTGGCGTGGGAATGCTCGCGGACCTTGTAGTTGATCTTCTCGTTGCGAAGATCGGCCTCGGCCCGCAGCCCCGCCGCGTCCGCCGCCTTCAGGACCTCGCGGGCATAGGGGTCGGCCTCGCCGGTGATCGTCGCGACGACCACCTGGAGCGGCGCCAGCCAGAGCGGGAAATGGCCGGCGAAATGCTCGATCAGGATGCCGGTGAAGCGCTCCATCGAGCCGCAGATCGCCCGGTGGACCATGACCGGGGTCTTCTTCTGCCCGTCGGCATCGACGAAGAACGCGCCGAACCGCTCCGGCAGGTTGAAGTCGACCTGCGTGGTGCCGCATTGCCAGTCGCGGCCGATGGCGTCGCGCAAAACGTACTCGAATTTCGGGCCGTAGAAGGCGCCCTCGCCGGGGTTGATCGCGGTCTTGATCCGCCCGCCGGACTGCTCCTCGATCTGGGAGAGCACCCGGGTCATCACCTCCTCGGCGTGATCCCACAGGGCGTCCGAGCCGACGCGCTTCTCGGGCCGGGTCGAGAGCTTCACCACGATCTCGTCGAAGCCGAAATCGGCGTAAGTCGAGAGGATCAGGTCGTTGATCTTCAGGCACTCGGCGGCGAGCTGGTCCTCGGTGCAGAAGACGTGGGCGTCGTCCTGCGTGAAGGCCCGCACCCGCATCAGGCCGTGCAGCGCGCCCGACGGTTCGTAGCGCGAGACCGCGCCGAACTCGGCCATGCGCAGCGGCAGGTCGCGGTAGGACTTCAGCCCGTGCTTGAAGATCTGGACGTGGCCGGGGCAGTTCATCGGCTTGATCGCGAAGACGCGGTCGTCCTCGGTCTTCGTGACGAACATGTTCTCCCGGTACCAGTCCCAGTGGCCGGACGTCTCCCACAGGGCCTTGTCGAGGATCTGCGGCGCGTTCACCTCGGCGTAGTCGCCCTTCAGGCGCCGGCGCATGTAGGCGATCAGCGACTGGAACAGGGTCCAGCCCTTCGGGTGCCAGAACACCACGCCCGGCCCCTCCTCCTGGAAGTGGAAGAGGTCCATCTCGCGGCCGAGCTTGCGGTGGTCGCGGCGCTCGGCCTCGGCGAGGCGGTTCAGGTAGGCGTCGAGATCGGCTTGGGTCGCCCAGGCGGTGGCGTAGATCCGGCTCAGCATAGGCTTCGTCGAATCGCCGCGCCAATAGGCGCCGGCCACCTTCATCAGCTTGAAGGCGCTGCCGATCTTGGCGGTCGAGGTCATGTGCGGGCCGCGGCAGAGGTCGAACCACTCGCCCTGGCGGTAGATCCGCAGGTCCTCGCCCGGCGGGATCGCGTCGACCAGCTCGACCTTGAAGTGCTCGCCCTTCTGCTCGAACAGCCTGCGCACGTCGTCGCGGGCCCAGATCTCCTTGGTGAAGGGGGCGTCCCGGGCGATGATCTCGCGCATCCGCGCCTCGATCGCCGGGAAGTCCTCCGGCGAGAACGGGGTCTCGCGGTGGAAGTCGTAGTAGAAGCCGTTCTCGATCACCGGGCCGATCGTGACCTGCGTCTCCGGCCACAGCGACTGCACGGCCTCCGCCAGGACGTGGGCGCAATCGTGCCGGATCAGTTCCAGCGCCCGCGGGTCGGTACGGTCGAGGAACTCGATGCGGGCATCCGCCTCGATCGTGTCGCCGAGGTCGCGGACAGAGCCGTCGAGAGCCATCGCCACGGTGCGCTTGGCCAGGGACTTGGCGATGCCCTCGACGACGGTGCGGCCGGTCACGGCGCCGTCGAAGGACCGCGTATCGCCGTTGGGAAATGTCAGGATCGGCATGGGTCTCGAAAAGCTCCTCGGGGCTCACTCCTGCGCACGGTGCAGGTAAGCCGGATGGTGGACACGAATCCGGCGGGCTTCAGCCACGCACCGGACGCCGCGCCGTATAGCAGCGATGACGGGACATGTCAGACACAGTCCTGCACCTTCGCCCGCGTCTTCGCGCTCAGCCCTCGACGCGCTCGCAGAGCGGCGGCGGCGCGTTGACCCCGCGCCAGCGGGCATAGGCCCAGGGGCGGTGCCAGGCGGCACCAGGAGGCGGGGCGTCCGGCACGAGGTCGATGCCGTGGGTGCCGAACGGGCCGCAGCGGCAGATCCGGGCGAATCCCATCCAGCCGCCGGCCCAGAGGCCGTGGCGCTGGATCGCCTCGTCGGTATAGGCCGAGCAGGACGGCCAGTGCCGGCACTGGCGCCCGACGAGGCCCGACAAGGTCAGCTGGTAGCCGCGGATGGCGAGATGCGCCGCGCGGCGGGTCGGGCTCACGCCGGCACCGCCTCTTTTTGGGCGGCGATCTGGTCGAGGGCGTCCACCACCGCGTCGAAGGTGAGCAGCGTCGAGGCGTGGCGCGCCTTGAAGTCCCGCACCGGCTCCAGCACCGCGAAATCGGCGAACTTCCCCTCCGGGGCCGGCCCGTTCTCCTTCAGCATCCGCCGCACGGTCTCGCGAAGTGCGCGCAGTTCCTCGGCGCTCGCCCCGACCACGTGACGGGCCATCAGCGAGGAGGCGGCCTGGCCGAGCGCGCAGGCCTTCACGTCGTGGGCGAAGTCGGTGACCGTGCCGCCCTCGGCGACGAGATCGACCGTCACGGTCGAGCCGCACAGCTTCGAGTGCTTGGACGCGCTCGCCCCCGGGCGCGGCAGGCGGCCGAGGCGGGGGATGTCCGCCGCGAGGGCGAGGATGCGGGCATTGTAGATGTCGTCGAGCATGGCATTCGTACTTTGGACGAGAGGGGCCGCGGGACGGACGAATCGGACTTGACCGAACCGGTCTGACTTTGGCTTGACGGAAGGATGGGTTCGGACGCGGTGACCTGCTGCGCGCCCGGTGCATTGCGCGCGCCGGACGGATTTCCGATATAGGCACGGTTGCCGGGCGGTGCGAGGCGCGGCCGGATCGGGGCGCATCTTTCGGTCCCGGCATGGCTGCCCGACGGGGGCGGTCTCGATCTTGGAGGCGTGATGGACGCGGTGCTGAAGTCCTTGTCGGTCCGGTCCCCGGAGGCGGCCGACAAGCGCAGCGACGCCCCCCGGCCGGCGCGCGTCACCGAGCGCCCGACCCGCCAGGAGGCCGAAGCCGCCGTGCGCACCCTGCTGCGCTGGGCCGGCGACGATCCGGAGCGCGAGGGCCTGCTCGAGACGCCGCAGCGGGTGGTGAAGGCCTACGAGCAGATTTTTGGGGGCTACCGCCAGGATGCCGACGCCATCCTCGACCGGGTGTTCGAGGAGGTCGAGGGCTATTCCGACATCGTGCTGGTACGCGACATCCCGTTCCACTCCCATTGCGAGCACCACATGGTGCCGTTCATGGGGCATGCCCACATCGCCTATTATCCGCGCCGCGGCGTCGTCGGGCTCTCGAAGCTCGCCCGGGTGGTCGACACCTTCGCGCGCCGGCTCCAAACCCAGGAAACGATGACCGCCCAGATCGCCGAGGTGATCGATTCGGTGCTGCATCCCCGCGGCGTCGCCGTGATGGTGGAGGCCGAGCACCTGTGCATGGCGATGCGCGGCGTGCAGAAATCCGGCGTCTCGACCATCACCACCCAGTTCACCGGCGTCTTCAAGCAGGACCCGACCGAACAGGTCCGCTTCCTCACCCTCGTGCGCGACCGGCGATGAGCGCGCTTCCCGTGTTTGCCCCGCCCGGCGACAAGCGGGCGCTGGAAGAGGGCGAGGTGTTCACCCCGCGCTTCGGGCCCGACGGCCTCATCACGGCGCTCGCGGTCGATGCCGACACGGGCGCGGTGCTGATGCTCGCCCACATGAACGCCGAATCGCTGGCGCGCACGCTTATTACCGGCGAGGTCTGGTACTGGTCGCGCTCGCGGGCCGAGCTCTGGCACAAGGGTGCGACCAGCGGGCAGATCCAGACGCTCGTCGAGATGCGGGTCGATTGCGATCAGGACGCGCTCTTGCTGCGGGTGCGCGTCGGCGGCGACGGCGGTTGCTGCCATACCGGGCGGCGGGACTGCTTTTATCGGGGTGTGGCGTATGATCCCCAGAGCGGGGCGGTGAAGCTGGTTCCCCGCGCCTCGTAGAGCGCATAGATCAACCCTCCCCCCTCTGCGGGGGAGGGTGGCGAGCGGAGCGAGCCGGGAGAGGGGCAGCGCGACGCGCTGATTCAGTCGGCGCCCTTCATCAAGGTCGCGACCTCTCCGGAAGCGTGGTTACCCTCTCCCGCCCCACTCCGTGGGGCACCCTCCCCCGCAGAGGGGGGAGGGTTCAGGCGTCGCGGGTTTTCACCGCTTCAGCGTCGCCAGCCCCTTGAGGTACATCTCCGGCAACCCGTTCTCCCGGCCCGCCGCGATCACGCCTTCCAGGTAGCCCGGCCGCGGCACCCCACCGTTGCCGCGCCCGAGATACACCAAGGCCCGCCGCACCCCGCCCTCGGTCGAGACCGGTTGCTGCGCCTTGACGTAGAGCCCGCTCGCCACGCCCTCGTAGCGGTCGAGGGCCGGCACGTCGGAGAGCGCCAGATCCCAGAGCACGCCCCAGACCGTCCCGGTGGGCGAACGCTCCACCGAGGCGTAGCCCTCGCGCATGATCACCAGGCGGTGGCGGTTGAGCCGGCCGAGGCCGATGACCCGCGAGGCGGGGCAGCGCCGGGCCATGGCGGCCCGGTCCATGTTGGAGCCGTAGGCGAAGTAGAGCGGCACGAACGACCGGTCAGGCGAATTCGAGGATCACCGCGTCGACTGCCAGGCTGTCGCCCTCCTTGGCCTGGATGGTCTGGACGGTGCCGTCGCGCTCGGCGCGCAGCACATTCTCCATCTTCATCGCCTCGACGATCGCCAGCGGCTCACCCGCCTTCACCTCCTGGCCGGGGGTGACCATGATGCTCTTCACCAGGCCCGGCATCGGGCAGAGCAGCTGCTTGCCCGAACCCGCGACCTCCTTGACCGGCATCAGGGCGGCGAGCTCCGCCTCGCGCTTGGTGTAGACCCGGGCCTCGGCGGCGGCACCCGCATGCTGCAGGAACACGCCGTTGAGGAGGGGGCGGACCTGGATCGCCGCCAGCTCGCCGTCGATGAAGCCGGTCCAGACCGGCTCGCCCGGGAGCCAGTCGCTGTCGACCTGCCACTCGGTCCCGTCGGAGAAGGCGACCGAGACCCCGTCATTGGTGGTCTCGACGATGGCCTCGAACCGCTCGTCCCCGAGCAGCACAACCCGCTCGTGCTCGAAGCGCAGCAGGTACGGCTCGCGCATCTGGCCCGAGATGCCGCGCTTGCGCTCGTTCTGCAGGTGGTCGATCGCGGCGGCGGCGGCCGCCATCCGGCGCGCCACCTCGCCCGCGGGCTTCGGTGCCTCGAACCCGTTCGGGAATTCCTCCGCGATGAAGCCGGTGGAGAGCCGGCCCTCCTGCCAGCGCGGATGGTGCATCAGCGCCGAGAGGAACGGGATGTTGTGGCGGATGCCGTCGATCGCGAAGGCGTCGAGGGCCTGGGCCTGGGACGAGATCGCCTCGTCGCGGGTCGGCGCCCAGGTGACGAGCTTGGCGATCATCGGATCGTAGTGGATCGCGATCTCGCTGCCCTCCTCGACGCCGGTATCGTTGCGCACGATCGCCTCGCCGAACGCGCCCTCCTCCGGCGGCCGGTAGGTGGTGAGCCGGCCGATCGAGGGCAGGAAGTTGCGGGTCGGATCCTCGGCATAGACGCGGCTCTCCACCGCCCAGCCGTTGAGCTTCACGTCGGCTTGCGCGATCGGCAGCTTTTCGCCCGCCGCGACCCGGATCATCAGCTCGACGAGGTCGAGGCCCGTGATCATCTCGGTCACCGGATGCTCGACCTGGAGCCGCGTGTTCATCTCGAGGAAATAGAACGACTTGTCCTGACCGGCGACGAACTCGACGGTGCCGGCGGAATCGTAGTTCACCGCCTTCGCAAGCGCCACGGCCTGCTCGCCCATCTTGCGCCGGGTCGCCTCGTCGAGGAGCGGCGACGGCGCCTCCTCGATGACCTTCTGGTTGCGACGCTGGATCGAGCACTCACGCTCGCCGAGATAGACGACGTTGCCGTGCTTGTCGCCGATGACCTGGATCTCGATGTGGCGCGGATCGGTGATGAACTTTTCCACGAAGACCCGGTCGTCGCCGAAGGACGAGGCGGCCTCCGAGCGGGCGCGGGCAAAACCCTCCGCCACCTCGCCGGCCGAATGCGCGATGCGCATGCCCTTGCCGCCGCCGCCGGCCGAGGCCTTGATCATGACGGGATAGCCGATCTCGTCGGCGATGGTGACGGCGTGTTCCGGGCTCTCGATCACCCCGAGGAAGCCCGGCACGGTCGAGACCTGGGCGGCGGAGGCCGCCTTCTTCGACTCGATCTTGTCGCCCATGGCGGCGATGGCGCCCGGGTTCGGGCCGATGAACACGATGCCGGCGGCTTCGAGCGCCTTCGGGAAGGCCTCGCGCTCGGACAGGAAGCCGTAGCCGGGATGGACGGCCTGGGCGCCGGTCTGCCGGCAGGCCTCGACGATCTTGTCGATGACGAGGTAGGACTGCGCTGCGGCGGCAGGGCCGATATGGACCGCCTCGTCGGCCATGGCGACGTGGAGCGCGTCGCGGTCGGCGTCGGAATAGACCGCCACCGTCTTGATCCCCATCCGGCGCGCCGTCTTGATGATGCGGCAGGCGATCTCGCCGCGGTTGGCGATCAGGATCTTGTCGAACATCGGAGCGCGCACTCGAGCCTTCAGGGGGAGCCGGACCCGGGTGGATCACACCCAAGCTCACCCCCGTTAAAGCATGGCGCGCGCGCCGCAAAGCCGGCTGTTCTCGGCCAAACGGGCGAAGCCCGTTCTCACGCGGCGCAAAAGGGCGAAGCCCGATCTCACGCAGCAACCGCGTAGGAGATGATCCCCTCGTCCTCGGCGCCGGCCCGGGCCTGGTTGGCCTTGAGCGCGAAGGCGATCAGCACCGGATCGTTGGTCTCGGCCTCGCGCACCACCTCGACGGCGATGCGGGCGCCCGTCGCCGTCGGGCCGCGGCCGCACGCCAGCGAGGCGGCGAGCCAGTGGGCGGTGTCGGCGTCGATGTGCCCGGTCGGGCGCTCGCCCCACACGGCGAAATCCACCACCGAGGCGACCAGCCACTCGCCGAACGCCTCGTCGGCATCGGGCATCGCCCGGTCGAGGCCGAACAGCATGTCGGCCTCCTCCCGGCAGGTCAGCCCGTCGGGCAGCACCGTGCGGTTCAGCTCGCGCACGTCCTCAAGACCGAGGGTGCCGGCGGCGACGATACGGTTGCAGAAGTGTTGCAGCGCAATGGTGATCATCTGTCCCTGCCTCTTTCGGCTTTTGTTGTGCCGGTGCTTGTCCCTGTGTGATGAGGACTATGCAGGTCGGGAGTCCTTCGACAGGTTAACAGCGGGATCTGAATCCCTGTTCAGGTTAAAGCCCGGCAACGGGACGGCGTTGCCAAAGCGTTGCGAGGGCGGAGCGATAGCGGCTGGGGATCGCACGATCATGCGTAGAGGCGCTGAAAGCCAACCGAGTGGCGGGTATATCCTCGGCATATGCCACGTCGCGGTGCCAGCATCGCGAGACCGACGCCAATGCCGCAGCCACGAGAAGTGCAGCTGTTCTGCAACAATCGCAGCCAAGCCGTGCGCATCCCGGCCGAGTTCGCCTTGCCCGGAGATCGGGTCCGCATCAGCCGCGACGGCGACTGCCTGATTCTGGAGCCTATCGGTAAGAAGGATCTTCTGGAAGTTCTGGCGACCCTCGAACCGATCGAGGAGGATTTTCCCGACTTCGACGCGACGCTGCCGCCGTTGGGCAATGATCCGCTATGACCGACCCGCGCGTTCTGCTCGACACGGACATCATCTCCGATCTGGTCCGCCCCCCTCCGGAACCGTCGCCCGGAAGATCGGCCAAGTCGGCAGCCGAGGCATCGCCGCTAGAGCACTTCACGATCGCATTGCAATCGCGAAGTGCTCAAGGTTTTTGATTTTGCCGCATTTTCTGCGACGAACCGGCATCCACTTCGTCGGAAAATGCTCTATCATCATATCTGTGGCCGAACTCCATTACGGCTGCGCGACGCGCGGGTCGGTGCGACTTCTCCGCCAAGTCGAAGCTGTTCTGGAGGCGATCGATGTCGTCCCGTTCGAGCCTCCTGCCGATGTCATATACGGACGAATCCGCGCCGAGCTTGAGACCGCGGCTCGGCCGATCGGGACGAACGATCTGCTCATCGCGGCCCAGGCTCTCGCACTTGCGGTACCGCCGATCTCACCGCCAACGAGGCGGAGTTTCGGCGGGTCCGCTGGCTGACGGTCGAGAACTGAATTTAGTGCGACCGCCTGTCTAAAGCAAAATTTTTCCCTACTCTCAAATTCCCCAAGACCGTCTTACGGCATCAAAATATTGCCACGATCGACGGCCCCGTTGACATCAAGTTTGTCCGAGATCGAAATCTATCCGTCGGCGTTTCAGGCCGTTGCCCTAACGCGTTAATCCGCGGTCACGCCGCCACCGCGAAAGCCAGAATCTCCTCGACCTCGTCCTCGGCGCCGGCCCGGGCCCGGTTGGCCTTGAGCGCGAAGGCGATCAGCACCGGATCGTTGGTCTCAGCCTCGCGCACCACCTCGACGGCGATGCGGGCGCCCGTCGCCGTCGGGCCGCGGCCGCACGCCAGCGAGGCGGCGAGCCAGTGGGCGGTGTCGGCGTCGATGTGCCCGGTCGGGCGCTCGCCCCACACGGCGAAATCCACCACCGAGGCGACCAGCCACTCGCTGAACGCCTCGTCGGCATCGGGCATCGCCCGGTCGAGGCCGAACAGCATGTCGGCCTCCTCCCGGCAGGTCAGCCCGTCGGGCAGCACCGCGCGGTTCAGCTCGCGCACGTCCTCGAGACCGAGGGCGCCGGCGGCGACGATACGGTTGCAGAAGTGTTGCAGCGCAATGGTGATCATCTGTCCCTGCCTCTTTCGGCTTTTGTTGTGCCGGTTCTTGTCCCTGTGTGATGAGGACTATGCAGGTCGGGAGTCCTTCGACAGGTTAACGGCGGGATCTGAATCCCTGTTCAGGTTAAAGCCCGGCAACGGGACGGCGTTGCCGAATGGTTGCGAGGATCGATCAAAAGCGGGCCGCCGCGATCAGGACGCCGTTCCGGGGCGCAGGTAGCCGAACATGTGCGGGACGTAGTCGGTCTTTCCGAGCTGGACGCCCTGGCTGCGAAGGAGGGCGTAGGCGGTCACGAGGTGGAAGTAGAATTGCGGCAGCGCCCAGTCCCGGGCGTAATCGTCCCCCACCATGTCGAAGGTCAGGCCGGGAAGTTCGAGCGTCGCGGCCGAATCCGCACCGGCATCGAGCGCCTGCGGCGCGAGGGCGTCGAGCCGGGCAAGCGTCGCGGCGATGCAGGCTTGCGCCTCCGACAGGGAGCCCGGCCGCTCGCCCGCCTCCCGTCCCTCGCGAGCCAGGTCGTCGAGGGCCTGCGGCAGGGGCTCGCTCCGGAGCCAGTAGTCGCCTCCTGGGCCTGCAGGCAGGCAAAGCGCACCTGCGACGACAGCGGGAACCTGTCCGGCGCCAGACGCCGGGACATCAGGCCGTCCGCCTCCGCGCCATGATGCGCGCGCGCCTTGTCGAGCCACCCCGAGAGGGCCCGCAGCATCGGCGTGCAGGTGGGGACGAGTTGCCGCGTCAGGGGCATGGATGCTCCTCGGGACGGAGACGGCTTTCCCGAGGCGGCCCGGACGGCACGGTGCCCGGGATGCGACCTGAAGCGCCGCGTCAGGTCGTCGATCGTCGCCGCATCGTCTTTCGACGACCCGGCATCCACGTTGATCGAGAACGCCCTACCGCACGATCACCTTCGCGTCCGCGCCGACCCGGTTGTACAGGTCGACCACGTCGATGTTGCGCATCCGGATGCAGCCCGAGGACGCCGCCTGACCGATCCGCTCCGGCTCGTTGGTGCCGTGGATGCGGTAGAGCGTATCCTTGCCGGTGCCGTCCGCCAGGTAGAGGGCGCGGGCGCCCAGCGGGTTCGCGGGACCGCCCTGCATGGCGTGGACGTGGGGCCAGCGCTTGATCATCTCGGCCGGCGGGTGCCAGTCCGGCCAGGCCGCCTTGCGGAACATCCGCGCCGTGCCGGACCAGCCATAGGCCTCGTCGCCGACGGTGACGCCGTAGCGGATCGCCTTGCGGTCGGGCAGCACGTAATAGAGCTGGCGCTCCTTCGTCTCGACCACGATGGTGCCGGGGGCCTCACCGGTCGGGTCCTCGATCATGTAGCGGGCGAAGCGCCGGTCGATCTCCGGCTCGGGCACCATCGCCATCCACTCCTTGTCCCGGGCCGACAATTCGGGATCGGGGGTGGCGCGGTACAGGCAGCCCGGCAGCGCCAGGAGAATCCCCAGGAGAACGGACCCCGTCAGAACGGTCGAGAGGGCGGGGCGGGGGCGGCGCATCGGGAGAGAACCTTGCAAGGCGGCGGGCGGGTCCGCGAATCAGTCGCCGTCAGAGCCTAAAGCGTGGCGTTAAGCGCGCGAAGCCGGGGACGACGCGCTCCTGCAAGTTGCCGCGCCGGTGTTGCGTCCGGGCCATTGTTGCGTTGGGGGGCCGGCCCTGCCACGGTGGGAGCGGGGACGGCCGGTCACGACACCGGCCGACGGGAACGCTGGACGCGGGCACGATGACGACGCTGTATCTCTGCCATCCGGCCTCCCTCGACCACGCGACGCCGCCGGGCCATCCCGAGCGGGCCGACCGCATCCGGGTGATCGAGCGGGTGCTGGAGGACGAGCGCTTCGCCGCCCTGGTGCGCGAGCAGGCGCCGCTCGCCGACCTCACGGTGGCGGGCCTCGCCCATCCGGAGAACTACGTCGCGGCGATCGCCGGCGCCGCGCCGGACGAGGGGCTGGTCGGCATCGATTCCGACACGGTGATGTCCCCGGGTTCGCTGGAGGCGGCCCGCCGGGCGCTCGGTGCGGCGGTCCGGGCCGTCGACGAGGTGATGGGCGGCCGCGTCGCCAATGCGTTCGCGGCGATGCGCCCGCCCGGCCACCATGCCGAGCGCGAGCGCGCCATGGGCTTCTGCCTGTTCAACACCGCGGCGGTGGCGGCGCGCCACGCGAGGAAGCACCACGGCGCCGCCCGGGTGGCGCTCGTCGACTGGGACGTCCATCACGGCAACGGCTCGCAGGACATCTTCTGGGACGATGCCAGCGTGATGTACGCCTCGACCCACCAGATGCCGCTGTTTCCCGGCACCGGCGCCGCGTCCGAGCGCGGCGAGCACGACACCGTCGTCAACGTGCCGCTGCATGCGGGCGACGACGGCGACACCTTCCGGGAGGCCTTCGCCCACGGCGTGCTGCCGCGCCTCGACGCGTTCCGGCCCGACCTGATCGTGATCTCGGCCGGGTTCGACGCCCATTGGCGCGACCCGCTCGCCAACCTGAAGCTGACGGAAGCCGATTTCGCCTGGGCGACCCGGGAGGTGATGGGCATCGCCGACCGCCGCTGCGGCGGCCGGGTGGTGTCGCTGCTGGAGGGCGGCTACGACCTCATCGGTTTGTCGAAGTCGGTCGCCGCCCATGTCGAGACGCTGATGGGGCATTGACGCCCGCGCCGTGCGGTGAACGGATCGCCGTCCGCCGCACGAGGCCGGGGCGCCCTACCCCTCCGGCGGCTCGTCGCCGACGATCTCGATGCCGAAGCCCGACAGGCCGACATAGGAGCGCGCCGCGCTCGAGATGTTGCGGATCGAGACGACGCCGAGATCGCGCAGGATCTGGGCGCCCAGACCCACCTCGCGCCACTGACGGACGCGGGCGGCTTCCGGCCCGTCCTCGCCGGCGCCGTCGGGCAGTTGCGACAGCGGCACGCCGGCGGTGCCGTCGCGCAGGTAGACGAGCACGCCGCGGCCTTCCTGTGCGAAGCGGCGCATCACCGCCTCGATGGTGCGGCCGCCCTCGATCACGTCCGCCACCACGTTTGAGCGGTGCAGCCGCACCAGCACGTCGCGGCCCTCACCGATGCGGCCATGCACGAAGGCGAATTGCTGCATCGGCTCGAACGGCGTGGTGTAGGCGTAGCCGGTCATCTCGCCCCACTCGGTCTTCACCGGGAAGGTGCCGACCCGCTCCACCAGCTTCTCGCGCGCCTGGCGGTACGAGATCAGCTCGGCGACCGAGATCTGCCTGAGGCCGTGCTTCTCGGCGAAGGCCGTGATCTGCGGCCCCTTCATCACGGTGCCGTCGTCGTTGGCGAGCTCGCAGATCACGCCCACCGGCGGCAGCTTCGCCAGCCGGCACAGGTCGACGGCGGCCTCGGTATGGCCGGAGCGCATCAGCACGCCGCCATCCTTGGCAATCAGCGGGAAGACGTGGCCGGGGCGCACGAAATCGGTGGCGCCCATGTTGCCGTTGGCCAGCGCCCGCGCGGTGTTGCAGCGCTGCTCGGCCGAGATGCCGGTGGTGAGCCCGTGCTTGACGTCGACCGTGACCGTGAAGGCGGTGCCGAGCGGGGCATCGTTCGAGGCGACCATCGGCTCGAGGCGCAGGCGCTTGGCTTCCGCAGCGGTGATCGGTGCGCAGACGATGCCGCAGGTGTTGCGGATGATGAACGCCATCTTCTCCGGCGTGCAGAGCGAGGCGGCGACGACGAGGTCGCCCTCGTTCTCGCGGTCGTCGTCGTCGGTCACGACCACGATCTCGCCGCGGGCGAAGGCGTCGAGGGCCTCGATGATGGATGCGTGGGTCACGGGCATCTCCTGTCCGAGGGCAGTGAGCCCCAAAAGCTCTGCCCCCAAGAAGTCGTTGGGGGTGACGGCGCCGCCGGTCACGCGCGCCACGGCCGCCGCCGTCTCCCGCGAGAGCCAGGGCTCGCGGTTGTTGCACAGGCCGGTCACCGCCGCCGGCGAGAGCCCGCAGCGCCGCGCGAAGTCGAGGCGGGTCACGCCCTGCTGTCGGAGCCAGTCGCCGAGTTTCACGCTCCCGTCATAGCCTGCCGGCGGTTTCAGTCAAACTGAAACGACCGTCCCCTTCACGGAGACTGAATGCCCTCTCCGATTTGCCCGCGGTGGCGCAGCCAGTGGTCGGCGAGCACGCAGGCCATCATCGCCTCGCCCACCGGCACCGCCCGGATGCCGACGCAGGGGTCGTGGCGGCCCTTGGTCAGCACGTCAACCGGGCGGTTGTCGCGGCTGACGCTCGCCCGCGGGGTCAGGATCGAGGAGGTCGGCTTGACGGCGAAGCGGCAGACCAGCGGCTGGCCGGTCGAGATGCCGCCGAGCACGCCGCCGGCATGGTTGGCGAGGAAGATCGGGCGCCCATCGTTCCCCGGCCGCATCTCGTCGGCATTCTCCTCGCCGCGCAAGGCCGCCGCCGCGAAGCCGTCGCCGATCTCAACGCCCTTGACGGCGTTGATCGACATCATGGCGGCGGCGAGGTCCGCGTCGAGCTTGCCGTAGACCGGGGCACCGAGGCCGACGGGCACGCCCTCGGCCACCACCTCGATCACCGCCCCGACCGACGAGCCCGCCTTGCGGATGCCGTCGAGGTAGTCCGCCCATTGGCCTGCGGCGACTGCGTCCGGGCAGAAGAACGGGTTGTTGTGGACCTCGTCCCAGTCGAAGCGGGCGCGGTCGATCGCGTGCGGGCCGATCTGCACCAGGGCGCCGCGGATCGTCACCCCGGGCAGCACCTTGCGGGCCACCGCGCCCGCCGCCACCCGGGCGGCGGTCTCCCGGGCCGAGGAGCGGCCGCCGCCGCGATAGTCGCGGATGCCGTACTTGGCGTCGTAGGCGTAATCGGCGTGGCCGGGCCGGTAGCTGTCGCGGATCTCCGAGTAATCCTTGGAGCGCTGGTCGACGTTCTCGATCATGAGCGCGATCGGCGTGCCGGTGGTGAGCTGGCGCCCGTCGGTGCGGTCGTCGGCGAAGACGCCCGAGAGGATGCGGACCTGGTCCGGCTCCTGGCGCTGGGTGGTGAAGCGCGACTGGCCCGGCCGGCGCCGGTCGAGCTCGGCCTGGATCTCCGCCGCCTCGAGCGGAATCAGCGGCGGGCAGCCATCGACGACGCAGCCGAGGGCCGGGCCGTGGCTCTCGCCGAAGGTGGTGACGCGGAAGAGGTGACCGAAGCTGTTATGCGACATGGCGGCTACGAGCGATGATCCGGCCGCTCTAGAGCATTTTGCGCCGGACGGGAAATGGTCTCCCGCATCGACCGGCCCGGCATCGGCCTCGAGCCGGTGCCCCGGTTCGGCCCTGCCGCCCGTGCTCGACGCCGCCTGGTGGCTTGACATCATCGCGGCCCGGCTCGTACATCCTCTCGCTTTTTGCAGTGCGGCAGAAATATTGCTTCAGGGGATCCAAGCATGAACTGGATGAACTAGCGATATTATTTCGAGCCTGGCCTCACCAGGACAGTGATTTTCATGAGAAACTTTTGAAACGATCGGCAAGAGCGGGGAGCGAGATGAATTTTTTCAAGCTATCACGACGCGGCGCGCGCAAGAAGGACGCAGCGCTCGACATCAGGTTTTATCGTGATTATTATGCCGACTTGAACAATGCTACGGATGACGAGATCGTCCGGCATTGGAACGAGTTCGGGCGGGTCGAGGGCCGTTTCGGGAACGAAGCCCAGGCCCGCGCTGCCGCCGCAGCCAGCAGCGGGCTTCCGAAAGATTTCGACGTCCACACGTATCTGCGGCTGAACCCGGACGTCGCCGCCGCGATCAAGTGGGATTTCCAAGCGGTCTTCCATTACGTCGACCATGGCAGGGCGGAGCGCCGGCCCTACGCCAGTGCGCAGCTCGCCGCGGCGTCGGGCGTCGCGGGGAACGGCCTTCCCCGTAGTTTCAACCTCGCAAGCTACATCGTCTACAATCCCGACATCGCGCGGGTGATCCCGTCGACGGCCGGGCGCCTGAAGCACTACTTCGATCACGGCCGTGCCGAAGGCCGCAACGGCACACCGCCCCACTACGACGCGGCCTTCGTTTCGCAACTGTACGGCATCAGAGTTCCGCAAGGGCTAGAGCCCGAGGAGGCGGTCGCTACCGTCAAGCAGCGCTTGCGCCCGGATGATGATCAGCTCGTCTATTTCAGCGAAGAGGAGATCGCCCGCTTTCACGGCATCAATATTCCGTATTTCTCTCGATATTTCGATCATGATTATTATCGGTACAAATATCTTAGAGATAACAGAAAATTCTTCAATCGGGCCGAATGCATTCGGCATTTCTGTGAGACCGGTCAGCATGAACAATTTGACATCTCGCTCGACGGCGCCTTCGACGACGCGTTCTTCCGCGCCGAGTACGAAGCCGACGGCTCCTCCATCGAATCAGCGCGGCAGGAGCGCTACCGGCGCTGGTTGAGGAGTGACGCGGACGAACCGCGCTGGCCGAACCTGAGGGCGCTCGTGCAGGCGACCGAGGGGGCAAAGCTGCCGCGCGCGGTCGAGGCCGCAGTCGCGACCCACATGGAGCAGGGGGCGGATCAGGCCGAGCCGGTCAAGCCGAGCCGGATCGTAAAGAATCTGCTCGCCTGGGCGCTGGACCTGAACGATCCCTCGGTCGCCGGCTTTATCGTCGACGTGGCTGACGCGCGCGCGATTGAGGGTAAGAGTGTCGAGGCCGCCGAACTGTATGCGCGCGCGCTGGTCTACGCGCCTGGGCACCCCCGCGCCCTCAACCATCGGGCTGACCTGCTCCAGCGCGGCGGCAATCTCGTCCTGGCGACCAGCCTGCGCCGGCACATCGTCGCGCTCGATGCCGGCAACGAGTGGACCTTCCGCCACTTGGCCCAAGGCCAGCTGGAGCTCGGCGAGCCGAAGGCCGCGGAGTGCACCATGGCGGCGGGCGTGAAAAAGTATCCGGGCGATGTCGGCCTGCGTCGTCGGCTGCGCGAGATCCAGGAAAAATTCTTCTACGACGTCTGGGAGAAGAGCGCGGACGTCGCCTTGCGCGCGGGCTACGGCGAGGCACGCACGCGCGTGACCGAGGCCGCGCGGCGCCTCGCACGGGACGAGGAGCGGCCGGTGGTGGGCGCGAGCCCCGTCCGCCGCGTCGCCGTCTACGCCAATTGCGACCTGGCGCAATGCCGCTTCTACCGGGTCGACCAGCGGGCAGAGCAGCTCGCGGCGGCCGGCTACGAGGTTACGGTCTACGATTATACCAAGGATCATGACAAGTATATATCCGATCTCATGCAGATCGACTATACGATATTCTACCGAGTTCCCGCATTTCCCAACGTCATCGATGCCATCTCCAAGACGGCAGAACTCGGCATCGTGACGATCTACGACATCGACGACCTGGTATTCGACTCTGATTATTTTCCGCCAGGGCTCGAAACCTATGCCGGCCTGATCGACGCCCGTCAGCATGCCTCGATGGCCTGCGGCGTCAGTCTGTTCGCCGAGGCCGCCGCCTTGTGCGATTACGGCATGGCCTCGACACCGAGCCTCGCCCGGCACCTCGAGCGCCGGGTCCGGACCGGCACGGTGTTCCACCAGCCGAACGCCCTGAGCAGCCCGCATGTCGTCAGCATGCAGGGACAGGCGCAAGGGCAGGGGACCACGGCCCGGGACGTCGTCACGATCTTCTACGGCTCGGGCACCAAGGCTCACAAGCTGGACTTCGAGCAGCTGATCGAGCCGGCGCTGGCGCGCCTGTTCGAGACCCATGGGGCCCGGATCCGCGTCGTGGTGATCGGCGACGTGACGGTCTCGGACCTGCTGCGCCCCTGGGCCGAGTACATCATCGTCTCGCGGCCGATCGCCAATGTCGGATCGTACTGGGACCTCCTGCGCGAGGCCGACATCAACATCTCGGTGCTGGTGCCGGACGCGTTCAACGACTGCAAGAGCGAGATCAAGTGGATGGAGGCCGCGATGTTCGGCATTCCGTCCGTGGTGAGCGCCACGCAGACGCATCGCGAGGTGATCGTCGAGGGCGAGACCGGCTTCCTGTGCGAATCGAGCGCGGCGTTCCACGCCGCCCTCGACCGCCTGGTCCGCTCACCGGACGACAGGCGGCGGATCGGCGAGGCGGCCCGGCAGGTCGTGCTCGACCGCTACGGGATGGAGCGCCAGGCGCGGGAGCTGACCGGGACCATCGAGCGGTCGACGGCGCGCCAGCTCGCCCCGCGCAGGAAGCTCGTGATCGTCAACGTGTTCTACCCGCCGCAGGCCATCGGCGGCGCAACCCGGGTGGTCTACGACAACGTCCGCTCGCTCAAGCGGATCCTCGGGCCCGAGTGGCAGATCGACGTGATCTGCACCCTCGAGGGCGGGCCGACGCCCTACGCCCTCGACTGGTACGTGCGCGACGGCGTGCGGGTGTTCTGCATCACCGCCGCCAATCGCCCCGACATCGACAGCCTCGTCGAGGATCCCGAGATGGAGCGCGTCTTCGACCGCGTCCTCGACCGGATCGACCCCGACCTGATCCACTTCCACTGCATCCAGCGGCTGACCACGAGCTGCGTCACCGCGGCGATCCGGCGCCGCATCCCCTACCTGATCACGATGCACGACGGCTGGTGGATCTCGCCGCACCAGTTCCTGATCGACGGCAACCGGAGGGTCGTGACCTACGACTTCACCGGCAAGGCCCCGCTCGACACCTACATGAGCGAGGATTACGTCCGGGCCCGGACCCTGCTGCGCTGCATCAGGAGCGCCGAGCGCGTCCTGACCGTATCGCAGCCGTTCGGCGACCTGTGCCGGCGCGTCGGCCTCGACCGGATCGAGGTGGTCGAGAACGGCGTGTCGCGCCTGCCCGAGGTCGTCCGGACCGAGAGCCCGACCGGCCGGGTCCGCCTCGGCTTCATCGGGGGCCTCGCCGACCACAAGGGCTACGGCCTGATCCGCAACGTGATCCGCAACGAGCCGTTCCGGAACCTGAGCCTGCTGCTGATCGACCACGCCATGCACCCGAACGAGCGGGTGACGGAGGAATGGGGCAGCGTGCCCGTCGAGATCAGGGGCAAGTTCCCGCAATCGAGCGTCGGCGGCCTCTACGCCCATATCGACGTGCTGCTCGCGCCGTCGGTCTGGCCGGAGAGCTACGGCCTGGTGACCCGCGAGGCGATCGCCGCGGGCTGCTGGGTCGTCGCGTCCGACCGGGGCGCGGTGGCCGATTGCGTGGTCGAAGGCCGCAACGGCTACGTCGTCGACGTGGCGGACGAGACCGGCCTCCTCACGGCGCTCCGCTCCATCGACGACAACCCGGCGATCCACCTGCGCTCGCCCGATCACAGCGCCTCGATCCGCAAGGCGGACCAGCAGGCGGAGGAGCTCGCGGTCATCTACGGCGAGGTCGTCGAGGCCGACCGGGCGAAGCGGGCCTGATCCCGCGAGCCTCGGCGCCGACCGCCCTCCCCCCGGGGACGGCGGCCGGGGGTTTTCGCGTCCGAGCATGACACCCGGAAAGACGAAACGCCCCGGCATCGATCCGTCGATGCCGGGGCGTTTCGTCTTGTGCAAGAGGCTCGGGGTAATACCAACGGTCGTTGGAAACGACCTTTGGTTCCGTTCTCGAATTTTCGCCAAGCCTCTGGCTTGAAATCGAAAATTCGAGTTGGATCAATGGCCCGATGCGTCAGCATCCTGGGCCATTGGTATAAGGTCTCCCGACTCCGGGATCTTATCAGCGCCGCGGCTGGAACAGCGGCTGGGCCAGGGCCTCGGCCCGGGCCATCCACAGGTCGCGCTCGGCGCGCAGTTCCTCGGCCCGGTCGACCTCCTGCTGCACGTGGGTGCGCAATGCGCGCAGCTCGTCGGCGAGCATCGCCTGCAGCTCGTCGTAGCGGCCGTGCTCCTGCCTCAGCCGCGCCTTGAGCATCATGTTCTCGGCCATCAGCGCGGCGAGATCGTCCTGCTCGGCAACAGGCGCCGCCGCAGGAGCCTCGGGCGCCGCCGGCTCGCTCGGGACGACGATGCGCGGCTCCCAAGCCGGCGAGGCCTCGGCCGGCCGGCGCGGTGCGGCGCGCGCCTGGTCGGCGGCGTCGATCCGCGACAGGGTCGCGAGCCAGTCCTGAAGCGGGCCGGAGGGCTGCCGCGCCGCGGCGGGGGTCTGCGTCTTCAAGGCGGGATCGGACACGCCGCATCTCCTGGAAATCTTGAGGACCAGTTAACCTCCCGCATGGTTAAGAACCGGTAAATGCGCCCTCGATCCGGGCGGACCTGGTTTCGGACGTTGACATCGCGGGCGCAGGAGGCTAGGCCCCGGCCTCTCAAGACGAGGTCTCGTCTCGACGCCGACCGGCCCGTGAGGCCGGAGGTCAACGCCCGACAGCGCGATGCGCCCTCGGGCGCGACTTGCGTTGGGCGAATCCTCGGGATCGGCCGCCTCACCGGGCGGCCCGCAGGAGACCGGATGACCAGGACCGACCCTACGCCGTTGCGCATCGAGGACGCGGTGAACGAGCTCTGCCCCTGGTCGGGCAAGCCGATCGCGGCCGACTCGCTGACGCTCTACAACGGCGCGGTCGTCGGCTTCTGCAATCCCGGTTGCCGCGACAAGTTCGAGCGGGCGCTGAGCCACTTCGAGGGCGCCCTCCAGGCCCGGCGCGCCGCCTCCGCGGGCCTGCAAGAATGACCTCGGACGAATAATCCCCGGAGACTGACGCGCATGTTCGAAGGCCTCTCCGACCGCCTCTCCGGCATCCTGTCCGGGCTGACCCGCCGCGGCGCCCTGACCGAGGCCGACGTGACCGCCGCCCTGCGCGAGGTGCGCCGCGCCCTGCTGGAAGCGGACGTCGCCCTCGAGGTCGTGCGCTCCTTCACCGAGAAGGTGCGCGAGCAGGCGGTCGGCGCCGTCGTGCTGAAGTCGGTGACGCCCGGCCAGATGGTCGTGAAGATCGTCAACGACCAGCTCGTGGCGATGCTGGGCGGCGAGGCCGGAATCATCGACCTCAACGCGCCGGCCCCCGTCGGCATCCTGATGGTCGGCCTGCAGGGCTCGGGCAAGACCACCACCACGGCCAAGATCGCCCGGCGCCTGACCCAGCGCGACAAGCGCCGGGTGCTGCTCGCCTCCCTCGACACCCGCCGCCCGGCGGCGATGGAGCAGCTCGCGATTCTGGCGAAACAGGTCGGCGTCGAGTCGCTGCCGATCGTCGCCGGCCAATCGGCGGTGCAGATCGCCAAGCGCGCCATGGAAGCGGCCCGCTTGGGCGGCTTCGACGTGGTGATGCTCGACACCGCCGGCCGCGTCACCCTCGACGAGGCGCTGATGCAGGAGGCCGCCGACGTCAAGGCGGCCACCAACCCGCACGAGGTGCTGCTCGTCGCCGACGCGCTGACCGGCCAGGACGCGGTCAACACGGCGCGTGCCTTCGACGGGCGCCTCGGCGTCACCGGCATCGTGCTGACCCGCATGGACGGCGATTCCCGCGGCGGCGCGGCTTTGTCGATGCGGGCGGTCACCGGCAAGCCGATCAAGCTCGTCGGCACCGGCGAGAAGGTCGATGCGCTGGAGGAGTTCCATCCGGCCCGCGTCGCCAACCGCATCCTCGGCATGGGCGACATCGTCTCGCTCGTCGAGAAGGCGGCCGAGACCATCGACCAGGAGCAGGCCCTTCGCGTCGCCGAGAAGATGCGCAAGGGCAAGTTCGACCTCGACGACCTGTCGATGCAGCTCGCCCAGATGGAGAAGATGGGCGGCATCGGCGGCCTGATGGGCATGCTGCCCGGCATGGGCCAGATCAAGAAGCAGGTCGAGGGTGCCAACCTCGACGAGAAGATGTTCAAGCGCCAGCGCGCCATCATCTCGTCGATGACCCCCGAGGAGCGCCGCAACCCGGACGTGCTCAAGGCCTCGCGCAAGAAGCGCGTGGCGAAGGGCGCCGGCGTCGACGTCTCGGAGATCAACAAGCTCCTCAAGATGCACCGCACCATGGCCGACATGATGAAGGCCATGGGCTCGGGCAAGCGCGGCATCGGCCAGGCACTCGGCAGCATGTTCGGCCTCGGCGGCGGTGGCATGGGGGGCATGGGTGGATTGGGCAAGATGATGGGCGGCATGCCCCAGCCCACGCCCGAAATGCTCGCCGAGCTGCAGAAATCCCTGCCGCCCGGCACCTCCCTTCCGCCGATGCCCCCGGGCCTCGGCGGTCCCAAGGCGCCCGGCCCCGCCGGCAAGCTGCCGGCAGGCCCTGCCGGTAAGGCGCCCCCCGCCGCTCCCGGCCTGCCGGGCTTGGGCGGCAAGCTCCCCGGCCTGCCCGGCCTCGGCGGCCTCCCCTTCGGCAAGAAGAAGTAGGCGGTCCGGGATCCGTCAGGATCCCCCCGTCCGCATCGTCGAACAACCCTCGAACCTCAAGCACAGGAAGAGACCCATGTCCCTTAAGATCCGCCTCACCCGTGGCGGCGCCAAGAAGCGCCCGTACTACCGCATCGTCGTCGCCGACGCCCGCGCTCCCCGCGACGGCCGCTTCATCGAGAAGGTCGGCGCCTACGACCCGATGAAGCCGAAGGACGATCCGGCCCGCGTCATCCTCGAGACCGAGAAGGTCCAGGCCTGGCTCGCCAAGGGCGCCCAGCCGACCGACCGCGTCCTGCGCTTCCTCGACGCCGCCGGCCTCGCCAAGCGCCCGACCCGCAACAACCCGCAGAAGGCCGAGCCCGGCACCAAGTCCAAGGAGCGCGCCGCCGCCCGCGCCGAGAAGGCCGGCGCCGCCGCCGACTCGGCCGAGTAAGCGCCTCGTGGCGCGCCGCCCCGACGCCCGTCCTCCACGCGGCAAGACCCCTTCGGGTCCGGCCCCTGGGGGCTCCGATCCGCGCCGGGGCGCAGGCGCGCCCGCGCCGCTTCGCGGCAAGCCAGCGCCCGCGCGCACCGAGACCGGGATCGCCACCGATCCCGGCTTCGTGCTGCTCGGCGAATTCGGTCGCGCCCACGGTCTCAACGGCGAGGTGCGGCTGAAATCCTACACCGCCGACCCGACGGCGATCGGGTCGTACGGCCCGCTCACCGGGGCCGACGGCCGCCTCATCGAGATCGCGTCCTTACGCTCCGCCGCAGGCACCGGCGACATCCTGATCGCCCGGGTCGTGGGGGTCTCCGGGCGCACCGGCGCCGAGGGCCTGAATCGCCTCGCCCTCTACGTCGCGCGGGACCGCCTCGGCGCGCCCGAGGAGGAGGACGAGTTCTTCGCCGCCGACCTCGTCGGGCTGGCGGTGGTCGACTGCCACGGCGACCCCGTCGGCACGGTGCGGGCGGTGCCCAATTTCGGTGGCGGCGACCTCCTGGAGATCGCCCCGGCCACCGGCGGCAGCCCGGCCCTCCTGCCCTTCACCAAGGCTTTCGTGCCGGAGATCGACATCGCCGGCCGGCGCGTCGTCGTCGATCCGCCGGAGGACCTGTTCGCCCCGGCCGCGCCGCGGGATCCGGACGACGCCTGAGGGTCGAGCAGTCTCCCCCAGCCGGTGATCGAGCGCACGAAGTATCCCACCCTCCACCTCATCCTGAGGTGGAGGGTGGGATTTTTCTCACGGGCTTTCGGGTGCCGGGAGTCGCCCTCTTCGAACAGGCTTTCAGTCTGAAAGCACTCTTGCCGTGTCGACAGGCCCCAAGTGTCGGGCACCGTCATGGCCTCTCTCCACCGTCGCAAATATTGTCAGGAGAAGCGGTGATCCTGGCCGCCCGAGAGGCGAATCCACCATCCCTCCCCAGCTCGAATCGGCTAAAGCGTCCCCGTTTCCCTTGGACGCGACCGGTGACGACGATGCTGAGATCTGCCCTGCTGGCGTCCTGCCTGGCCTGGAGCGGTGCCGCCCTGGCCACCGAGGTGAAGCTGCCCGGCAAGGCGGCGATCGGCCCCGAGAGCCGTGAGATCGCGGTGACGTTCAGTTGCACCCCATCGCGGTCGCGTACCGAGACCGGAAGCCTGGGTCTCGGCTTCGACATCCCGAATTTCGAGGCCCTGGAGAAGCGCTTCGACTTCGGCGCCTTCGAGGGTCCCACGGGCACCCGCAAGCCGCTGACCGAGATCACTGTCGCGCAAAGCGTGCGCCTGTCGGCGAATGGCTCCATCGCGATCGACGGCACGTCCTTCACGCTCGGGACCGGCGCGTCCCTAAGTGGTGAAGCGGCCGAGCTGAAGCGGGTCAGGGCGGTCGCCGCTTCCGTCGGCGCCGGACCGGGAACCTTGCGCTGGCGCCAGGAGAGCCCGCGCAAGGGCGACGACCCGATCGTGGTCACGGTGCCGATCAGCACATCGGACGCCGACCGGCTCAAGGCGGCGCTGGCGCCCTGCCTGAAAGGCTGAGAACTACCGCCGCCAGATCCCGATCCGGTTCGAGCGCGCCTGCTCCTCTGCGGCGAGCAGGTCCGGCGTGGCATCGGCGCTGGCGCGGCCGCCGCCGTTGAACAGGATCAGCTCGGACAGGTCCTTCCCGTCGAGGGAGCAGCGATAGGCGCTACCCTCCCCCGCCGGTGCGCAGGCGACGTCGCGCCGGCGCAGGTAGCGGCCGAGCTCGCGGGCGTTGCGGCCGGACAGGCCGTCGACCCCGACGAGCCGCACCGTGCGCCCGTCGAAATCGAGGGTGCCGGTATCGACCACCGCCGGGCTGCCCCGCAGCACCGCGCGACCCACGGGATCGCGATCGTTCAGGGTCCGGGGATCGGCATCCGGCTCGGCGATGCTCGCCGTCTCCGGCCGCGGCGCCGGGGCGGCACGCGCCTCGGGCTTGCCGGTCTCATTCTTGCCGGTCTCGACCTTGCCCGCCTTGGCCCGGGCCGCCAGCGCCTGGGTGACGAAATCGTGCCAGATCAGGGCCGGCATGTCGCCGCCGGTGACGCCGGCCATCGGCGAATTGTCGTCGTTGCCGAGCCAGACGCCCACCACCAGGTCGCCGGCAAAGCCGACGAACCAGGCGTCGCGGCTGTCCTGGGTGGTGCCGGTCTTGCCCCCGGCCGGGATCGACACCCGGGCGTTCTTGCCGGTTCCCTCCCGCACCACGGCGCTGAGCAGATCGAGCATCGCGGTGCGCGCCGCCTGGTCGCGGGCGGGCGTCGGCGGGGTCTGCGGCCTGTTATACAGCGTCTGGTCGCGGGCGAGGATCTGGCGGACCATGTAGGGCTCGATGCTCTCGGCGCCCGCCGCCACCGCGGCGTAGGCGCGGGTCATCTCCAGCAAGGTCGTCTCGGCCGAGCCGAGGGCGAGGCTCGGCAGGTTCGGCAGGTCCGAGGTGACGCCGAGGCCGCGGGCCGTCTCGATCACCGCCGGCATCCCCACCGCCTCGGCGAGCTGCACCGCCACGGTGTTGATCGAATGGGCGAAGGCGGTGCGCAGGGTGACCGCGCCGCGATAGCGCCCGCCGTAATTCTCCGGCTCCCATTCGCCGATCTGGGTCGGCCTGTCCATCATCGTCGAATCCGGCCGGTAGCCCTGGCGCATCGCCGTCAGGTAGACGAACAGCTTGAACAGCGAGCCCGGCTGGCGCTTGGCCTGGGTGACGCGGTTGAACTGGCTGTCGGCATAGTCGCGCCCGCCCACCATCGCCAGGATCGCCCCGTCGGTCGACATCGCCACCACCGCGCCCTGCGAGACCTTGCGGCGCTCGCCGTCCTGGTCGAGGCGGCGGGCGAGCACGCTCTCGGCGATGTTCTGGAGCGTCAGGTCGAGGGTGGTGCGGACCGTCGCGTCCGCCGGCCCGGCGCCGATCAGCCCGCGGACCGACTCGGCGACGCCGTCGACGAAGTAGTTGGTGCCGACCGGCGTCTCCGTCGGCACCCGGACGGTGGCGGGGGCGCGCTTGGCCGCGTCGGCCTCTGCCTTCGTGGCCGCGCCGGTCTCCACCATGGCGTCGAGCACCTGGGCGGCGCGGCCCCGCGCCCCGTCGAGGTTGCGGTGGGGGGCGAGCTGCGAGGGCGCCCGCACCAAGCCCGCCAGCATGGCCGCCTCGCTGAGCGTCAAATCCTTGGCCGGCTTGCCGAAATAGCGCTGCGAGGCCGCATCGGCGCCGTAGACGCCGGCGCCGAAATAGGCGGCGTTGAGATAGCGGGTGAGGATCTCGTCCTTCGGCAGCTGCGATTCCAGCCACAGGGCCAGGACCGCCTCCTGCACCTTCCGCTTCAAGGTACGGTCCTGCGACAGGTAGCTCATCCGCACGAGCTGCTGCGTCAGGGTCGAGCCGCCCTCGCGGGTACCGCCGGCGGCAGCGTTGCGGAAGGCCGCCCGCACCAGCCCGCGCAGGTCGATGCCGTGATGCTCGTAGAAGCGGCGATCCTCGATCGCCACGATCGCCTTGGCGAGGACCGGCGGCACCTCCTTGGGCGACAGCTTCGCCCCCTTGATGACGCCGCGGGTGGCGAAGGCCTGCCCGTCGGCGGCCTTGACCACCAGGGCGGAAGCAGTGGGCTCGACCGTGAGCCCGCCATTCACCGGCAGGGTCGCAAGCGCATAGACCGTATAGGCGAGGACGAGGCCGACCGCGAGCGCGGCGGTGCCCGCCGTCAGTCGCAGCCACGGCACGCGCCGGGCGACGGCGGCCACCGGCTTCCAGGCCGCCGCCGTGGCGGCGGCGGCGCGGCGGGTGGCGGGATGGTCGGCGAAGCGACCGGCGCCCGCCCGCACCGTCGAGAAGCCCGAGCGTGCGGCCGGCCCGATGCGGGCGCCGAATCCTGCAACAGCACGGGAGAATCCCGCGAACAGGCCCTCGGACCGGCTCCCGGGCTTCGCTCCCGCAGGCTGCCCTCCCGACTGAGCGGCCGGCTTGGCCGCCCCTCCGAGGTCGAGCCAGTCGCGGTTGCGTCCATCGGATCCGGGTTCGGGCGACCGCTCAGTCAAGGCTCAGCATCCGACCTAAGCAGGATTCGCAAAAGCGGTCGCCGGTCATGCGAATCCTGCGAGAAAACCAAGGGTCTCAACGGATCGGCGTCGGTCCGCCGACGCCGATCCGTTCAGCGCGGCTCGATCCAGCGCGCCGGACGAGCAGCGGCCGGGCGGCTGAAATGCAGGCGGTGCACCTGCCGGTGGCGGCGATACTGGTGGCGCCCGTAATGGCGGCGATGGTGCCAATGGCGCCGGTGATGCCAGTGCCGGCGATAATGGCGGCGGTGGTGCCAGTGGCGGCGATGCCAGTGCCGCCGGTGCCAGTGGCGGTGGCGACGCCAGCGCACGGTCTCGACCGTGGAGGGCTGGTCGAGGGCGGTGGTGACCGCGGCACTCGGCATCAGCGGCGAGGCGCCGGCGAGGCCGCCGAGGCCGGTGAGCAGCAGGAAGGCCAGCAGCAGGGTACGAATGCGCATCGGGGCTCCGGGCGGTGGATCCAGGCGGCGCGGCGCGACACCGGAATGCCGCCCCGCACGAAGACCGGAACTCAACGCCAAGCTCTGCCGTTCCGTTCCCGCGTCAGAGGTGTGCGCAATCCCAAGCCTGGCCGTTGCGCGGCGATGCGTTAGGTTGGGAGTGTCACGCGTTCCTGCGCGTCTGGACGGAGAGGTATGCCATGCGGCCGGGCATGAAGCGGCTCTATCGGTGGTCGGCGGCGGCGGCGTTGCTCGTGGCCGGCATCAGCGCGGCGGAGGCCGGCTGCGTCCGGCGGGTCATCAACCGCTCGCCCTACTTCGCGATGGCGAGCCGCAACGGCGGCCCCAGCGTCGGCATCCCGCCCCATTCCTCGCGCTCGATCCGCATGATGGCGCCGGGCCGGGTCGACATCGCGACCTATTGCACGGGACGCGGACCGCGCGGGCGCCTCGTCCCGGTCGGGCCGCCGGTGGCGCAGGACAGCTACACGTTCACGGCGATCATCGACCGCTGCTACTACGATCTCGGCCTGATGGGTTTCGGCCAGGGCGGAACCGAGCCGTTCGTGCTCAACGACCCCCGCCAGGGCGACCTGACGGTCGGTCCGTTCGGCCCGGCCTGCCCGCCGCGCTGAAGCACGGCAACCGGGGTTGCGCTCCCGAAATGAACTGGCTAAGAAGCCCTCGTCGGCGGCCAGCGAGGGCGCCGGCCAGAAACGTTCCCCGATAGCTCAGTTGGTAGAGCAGGCGACTGTTAATCGCCTTGTCGTAGGTTCGAGTCCTACTCGGGGAGCCATTCTCCTTCTGACATGATGTTGGATCCTGGGGCGATACCTCTGCGCCCGCTCGACGATCCGGCCGTCAGCCCTCCCCTCCCCGACTCGTCCGCCGGAACGCCGCCGGGCTCATGCCCGCCCGCGCCGCGAAGAACCGCGAGAAATACGCCGGATCGTTGAAGCCGAGATCGAAGGCGATCTTCGAGACCGGCAGCGTGGTGTAGATCAGGCTGCGCTTGGCCTCGAGCATCAGCCGGTCGTGCAGGATGCCCTGCGGCGAGCGCCGCACCGCCTCGGTGCAGGCCGCGTGCAGCCGGTCCGGGCTGACGCCGAGCGACGCGGCGAAGCGGGCGACCGGCCAGCCCTCGCGCAAATGCGCCTCGACCAGCCGACGGAAGCGGCGGTGCAGGTCGGCCCGCGCGAGGGCCGCCGGCTCGGTGATCGAGCGCGCGGCCCGGGTGCGCAGCACGCCGACGACCAGGAGCTTGACCAAGGCCGCCACCGCGCTCGCCGCTCCCGGCAAGGCGCCGGAGGCTTCCCGCATCAGGGTCTCGACGAGATTCGCGAGATCGAGGTCGATCTCCTCCGGCGAGCCCGGCCGGCCGCTGAACGTCGCCTCGGCGGCATCGCGCAGGCGGGCCGCGTCCGGGTCGGGATCGAGCAAAGCGGCGAGGAAGTCGTCGGCGAGCGACAGGACCACGCCGTCGGTGCCGGGCCGGAACGAGAAGGCGTGCACCACTCCCGACGGTACCCAGATCAGCCAGGGCGCGCAGAATTCCTCGCGCCGCGCATCGAGCGACAGGGCGCCGTGGCCGCGCGTGACGACGAGCCCCTGCGTCAGCGCGCCGTGGCGGTGGGGTGCGATCTCCCAATCGTGCAGGGCCGCGCTGGTGCCGATCCGCTCGGCATGGACGAAGCTCGGCACCGTCGCCTCGGCGGTCTCGCCGTAGAGGCGAAAGACCGGGATCGGCCGCTCGCGGTGCGTCTGCATCGTTGTCTCCTCCCGCCCATGGCAGAGTCGTGGCGGAAAAGAAAAGGCGCGAGTGTCTCCTCTCCCCGCGGGCGGGGAGAGGGCTGCGTCCCCGTTCAGGGGACGCAGCGAGGCGATAGCCGAGGGTGAGGGGGTGGTGCCGGAGGAGTCTCATCCGGAGATACCCCCTCACCCTCGCTCCGGCTTCGCCTCCGCTTGCTACGGACCCGACAAGGGGTCCGCAGCCCTCTCCCCGCCCGCGGGGAGAGGAGAAAACCCGCGGCCCTTCTTCACCGGAGAGCCCCATTGAAGCTAACGCCCCGCACCAGATCCGTCCAAGAAATTCCGGCGCCCGTCCATGGCCGGCCCCCGCCCTGGCAGGTAGCGTCCGAGCGTCGAACCGGACCAGTTCCAAACTGCTGATCCGGCACGCGAAACCTGTGTGCGGCGCAACACCGGCCAGCCGACCGTCGGACGCTTCCGGGCGATCCGCCCGGCGACCCGATACGGCCAAGCCCAATCGCCGCACGACCGGACCGTCAGCGAGGCGAAAAGACCCGCGAGGCCGACGCGACGAGGGAGAGAACGATGACGGACGCCAAGGGCTTCCCCCTGAACGCCTGGTACGCCGCCGCCTGGGACCACGAGATCGGCCGCGCGCTGACGCCGCGCCGGATCTGCGACAAGGACGTGGTGCTCTACCGCCGCACCGACGGCGCCGTCGCGGCGCTCGAGGATGCCTGCTGGCACCGGCTGCTGCCGCTGTCGCTCGGCCACCTCAAGGGCGACCAGGTGATGTGCGGCTATCACGGGCTCGTCTTCGACGCGTCCGGCCGCTGCACCTTCATGCCGGCGCAGGAGACCATCAACCCCTCGGCCTGCGTGCGCGCCTTCCCGGCGGTGGAGCGCTACCGCCTGATCTGGCTCTGGATGGGCGACCCGGCTCTGGCCGATCCCGACCTCGTGCCGGACTTCCACTGGAACAGCGACGCGCCGTGGGTCGGCGAGGGCGGCACCTTCTACGGCCTGAAGTGCAACTACCGGCTGGTCATCGATAACCTGATGGACCTGACCCACGAGACCTACGTCCATGCCGGCAGCATCGGCGACGACGCGATCACCCGCAGCCCGTTCGAGGTGACGCATACCGACACCTGCGTCACGGTCGAGCGCTGGATGGAGAACATCGAGCCGCCGCCGTTCTGGGCGCGCAACCTCGGCAAGCCCGGCCATGTCGATCGCTGGCAGATCATCCGGTTCGAGGCGCCGACGGTGGTGGCGGGCGACGTCGGGGTGGCGCTCGCCGGCACAGGCGCGCGTCAGGGCGACCGGTCCCAGGGCGTCAACGGCTTCTTCCTGGCGGCCATTACGCCTGAGACCGCGACGAGCTGCCATTATTTCTGGAACTTCGTGCGCAGCTGGCGCACCGACGACGAGGAACTGACGAAGAGCCTCAACCGCGCCCACGTCAACGACGGCAAGGGCGTCTACGACCAGGATCACGACGTGCTGGAGGCCCAGCAACGGGCGATCGACCGCCAGCCGCGCCAGCCGTTCTACAACCTCAACATCGATGCCGGCGCGCTCTGGGCCCACCGCCTGATCGACGGCATGATGGCGAAGGAGGGCCGAGCTCCCAGCAAGAATGATCCGGCCAAGGCGACCCCGTCCGTCGGCATCGCGGCGGAATAGTGCCATGGCCGCGACCGACTGGCAGCCGGCGCGCCTGCGCGCCACCCGGGCGCTGACGCCCGATATCCGCCTCTTCGAGATCGAGCCCTCGGAGATCGAGCAGGCCTCTCCCGGGGCACCAGCCCCGCCCGGCAGCCATCTCGGGGTGGCGGTGATGATCGGCGAGCGGCCGGATACCCGCTCCTACTCGCTCCTCGATTCCGGCGCCGACGGGCTCTACCGCATCGCCGTGAAGCGCCTGCCCGACAGCCGCGGCGGCTCGGCCTACATGCACGGGCTGGAACCCGGCGCGCGCCTCAGCATCTCCGGCCCACGCAATCATTTCGGCCTCACCCCCGGCCGGCCCGGCTACCTGCTCGTCGCCGGCGGCATCGGCATCACGCCGCTGCACGCCATGGCCCTGGCCCTGCACCGCGCCGGGGCGCCGTTCCATCTGCTCTACGCGGCACGGACCCCGCAGGACCTGGCTCTCGCCGACGACCTGCGGGCACGGATCGGCGAAAGGCTCCGTACCTTCACCGACGAGGAGGGCGGGCGGATCGACCTCGCGGCAGCGATCGCGGACCTGCCGCCCGGCGGCGAGGCCTATCTCTGCGGCCCTCTCGGGATGATGGAGGCGGGCCGCCGGGCCTGGGCGGAGGCGGGCCGCCCGGCCCAAGGCCTGCGGTTCGAGACCTTCGGCACCGGCGGCCGCCACGCCGCCGAGGCGTTCACGGTCCGCATCCCGCGCCTGTCCCGGGAGATCGTCGTCCCGCGCCACCAGACCATGCTGGAAGCGCTGGAGGCGGCGGGTGTGGGCATGATCCACGATTGCCGGCGTGGCGAATGCGGGTTGTGCACGGTGAAGATCCTGGACACCGACGGCACCGTCGATCACCGCGACGTGTTCTTCAGCGACGCCCAGAAGGCGACGAACGCGCAGCTCTGCACCTGCGTGTCGCGGGTGGTGGGCGGCGGGATCACCATCGATACGGCGGATCGTGCGGGGTGAGGCGGACGGTTCGACGAAAGCCAGTCGAACCGCGACTTCTCTCAGAACTCCAACGTGATCCCGGGGCTCGGCGAAGTCGAGAACCCGGGATGACGTTGCCGAACGAGGCGACAAGCCTTCCGCCTTGTCCTGCATCGTCAGCGGTTATGGATCCCGGGTTCCGCTGCGCGGCCCCGGGATGACGCAGAGGGTGTCACGCCCCGCGCCATATTCAAAAAAACGATAATCCAAGTCTTCGGGAGGACAACCTTGGTCACCGCACAGGACACATCCGACCCCCGCCCCGCCATCCGCCAGGGCGCCATGACCCCGTTCCAGGTCGCTGCCGTCGCGGTCTGCGTGCTGATCTGCGCGCTCGACGGCTTCGACGTGCTGGTCGTCGCCTTCACGGCGGCCTCGATCGCCAAGGACTTCGCCCTGAAACCCACCGATCTCGGTCTCCTGTTCAGCGCCGGGCTCGCCGGGATGGGGCTCGGCGCCCTGCTGATCGCCCCGTTGAGCGACCGCCTCGGCCGGCGCACCACGGTGCTCGTCTGCCTCGCCATTCTGTGCATCGGCATGCTGGCGGCGGCCGCGACCCGCACGCTGACCGAACTCGCCCTGGTGCGGCTGTTCACCGGGCTCGGCATCGGCGGGGGCTTGGCCACCGTCAACATCGTGGTGGCCGAATACGCCACCGACCGCTGGCGCAACCTGTCGATCTCGCTGATGTCGCTGGGCTATCCGATCGGCGCGACCCTCGGGGGCGCGTTCTCGGTCTACCTGATCGGGGCCTTTGGCTGGCGCTCGGTCTATGTCTTCGGCGGCCTCGTGGCGCTGGCCCTCGTGCCGGCCGTTCTGGCCTTCCTACCGGAATCCCTCGATTACCTCATCGGCCGCCGTCCGGCCGGGGCACTGGCGAAGGTCAACCGGGTGCTGGCGCGCCTCGGACGCCCGGCGCTCGGCGCCCTGCCGGCTCCCTCGCGGGCCGAAGCCGAGACCGGCGCCAGCCTCGCGGCCATCGCACGGCCACCCTACCGTGCCCGGACGCTCGCGGCCTGCGCGGCATATTTCTGCGTGATGACGACCTGCTACTTCTTCCTGAGCTGGACCCCGAAGGTGCTGACCGAGCTGGGGCTCAGCGTCAGCGGCGGCATCTCGGGGGCGATGCTGATGAATCTCGGCGGCGCCGCCGGCTGCCTGCTGTTCGGCTTCGTCGCCCGCCGGACCGGGACGCGCCGGCTCGCCGCCGCCTTCATGGCCGGGCTCTTCGTCGCCGCCACGCTCTTCGGCCAGGTTCCGGCGACGCCCGCGGCGCTGCTCGCCGCTACCCTCTTCATCGGCTTCTGCCTCTACGGCTCGATCAACGCGATGTACGCGGTGGTGCCGCCGATCTTCCCGGCCCCGGTGCGGACCACCGGCACCGGGCTCGCCATGAGCGTCGGACGCCTCGGCGCCGTCACCGGCCCAGGCCTCGCCGGCATGCTGATGGCGGCGGGCTGGGAGCGGGCGGAGTACTGCCTGGCGCTCGCCCTGCCGATGCTCGTGGCGGCGTTCTGCCTGCGCTGGGTCGCGGCCGAGGAGCCGTCGCCGCGGTCGGTGACGGGGGTGGCGTCGATCGCACGGGGGTGAGCGTCGAGCCGGCGGCGGAGACGCAATCCCCGCGCGGACGATGGCCGGCTGACGCGAGGGCACTATCTCGCCGCGTGCGATCCTTGCGAGATCCCTCGCAACCGGGCGCGCGGCGAGAGGGCTCCGTGAAGGTCATCCATGACGATCCGCCGATGCGCGACGAGATCGCCGCCGGCTTCTATCCCGCCTTCGAGGATCGCTGGCGCCGGGCCGAGCTCGCCGGGCGCTGGCTGATGCTGGCCTTCGTGGGCGTCTGCGCGTTGGGCCTTCTCGGGCGCGGCCCCTTCAGCGAGCACACCCGGGCGAACCGCGACGGGTCGATCGTGATCCACTACGAGCCGGTGGCCCGCTTCGGGGCGCCGACGATCGTGCGCCTCGACACCCGGGTCCCGCCCGGCGGCGACGAGGTCGCGGTGACGATCGCCAAGGAACTCGTCGACCTGTTCGGCCTCGAGAGCATCACGCCGCGGCCGGAGAGCTGGCAGGCCGCCGGCGCCGGCATCCGCCTCGTCTTCCCGGTGATCCCGGGGGAGACCCACGCGGTGATCCGCTTCACCGGCTCGCCGAGCTTCCGCGGCGGCGTGAACCTCACCGCTCGCCTCGACCAAGGCGAGACATTATCCTGGTCGCAATTCGCGGTGCCTTAGAGATGAACACCGTCCTCAAGGCCGCCGCGGCCTACGTCATCGTGCTGTTCGTGATCCGGCTGATCGGGCGCCGCACCGCGAGCCAGCAGGCACCGATCGACATGGTCGTGCTGTTCCTGTTCGGCGGCCTCTCGGTCAGCGCCGTGCTGGGCGACGACCGCTCCTTCGTCGGCGCGATGAGCGCCCTCTTCACCGTCGGCCTGATGCATGTCGCGGTGTCGTGGCTGAAGCTGCGCTTCGTCTGGTTCGAACGCATCGTCGACGGCACGCCGATCGTGGTGTTCCGCGACGGCCGCTGGAACGAGACCGCGATGCGCCGCCTGCGCATGCAGCAGGCCGATATCCGCACCGCCGCCCGCCAGGAGAAGCTCGACGACCTCGACAAGGTCGCGGTCGCGATCGTCGAGCGCGACGGCACGGTGTCGATCTTGGAGAAGGAATAGGGCCTTCAGAGTATTTTCCGACGAAGTGAACACCGGTTCGTCGGAGAAAATGCGTCAAAACAAAGGCCTGGAGCTTCGCGATTGCAACGCGATCGTGAAGCGCTCTAGCGCAAGCCCGCCGGCCGCTCCCCCACCGCCCAGGCCAGGGCCTGTTCCAGACGGTCGTTGCCCCAGAACAGCTCGCCGTCCTCGGTGAGGAAGCTCGGGGCACCGAACAGGCCGCGGGACTTGGCCTCCTCGCCGATCGAACGCAGGCGGCTCTTCACCGGCTCCTGGGTCGCGGCGCGGATCAGCGCCGGGCCGTCGAGGCCGAGGCCGTTGAGGAGGGCCGAGATCGCGGCCGGCTCGGCGATCGACCGGCCGCGGGCGAACTCGGATTGGTAGACCGCCCGCACATAGGCGCCGATCCACGGCTCCTCGGCGCCGTGGACCGCGACCCGGGTCGCCGCGAGGCTGTTCTGCGGGAAGCTCTCGGGCTTCACGACCGGCGGCAGGCCGAGGCGGGCGGCCTCGCGGGCCAGATCCCGCCACATGTGGCGGCCCTTGGCCGGGAAGAGGTTGAACGGCGACGACGTCCAGCCTTGCGCCGCGAAGACCGGCCCGAGCAGGAACGGGCGCCAGCGCAAGGTCACCCCGGCCGCCTCGGCCAGGGCCTCGATCCGCATCGCGGCGAGGTAGGAATAGGTGGATGCGAACTCGAACCAGAATTCGAGCGTGGGCCGGCGCGCCATCGCACCCCTCTTCACAACGGACCGATGCGTCACCTTCGCGTCCGCGGGCCCCGCCCACAAGCGTCGCCACGGGCGTCGCTTCGCCACGGGCGGGCGAGGGAACTTACGGAGCGCGGTTGCACGGGGCCGGGCCGGGCTGGTAAGCCCCCGCGGTTCATCCGTTCTCCATCACCGTAAGGCCCGCCCCGCATGTCCGACCAGCCCCAGAAGCGCGTGAAGAAGGTCGTGCTCGCCTACTCGGGCGGCCTCGACACCTCGATCATCCTCAAGTGGCTCCAGACCACCTACGGCTGCGAGGTGGTGACGTTCACCGCCGATCTCGGCCAGGGCGAGGAGTTGGAGCCGGCCCGCGCCAAGGCGGAGCTGCTCGGCATCAAGCCGGAAAACATCTTCATCGAGGACCTGCGCGAGGAATTCGTCCGCGACTACGTCTTCCCGATGTTCCGGGCCAACGCCCAGTACGAGGGCATCTATCTGCTCGGCACCTCGATCGCCCGGCCCCTGATCGCCAAGAAGCAGATCGAGATCGCCGAGCGGGTGGGCGCCGATGCCGTGTCCCACGGCGCCACCGGCAAGGGCAACGACCAGGTCCGGTTCGAGCTCGGCTACTACGCGCTGAAGCCCGACGTGACGGTGATCGCCCCCTGGCGCGAATGGGATTTCCGCTCGCGCGAATCGCTGATCGCCTTCGCCGAGCAGCACCAGATCCCGATCGCCAAGGACAAGCGCGGCGAGGCGCCGTTCTCGGTCGACGCCAACCTCCTGCACGCCTCGTCGGAGGGCAAGGTGCTGGAGGACCCGGCGCAGGACGTGCCGGATTACGTCTATTCGCGCACCCTGTCGCCCGAGGAGGCGCCGGACACCCCGACAATCATCACCATCGGCTTCGAGCGCGGCGACGCGGTCTCGATCGACGGTGAAAATCTGTCGCCGGCCACCTTGCTCGCCAGGCTCAACGAGCTGGGACGGGCCAACGGCATCGGCCGCCTCGACCTCGTCGAGAACCGCTTCGTCGGCATGAAGAGCCGCGGCATGTACGAGACCCCCGGCGGCACCATCCTGCTGCCGGCCCACCGGGCGATCGAGTCGATCACCCTCGACCGCGGCGCGGCCCATCTCAAGGACGAGCTGATGCCGCGCTACGCCGAGCTGATCTACAACGGCTTCTGGTTCTCGCCGGAGCGCGAGATGCTCCAGGCCCTGATCGACAAGAGCCAGGAGATGGTCACCGGCACGGTGCGGCTGAAGCTCTACAAGGGCGGCGTCCACGTCATCGGCCGCGAGAGCCCGAACTCGCTCTACGACCAGGACCTCGTCACCTTCGAGGAGGGTGCCGTCGCCTACGACCACCGCGACGCAGCGGGCTTCATCAAGCTCAATGCGCTCCGCCTGCGCACGCTGGGCCAGCGCAAGCGCAAGCTCGGCGCGTAAGGCAAAAGGCCCGCTCCGTCGCCGGAGCGGGCCTCGGGATACCCGGTGCGACCGACCCCGAAGGGACGGCCGCACGGAATGGACGCTTACGCCTCGTCCTCGTCGTCGATGTCGACCAGGAACAGGATGTCGACGTCGTCCTCCTCGTCCTCGTCGTCGGTCTCGCCCTGGCTGTCGTTGGCGGCCTGGGGCTCGTCCTCGTCCTCGAAATCCTCCTCGTCCATCGAGTCCTCGAAGGTCTCGACCTCGTCCTCGGTGGCGGGGCGCAGCTTCAGCGACTCGGGCTTGCCGGTCCACAGCGGACGGCCATCGCTCTTCATGGTGCGCAGGTCGTCCTTGAAACCTTCGACCTCGAGAAGCTCCCGGGCCCGTTCCTCGTTCGACCGGATGATGGCGACGGGCGTGCCGTCGATCTCGAGAGTGAACATCGTGCTTCCCTTTTCAAGGGCCGCGCCGCACGGGCGGGCGGGGCCGTGTTACGGGGGGAAAGGCCGCCGCGCCAGCCCCGTTCCGGGCGGCCTCGACGGAAAGTCGCGCGGAAGCCGGATGGTTCGCCGGCTCGGAGGGGGCGCCTACCGGATCCCGAGCAGCGCATCGTCGTTCGAGACGATCAGGATGCGCAGGTCGGCGTCGGGCACGTAGTCCTTCGCCTCCCACACGAAGGTGGTCGGCCCGGTCTTGCGCACACCCTGGCGGCAGAGGCTCACGAGGGCGTTCGGGCTGCCCTTGTCGACCGTCAGGGTGAAGCGGCCGATGCGGCCGGCCCAGTTGCGCGCCGTCGTCACGATGTAGGGCACCTCGACCGCCCGGGTCAGGCCCTGCTCCTTCATCGGCGAGGCGGCGATCAGGCGCCGCACCCCGGCGAGGCCGGCATCGTCGAGGCAGTAGCGGGCCCGGTAGGCGGGCGTCGCCGCCTCGTCGGCCGCGAGCAGGTGGTTGCCCTTCACGGGGGCGTAGGCGTGCGAGACGCGCAGCTCGCGTCCTGCCGGAAAGGTCTGCTCCCAGTGGAACTTGGCCTCGCTGCGCCACAGGGCCTCGCTATCGGCCTTGGCCTCCGCGATCAGACCCGCCGTCTCCAGTTCCCGAAGCACCGCCGGCGCGAGGCGCTTGAGCGCTGCCTCGACGTCCCTGCGCCGCAGCGGGTTGAGCGGCAGGCCGTGACGGGCGAGAAGCCCGGTTACCTCGCTCTTGCCGAGATAGGCCCGCTCCTCGAGGTGCGGCGTCACCGGCACCCCGTCCACCCTCACCGTGAACCCGACGAAATTCGCCCGGTCCTTGAAGGGCAGGCTGAGCGCGCTCATCGACAGTTGCGCCCCGTCGATCGCCGGCAGCGGGAAGGCGATGCGCAGGGTCTTCGGCGCCGCGGCGCCGTTGCGGAAGACATAATCGACCGCGATCCGGTCGAGGCCGATGCGCAGGTCTTCGCTCGCCAGCGTGATGTCCGGGTCGCGCACCAGAACCAGGCCGCCGGCATCGAGGGCGGCGGCGCTGTCGTTGGCCCGAGCCGGTGCGCACAGGGAGAGCGCGAGGGCGGTCATAGCCAGAAGGCCCGGAATTCCAATGTGTCCCACCGCCGACTCCCGTGCTTCGCGTGGCTCCGCTTACGGCGGATCGGATGATGCCCGCGATCGGAATTGCAAGGTTTTATCCGGCCTCATTTCCTGAAAGGAAAGTTGCGGGCTCCCCTCTCCAGGCGATGCCGGGCTTGCCCGGTATCGCTGCAAGGTGTGGGAGAGGGGAACCGCGCTATATCTTCAGGATACTGAGCAAGGCCACCATCACGACCGCACGCACTGGCTCAAACCCCCGATCCCGCTCGTCCGCCCCTGGATCCGCCCGGCGAGCGCCCGCAGGGCCCGGCTCGGCCGGCGCGGGTTGCGCAAGAAAGGATTCGGCAGGGCGGCGACCAGCAGGGCCGCCTCGCCCCGGGTGAGGTCGCGGGCCGACTTGCCGAACCAATGCCGGGCGGCGGCCTCCGCCCCGAAGATGCCCTCCCCCCACTCGGCGACGTTGAGGTAGATCTCCATCGTCCGGCGCTTGCCCCACACCACGTCGACCAGCAGCGCCAGCGGAATCTCGAGGGCCTTGCGCAGGTAGGAGCGGCCCGGCCACAGGAAGACGTTCTTCACCGTCTGCATCGTCACCGTCGAGGCGCCGCGGCTCGGGCCGTCCTCGTCGTCGACCACGCTCCACAGCGCGCCCCAGTCGACGCCGTCATGCAGGCAGAAGCGCTGGTCCTCGGAGGCGACGACGCCCTGGATCAGGGCCGGGGCGATGGCCTCCAGCGCCACCACCTCCCGGGTCACCGGCTGGAGCGTCGCCCAGCGGCCGAGCATCAGGGTTGAGGGCGGGGTCAGCGCGCGATAGACGAGCGCCAGGACCAGGACGAGGACGACCACCATCACGGGCACCAGGAGCACGGCGCGCAACAGCCGCCGACCCCGGGCCTGCGCCGGTGGTGCCCCCGCCGGGACCAAGCCCCGCAGCGGCTGCGGCACGCCCTCCCGGCGCTCCGCCGTGACCCGCGGCTCCTGAATCCGACCCTCCTCTCGGCGTGCCCGTCGATGCGAGGACACCATGACGTCAACGCGGGCCCCGCAGGACATGACGGCGGGCCGTCCCCAGGAAAATACGATGGCCGCCACCACAGGATACCCGCAGGCAGGCGATTTCACGGCGCGGCTCGCGGCCGTCGCCAAGAGCACCGAAGGCTTCCTCGCCGAGCGCCTCGGCGACGCGGTGCAGGAGGGCGAGATCGCCCGGCCGCCCCGGCTGATGGAGGCGATGCGCCACGCCGTGCTCAACGGCGGCAAGCGCCTGCGCCCGTTCCTCGCCATCGAGACCGCCCGGATGCTCGGCGGCCCGTTCGAGGGCGCCATGGCCGCCGGCGCCGGCGTCGAGCTGGTCCATTGCTACTCGCTCGTCCACGACGACCTGCCGGCGATGGACGACGACGACCTGCGCCGCGGCCAGCCGACCGTCCACAAGAAGTACGACGAGGCGACCGCCATCCTGGTCGGCGACGCCCTCCAGACGCTGGCCTTCGAGATCGTCGCCGATCCGGCCTGGCAGGCCGATCCGCTGATCCGCTCCGAACTGGTGCTCGGCCTCGCCCGGGCGTCGGGCCTCGGCGGCATGGTCGGCGGCCAGCTCCTCGATCTCGGGGCGGAGGGGCGCTTCGGCCCGGCCAACCTCGACGTCGACGCCACGCTCCAGCTCCAGGCGATGAAGACCGGCGCCATCCTGGCCTTCTCGGTCGATGCCGGCGCCCTCGTCGGCGGCGCCTCGGCCGAGGAGCGCCGCGCCCTTCTCGCCTACGGCCGGGCGCTGGGCCAGGCCTTCCAGGTCGCCGACGACATCCTCGACCGCGAGGCCTCCTCCGAGGCGATGGGCAAGCGCACCGGCAAGGACAAGGATGCCGGCAAGGCCACCCTCGTCGACCGCCTCGGCCTCGACGGGGCGCGGGCCGAGTGCGAGCGCCTGGTGGGCGAGTGCGAGAACGCCCTGAAGCCCTGGGGCGAGGCCGCCGCGACGCTCTGCGAGGCCGCCCGCTTCACCGTCGCGCGCAAGTCGTAAAACCCCTGAAATCCCGGCGGAGGGGCCGTCCCCCCGCCTCTCCCCCTCTTCTTTTTGAAGGTCACGCCATGGCCACGCACAAGATCCTGCTCCTGCCCGGCGACGGCATCGGCCCCGAAGTGGCGGCCGAGGTCTCCAAGGTCCTGGCCTGGTTCACCAAGGCCGGCATCGCGCAGTTCGAGACCGAGACCGACCTCGTCGGGGGTGCTGCCATCGACGCCCACGGCGTGCCGCTCTCGGAAGCCGCGATGGACCGGGCCAAGGCCGCCGACGCCGTGCTGTTCGGCGCCGTCGGCGGGCCGAAATGGGCCGGCGTCTCGTATGCCAGGCGCCCCGAGGCGGGCCTGCTGCGCCTGCGCAAGGATCTCGGCCTGTTCGCAAACCTGCGCCCGGCGATCTGCTACCCGGCCCTCGCCGAGGCCTCGGCGCTCAAGCGCGAGCTGGTCGAGGGCCTCGACATCGTCATCGTGCGCGAGCTCACCGGCGGCGTCTATTTCGGCGAGCCGAAGGAGATCGTGACCCTCGAGGACGGCCAGAAGCGCGCGATCGATACCCAGATCTACACCACCGGCGAGATCGAGCGCATCGCCGCGGTCGCCTTCGACCTCGCCCGCAAGCGCCGCAACAAGGTCGCCTCGGCCGAGAAGCACAACGTCATGAAGACCGGCGTGCTCTGGAAGGAGACCGTCACCAGGCTCCATGCCGAGCAGTATTCCGACGTCGGGCTGGAGCACGTCCTGGCCGACAACTGCGCCATGCAGCTGGTGCGCAACCCCAAGCAGTACGATGTGCTCGTCACCGACAACCTGTTCGGCGACATCCTGTCGGACGTGGCCGCGATGCTGACCGGCTCGCTGGGGATGCTGCCCTCGGCCTCGCTCGGTGCGGTCGAGAACGGCACCCGGCGCGCCCTCTACGAGCCCGTCCACGGCTCGGCTCCCGACATCGCCGGCCAGAACCTCGCCAACCCGATCGCCATGATCGGCTCGCTGGCGATGGCGCTCCGCTACTCGTTCGGGCTCCTTGAGGCCGCCGACCAGCTCGAGAGCGCCATCACCCGCACGCTCGCCGCCGGCACCCGCACCCGCGACATCGCCGGGCCGGGCACCAACGCGGTGGGAACCACCGAGATGGGCGACGCCATCGTGCGCGAGCTGCAGGCGCAAGGAGGCTGAGGGCCGGGGCGACGCCTTTCCATCGCTCGTCCCACCCGCACCCTCATCCTGAGGTGTCAGTCCATCGACGATGGACTGACCTCGAAGGAGGGCTCCAGAGATCTCAGCGCTTTCTGGAGCCCTCCTTCGAGGCTCAGCGATCTTCGATCGCCCGCACCTCAGGATGAGGTTGCGGAGTAGAAAGACCGGCACGATCGATCGGACGGTTCCGGACGGATCGACAGGGAGAATCATCATGCGGTTGTGCGTGTTCTGCGGCTCCAGCGACGGGGCCCGCCCGCTCTACCGCGAGGCGGCGACCGCGCTCGGGCGCCACTTCGCTCAAACCGGGATCGAGCTGGTCTATGGCGGCGGCAAGGTCGGGCTGATGGGCGCGGTCGCCGACGGCGTGCTCGCCGCCGGCGGCCGGGTCACCGGCATCATCCCGCAGGCGCTCGTCGAGAAGGAGACCGCGCATCTCGGCCTGACGCAGCTTCGCGTCGTCGCCTCGATGCACGAACGCAAGGCCCTGATGGCCGACCTCGCCGACGGCTTCGTGGCGCTCCCGGGGGGCCTCGGCACCTTCGAGGAGATGTTCGAGGTCTGGACCTGGGCCCAGCTCGGCTACCACAGGAAGCCGCTCGCGGTGTTCAATGCCGGCGGCTTCTTCGACGGGCTGCTGGCCTTCCTCGACTCCGTGGTGGCGGAGGGCTTCGTGCGCGAGCCGCACCGGGCGATGCTGATCGTCGGCACCGAGCCGGCCGGCCTCGTGGCGCGGATCCGCGCCTACGAGCCGCCCCGGGTGATCAAGTGGGTGAAGGCGGAGGAGCGGTAGCGCCCCCTCCCCGGGAGCCACTCGCGGTTCCCGGGACGAGGCCGCCGTCTTATTCCGCCGCCTTCGCCAGCGCCTTGCCGTAGGCGCCGCTCTTCAGCGTCTGTCCCAGCCACGCATCGACGGCGGCCTTCAGCGCCGGGTCGCGGGTCATCCAGTAGGCCTTGTCGGCCTTGTCGAAGGTGCCCGGCACGGCGGCCGGGCAGAGCACGCCGGGATGGCGCCGCGCCTGGTAATCGACCTCGGCACCGTCGGTCACCATCAGGTCGGCCCGGCCCTCGGCCACCTCCTTGAAGATGGCGCGGTTGTCCGGAAACACCCGCACCGAGGCGTGCGGGAAGTTGGCATCGGCGAAGCGCTGGTTGGTGCCGCCGGGATTGACCACGACGCGGACCTCGGGCTTGTCGATGTCCTTGACGGAGACGTAGCGGTCCTTGTCGGCGCAGCGCACGATCGGACGCTTGCCGTCGGTCAGGACGGGAATCGAGAAATCGGCCACCGACGCCCGGTCGGGGGTGACGCTGACGCCCCCCATGGCGACGTCGTAGCGGTCGGCGAGGAGATCGTCCTTCAGGGTCTTCCAGGTCGTCGGCACGATCTCGACCTTGACGCCCAGCGCACGGGCGAGCTCGCCCGCCATGGTCACGTCGGCGCCCTTGATGCCGCCATCGGGCAGGCGCACCGAATAGGGCGCGTAGTCGCCGGTCAGCCCGACCCGCAGCGTGCCGTCCTGCTTGATCGCGGACAGAGAGCGCGCCTCAGCCTGCACGGTCGAGAGCATGGCCATCATCCCGACTAAACCCGCGATCTTGCGCATCGTCACCGCCCTGATCCTCGCGTCGTGGCTCGCTCATCTCTCGTAGGGACATCGCACGACTCCGGTAAAGCCCGGATGACGGCCGTCCCGACGCAAAACGAACCCTACGCAGACTTGCGTCGGCAGGCCAACGCGTCGTCCACTCAGGATCGTGTCCGGTCGCGGATGTCCGCCGCGAAACCGGCGGCCGCTCTTGCGCCATCGGCTCGGCCATTGACTCGGCGGCCCGCACCGGCTTCCTCGCCGCCATGGCCTTTCTCCCGGACAGCCTGCGGCGGGCACCGACGAACCTGCGGCGCGCCTTCGACCGCCAGCGGCCGCGCCTGACGCAAGCCGTGCGGATGACCGTCGCGAGCCTCGCGACCTTCGCGCTCGCCGAAGCTCTCGGATTGCCGCAGGGCTACTGGGCGGTCATCACCGCGCTCATCGTCACCCAGAGCAGCGTCGGCGGCTCGCTCAAGGCGGCGTTCGACCGCTTCCTCGGCTCGGTCATCGGCGCCTGCTACGGCGGCGCAGTCGCCTTCGCGATCCCGCATCACGGCGGCGCCTCGACCTTCGCGGCCCTGTTCGTGGCGGTGGCGCCGCTGACCTTCGCGGCGACGGTCTCGGCCGGTTTCCGGATCGCGCCGATCACCGCGATCATCGTGCTGCTCTCCACCACCGGCTCGACGCTGGGCCCCCTCGCCTTCGCCCTCGACCGGATCTTCGAGATCGGCCTCGGCTGCGTCGTCGGCCTCGGGGTCTCACTCCTGGTGGCGCCGGCCCGGGCGGCGCGGGCGGTGACGGGCCAGGCCGGACGCCTCGCCGGCCTGCTCGCCGACCAGCTCGCGGCGCTCGCGCGCCTCGACGCCGAGGAGACGCCGGAGGTGAAGGCCCTGCCGCCGGCCGTGCGCCGGGCACTCGCGCGCCTCGAGACCCTGGCGGGCGAGGCCGCCCGCGAGCGCCGCAGCCGGCTCTCGGCCGCCCCCGATCCGGACCCGCTGCTGCGCACCCTGATGCGCCTGCGCCACGACCTCGTGCTCCTGCGCCGCGCCATCGCGGAGGCCGATGCGGACGTGCTGCGGATCCATCTCGCCGAAGCCTGGGGCGAGGCCGCCCGGGCGGCGGCGGAGCGCCTGCGCGGTCTCGCCGATGCGCTCGCGGCGGGAAGCCGGCCCGCCGGCGACGACACGACGCTTTCGGCGGCGATCGCCGGCTACCGCGACGCCATCGACGGCATGCGCCGGCGCCAGGTGACCCGCACCCTCTCCACCGACGCCGTCGGCCGCATCTTCTGGCTCGCCTTCAGCCTCGAGCAGTTGCGACGCAACCTCGACGACCTCGCCGAACGGGCGACGGATTTTTCGGGGCTGCAAGCCCGCGGCGAGGGGTGAGCGACCGGCGTCAGGCCAGCGCACGCCACACGGCGAGCGCGGCGCAGGCCACGAGGAGCGCCGCCAGGACGAGGCGCGCGGGGCGCCCGGTGCCGGCGAGGCGCGCCCGGCAGGAGGGCCGCGCGAGGACGAGGCCGACGAGGCCGAACCACGTCGCCGCCATGCAGAACACCGCCGCCCCCGCCACCGGCACCGCCGCCCGGTCCGGATGGGCGAGGAAGAAGCCGGCGAAGAAGGCGAGGCTCACCGGATTGGTCATCGCCGCCCCGAGGCCGAGGGCGAAGGTGCCGGCATCCCGCCCGCGCGAGTACCGGGCCGGATCGTCGGGGAGGCCGGCCCGGCCGCTCGCCAGGCGGTAGGCGGCGCGCAGCATCAGGAGCGCGAACAGGGCGGTGCCGAGGCCAGTGAGGAGCCTGCCGGCCGGCAGCAGCGAGACGCCGAGCCCGGCGATCGCCGCCGCCAGGCCGGCGCCGCAGGCCACGCCGAGGGCGGCGACGACCGGGCCGCGCCCGGAGCCTGCGACGCTCGCCCGCAGCACCACCAGCAGGTTGGGACCGGGGGCGGCGAGGACCGGGGCATAGGCGGTGAAGAGCGGCCCCAGCAGGGCCGGCCACGCATCGGCGTCGAACATCCGGCATCCCCCCGGCGCGAGCCGCGCCGTCAGGAGTCCATAAAGATGCCAAAACCGGATGGTGCGCGTCATTCGAGTGAAGGAGGCGAGGTGCGCCGGCGCACAGTTCAGCGATGTCGACGGCAAGTTTTCCATCAGTCGACGCCGTGCCGCCTCGCCTCCGCGACAGTCGACGGACAATCCGGCGCACCGGACACGCGCAAAAGGAAGCGGCGGCAGGGTCGCCCCTGCCGCCGCCTCGTCACGTCGATGGATCGGCGCTCAGCGCCGCTCGGTGCCCATCGGCTGGCGGACCGGAGGCAGTTCGTCCTCGATGCCGAGCTGGCGCTCACGGGTGGTGCCGGGCAGGCCGGGATCGACGGTCTGGGTGGTCGGCGCGGCGCCGGCCGCGAAGGGCATGCCGCCGGTATTGAGGCCGGTGGTGGTGCTGCCGGCAGCACCCACCGCCGACGAGCCGCCGGCCACCGCGGCCGGGTTGGTCAGCGAAGGGGCTGTCTCGTCATGACGGCCGGTCCAGCCCTCCTGGCGCCAGCCGCGGGTGCGGTCGTCCATGTCGACCGAGCCGTGCTCCTTCAGGATGCCGTGGACCCGGTCGGCATGGGCGTCGTCCGCCCGCACGGTCACCAGGGTGCCGCCACGGCGCACGCCCTCGGCGTAGGTATGGGCCTGCTCCTCGCTGAGGCCAGCCCCGGTGAGCGAACCGATCAGGCCGCCCGCCGCGGCGCCGACGCCGGCACCGGCGAGCGTGGCGACGAGCCAGCCCGCGGCGACCACCGGGCCGACGCCCGGGATCGCGAGGAGGCCGAGGCCGGTGAGCAGGCCGGCACCGCCGCCGAGCACGGTGCCGATCGACGCGCCGGCCCCGGCGCCGTTCGAGGCGTCGTGCGCGGTCTCGCCGGTGGTCGTCGTCGTGTCGCGCTTGCCGAGATGGCTGGAATAGCGCTCGTCCTGGTTGTTGGCGACGATGCTAATGTCGGAATGCGGCACGCCGGCCGCCTCCACCTTGCGTACGGCCGCGGAGGCCTCGTCGTAGCTGTCGAACAGGGCCGAGATGGTACGGGTCGCCATGGGCGTCCTCCTCATGCTGGGAGTGTCGGGATGCGAAAAGTCGCTGGCTTCAGCGGGCTGTCGAGACGTTGCCTTTGAAGTCGAGGCCGACCATCACGGTGTTGCCGGACTGCATCGCCTGGCCGCGCCAGATGCCCTGATCGTCCTTCTTGAGATCCGTCACGTTCTTGAAGCCGGCCTGCTCCATGCGGCTGCGGGCCTGGGCCTCGGTGAAGCTGTTGGCGCCGGGTTCGAGCTTGGCGTTGGTGGCGACCGTCCCGGTGGTACCCGGATTGGTCTTGTCCATCATGTCGGTGTTGGGCCGGGTCACCGCCTCCTGGCCCTGCGAGTGGGTGCTGGGCTTGGCGTCGCGGGCCGGATCGCCCGTCACCGTGGTCTGGGCCTGGGCCGCGCCGGCCCCGAGCATGCCGAGAGCCGCGAGGGTGATGAGGGTCTTGCGCATGATCTCCTCGAACCTTGTCTGAGCGATCGATGCCTTCTCAATCGTTGCAGGGCGTCTTGGTTCCGCAGGAGGAACGTTGAACCTCGGGCATTACCCGGATTTCAAAATATTTCGTATTCAGCTTGACCGTCAGCCTCGGAGCCTTCGTCTTTCGCTTGTGCTGCGGCGCACAAAACTGGAACGCGAAAATTGTTCCCGTTCGAAACTGGACAGACGTTCATCGTGCGCCGTCACGAGGCGCCCGCACGACCCGCATGGTCGCGTTAACCCTTCCCTAACCATGGACCCGGCAGGAATTGCCGGGTCGACGGGAAGGTGGATCTTCGATGAGCGAGACCGGGGCACTCGGCGCGGGCCGCATCTTCGTCCTGCCGACGCGGGCGGACCTGATGGCGCTGGCGCGCCGCAGCGACATCGTGCTCGCCGTCTCGGTGCTCGCCATCCTGACGGTGCTGATCTTCCCGCTGCCGGCCCTGCTGCTCGACCTGTTGCTGGCGGTCTCGATCATCCTGTCGGTCCTGATCCTGATGACTGGCCTGTTCATCGAGAACCCGCTCGAATTCACGGTCTTCCCGACGGTGCTGCTCATCACCACGATGCTGCGGCTGGCGCTCAACCTCGCCTCGACGCGGCTGATCCTCGGCCACGGCCACGAGGGCACGGCGGCGGCGGGCCACGTCATCGAGGCCTTCGGGCATTTCGTGATGGGCGGCAACTTCCTGATCGGGATCATCGTCTTCGCGATCCTGATCATCGTGAACTTCGTCGTCATCACCAAGGGCTCGGGGCGCATCGCGGAGGTCGCGGCGCGCTTCTCCCTCGACGCGATGCCCGGCAAGCAGATGGCGATCGACGCCGACCTCTCGGCGGGACTCATCGACGAGAAGACCGCCCGGACCCGCCGCCAGTCGCTCGAGGACGAATCCTCGTTCTTCGGCGCCATGGACGGCGCGTCGAAATTCGTCCGCGGCGACGCGATCGCGGCTTTGCTCATCACCTTCATCAACGTGGTGGGCGGCATCATCATCGGCGTCGCCCAGCAGGGCCTGACCTTCGCCGAGGCCGGCAAGACCTACACCCTGCTCACCGTCGGCGACGGCCTCGTCAGCCAGGTCCCCGCGCTGATCGTCTCGACGGCGGCCGGCCTCCTCGTCTCCAAGGCCGGCGTGCGCGGTGCCGCCGGCCGGGCGCTGGGTCGTCAGATCGCCAACTACCCCAAGGCGCTCGGCATGTCGGCCGGCGTGATGCTGCTGATCGGGTTCCTGCCCGGCATCCCGATGCTGCCCTTCGTGACCCTCGGGCTCGGGGCCGCCTACCTCGCCCGCCGCATCGCGTTGCTGCCGAAGCCCGTGGACGAGGACGCGCCCGGCGGCGCCGTGACGGTCGACGGGGCCGTGACCGGGTCCGGGGCCCAGCCCAAGGAAGACACCGCGGCCGACCTTCTCAAGCTCGACGACCTGAAGCTCGAGATGGGCTATGCGCTGCTTGCCCTCGTCAACGGGCCGGAGGGCCAGGACCGGCTCACCGACCAGATCCGGGCCCTGCGCCGGCAGCTCGCCGCCGAGCTCGGCTTCGTGATGCCCTCGGTGCGCATCCTCGACAACGTCCAGCTCGACGCCAACACCTACGTGGTGCGGGTCAAGGAGATCGAGGCCGGGACCGGCCAGGTCTTCCCGGGACAGTTCATGGCGATGGACCCGATGGGCGGCCAGGTGCAGCTCCCCGGCCAGCACCTGATGGAGCCGACCTTCGGCCTGCCGGCGACCTGGGTCGACGCCTCGTTGCGCGACGAGGCCCAGCTCAAGGGCTACACCGTGGTCGATGCCGCGACCGTGGTCTCGACCCACCTCACCGAGGTGATCAAGGCCCACGTCTCCGACCTCCTCAACCACGTCGAGGTGCACAAGCTCCTGAAGGAGCTGCCGAAGGAGCACGGCGAGCTCATCAAGGAGATCGTGCCGGCCCAGATCGCCACCACGGGGATCCAGCGGGTGCTGCAATACCTGCTCTCCGAGCGGGTCTCGATCCGCGACCTCGGCACCATCGTCGAGGGCATCGCCGAGGTTTCCGGCCACATCAAGAACCCGCGCGACATCGTCGAGCACGTCCGCGCCCGCCTCGGCCGCCAGATCTGCGCCCAGTACCAGGGGCCGGGCGGCGTCCTGCCGATCATCACCCTGTCGCCGGCCTGGGAGACCGCCTTCATGGAGGCGATCGTCGGCCACGGCGACGAGCGCCACCTGGCGATGCAGCCCTCCAAGCTGTCGGATTTCGTCACCACGGTGCGCGACCGGTTCGAGGAAGCGGCGCGCCTCGGCGAGATGCCGGTCCTCGTCACCTCGGTCCAGGCCCGGCCCTTCGTGCGCTCGATCATCGAGCGCTTCCGCCGCGAGACCCCGGTGATGAGCCAGGCCGAGATCCACCCGCGGGCGCGGCTGAAGACCGTCGGCTCGGTCTGACGAGGCGACCGGAAGGTCTCGCCGACATTCCCATGCGGCGAGGCCGTCGCCTCGACTTGCCGCGCTCGGCCCCACCCCGACGTAGATTCGAATCGTTCAATTCTGTCCGCGTCGATCCACGACCGATACCGGGCCGCGTCTCCGAAAGCGGTAGGTCACGACTTAATCCTCCCCTGGAGTGCGACCTGCTCCTCGGCCCTTTGCGCCGGTTCGATGGGCCGCCCCCTGGTCTAGCCTTCGCGGCGCAAGACGGAAACGGGGAGCAGGTCAGGTGGCGAGCATCGGCATCGTCGGCACGGGATTCGTGGCCGATTACTACATGCGCTCCCTGGCGACCCTGCCGGAGGTGACGATAGCCGGGGCCTGGGACATCGATCGGGACCGGCTGCACGCCTTCGGCCAGTACTGGCACGTCCCGGAGGCCGCGAGCCTCGACGATCTGATCGGCCGGCGGCCGGACCTGATCCTCAACCTGACCAATCCGGGCTCGCACTACGCCGTGAGCCTCGCCTGCCTGGAGGCGGGGCTGGCGGTCTACTCGGAAAAGCCGCTGGCGACCCGGCTCGACGATGCGCGCCACCTCCACCGGGTGGCGACCGAGCGCGGCGTGATGCTGGCCTCGGCGCCGTGCAGCGCGCTCGGCGAGAGCGCCCAGATCGTCTGGAAGGCCCTGCGCGAGCGGGTCATCGGCACGCCCCGTCTCGTCTATGCCGAGATCGACGACGGCTTCCTGATCCGCGCGCCGCACGAGACCTGGCGCAGCGAATCCGGCGCGCCCTGGCCGGTGCAGGACGAGCTGGCGGTGGGCTGCGCCCTCCAGCATGCCGGCTACTACCTGACCTGGCTGATCGCGATGTTCGGCTCGGTGACACGGGTCGCGGCGGCCTCGGCCGAGGTCTTAAGCCTGACGCTGGCCGATGGGACGAGAGCGGCGCCGACCTATGCCAGCGCCTCGCTGTTCTTCGAGAGCGGGGTGGTGGCGCGCCTGACCTGTTCGGTGGTGGCGCCGCACGACCATTCCCTGCGCATCTTCGGCGACGAGGGCATCCTGGAGGTAGGCGAGTGCTGGTCGAACGACGCCCCCGTCCGGCTGCGTCGCCGGCACGTGGTGCGCCGCCGCCTGATCGATTCCCCCCTCGCCCGCCGCCTGCGCGTCGCGGGGCCTACCCACGCCAAGATCGGGCGCAAGGGGGCGACGGCGATGAACTTCGCGCTGGGGCCGCAGGAGATGCTGGCGGCGCGGGCGGAAGGGCGTGCGAGCCGGCTCGACGCCGACCTCGCCCTGCACCTCACCGAGGTGGCCCTGGCGATCCAGAACGCCGGCAACGGCACCGGCCACCAGGTGATCGCCTCCCGGGCCGGCGCGGTGGCGCCGATGCCGTGGGCCATGGAGGATCGGGCGAAGGGGGATTTGGCGATGGGCGATCGGGCGACGGTGTGTTCGGGCTGACGGCGCCGATACGGCATGCGAAAGGAGGCGCGAACCTGAAGAGGATCCCGCGATGCCGCTCTACGCCCTCGACACCGTCAGCCCGGTTCTGCCGGAGGATGGCAGCGCCTGGATCGCGCCCGATGCCCACGTGATCGGCCGCGTGCGGCTCGGCCGCGAGGTCGGGGTGTGGTTCGGCGCGGTCATCCGCGGCGACAACGAGCCGATCGCGATCGGCGACCGCACCAACATCCAGGAGGGCGCGGTGCTCCACACCGATGCGGGCTTCCCGCTGACCCTGGGCGAGGGCATCACCGTCGGGCACGGCGCGATCGTGCATGGCTGCACGATCGGCGACAATTCGCTGGTCGGGATGGGGGCGACGATCCTCAACGGCGCCCGGATCGGCCGCAACTGTCTCGTCGGCGCCAATGCGCTCGTCACCGAGGGCAAGGAGTTTCCCGACAACAGCCTGATCGTCGGCGCCCCGGCCAAGGCGGTGCGGGTGCTGGACGAGGCGGCGGTGGCGGGTCTGCGGGCGTCGGCCGAGCGCTACGTCGCCAATGCCAAGCGCTTTTCGCAGGGGTTGCGGCGGGTGGATTGAGGATTTTTTCCGACTGGTCGCGGTTGGTGCCTCGTTCGCCGAGGGACTGATTGATTGGTCGATCGGCACCGCGGAGAAAATTTTTATCCCATCCGCGACCTCATCCTGAGGTGCGAGCTTTAGCGAGCCTCGAAGGAGGGCTCCAGATAGACGTGAGATTTCTGGAGCCCTCCTTCAAGGTTAGTCGATCTTGAATCGACTAACACCTCAGGATGAGGTTCTGGGTAGGAGATGGTGTTTTGGCCCACGCCCTTTCAATTCGCCGGCACCGGCGGCGTCGCCGGCACGGCGACCGCGTCCGGCTGGAGCAGCGAGACGGTGATCGCCCGGGTGACGTGCTCGGCCATGCAGCGATAGCCGAGATCGGCCAGGCGGAAGCCGGCGCCGGACTGGGCGGTGTCGCCCCCTTTGAGCGCGCTGATCGCCCGGCCGGCGAGGTAGCGCATCGCCTCGTAGCGCTGGACCAGCGGCACCTGCTCGCGCTCGGCAACCTTCTGGATCGCCTGGACGAACTGGCGGTAATAATCGTCCTTGGCGAGGCTCGCGGTGTATTGGGGATCGACCAGCACCACGTCGATACCGTGCGACTTGATCCAGGCCACGGTCTCGGCCAGCGATTGCGAGAAATCCTCGATGTCGACGCGGGCGAGGGCGTCGTTGCCGCCGACCTGCCAGACCACGAGGTCGGGCTCGATCTCGGCCACCTGGTTGCGCAGGCGCTCGGCTGCCCCGAAGGCGATCTCGCCGGAGACGCCGCGGCTCTCCACCGTCACCTCGATGTCGGGGAGCGAGCGGGTCAGCGCGTCCTCGAGCCGCACCGGGTAGGTGGCGGCGGTGCCCAGCCCCCCGGAATTGGAGCCGATCGTCAGCACCTGCACGGCCCGGTGCTCGCGCAGGGCCTTCTTCACCGCCTTGAGCTTGGCCAGGGTGTAGAGCTTCGATCCCGGCACCCTGCACTCGGGCGAGAGGCTGGGATCGGGCGCGTCGGGACTCGGCGCGGTGGCCTGGAGCGCGGGGATCTCGGCTAGAGCGGGGGCTTGCGCCGGCGCCGGCTGAACCTGCCCGGGCGGGGGCGTCGTCGACTGGGCCTGAACGGAAAAGGCGAGGCAGGAGACCAGGGCGAGGCTCACGCCGCCGAGGAGGGACGGGGAGAGCGAGAGCGCCATTCGACGAACCATGCCGTGAAGGAGAGGGAAGCCAATCCGCATCCTACGACAAAGACGTCGGTCGCGAAACCTCCCCCGCTCCAGAACCGAATCAGTTGTGCACCGAGGCTGGCGACCGAACCGACCGAGAACACTGCGAGCGAGTTGCGCCCGAGCCCCGCAAGCTGGCGGACGAGCCAGCGGGCCCGCGGCTGGATCAGGCCGAACACCGTCTGGAAGGCGAGCATGACGCCGAGGAAGTGGATCAGCCGGGCCGGCGACAGGTAGGATTTGTCGAAGATGAACAGGAGCCGGGGCTCCGGCACCGCCAGGGGGTCGGGCCGCAGGTTGAACCAGGACAGGACCGCGCCGACGATCACGATGACGATGCCGAGCGGCATCAGCCGGCGGCGCCAGGCCAGGAACCGCTCCGAGCTGCGCCGCCATTCATGCGCCGCGAAGCCGAGCACCAGCAGCAATTGCCAGCACAGCGGATTGAAGAACCAGTGCCCCTCTACCGGCCAGCTCGGGATGTTGATCTCGAAGACCAGGCTCACGGCATAGAGCAGGACCGAGATCCCGATCGCCAGGCCGAGATGCACCCGCGACAGGAGCACGAAGGCCGGGGCGAGACCGAGCAGCACGACGTAGAGCGGCAGGATGTTGAAGAAGCCGAGCTGGTGCAGCAGCGTCACCCAGCCGACGGTGGCCTGGATCGGGTCGCTGAAGACCGGACCGGCATTGTGCCATTCGACCAGCAGCGGGTTGTCGAGATAGAGCGCCGCGCCCGCCAGCATCGCCAGCGCGATCGCCGTGATGACGAGCTGCGCCCGGTAGACCTCGACCATGCGCGAGAGCAGCCGCAGGATCGTGCGGAGCGCCGGCTCCGGCACCCCGTCGCGCCCGCGGGTGGCGATGCCGATCGACCAGCCGGCCAGGAACACGAACAGCTCGGCCGCGTCCGAGATCCCGTACTGGGAATAAGTATAATTCTGGAAGGTGTTGCCCGGGATGTGGTTGATGAAGATCGTGACCAGGGCGATGCCGCGCCAGAAATCGACCGCATTCGGTTCACGCATGATGCTCGTGGTCCCTCATGCTCGTGGTCCTCTAGCCTGACTGCGGACGCCTCCGAACGAGTGAGTGGCGTCGGGCATCGCTGGGTTTAGCGCATGAGCAGACCGCCGCGTACCGAGCGCGGCGGTCGTCCGGTGATCGCCCTGCCCTACTTCACGATCCGGTCGAGGCGGTTGTTGATGAAGAAGTACAGCTCCTTCGCGCCGGGCTCGGTGTAGAGCACCTGCACCTCGCGCTGGCCCCGGCCGCTCTCGCCGACGAGCACGTCGGTCGGCGGCTTGCCCTTGAGGCGCACCAGCTCGCATTCGCCGATGCCGGGAGCGATCTCGGTGGCGTTGCCTGGGACCGCGCCGGTGCAGGTGCCGTCCTGGGCGAGCACCGGCCCCCAGCTCGGGGCGGGCGGCGGGGCGGGTTTCGGCGGGCTTGCCAGGTTCACCGGCGGGGCGGCGCGGTCGGTGCTGCTGCACCCGGCCAGTGCCAGACCCATCAGGGCGATTCCGATCACCGTCCGCCGCATCGTGCCCCGCCCGTCATCGTCCCTCGGCGGCGCTGCGCCGCGCCGCCAGGGCCGTCTCGTAGAGGTGGAGCGCGTCCCCGCGCAAGGCCGCCCGCGAGCCTTTGCGGAAATAGAACATGTGGCCGCCGGGATAGACCGACAGGGAGAGGCGCCGGTCGCGGCCGTAGGCCGGCATCTGATCGAGGATCAGCTTCGAGGCGAAGTAGGGCGTGACGAGGTCGGTATAGCCGTGGGCGACGAGCACCCGCAGGTCGCCGTCGAGGGAGAGCGCCTGGCGCAGGTCGCTCACCACCTCCGGCGGAGAGCGGCCGCCGCCCCAGTTCCAGCCGGCATTGACCGCGTTGTTGAGGAGTTCGTAGCGCAGGTTCGGCACCCGCCAGTTCAGCGTGCGGGTGGTGAGGTCGATGGCGGCGCTGGTGAGCGGCGCCAGCATGGCGGTGAGGATCGGATCGGCGAAGCGCCCTTGCGCCGCGCTCGGATCCGGGTCCCAGCCGGTGATGCCGGTATCGTAGGCGCTCGCCACCCGGCCCGCATCGCGGTCGGCCTCGCGCTGGTAGCTGGCGCCCGCCACGCGGCCGGCCTGGCGGCGCACCAGGGCGGGATCGAGCCCGGTCAGGGCGGCGACGCGTTCGGTCATCCGGTCGATGGCGGCCGGATCGGAAGGCCCACGCAAGAGGTCGCTGAGGTAGGGGCCGGTGGCATAGGCCTCCACCGCCTCCATGCGGGCGGGGTCGGGGGTCTCGCCGCGCTTCTCCAGGCCGGCAGCAGCGAGCGAGGGCAGCCGTGTCACCGCGCCCAGCGGGTTATGCCGCGGCGGCTGGAGATAGCCGAAATCGAGCACCGGCGAGAGCAACACCAGGCCGGAGAGGCCGATTCCGACGTCGTCCTGGAGCTTGCGGGCGACGAGCGGGCCGCGAAACCCCCCATAGCTCTCGCCGAGGAAGAATTTCGGCGAGGTGAGCCGGTCGTTGGTGCGCAGCCAGCGGGCGATGACCGCCGACAGCACGGCCGCGTCGCTCTCGACGCCGTAATAGCGCTTCGCGTCGTCGCCGGCGGCGCGGCTGTAGCCGGTGCCGATGGGATCGATGAAGACGAGGTCGGTGAAGTCGAGCCAGGTCTCGTCGTTCGGCACCGTCACCGGCGCCATCGAGGGGCTGATGCTGGTGCCCTCGAAGGGCACGCGCCACGGCCCGACCGCCGCGAGGTTGAGATAGGCCGAGGCCGCGCCCGGCCCGCCATTGACCGCGAAGGTGACCGGCCGCGTCCGGGCCTCCCGGTCCGGCAGGGTGAAGGCCGTAACCGCGATCTCGGCCTGGAGTTTCCCGGATTCGTCGACCAGCGGCAGGCTGCCGGCGAAAGCCGTGAAGTTCAGGGTGCGGCCGTCGGAGAGGGTCAGGCTGTGCTGCGTCGTCGCGTCGGGGGGCAGGCGCCGGCCTTCGGGCTGGCGGGTCTCCTGACGGGCCTCTTGACGTGACTCTTGACGTGACTCTTGGCGGGCAGGCTGCGCGACGAGCGGCGCGGCTCCGAGACAGAGGGCTGCCGCGGCGGCGAGGATCCGGGTCGTGATGCGGGTCATGACGTCTCCTCGCGGGCGGGGGCCTTGTCTTTTTTTTGAGTTCACCGCTCCCTTTCCTTCGAAAGGTCGGGCGCGGGTCTCTCCTCTCCCCGCGGGCGGGGAGAGGGCTGTGTCTCCGTTCAGGAGACGCAGCTAGCGACGGCGAAGCCGAAGCGAGGGTGAGGGGGTGTTTCCGGATGAGCCACATCCGTCGACACCCCCTCACCCTCGCGCTTCGCGCTCCTTTCGTCCCCGGCAAGGGGGACGAAAGCCTCTCCCCGCCCGCGGGGAGAGGGGAATTCCCGCGCCTTTTCCTTCACTGGACAGCCCTGCCAGTACAGAGGAGCGGAGACGCGCTTCATCGTGACAACACGCGGTGTGCAGACCCGCCATCACGCCTTCTTCTGCCAGCGGCCGCGCTCGTCCTGCTGCCAGTAGGCGACGCTGTGGCCGGCCTCCTTGGCGCCGCGCCACTGCTCGCGGGCATGCAGCAGGGCGTCCTGGTCGGTGCCGTCGAACAGGATGCAGATGCGCTGGTAGCTGGCCGCATCCTCGGGCAGGGCCGCGCCCTCGACCAGGAAGCGGATCGAGGCGCCGTTCGGGTTGGCGTCGCGCAGGGTCAGCACCACCGGCTGAGTGGCGCAATCGGGGTCGCGGTCGGTGCCGTGGGGCAAAAAGCTCTCCTCCGAGAAGACCCAGAGGTGATCGTCGAGGGCCTGGAGCCGCTCCTCGCTCGTCGCCTGCACGGCGACGCGCCATTGCCGCTCCAGGGATTTCTCCAGGAGGCTCGGCAGCACCTGTTCCAGGGGCTGGCGCTGCATGTGGTAGAACAGGATCTCGGTCACGGTGCTCACGAGATAGGGCGCCCCGGGCCGGACGGCACCGGCTCAGGGCGCGGTGTCCGGCCTCAGGCTTTCGCCGCCTCTTGCGCCGCCTCTTGCGCTCTGCCCAGCAGCTTCACGAGGTCGCAGCCGGCATAAAGGTCGTAAGCGACGCCGGCCGCCCGCAAGGCGGGCTCGAGGTCGCCGGGCCGGCCGGCGAGGAACAGCGTGGTGGCACCCGCTCCGCGCAGGGCCTCGGCCGCCGACACCGCCTCCTCGGCATAGACCGCATCCGAGGAGCACAGGCAGGCGATCGGCGTGCCGGACGCCCGGAACGCCTCGGCCAGGGCGGCGTGATCGGCAAAGCCTTCGTTCGTCACCGCCTCGATGCCCCCGGCCTCGAAGGCGTTGCGGGCGAAGGTGGCGCGGGTGTTGAAGGCGCTGAGAGCCCCGAGATTGGCGAGGAAGACCCGCGGGCGCCGTCCCGTGCGGGCGAGGATGGCATCGGAAGTGTCGCGCAGGGCCTCGAAGGGCTCGGCGAGGCGCCGGGACGGCAGGGCACCCTCCGACACCGCTTCCGCCGCCGGGGCGGGCACCAGCACCGCGACGGGCGCCTCGTGCAGGTCCGGGAACTCGCTGGTGCCGGTGATCGGCTGGCGGCGGGTGGCGAGATCCGCGTCGCGGGTTTTTCGCAATGCGGCGAGGCGGTCGGCCATCGCGCCCGAGCGCAGGCTCTTCGCAATGCCCCCGTCCCGCTCGATCGCCTGGAACAGCCCCCAGGCCTCACCGCAGAGCTGGTCGGTCAGGACCTCGAAGCCGCCGGCTCCGGCAGCCGGATCGGCGACGCGCCAGAGATTGGCCTCGTCGAGGAGGACGTGCTGGGTGTTGCGGGCGCAGCGGCGGGCGAAGGCATCGGGCAGGCCCAGAGCCGCGGTGAAGGGCAAAACCGTCACCGCATCGGCCCCGCCGAGGCCGGCGGAGAAGACGGCGGCGGTGGCGCGCAGCATGTTGACCCAGGGGTCGCGCCGGGTGGTGCTGCGCCAAGCGGTCTCGGCGTGCAGGCGGATCGGCGCAGGCGCGAGCCCGCAAGCCTCCTCGATCCGGGCCCAGAGCCGGCGCAGGGCCCGGACCTTCGCCACCGTCAGGAATTCGTCGGATTCGGCCACCAGCAGGAAGGCCAGGGCGGCGCGGGCGCGCTCCAGATCGTACCCGCCGGCCTCCAGGGCCCGCAGGGTCGCGAGCGCCCCGGACAGGACGGCCGCCAGTTCCAGCGCCTCGCTGGCGCCGGCCTCGTGGAAGGGCCGGGCATCGGCCAGGAAGGCGCGGCCGGTGAATCCCGCCGCCTCGACCTCGCGCAGCAAGTCGGCGAGGCCGGGCCAGGACGGGGCCGCCCCGGTGGCGGCCTGAACGGCGATGGGATCGAGGCCGAGATCGATGTCGAGGGTGGCGAGGTCGTCGCCGCGGGCCTCGGCCAGGGCGAGGAGCGCCCGGGCGGCGTCCGGCCCCGCGGCGCCGGCATCGAGCCGCAGGCCGATCAGCGGCAGCATCACCCCGTCGAGCGCCGCCGCGATGGCCTGGGGCCCGGGCAGGCCGAAGCCGCGGGCGGCGGGGCTGCCGGCCATCACCAGGGTCAGGGCGTCGGCGCCGCCGTCGAGGTCGGTCAGCGCCAGGGCATTGGCCTCGGCCGGATCCGGATGGTCGACCCGCTGGCTCACCCGCCAGCGCCCCGGCGCGGCGCGTCCGGGCTGGGGCGCGGCCTCGGCCGGCGGATAGAGCGGCTGAACCGCGATGCCGTCGGGGGTGCGGCGCACCAGCCGCTTCTCGAAATCGGCCCCCTTCAGCACCCCGTCGACCAGGGCACGCCACTGCGCCTCCGTGGCGGCCGGAAACGCGGCGGCGAGCGTCGTATCGTCCATGGCGGGTCCTCGTGGCGCGGGGTCTTCTCCCTAACGCCAGGACATAACCGCGCCACACGCCATTGGTCGAGGTCCCTCGAACGCGAGCGACGCGCCCTCCCCGTCACCCTTGCCCGTCAGCCGAACACGATCAGCCCGGCAAAGCCCGCCGCGCCGACGATGATGCGCCACCAGGCGAACAGCGAGAACCCGTGGCGGGAGACGTAGTCGAGGAGCTTGCGGACCACGAACAACGCCGACACGAACGCCACCACGAAGCCGATGGCGATCAGCCCGACATCGTCCTTCGACAGGTTCTTGTAGTTGTCGAGCAGGTCCTTGGCGAAGGCGCCGGCCATGGTCGGCATGGCGAGGTAGAACGAGAACTCGGTGGCGGCGCGCTTGCCCGAGCCCATCAGCATCGCGCCGACGATGGTGGCGCCGGAACGCGACACGCCGGGGACCATCGCCAGGCACTGGAAGAAGCCGATCTTCAGGGCCATCGGCAGCGAGAACTGGTGCACGTCGTCGTATTTCTGCTCGAGGTCGGTCTCGTCGATGACGAGGAGCACGAGGCCGCCGGCGACCAGGGTCGAGCAGATGATCCAGGGGTTGAACAGGTAGAACTTGATGTATTTCGAGAACAGGCCGCCGATGATGGCGGCGGGCAGGAACGCGATCAGGATCGCCAGGATGAAGCGGCGGGCGTTCGGATCGCTGGGCCCGCGCCGCAGCAGGTCGAGCAGCTGGCGGAAATAGACGCTGACGATCGCCAGGATGGCGCCGAGCTGGATCAGCACCTCGAAGGTGTTGTTGGGCGATTCGAACCCGATGAAGTGGCCGACGAGGAGCTGGTGCCCGGTCGAGGAGACCGGGATGAACTCGGTGGCTCCCTCGACGAGGGCGAGCACCACGGCCTTGCCGATGCTGGCGACGTCCATCACCGCGCTCCCCGCAGGGCATTCGCCGCGGGCCTGCCCGCTCGTCCTGTCGCCGTCGTCATGTCGCCTGCTCTCGTGGTCGCGCGCGGGCGGTCGGGCGACCGCGTCCGGCGGGGATGGGAACGGGACCCGGGCCGCGCCCGCGTCTTGCGCACCGGTACGGCTCCACCTCTGTGGCAAGTCTGTGGTGAGGGGCGTGCCGGAGGTTTAGGCCTCTCGACGGAGTGTCGCACCGACACGGTTGAGGCTCGGTTACCAGCACCCGTCACCCGTGTTAAGGATGCCGAAAGATATCCGTGTCTCGGTGACCAGACGTTAATCCTGCGGGGGTCAATTCGGAGACGCACGACCCACCGCGAGCCGACCTTCCAGGCCAGCCGACAGACGAAGCGCGAAACGGCCACGCATGGCGACGCTCCATCACTCCCCGTTCTGCCCGCATTCCCGCTTCGTGCGCCTGATCATGGCCGAGATGGGCATGGAGCCCCAGCTCGTCGAAGAGCGCCCCTGGGAGCGCCGGGAAGACTTCTTGATGATGAACCCCGCCGGCACCACCCCGGTGCTGGTCGAGGAGGGCGGGCTCGCGGTACCCGGCGGCAGCATCATCGCCGAATATCTCGACGAGACGCGGGGCCTCGGCTTGAGCGGGATGCGGCTCCTGCCGGAATCCCCCGCCGCCCGGGTCGAGGTGCGGCGCCTGCTCGACTGGTTCCTGCAGAAATTCGACCAGGAGGTGACCGGCTACCTCGTCACCGAGAAGATCCACAAGCGCTTCATGACCTCGCAGTACGGCGGCGGCCCGCCGGACATGAACGCGATCCGGGCGGCGCGCAGCAACGTGCGCTACCACCTGAAATACATCGGCTACCTGATCTCGCGGCGGAACTGGCTGGCGGGCAGCCAGCTGACCTATGCCGACCTCGCCGCAGCGGCGCACCTGTCCTGCGTCGACTATCTCGGCGACGTGCCGTGGGACGAGGACGAGATGGCCCGGAACTGGTACGCGCGGGTGAAGTCGCGCCCCTCCTTCCGCAGCCTGCTCGCCGACCGGGTGGCCGGGATGGCGCCGGCCGATCATTACGCGGATCTGGACTTCTGACCTCTCGCATCCTGCTGACACCCGAGGCTTTTCGCCCCTTCCTGGAGACCCGCGCCCGGGCCCTGGGCTTCGATGCCCTGGCGGTCACCCGCCCCGACGCGGTGCCGGCGCTCCCCGAGCGCCTCTCCGCCTGGCTCGCCGCCGGCCACCATGGCGGCATGGGCTGGATGGAGGAGCGCACCGGCGAGCGGGCCGATCCGGCGCGGCTTTGGCCGGACGTGCGCAGCATCGTGATGCTCGGGGTCAATGCCGGGCCGGACGGCGACCCGCTGGCGGCCCTGGCCGAGCCGTCGCGCGGATCGATCGCCGTCTATGCCCGGCGGCGCGACTATCACGACGTGATCAAGGGCAAGCTGAAGGAGCTCGGCGGCGCCTTCGCGGCGAAGGCCGGCGCCAAGGTCAAGGTCTTCGTCGATACGGCGCCGGTGATGGAGAAGCCGCTGGCGGCGGCGTCCGGCCTCGGCTGGCAGGGCAAGCACAGCGTGCTCGTCTCGCGTGGCTTCGGCAACTGGCTCCTGCTCGGGGCGATCTACACCACGGCCGAGATCACGCCGGATTCCCCCGAGGGCGACCGTTGCGGCCGCTGCCGCCGCTGCCTCGATGCCTGCCCGACCGGCGCCTTCCCGGCCCCCTACCAGCTCGATGCCCGGCGCTGCCTCGCCTACCTGACGATCGAGCACGAGGGGCCGATCCCGGAGGAATTCCGGGTGCCGATGGGCAACAGGGTCTTCGGCTGCGACGATTGCCTGGCGGTCTGCCCGTGGAACAAGTTCGCGGCCGCCGCACGCGAGGCGCGGCTGGCGTCGCGCGCGGAGCTCGCGGCTCCTGCCCTGGTGGAACTGGCCCGGCTCGACGGCGACGCCTTCCGGGTGCGGTTCTCCGGCACACCGATCAAACGCACCGGGCGCGACCGCTTCCTGCGCAACGTGCTGATCGCCATCGGCAATTCGGGGGACTCAAGGTTGGCCGGCGAGGCGGAGCGCCTGCTGGCGGATGCCTCGCCGCTGGTGCGCGGCATGGCGGTGTGGGCGCTCGCCCGCCTCGGGCGCCTGCCCCCTGCCGCCCCCCCGGACGAACACGATTCCGACGTGCTGGCCGAGTGGCGGCTCGCGAAAAATCAGGGTGTCCAGAGGGCGAGCCCTCTGGCGGGTGCAGGGCGGCGCCCTGCATAAGACCGCACATCCTTTCAGGGCGCGGCCTATGAACCTGTTCGTCTTCGGGCTCGGCTACACCGCCGGCCATTTCGCGGCGCGCGAGCGCGGCCGTTTCGCGAGCGTCACGGCGACCCGCCAGAATCCGGGCAGCCTCGACGGGGTCACCTTGCGCGTCTTCTCGCCCGAGGGGACCGATCCGCGGATCGCCGACGACCTTGGCCAGGCCGACGCGATCCTGGTGTCGATCCCGCCGGATTCCGGCGCCGACCCGGCGCTGGCGGCCTTCGAGGAGGTGATCGCCGCCGGCCCGGCGCGGTGGATCGGCTATCTCTCGACGATCGGGGTCTATGGCGACCAGGGCGGCGCCTGGATCGACGAGGCGACCCCGCCGGCCCCGTCGCATCAGCGCACCCGCGACCGGGTCGCGGCGGAGGAGGCGTGGCTGTCGCTCGGGGCGCGGACGGGCAAGGCGGTGCAGGTCTTCCGGCTCTCCGGCATCTACGGGCCGGGGCGCAACGCGTTCGAGAAGCTCCGGCAGGGCAAGGCGCAGCGCATCGTCAAGCCGGGCCAGGTGTTCAACCGCATCCACGTCGACGACATCGCCACGACCCTCGCCGCCTCCCTCGACCGGCCGCGGCCGGGGGCGATCTACAACGTCACCGACGACGAGCCGGCCCCGCCGCAGGACGTGACGGCCTTCGCGGCGGAGCTTGCCGGGTTGGCCCTGCCGCCGGCCGTCGATTTCGACACGGCCAACTTGAGCCCGATGGCCCGCAGCTTCTACGGCGAGAACAAACGGGTGCGAAACCGGCGGATCCGGGAGGAGCTGGGGGTGGAACTGGCCTATCCGACCTATCGGGAGGGGTTGCGGGGGTTGGTGTAGGCAGTCACCTCCCGTTTGGTATCCCGTATGCGATCGCAGCCGCACTCAACCTGCGGCTGCTTATCAAACTGCATTCTGCATTCGGCATGTTACGTGTTGCGCACCACGCAACGACCTTCTATGATACAGAGCTTCGCGGACAGACGGACCCGCGTGTTCCATGAAGATGGCATCTGTCACCCATCATGGCGCAGCTTCGAACGCATCGCACTGCGCAAGCTCGACGCTCTGGACGCAGCAATCAAGCTTGACGACCTGCGGAGCCCGCCCGGCAATCGACTGGAAGCTCTCAGAGGGGATCGTGCGGGACAATACAGCATCCGCATCAACGACCAGTGGAGGCTGTGCTTCCACTGGACGGAGCAAGGCCCTCACAACGTCGAGATCGTTGATTATCACCATTGATCAGAGTGTTTCGACATGCCTCGGAAACGCATTCACCCAGGAGAATATCTGCTTGAGGAGTATCTCAAGCCACTAAACCTCAGCGCCAGGCAACTCGCGGACGCGCTCGATGTCCCACACAACCGGATCAGCGATATCGTCCGCGAGCGTCGTGGCGTGACGGCCGATACGGCACTCCGCTTAGGCCGGTACTTTGGCACGACGGCACAGTTCTGGGTCAACCTACAGGCGGCTCACGACTTGGCAAATGCACAGGCAACGACCGACTTGTCGAGAATCACGCCCCGGGAGATGTCCGAGGCGGCATCCATCTGAAAGCGCCGAGATCCACGGCGCCAATTACCGCCTTCTCACGCCGCGTGCCGCCCCGCCTCCGCGCCGAAATGCCCGATATACCGCTTGGCGATCGCCTCCACGGGCAGCACCACGAACACGTCGGTGGTGCCGAACTGGCGATCGACCACCGCCCCGTCGCCGAAGGTGGCGCCGACCCGCAGGTAGCCCTTGATCAGGGGCGGCAGGGCCTGGAGGGCGGCCTTCGGGTCGATCGCCTCGCGGCTCAAGCGGTCCATGGCGACGTGGCGGTCCGGCAGCGCGCGGGCGCGCCAGCCCTCGGGGGCGCGGGCGAAGTGGTGCAGGAAGCTCAAGGGCAGCGCGAGACGGTCGGGATCGGTGCCTTCCAGGCTGGCGCAGCCGAGCATCGCGTCGATGCGGTGATGCAGCACATAAGCCCAGATGCCGTGCCACAGCAGCTCGACGGTGCGCTTGGTGCGGTAGGGCTTGAGCACGCAGGAGCGGCCGAGTTCCAGCACCCTCTTGCCGGCATTGGCCTCCAGCACCGGGCCGAGATCGTACTCACCGGCGGTGTAGAAGCCGAAATGCCGGTCGGCCTGCTCCTGGCGCAGCAGGCGGTAGGTACCGACGACCCGGGGCTTGGGCTTGCGGAAGGGCTTGGTTTCCTGGGCGGCGTGGTCGATCACCAGGAGGTGGTCGCAGACCGCGTCGTACTCGTCGGCGTCGCGGCGCTTGATCAGGGCCATGCCGGTCGGAATCGCCGCCATCTCCTCATAGAAGACGCGGTAGCGCAGGCGCTGGGCCCGCTTGACCTCCTTCGGCGTCGTTGCGAGGCGCACCTCGAGGGAGCCGATGCGGCCGAGCAGGGGGTCGAGGCCGGGCGTCGGAAAGTGCTTCAGGCGCGGGAAGAGCCGCGAGGGCTGGGCCAGCCCCTTGAGCTGGATGCCGCCCTCCGCGGCGCGGCCGAGGAGGCGCGTGAGGGGGATGCCGGGCGGCGGAGCGTCGCGGCCGTCGCCGGCCGGGCCACGGGTGAGGAACGGAACCATGGTCGAGGCATCCCGTACGGCGCCGACCGGGCGCCCGGGGAGCGGTCGCCGCGACCGCCCCGCGTGGCGACACAACACCACGAAACCCCGCACGGGAATATGACAGGGGTTTACGAAGGTTTCCAAACGGTTGGCGGGGCGGTACCGCCCCGCCGCCGGAAAAGTCAGACGAACTGGTTCAGCCCCGGGATCGAGCCGACGATCGGGCCCATCACGTCCTCGCCGGCCTTCTCGCGGCCATAGGCGAACAGCTCGCGGCCGAGCGGCTGCATCTGGCCCATCGGCACGCCGGCGGACATCAGCTTCTGGCCGAGCGCCATCACGCCGCCGCCCATCATGCCGCCGAGCATGCCCATCAGGCCGCCGCCGCCCTCGCCGGGGCCGCCGTCGCCGGCTTGGGCGAGGGCCGCATCGGCGCCCGGCATCGCCGCGATCAGCTGATTGACCTCCTCGGCCGGGCCTTCCTTCTGCAGGAAGGCCAGGATGTGCCCGATCGCCTTCTGGGCCGTGGTCGCGTCCAGGCCCGTGGCCTGCGTCACCCGGGCAACAAGCTCTTCCATCGTGGTCTCCCGCACGTCTCGCGCGCAACCGACCGGCCGGCACGCCGGGCGGTCTTCGGCGAAGGGCAGCGTGAAATCAAGGCGGGCCCGGCAAAACCGGGACGCGACGGCGTTGACAGACGGCCCCCATGCCCGTAACGGTGACATCTGGCGCGCGGACTGCACGGTCCGCGCGCCGTCGCGTTCGCGGCGGCCTTCAGGGGTTCCCGAGCGTCAATTGCCAAAAAGACGACCCCGGCTGAAGCCGGAGGCCGGATGGAACACGGACGAGAACGATGTTCGCAGTGATCAAGACCGGCGGCAAGCAGTACCGCGTCGCCGCCAACGACGTCATCACGATCGAGAAGCTCGAGGGCGAGGCCGGCACCGCCGTCACCTTCGGCGATGTGCTGCTGTTCACCGACGGCGCCGGCGCGACCCAGGTCGGCGCCCCGCTGGTCTCCGGCGTCAGCGTCGCCGGCGAGATCGTAAAGCAGGCCCGCGGCCCGAAGGTCATCGCCTTCAAGAAGCGCCGCCGCCAGAACTCGCGCCGCAAGCGCGGTCACCGCCAGGACCTCACCGTGGTCCGCGTCACGGGCATCAGCGCCGCCTGAAGCTGGCTGCGAGCCCTTTTTTCCAGAATTCAGGAGTTAGCCCCATGGCTCACAAGAAGGCAGGCGGTTCGTCCCGCAACGGTCGCGATTCGGCCGGTCGTCGTCTCGGCGTGAAGAAGTTCGGCAGCGAGTCCGTGATTGCCGGCAACATCATCGTGCGTCAGCGCGGCACCAAGTGGCACCCCGGCGTCAACGTCGGCATGGGCACCGACCATACCCTGTTCGCCATGACCGCCGGCAAGGTGCAATTCATTACCAAACGAGGCCGCGCCTTCGTAACGGTCGTTGCCAACGACGCCGCCCCGGCCCTGGAGGCCGCAGAATAACCCGACGGAGCCAGTGACGAGGGAGCTCCGCCGGTGTCCCCACACCGACCCGGCGACTCCTGCTCACCTGAGGCCCGTAAAACGGCCAAGCTCCGAGCGAGATCACGAGGGGAAGGTGGGGAACCACCTTCCCTTTCGTCGTTCTCGTAACCGCGCCCGGGCGGGAGGCTCTGGGTTCGGATCGGAGTCAGGCGATGTTTCCCGACCTCACCCGCGACGATGTCTTCCGGCTCGAGACCCGGAGGCTGTGGCTGCGCTGGGCCCGTCAGGCCGATGCGCAAGCCCTCGTCCGATTCGCCGGTGAGAAAGCCGTAGCCGGGATGACCGCCCGAATTCCGCATCCGCTCGATCCGCCCTCCGTGGACAATTTCATCCTGGAGTCTCGGCGGGCCAACGCGGAGGGGCGGGCGCTGGTCATGGCGATCACGCCGCGGCGCCACCCGACCCAGGCGATCGGCGTCGTCAGCATCGAGCCCGATGCGGAGAGCGGCTCGGCCCATCTCGGCTACTGGCTCGGCACCCCGCATTGGGGGCAGGGCCTGGCCACGGAGGCCGCGCGGGCGATGATCGACGCGTTCTTCGCCTATACCGAGGGCGAGGAGCTGTCCTCCTCGGCCCGGGTGGTCAACCCGGCCTCGCGGCGGGTCTTGGAGAAGTGCGGCTTCGCCTCGGTCGGCTCCGGCCTCCAGGCCTTTCCGGCACGCGGCGGGGTCTTCCCGGTCGACCGGTTCCGGCTCGACCGGCGGGCCTGGGACAGCCTGAAGACCTGGCACGCCGCCGGGCTCGTCTTCGAGCGTCACGACCGGCCGGAATGCCGGGTCGGCGCCTGATCTGATACACTCTCGGCGGCCGGGGCCCCTCCCCGGCCGCCCTTCCCTTTTTCGGAGTTCTGTCCCGTGAAGTTCCTCGACGAGGCCAAGGTCTACGTCCGCTCGGGAGACGGCGGCGCCGGCTGCGTCTCGTTCCGGCGGGAAAAGTTCATCGAGTTCGGCGGGCCCGACGGCGGCGACGGCGGCCGGGGCGGCGACGTCTGGATCGAATGCGTCGAGGGGCTGAACACCCTGATCGACTACCGCTACCAGCAGCATTTCAAGGCCCGCAAGGGCGAGCACGGCTCGGGCCGCAACCGCGCCGGCGGCAAGGGCGAGGACGTGATCCTCAAGGTGCCGGCCGGCACCGAGATCCTGGCCGAGGACCACGAGACCCTGCTCGCCGACATGACGACCGTCGGCCAGCGGGTGCGGCTCGCCAAGGGCGGCAATGGCGGCTTCGGCAACGCCTACTTCACCACCTCGACCAACCGCGCCCCGAAACACGCCAATCCGGGCCTCGATGGCCAGGAGCAGTGGATCTGGCTGCGCCTCAAGCTCATCGCCGATGCGGGCCTCGTCGGGCTGCCCAATGCCGGCAAGTCGACCTTCCTCGCCACCGTCACGGCGGCCAAGCCCAAGATCGCCGATTACCCCTTCACCACCCTGCATCCGGGCCTCGGCGTGGTCCGGGTCGATACCCGGGAATTCGTGCTCGCCGACATCCCGGGCCTGATCGAGGGCGCGCACGAGGGCGTGGGCCTCGGCGACAAGTTCCTGGCCCATGTCGAGCGCTGCCGGGTGCTCTTGCACCTCGTGGAGGGCACGAGCGAGGATGCCGGCGCCGCCTACCGGCTGGTGCGCAACGAGTTGGAGGCCTACGGCCACGGCCTGGAGGACAAGCCCGAGGTGGTCGCCCTCTCGAAGGCCGATGCCCTCGATCCCGAGACCCTGGCGCTGCAGCTCGAACGCCTGGAGGAGGAGTGCGGCCAGAAGTCCCTCGTCCTGTCCTCGGCGACCCGCCAGGGCGTGACGGACGCCCTGCGGGCGCTCATGGCCCGCATGGATGCGGCGGCGGCGGAAGCGCCGGTGGAGCGCGCGGCCTGGCAGCCTTGAGGGAGGCGTGGGGGAGGCGCTAGAGTCGACGCCATCGGGAGTCGCCCCCATGACCGAGCCTCTGATCATCGACAGCGACGAGACCTTGCTTCTCGCCCGGCGCCTCGCGGAGCGTCTCGGGACGACGCCGGGCGATGCCGTGGCGCAGGCGTTGCGGGCCTATGACGAGATGCCGGCGGCGGCATCCGCCCTCTTGCGTCGGCGACCGCCTCTTCGAGATCAGGCAGCCCTCGTCGCAAAAATCCTTGCTCTCGGCGCCGCCGCACGGGCCGAGCTTCCGCCGGGAACGAACTCAGACCACAGCGATCTGTACGACGAGGACGGCCTTCCGCGATGATCGCGGTGGACACGTCGGCGCTGCTCGCAATCGCCTTCGGTGAACCGGAGGCACAAACCTTCCTCGACATTCTCGTGCAATCCGACTGGGTCCTCGGCACACCGATAGCCCTTGAGGCGCACATCGTCGTTGCACGGCGCGGCTCGATGCGTGCGACCCTGGCTTTCCAGGAACTGATGTTGCTACCTCGCCTCGCGCTTCTCCCCTTCACTGCGGCACATACCTTCCTGGCGAGGCAGGCCTTCGATCGCTACGGCAAGGGCATGGGACACCCCGCTTCCCTCAACTTCGGAGACTGCCTATCCTACGCAGTCGCGAAGCGCGACGATCTTCCTCTGCTGTTCAAAGGCAACGATTTCAGCAGGACGGACCTCGTGCCTGCCGTGAACTTCGATTCGTAACACCTGTTATCGACCAAGTTCACTGCGTTCCGAAGTCGTCTCCGAGCCTCTTCGGCTCAAGGATCACTGGGGTGTCGGTTTCGGGCAGCCATGGAGCGACCGATGAAGAAACCGCAAATCATCAGAGTTCTGAAGGCTTGCCGCGCCTCCTGAACGACTCCGCATCGCGTGCGTCCGCGTATGCCGCACTCACCCCCGCCCAGCAGGCGGATTACGATATCTTGCGTGCCCTCGTGCAGGACGTGGCCCGGTACAGGCAGCCCGGCGCGACTTCGGACCATTCCGACTTCTACGACGGGAACGGCCTGCCGGTCTGATCGCGCTCGACACGCCCGCGCTCATTGCGATCACGCAGCCATCGGCTCGTTTCGCCGCTCCGGTTGCGGCCATGGACATCCGGCGCGGTTGAACAGGGGGGACGGCATGGCTTAACCCCGTGGCACGGACCCAGGACCTGCCGCTCCTCTCCAAGAGGAATGTCGTCGTCCACACGGACCTCATCCCCGCCGCCCCCTGATCCCCGGTTCCATGTCCACGATCCCCGCCCCCCGCTCGCCCGAGACCCCCACCCTCGACCAGTTCCGCCGCATCGTGCTCAAGGTCGGCTCGGCGCTCCTCGTCGACCGGGCGCGGGGGCGGCTGCGCCATGCCTGGCTGGCGGCGCTCGCCGAGGACATCGCCGAGCTGCATGGCCGCGGCGTCGACGTGCTGGTGGTCTCCTCCGGCTCGATCGCGCTCGGGCGCACCGTGCTCAATCTCGCGCCCGGCCCCTTGCGCCTGGAGGAAAGCCAGGCCGCGGCGGCGGTGGGGCAGATCGCGCTCGCCCGGCACTGGTCGGAGGCGCTGTCCCATCACGGAATCGTCGCCGGCCAGATCCTGGTGACGCCGCAGGACACCGAGGAGCGGAGGCGCTACCTCAACGCCCGGGCGACCACCCTGAAGCTCCTGGAGGAGCGCGCCGTCCCGGTCGTCAACGAGAACGACACGGTGGCGACTTCGGAGATCCGCTACGGCGACAACGACCGCCTCGCCGCCCGGGTCGCCACGATGATCGGCGCCGACCTGCTGGTGCTCTTTTCCGATATCGACGGGCTCTACACCGCCCCGCCGGCAAGCGACCCGAATGCCGAGCACCTGCCCGTCATCGCCCGGATCACCCCGGAGATCGACGCCATGGCGGGCGGTCCCGCCTCGGAGTTGTCGCGCGGCGGCATGCGCACCAAGGTCGAGGCGGCCAAGATCGCGATCTCGGGCGGCACCCAGATGATGATCGCCGACGGGAGGGCGAAGAACCCGCTGAAGGCCGTGGCGAACGGGGCGCGCTGCTCGTGGTTCCTCGCCGGCTCGACGCCGGGTGCCGCCCGCAAGACCTGGATCGCCGGCTCGCTGGAGCCGCGCGGGACGCTCACGATCGATGCCGGCGCGGCCCGCGCGCTCCAGGGCGGGGCGAGCCTCTTGCCGGTCGGCGTCCGGCGCGTCGAGGGCAGCTTCAGCCGCGGCGACGCGGTGACGATCCGGGCCGAGGACGGGACGGTGCTCGCCCGCGGCCTCGTGGCCTATGACAGCGAGGATGCGGCCCGCATCCTCGGGCGGTCGAGCCGGGAGATCGAGGCGGTTTTGGGCTATCCGGGCCGCGCCGCGATGGTGCACCGGGACGACTTGGCGGTGGTGGGGGATTGAGGTGAGGCGAATCAACATTCTCGGCAGTGCCGGGAGTGGAAAATCCACCCTCGCCCGCAGGCTCGGCGAAAAGCTGCATCTTCCGATCATCAATCTGGACCGACTGTTCTGGGAGCCGGGATGGCAGAAGGCCGACAAAGCGGTCTTCCGACAGCGTGTCGAGCAGGCGGTGAGCGGAGAAGCGTGGATCTGCGAGGGCAACTACGCCTCGCAGACGTTCGCGCTCCGCATGCCGCGCGCCGAACTGACCGTCTGGCTCGATACTCCACGCCTGATCTGTGCCCTCCGCGTCGCTTGGCGAAGCATGCGAACCACGGACAGGCCCGACCTTCCGGCAGGATGTCGCGAAGGGAACGTGAAGAATGCGGTCGAACTCGTACGGGACGCTTGGCAGTTCGACGCCAAGCAGCGTGCGCGAATCGAGGCGGAGCTTGCCCATTGGAGCGCGGCAGGCACGATCACGCGCCTCAGAAGCGGAGATGAGATAGCCGATCTCCTGTCGAGCATCCGGGCGCAAGATCGCTGATGCGATATGACGGAGCACGGCACACGACGGAAGCTGCTCCCAGCGTCGCCGACCCTTCCCACCCACGACCTCATCCTGAGGTGTTGGCCGATTGAAAATCGGCTGACCTCGAAGGAGAAATCCAGGGATCGCACAGACTTCTGGAGCCCTCCTTCGAGGTCAGTCCATGAAGGATGGACTGATACGAAATCCGGAAGATCACTTCCGGATTTCGTATCACCAGCCCGCGCGGCGCGTGAGCGAAGCTGATTTCCGCATCGCGAAGCGATCAGTCGGAAATCGTATGACACCTCAGGATGAGGTTGCAGAAGGGAAAAGCCTGATGATCGCGGGCTTTGCACCAGTGTCGTGTACTGTGATGGCTGACGCACCTCGTACCGAAGCATCACCCCAAACACCAAGAAGGCGCCCGAGGGGCGATTTCGCCCCTGGCGCCTTGCTTGAACCATCGAGAACGTCACCCCGGCGAACCGGGGCGGCGCGATCAGCAGAAAAACTGACCGATGCGGCGCTCGAGATCGTCGGTGATGCGGCCGCCGTTGGTCTCGACGTACTCGCCGATCTGGCGCTCCAGGCGGCGCTGATTGGCGGCGTGGATCGCGTGGACCATGCGGCTCACGAGGGTGAGGATGCCGGGCTCGATATCGGAGCGCTCGTCGATGGTGGGAGAGATGAGCGAGTGAGTGATGACCGCGAGCATGGGGATCTCCTGTGAGATTGCGCGCGGGCGTTTCCGGTGTTCTTGTTGCAACGCAATATGGACGCTCCCGCGCTGCACACAAGCGTGGCGGCTGCAGCGGCGCCATGCGATTCCGGCATGCCCGATCCGGGAGCCGGGTTAACCCGACGGTTACGCTTGCGCGTTGCGGACCAACGGGTTGACCGGGGTTGACCCGGCGGACCCGACACGTCAATCACCCCTCGCCTGCCCCCGTCGCCTGCGCGTCATGCTGGCCTGCTAGGCGAGCCGACCGACCGGGGGGATTTCCCCGCGGGCGGGGCACACCGTCAACGACAACCCGGAGATCTCGAGCGCCATGACCGACTGGCCCGTCCACGGCCGCATCAGCGGCCCCATCGTGATGATCGGCTTCGGCTCGATCGGCCGGGGCACCCTGCCCCTGATCGAGCGCCACTTCACCTACGACAAGGCCCGGTTCACGGTGGTGGAGCCGTCGGATGCCCACAAGGCGCTCGCCGACAAGCACGGCCTGCGCTTCGAGCAGGTCGCGCTGACCAAGGACAATTACCGGGAGGTGCTCACCCCGCTCCTCACCGAGGGCGGCGGCCAGGGCTTCTGCGTCAACCTCTCGGTCGACACCTCGTCGCGGGACATCATGGAGCTGTGCCGCGAGATCGGCGCGCTCTACATCGACACCGTCGCCGAGCCGTGGCCGGGCTTCTACTTCGACAAGAATGCCGGCCCCGCCGACCGCACCAACTACGCCTTGCGCGAGCAGGTGCTCGATGCCCGCCGCCGCAAGCCCGGCGGTCCGACCGCGGTGTCGTGCTGCGGCGCCAATCCCGGCATGGTGTCGTGGTTCGTCAAGCAGGCGCTCCTCAACGTCGCGGCCGATCTGGGCCTCCAGACCCCCGAGCCGAAGACCCGCGAGGGCTGGGCCGCGCTGATGCGCGAGACCGGCGTCAAGGGCATCCACATCGCCGAGCGCGACACCCAGCGCGCCAAGTCGGAGAAGCCGCAGGGCGTCTTCGTCAACACCTGGTCGGTCGAGGGCTTCGTCTCCGAGGGCAACCAGCCGGCCGAGCTCGGCTGGGGCACCCACGAGACCTGGATGCCGGAGAACGGCCGCACGCTGCCCAACGACGCCCCGGCGATCTACCTGCTCCAGCCCGGCGCCGACACCCGCGTGCGCTCCTGGACCCCGACCGCCCAGGCGCAGTTCGGATTCCTGGTGACCCACAACGAGGCGATCTCGATCGCCGACTACTACACGGTGCGCCAGGACGGTCAGGCGGTCTACCGGCCGACCTGCCACTACGCCTATCACCCTTGCAACGAGGCGGTGCTCTCGCTGCACGAGATGTGGGGCCAGGCCGGCAAGGTGCAGGAGACGCAGCACATCCTCGACGAGAACGAGATCGTCGACGGCATCGACGAGCTCGGCGTGCTGCTCTACGGCCACGGCAAGAACGCCTACTGGTACGGCTCGCAGCTCTCCATCGAGGAGACCCGCCGGATCGCCCCCTACCAGAACGCCACCGGCCTCCAGGTGACCTCCGCCGTGCTCGCCGGCATGGTCTGGGCGCTGGAGAACCCGGAGGCCGGCATCGTCGAGGCCGACGAGGTCGATTTCCGCCGCTGCCTGGAAGTGCAGACGCCGTATCTCGGGCCCGTGATCGGGGTCTATACCGACTGGACCCCGCTCTCCGGTCGCCCCGGCCTCTTCCCGGAGGACATCGACGAGAGCGATCCCTGGCAGTTCCGCAACGTGCTGGTGCACGGCGCGTAAAACCGCCCCGCGATCCGGCATCGCACCCCCCTCGTTCGGGCGCGGTGCCGCAGCGCAGCGAGACTGTCGCCCGTCCCCGCCCGGTGCTACCATCCTGGCGGTGACAGGGAGCCGTCATGTCGCTCGCGCTCAGGCGCGCCCCGCGGATGCGGGTCGCCGACTTCATCGCCATGATCCGCGACCGCCCGGACGAGGAGCGCTGGGAGCTTCTCGACGGCGAGGCCGTGCTGATGGCGCCGCCGGGTGAGCGGCATCAGCAAATCGTCATGAATCTGGGTCGCCAGCTCGCGACCCTGGCCGAGAAGCTGGGATGCCGGGCTCTGCCCGGGCTCGGCCTGCGCAACGATTTCGTCGACGATTACGCGCCGATCCCCGATCTCGTCGTGCGATGCGGCCCGCTTCTTTCCGACGGCTACGCGCGCGACCCACTGATCGTCGCCGAGGTCTTGTCCCCGTCCACCATGAACAACGACCGCGGTCGCAAGGCGGCGTTCTACCAGGGCCTCCAGACCCTGCGCGCCTACCTGATCGTTTATCAGGACGAGGCCCGGGTGGAGGTCTGGTCACGCGGGAACGGCCCGGACTGGTCCCTGCGCGTCCTCAGCCGCGACGATACGATCCCGCTGCCCGATCTCGGCGGGGAAATCCCCGTTGCCGCCCTGTATCACGGCCTTCCCCTCTGACGTCCGAGCCGCCCTTGCCCCATTTCGACGAATTCTACGCCAACAAGCTGCGCGGCACCCTCGGGGTGACCGACGCCGAGTCGGTGCTCGACCTGCGCGGCGCACCCCGGGCCCAGGCCGAGGCCTCGCTGGCCGAAATGCTGGAGCGCAGCCGCTTCGCCAAGGGCAAGACCGTGGCGGTGCGCCTCGACGCGCCGACGCCCGGCGGCGGCGAGACGCTGTTCCAGCCTGTCGGCCGCCAACTCCTCGACGCCAAGCGCCGCGGCTGGGTCGACCGGCTGCAGACCCTGCCGTCCCAGGACGGGCTCGGCTTCTACATCGCGCTCGCCGGGCGCCCCGACAAGACGCCCGAGGCGCGCTGACACCATGGCGACCCAGCCCTCCGCCGCGAACCTCGCCGACCTGGCGGCCACCGAGCTCCTGCACCTCTATGCGCGCCGCGCCCTCTCGCCGGTCGAGGTGACCCGGGCCGTGATCGCCCGGGCGGAGACCGCGGAGCCGCAGCTGCACGCCCTCTACGCCTTCACGCCGGAGGCCGCGCTCGCCGCCGCCCGCGCGTCCGAGGCCCGGTGGATGCGGGGCGAGGCCCGGCCCCTCGACGGGGTACCGGTCACCATCAAGGAGAACATCGCCAGACAGGGCGTGCCGATGCCGCTCGGCACGGCCGCCCGCGACGACGCACCTCCGAGCCCGGGCGATGCACCGGCCACCGCCCGCCTGCGCGAGGACGGGGCGGTCATCCTCGCCGCCACGACGATGCCGGATTACGGCATGCTGTCCTCAGGGCTGTCGAGCTTCCACCCCCTCACCCGCAACCCGTGGGACCTGAGCAGGGGGCCGGGCGGCTCGTCGGCCGGCTCGGGCGCGGCGGCGGCCGCCGGCTACGGCCCGATCCACCTCGGCACCGATATCGGCGGCTCGATCCGCCTGCCCGCCTCGTGGTGCGGCGTCGTCGGCCACAAGCCGAGCCACGGCCGGGTGCCCCTCGACAACGCCTTCTACGGCCGCTGCGCGGGCCCCCTCACCCGCAGCGTCGCCGATGCGGCGCTGGCGATGCGCAGCATCAGCCGCCCGGACGACCGCGATCCCACCGGCCTGCCACCAGCCGACCTGCCCTGGCTCGATCTCGACGGTCTCGAACCGAAGGGCCTGCGCCTCGGCCTGGTGATGGAGGCCGGGGCCGGGCTTCCCCTCGATCCGGCCAACCGCGCGGTGATCGAGGCGGCGGTCCGGCTCCTCGCCGAGGCGGGCGCGACGGTCGAGCCGGTCCCAGCCCTCCTCACGCCAGAGATGCTCGACGGGCTCGACCTGTTCTGGCGCCAGCGCGCCTCCCTCGACATCGAGGCGCTGGACGAGGACCGCCGCGCCCGGGTGCTGCCGTTCATCCGCGAATGGGCGGCGGGCGGCCGGGATTTGACCGGTGCGGCCGTGTTCCACGGCATGAGCCAGATGGCGGCGATGCGCGACGCCGCGCTGGCGGCGATCCGCCCGTTCGACTTCCTGATCGGCCCGGTCTCGCCCAACCCGCCCTTCCCGGCCGAGCACGCCTCGCCGACCAACGACCCGGCGCGCGCGATGGCCCACATCGCCTACACGGTGCCGTTCAACATGTCGGAGCAGCCAGCGATCTCGGTCCCGGCGGGCTTCACGCCGGACGGGCTGCCGGTCGGCCTTCAGATCGCCGGCCGGCGCTTCGACGATGTCGGGGTGCTGCGGTTGGCCCGGGCCTTCGAGCGGATCCGGCCGGCGCTGAGGGCGTGGCCGGTGGTGGGGTAGTCGGGGAAGGGAAAAGGCGGGGGTTTCCCCCTCCCCCCTCTGCGGCAGAGCTGTCCGAGGAAAGAAAAAAGCGCGTCTCCCCTCTCACGAGTGGGAGAGGGGATCCCGCGCCTCTTCACCGGTCCCGCGATCCGTCCCTCACCGGATCAGGTTACTCTTCGCCAGATCGAGCACCTCGTCACCGCGGCCGTTCATCACCGCCCGCATCATCCAGAGGCTGAAACCCTTCACCTGCTCCGCCTTGATCTGCGGCGGCATGGCGAGTTCCTGGCGGTTCGTCACCACGTCGAGGAGGGCCGGGCCGTCATGGGCCAGCATCTCGGCGATGGCGCCCTCCAGATCGCCCGGATCCTCGACCCGGCGGCCGTGCAGGCCGGCGGCGCGGGCGATGGCCGAAAAATCCGGGTTCTGGAGCGCGACGCCGGTCTCGAGATAGCCGGCGGCCTTCATCTCCAGTTCGACGAAGCCGAGGGTGCCGTTGTTGAACACCACCACCTTCACCGGCAGCTTCTCCTGCACCAGGGTGAGGAGGTCGCCCATCAGCATGGTGAAGCCGCCGTCGCCCGCGAGCGCGATCACCTGACGGCCCGGTTGCGCGGCCTGCAAGCCGATCGCGTGCGCCATGGCGTTGGCCATCGAGCCGTGCACCCAGGAACCGATCAGCCGCCGGCCTTGCGCCATCGCGAGGTAGCGCGCCGCCCAGATCGTCGGCGTGCCGACATCCGCCGTGAACACCGCATCCGGCGCCGCCGCCTCGCTCACCAGCCGGGTCAGGTGTTGCGGGTGGATCGGCCCGCTTCCGGGCTTGCCGGTCGCCAGTTCGTCGAGACCCTCGCGGGCCTTGGCGTAGTGCTTGAGGCAGCGTTCGAGGTGGCGGGAATCGTCGCGCGGCGTCAGCCGCGTCAGCAGGCCCGCGATCGTCACCCCGACATCGCCGACGAGGCCGAGATCGAGCCGACAGCGGCGGCCGAGATTCTCCGGCCGGATGTCGATCTGGGCGATCTTCGCATGGTCGGGATAGAACTGGCGGTAGGGGAAGTCGGTGCCGAGCAGCAGCAGGGCGTCGCAGGCCTCCATGGCGGCATAGCCGGAGGAGAAGCCGATCAGCCCGGTCATGCCGACATCGTAGGGGTTGTCGTGCTCGACATGCTCCTTGCCGCCGAGCGCGTGCACCACCGGTGCCTTCAGGGTCTCGGCGAGGCGGATCACCTGGTCCCGCGCCCCGGCGCAGCCGCGGCCGCAGAACAGGGTCACCGTCTTCGCGCCGTCGAGGAGCTCGGCCAGCGCGTCGAGCTCGGATGCCGGCGGCAGGACGATCGGGGGCTTCGGCGCCAGGGTCGCGGGCGCGGCGAGCGCCCGGGCGGGCGCGTCCTTCAGGGCGACGTCGCCCGGGATCACCACCACCGAGACGCCGCCCTTGCCCAGTGCCGTGCGGATCGCGATCTCCAGGACGAAAGGAAGCTGCGCCGGATCGGAGACCATCTCGCAATAGTGGCTGCACTCCCGAAACAGCTCCTCGGGATGTGTGGCCTGGAAGTAGCCGGTGCCGATCTCCGCCGAAGGGATGTGGGCGGCGATCGCCAGCACCGGCGTGCGCGTGCGGTGGGCGTCGTAGAGGCCGTTGATGAGGTGGAGGTGGCCCGGCCCGCAGGAGCCGGCGCAGACCGCGAGCCCGCCGGTGACTTGCGATTCGGCGGAGGCCGCGAAGGCCGCCACCTCCTCGTGGCGCACATGCACCCAGCGGATGCTTCCCGGGTTCTTGCCCCTGGCGCGGATCGCCTCGGTGAGGCCGTTCAGGCTGTCGCCGACGACGCCGTAGACGCGTTCGACGCCGGCATGCTCCAGGGTCTCGATGCAGAGATCGGCAACGGTGCGGCCCGTCATGATACGCTGCTCCTGCGCTTTGCGCCGCGAGCGGCCCGGCCGCTGCGGGCGAGGAAACGATGTCTCGTCGAGGCGCTCCGTCCCACGGCCGTAACTAGGGCGCGTTCGCCGGAAGGGGATGCGCGGTCTCGCGTCGGGCAGGGCCGAAGGCTGGACGGCGACGGGCGCAGCCATGCCCTCGGCTGGCCCCAGCCCGCCCCGAAGGAGCGCGGCAAGAGACGACGCGCAAAGCAGGCGCTGAAAAGAAAAAGGCCACTCTTGCGAGCGGCCCGAAGTCTAGGGAGGAAACGCCCAAGAGGGCTGGCAAGTCCGCGACGCCATCGCGTCCTTGCGTGAGTTGTGTATCCCATGATTTTTCGCACTGCACAATCCGGACTTTCGTGCGGGGTGCCATGCGCGCGGCGCATGAAGCGCGGCCGTGGCCGGGTCAGGCCGGTCCGATCTCGAACTCCATCCCGCGCCCCGGCCCCTGATCGGCATAGTCGACGAGGGTGTAGCCGCGCTCCGCCAGGGCCGCCTCCAGGTCGTCGCGGTGCCGGCGAAACATCTGCCCGATCGCCAGCGGCGTCAGCCGCGGGCTCGCCCGCCGGAGCGCGTCGACGCCGACCTGGACCGGCGCGCCCTCCCGGTCGGCGATCCGGATCAGGATCGCGGCCAGTTCCGCCGCCTTGGTCTCGGCCGCGGATTTCGGCTTGAAGGCCATCTCTTTCTCCCTCGCTCAACCGCCGCCGACCTGCTCGGCGAAGTCTTCCGGGATCTCGCCGAAGGTGCCGAGGATCGTCACGCTCTCGAGTTCGCCGGTCTCGTCATCCGCCACGATGCGCAGGGCGGCCGCGCCCGGCATCCGCCCGGCGATCGCCTCCGCCCGCTTGAGCGCCCCGCTCTCCGTCGGCGCCACGTCGCGCGCGCCCGGCCGCAACCGCTTCCGATGCACCTCGAACGTCTGCACCATGAAGGTCGTCCGCATCGTCATTCCCGCTCTCCCGCCACCATTCACCCGAAACCCGAGACGTCGGCGCGACCGTAAGGCTCCGGCCCGTCTGTTCTTTTTTCGTTCTAGAGCATCGCCCGGCCACTCTCCACCGCGCGCCTCGTCGCGGCTGCGGCGAGCGGATTAAGCCGTTCGACTGAACGTGCAACGTCACCGAACGTCACCGAACCGTTGCTCAAGCGCGTCTATAGGCCGGCCTGGAAACATTCCAAGGAAGTCCCCATGGCCACCGGTCCCTCGACGACGCAGACCCCCTACCTCGTGCCGAGCACCGGCGCGATCGGCTTCACGTCGATCCTGAGCGTGGGCGACACCGTGCCCGGCTCGGTCAAGGCGGACGGCACGCCCTGGCGCTTCGTCGGCATCCCGGACGGCATCGGCGCCTTCGACAACGGCGACGGCACCGCCACGGTGCTGGTCAACCACGAGATCGGCGCCACCTCCGGCGTGGTCCGGGCGCACGGCTCGGCCGGCGCCTTCGTCGACCGGCTGGTCGTCGACAAGGCGAGCCTGAAGGTCCTCTCGGCCGGCGACCTCGGCACCAGCTATTACGGCTTCAACACCGCGACCGGCTCCTACGTCCAGGGCACCACCGCGCTCGCCCGCCTGTGCTCGGCCGACCTGCCGGCGGTCTCGGCCTTCTACGATGCGGCGACCGGGCTCGGCACGCAGGCCCGCATCTTCATGAACGGCGAGGAGACCGGGGCCGAGGGCCGGGCGCTCGCCTGGGTGGTGAACGGCCCCGAGGCCGGCCGGATCTACGAATTGCCCCGCCTCGGCAAGTTCTCGATGGAGAACTCCCTGGCGAACCCGGCCACGGGCGTGAAGACGGTGACGATCGGCACCGACGATTCCTCGACCGGCCAGCTCTACGTCTATGTCGGCACCAAGCAGGCGACCGGCTCCGAGATCGACAAGGCCGGCCTGACCAACGGCAAGCTCTACGGCATCAAGGTGCCGTCGGTGCTGGTCGAGACCAACGCCACCTCGCTCGACGCCGCCGGTGCCGCCTTCTCGTTGCAGGAGATGGGCCCGAACGGCGACGTCTCGCGGATGACCGGCGCCCAGCTCCAGACCGAGAGCGACGCCGAGGGCGTCACCACCTTCCTGCGGCCCGAGGACGGCGCCTGGGATCCGAGCAACTCCAACCGCTTCTACTTCAACACCACGAACGCCATCACCAGCCCGTCGCGGCTCTGGGCGCTCGAATTCACCGACGTCACCCGGCCGGAACTCGGCGGCACCATCAAGGAGGTGCTGCGCGGGACCGAAGGCCAGGTCATGCTCGACAACATGACGGTCACCGCCGACGGGAAGGTCCTCCTGCAGGAGGATCCGGGCAACAATGCCCGCATCTCGAAGGTCTTCCAGTATGATCCGGCCAACGGCTCCCTGACCGAGCTCGCCCAGCACGATCCGGCCCGCTTCGGCACGACGCCGACCGCGCCGTTCAACCAGGACGAGGAATCCTCCGGCATCGTCGACGTCAGCACGATCTTCGGCGCGCCGGGCCGGCAGGCCTACCTCCTCGACACCCAGGCGCATTACACGCTGGGCGGCGAGCTGGTCGAGGGCGGCCAGCTGATGCTGATGACCCAGGACCGCACGATCCGCGGCACCGCCGGCAACGACACCCTGATCGGCAGCGCCATCGACGACCTGATCCTCGGCGGTGCGGGCAACGACATCATCAACGGCGGCACCGGCACCAACGTCCTGTCGGGCGGCACCGGCACCGATACGGCGATGTTCGACTTCCGCCTTACCGAGGCCCGGGTGAGCGCCGAGAACGGTCGCGACGTGGTGAGTGCCGGCACCACCCGCAGCACCGTGACGGGCTTCGAGCGCTACCAGTTCACCGACGCCACGGTGGTCGTCGCCGATGGCTCCCCCCTCGTCGACGACCTGTTCTACCTCGCCAACAACAAGGACGTGCTCGCCGCCGGCCAGGACGCCGACACCCACTACGCCGCCTATGGCTGGAAGGAGGGCCGCGACCCCAACGCTCTGTTCTCCACCACCGGCTACCTCGCCGCCAACCCGACCGTCCGCGCCGCGGGCCAGAACCCGCTCGATCAGTACGATGCCACCGGCTGGAAGGAGGGCCGCGACCCCTCCGCCGCCTTCGACAACGAGCTGTACCTCGCCCGCAACCCCGACGTGAAGGCCGCCGGGATCGACCCGCTCAAGCACTTCATCGAGTACGGCCAGGACGAGGGCCGGCAGGCCTATGCGGCGATCGGCAAGACCGCCGATCTGGCGGCGCATCCGGGCTTCGACGCCGAGTACTACCTCCTGTCGAACCCCGACGTGGCCCGCGCGGCCATCGCGGCGGGCGGCGACTCGTCGGCCTACGCCTACCAGCACTACCAGACCTATGGCTGGAAGGAGGGGCGCAACCCCAACGCGGTGTTCGACACCAAGGGCTACCTGAACGCCTATGGCGACGTGAAGGCGGCCGGGATCGACCCGCTGATGCATTACGACCAGTACGGCTGGAAGGAAGGCCGCGACCCGTCGAAGGGCTTCGACTCCACGGCGTATCTCGATGCCTATGCCGACGTCGCCAAGGCCAAGCTCGATCCGATGCAGCATTACCTGCAATACGGCGCGCTCGAGGGCCGCTCCACCTTCGGCGACACCACCTTCGGCGCCGGCAACCTGGGCTGATCCGCCCGGGTCGATCGACCCACGCTCGACCATCGCAGTGCCCCGCCCCCGTCAGGTGGCGGGGCGCCTCGCGTTTCACGATGGCCCGCCGGAGGCGCAGACCTCCTACCCTCCTGCTGCCCTTGCGCCCTCCGGCAAGCTGGACCAAAGCGAGTCCCGCCGGGTCCCGGCACCCCTCCCCCCAGCTTTTCCCGCCCCAGCTTTTCCCACTCCGGCTTTTCCCGATGCAGGCCGTCCTCAACGCCGCGCTCCCGATCTTCGCGCTTATCCTGGCGGGCTTCCTGTGTGGCCGCACCGCCCTGTTCGGGCCGGCCGCCGCCGACAGCCTGAACCGGTTCGCGATCTACCTCGCCCTGCCGGCCTTGATGTTCGGCGCGATGGCGAAGATCACGCCGGACCAAGTCGCCCAGGTCGGGTTCGCGGCGGGTTTCGCGGGCGGGATCGCGGCGGCCTTCGCGGTGGCCTATGGGCTCGGGCGCGGGCGGTCCTTGAGCAGCGCCCAGGCCTGCATCGAGGGGCTGGATGCCGGCTACAGCAATGTCGGCTTCATGGGTATCCCGCTCTGCCTGCTGGTGTTCGGGCCGGCGAGCCTGCCGGCGGCGGTGATCGCCACCCTGTTCACCGCCTGCGTGCTGTTCCTGTTCGCGATCGTGCTGATCGAGCTCGACCTGCAGAAGGGGGCGGGGTCCGGCACCGGCCGCAAGGTGGTGCTGGCGCTGGTGCGCAACCCGCTCCTGATCGCGCCGCTCGCCGGCCTCGCGGTCGGCCTCACCGGGCTCACCGTGCCGGCGCCGATCGAGCGGTTCGCCGCGCTCCTCGGCGGTGCGGCCTCGCCCTGCGCGCTCGTCTGCATCGGGCTCTTCCTGGCGCAGGAGCGGGTGGTCCTCTCGGACACGAGGCCGATGGCGGTGTTGGTCGTGCTCAAGCTCGTGTTGCAGCCGGCGGTGACCGCTTTCCTCGTCTACAAGGTCTTCGCGGTGCCGGACCTGTGGGCGCGCGCCGCTTTGCTGCTCAGCGCGCTGCCGATCGGCTCGGGGCCGTTCACGCTCGCCAAGCTCTACGGGCTCGAAGCCGGCGTGACCTCGGGGGCGATCCTCCTCTCGCACATCGCCTCGGTCGTCACGGTGTCGTTGCTCGTCGCCTGGCTGGCGTGACGTCCTGGCTGGCGCGACGTCTTGGCTGGCGTGACGTCTTGGCTGGCCTGATCCGGTCTCCGGCGGCCCGGGGAGAAACGCCGGATTGCGCCCCGCTCCGCCGATGCTCTACGAGTGCCGCCATGGCACCTGTCGTTCGCTTCGCTCCCTCGCCCACCGGCTTCCTGCATATCGGCAATGCCCGGCCGGCCCTGTTCAACGCGCTGTTCGCCCGCCGGTCCGGCGGCCGGTTCTGGCTGCGCCTCGACGACACCGACACGGCGCGCTCGACGGCCGAATTCGCCGCGGCGATCGAGGAGGACCTGGGCTGGCTCGGCATCGTCCCGGACGGAATGTTTCGCCAGTCGGAGCGCCTCGCGATCTACGATGCCGCCGCCGAGCGCCTGAAGGCCTCGGGCCGGCTCTACCCGGCCTACGAGACGGCCGAGGAACTGGAGCGCCGCCGCCGGCGCCAGCTCGGCCGCGGCCTGCCGCCGGTCTACGACCGGGCCGCCCTCAAGCTCAGCCCCGAGGAGCGCGCCGCCTTCGAGGCCGAGGGGCGCCGGCCGCATTGGCGCTTCCGCCTCGATCCCGGCACCGTGACCTGGGACGACCTCGTGCGCGGGCCCTGCCACGTCGAGGCCGACAGCCTGTCCGACCCGGTGCTGATCCGCGAGGACGGCAGCTACCTCTACACCCTGCCTTCCGTGGTCGACGACGCCGAGACCGGCGTGACCCACGTGATCCGGGGCGAGGACCACGTCACCAACACCGCGGTCCAGATCCAGATTTTCTCCGCCCTCGGCGCGGCCGTGCCGGTCTTCGCCCATCACAACCTGCTCACCACGGCGAGCGGCGAGGGGCTGTCGAAGCGCCTCGGTCACCTCTCCCTGCGGGGCTTGCGCGACTCCGGCTACGAGCCGATGGCGGTGGCGGCGCTCGCGGTGCTGACCGGCTCGGCCGAGGCGGTGCGGCCGGTCTGCGACCTCGACGAGCTCGCCGCCCTCGTCGACCTCTCCCACGTCTCGCGCGCACCCGCGAAGTTCGACGAGCACGAGCTCGACGGCCTCAACGCCCGCGTCGTGCATGGCCTCGATTATGCGGCGGTGGCCGGACGGCTCTCCGCCCTCGGCGTCGCGCCCGAGCGGGCGCCCGCCTTCTGGGAGGTGGTGCGGGCGAACCTGACCCGGGTGTCGGACGCCGCCGAGTGGTGGCGGGTGGTCGCGGGCCCGGTGACGCCGGTGACCGGCGAGGCGCCGGACCTGCTCGCCGTCGCGCGCGATGCGTTGCCGCCGGAGCCGTGGGATGCCACGACCTGGAAGCTTGTGACGGAGGCGGTGCGGACGGCGACCGGCCTCAAGGGCAAGGCGCTGTTCCTGCCCTTGCGCCTCGCGCTGACCGGCCTCGACCACGGGCCGGACCTCGCCGGCCTCCTGCCGCTGATCGGGCGCGAGCGGGCGCTGGCGCGACTGAGCGGCCAGACGGCCTGACGGGGCGTGGGGCGCGCGGCCTGGAGCGTGGTTCGGCGAGGTGGATGGCGGTTCGTCGAAGACGACGCCTTGATGGATGCAGGATTTCCATCCCACCCGCAACCTCGTCCTGAGCTGTCATTTCATTGTGATGCTGCCATCGCGAGTCGAACCGGCTCCGGTTTTCTCAACAGCCTCGACACCCTCCTCGTCATTCCGGGGCCGCGTAGCGGAGCCCGGAATCCATAGCCACTGAGAGTTCAGAAAAACGCGGATCGCGTTCCGCTTCATCCAGTCCCACCCGAGGTTCTGGATTGCGCTTCGCGCGCCTTCGGGTCCGGGCTCCGCTGCGCGGCCCCGGAATGACGTGGAGGGTCCGAGATGCGTCGAGCCGAATCAGCGCCCGTGCAGGGGCGCCCGACGATGCGGCTCAGGCAGGGCGCAGGATCGGACCGATCGCGGCTCGCCCATCAACAGGCGCGGATCGCGCGCAATGCCCCGCCGCACCGGGCGTCATGTCCCGACCAGAACGACCATCCTGGCCTCCCCGCCGCCAGCCGCACCCGCCGACGAGGCATCGCCTATGTCTTTCGGACTAACCGGTTATGGCGAAGTCCCGCGTGACCCTGCGTCGGAGGCCCACCTGTGCTGGCCACACAGCGCTCCGGCCGTTGCCCCTTCTCGCGGGTACTGCCCCACAGCTTGACCGGAACAAGTGACAATTTCCATCAAGTCCTGTATGATCGATCCATAGAAATCCGCTAATACTCTCATTGTAATAGCTAAAAAACATAGCTCTTGTTAGCGTCAAACGATTTTGCCATTCGGTTTCCAGCCGCGGCCGTCCCTGCTCGTTCCATGGATTTTCTGGCCGCGATCGGCGTTCCCGCTCGTCCTGGATTGTATCATGCCCGCTCCGTCGTCGCGTCGTGCCACTCCCCTCTCGCGCGCGGGGCGTCGGCTGACCCGGTCGCTCCTGTCGGGGGTGGTGCTGTCGTCCGGCGTCGTTGCGGGGGCCCGCGGCCAGGACGCCGAGATCGCCCTCGACACGATCAGCGTCGCGGGCACCGCCCGCCCCGCCACGGCGACCGCCGCCGGGACGCAGGCCGGCGGCGCAAGGGGGCCGGTTCCGGGTTACGTCGCCGCGCGCAGCGTGGTGGCGACGAAGACCGACACGCCGATCCTCGAGACCGCGCAATCGATCACCGTGATCGGCCGCCAGCAGATCGAGGACCAGAACGCGCTCACCATCAACCAGGCCCTGCGCTACAGCCCGAGCGTGACCACCGAGCAGCGCGGCGGCGCCGGCGGGACCCGGCTGGAGCAGTTTGCGATCCGCGGCTTCACCGCCCCGCTCTTCCTCGACGGGATGCGCCTGCCGACCTCCCGCGACGCCTTCCCGTCGGTCGATCCCTACCGGATCGAGCGGATCGACATCGTCAAGGGCCCGGCCTCGGTGCTCTACGGCCAGTCCGGCCCCGGCGGCATCGTCAACCTCACGTCGAAGATGCCGCAATTCGTCCGCCACGGCGAGGTCTTCGTCCAGGGCGGCGGCTTCAGCGAGGTGCGGGGCGGCTTCGATGTCGGCGGGCCGATCACCTCGGAGACGACGATTCCCGGAACGGAGGAATTCGCCTACCGGGTGACGGCCTTGGGCTGGAACGGCGACGGGCCCGCGGTGACGACGCGGGTCGAGCGCGCCTTCATCCAGCCGAGCCTGACCTGGCGCCCCTCCGCCGACACCTCGCTCACCGTGCTCGGCCTCTACCAGCGCGACCCGTTCTCGGGCTTCTACGGCGGCTTCCCGGCCTACGGCACGGTCTTTCCGCGCAATTTCGGCAGCGGCATCGTCGGGCGCCTGCCGGTCGATTTCTACGACGGCGACCGCAATTTCGAGCAATCCGACCGCACGCAGGCCGCGGTGACCTATGTCCTCGATCACCGCTTCGACGACGCCTTCCGCTTCCACTCCTCGGGCCGTTTCCTGCGGACGGAAGGGCAGTATCGCAGCGTCTACGGCGCCTTCAGCGGCAACACCCCGCTCTTCCCGGCCACGGCGCTGACGACAGGGCCGCTGATCAACCGCTCGCGCATCGCCACCGACGTGGCGATCGACGCCTACACGATGGACAATTATGTCGAGGCGAAGTTCGACACCGGCCCCTTCGCCCATACCGCCCTGTTCGGCGTCGACCACCAGACGATCAAGACCCGCACGCTCCAGACCCCGTTCCCGGCCGCGCCCGACCTCAACGCGCTGACGCCGAACTACGACATGAACATCGCGGTGCCGGGATTCACCAGCAATGCCCGCATCACGGCGCAGCAGACCGGCGTCTACCTGCAAGACCAGATCAAGGTCGACCGCCTGGTCCTGACGCTCGGCGGGCGCTACGACACCGCCCGGCAGGCCGGGCCGACCCGGACGCTGGCCACCGGCGCCGTGGCGTTCCAGGACGTGCCCTCCGACGCGCTCACCTACCGGGCGAGCCTTCTCTACCGCTTCGACGGCGGCGTGGCGCCTTACGTTTCCTACAGCGAGGCATTCGAGCCGATCGCGAGCGGGCGCATCTACGATCCGGCCTTCGGCACGACCGGGCGGATCCCGGATCCGATCTCGAGCCGGCAATACGAGGCCGGCATCAAGTACCAGCCGCCGGGCACCGACATCCTGCTCACGGCCGCCGCCTTCGACATCAAGCGCTCGAACACCCTGACGCCGGACCCGGTGAACGGCCCGACCTTCAGCCTCCAGACCGGCGAGATCGGCGTGCAGGGCGTCGAGTTCGAGGCCCGGGCGACGCTGGCCGAGGGGCTGAACCTCGTCGGCGGCGTCTCCTTCCTCGACGTGCGCAACACGCGCGACACCAACACGACCTTCAACCAGGTCACCGGCCGGAACGTGCCGATCGTGGGCCTGCGTCCGGTCCAGGTGCCGGACCGCACCGCCTCGCTGTTCGTCGATTACCGCTTCCAGTCCGGCCCGCTCATGGGCCTGAGCCTCGGCGGCGGCGTGCGCTACCTCGGCGGCTCCTGGGGCGACCCGGCCAACACCTTCCGGGTGCCGGAAGCCGTGCTGGTCGACGCGGTGGCGGCTTACGACCTCAAGCACCTGAGCCCGACGCTCACCGGCTTCGACCTTCAGGTCAACGCCCAGAACCTCCTCGATGATCGCACCGTGACCGGCTGCTTCTCCTATGCGACCTGCTTCTACGGCCTGCCGCGCACGGTCTATGCGACCCTGCGCTACCGCTGGTAAGGGGGCGCGATGCCCCCCACACCGATGACCCGCTCACCCACGCTCTCGGACCGGGCCGCGGTGGCAGGACGCGTCGTCCTCGCCGCTGGGGGCGGCTACGGGGTTGCGGCGCTCGCGACCGCCCTCCTGTCCCTGACCCTGCCGATGCCCCGGGCGGAGGCCGTGACGATGGCGACGCTCGCGAGCTTCGCCATCATGGTCGGCGTCGTGGTCGTCGTCTTCGCGGCCCGCTCGCTCGGGCGCGCCGCCGGAATCGTCGGCGGCGTCGCCCTCGTGCTCGGCGTAGCTCTCGCCGCCGTCATCGGGCTCTTCCCGCTCGGTCACGCACCCTGAGAGCACGCGCCCGATGCATGTCCTTCTCTCTCCCACCCGCGACCTCATCCTGAGGTGTCAGTCCAACGGAGATGGACTGACCTCGAAGGAGGGCTTCAGATATCGCTGTGATCCCTGGAGCCCTCCTTCGAGGCTCCTTCCAGTCGCACCTCAGGATGAGGTCGTAGTTGGGATCGAACAGAGACACCGGGATATTTTTACTCCACTCGAAAACCGCTTGAGACTCGCGCCATGAAGCAGGGTTTCCGCCAGTCCATGGCGTGGCTGCACACCTGGTCCGGCCTCGTCGTCGGCTGGGTGCTGTTTTCCGTCTTCGTCACCGGCACCGCGACCTATTACCGGGCCGAGATCTCGCGCTGGATGCAGCCGGAACTGGCGCGGCACGCCACGATCGCGCCCGAAACCCTGGCGGCCTCGGCCGACCTCGCGGTCGCGCATCTGGAGGCCCATGCGGGGCACGCGCGGACGTGGTTCGTCGGCCTGCCGACGCCCGAGCGGCCCCTCGTCGAGCTGTTCTGGCGCAACGCGCCCGGCACGCCCCCGGGCCACGTCCTCCTCGATCCGAAGACCGGTGCGCCCGCCGCGCTTCGGGCGACCCGCGGCGGCGATTTCTTCTACCGCTTCCACTTCGAACTGAACCTGCCCCCGTTCTGGGGCCGCTGGATCGTCGGCATCTGCGCGATGGTGATGCTGGTGGCGCTGGTCAGCGGCATCGTCACCCACCGGCGCATCTTTTCGGATTTCTTCACCCTGCGCCGGGACAAGGCGGCGCAGCGCGGCTGGCTCGATGCCCACAACGTCAGCGGGGTGCTGGCGCTGCCGTTCCATCTGATGATCACCTATACGGGCGTGGTCACCCTGGCGCTGATGTACATGCCCTGGGGCATCACGGCGGCCTACAAGGGCGACCAGCAGGCCTACTTCGCCGAGACCGGTCAGATCACGACGAACCGCCCGGCCTCCGGACAACCCGGCACCCTCGCCCCGGTCGGGCCGATGGTGGTGAAGGCCCGCGCGACCATCCCCGAGACGCTGGAGCGGCTGACCATCGTCAACCCGCGCGACGCGAACTCCACGGTGGTGGCGGTGTTCGAGGAGCCGCACGGCCTCTCGCACGAGCACCCGCAGGTCGCCTTCGCGGGTACGAACGGAGAGGTGGTCGAGGTCCTGTCCGGGGGGCTGCGTCCGGCAGCCAAGACCTTCACCACGATGGTCGGCCTGCACGAGGCGCATTTCGCCGGAGCGGCCTTGCGGATGCTGTTCTTCCTGTGCGGGCTTATGGGCTGCGCCATGGTGGGGAGCGGGCTGGTGCTGTGGACCGTGGCGCGGCTGCCGAAGGTCGGAGCCGCGGCGGGATTCGGCTGGCGCCTCGTCCATGCGCTGAACCTCGGCACCATCGCGGGCCTGCCGGCCGCAATCGCCGCCTATCTCCTCGCCAACCGGCTCCTGCCCCTCGACCTCGGCGCCAGAGCGGAGTGGGAGGTCCGGGTGTTCTTCGGCGCCTGGATCGCCGTGGCGCTCGCAGGAGCGTGGCCGGCACCGCGGCGGGCCTGGCGCGGGGCACTCGCCCTCGTGGCGGCCCTGTTCGTCGCGGCGGTTCTCGCCGACGTCGCGACCGCCCGGATGCTCTGGGACGATCCGGCCTGGTTCCTCGGCTTCGACGCCGCCTTGCTGGCGCTTTCCGCCGGCTTCGCGCTCATCTCGCACAAGGTCGCCCGTTTCGCCGCACCGCGGCGGGCGCGCCGGATCGCGGACGAGCCCGCGGCCGCGCCGCAGATGGGGCGGGCATGACGCTGCTGATCGGCTCGGGCCTCGGCTTCCTCGGGCTTGCCGCCCTGTGCCTGAGCATGGCCCGGCACCATCAGGCCTTGTGGGCGGGCACGCCGGACCGCAGGCGCGTGCTGGCATTGCGCGCCGCCGGCTGGGCGCTGCTCGGCCTGTCCCTCGCCGCCGCGATCCGGCTCGACGGCTGGAATTTCGGCCCGGTCGATTGGCTCGGATCGCTGATCGGGGCGGGTCTTCTCCTGATCGTCGTCCAGTCGTACCGGCCGCGGGCGCTGCTCTGGATGGCGCCGCTCGCGGCGGCGGTGACGCTTGCCGCCGCGCTCGGGTCGCTGGCGTGAGGGGCGGGCCTCACCCCCGCCGCGATGCGTCTCCCAGCCGGCGCAGGTCGGCCACCACGGCCGGCGTGCCGGAATAGAGCAGACCGCCGGTGAGCATGTCGTCGGAGCCGAGATAGTCGGCGACGCCGCCGGCCTCGCGCACGAGCAGCAGCCCGGCATAGCAGTCCCAGGCATTGAGGCCGGGATCGTAGTAGCCTGCGAGCCGCCCGGCAGCGACGTAGGCCAGCATCAGGGCGCCCGAGCCGTTGCGGAACAGGACCCCGCCCTCGTCGTAGAGGCCGCGCACGAAGGCGGCGGCCTCCGCGGCGGGGGTCTTCTGGGTGGCGCCGAAGCCGATATTGGCGGAGGTCAGCACCGCGGCGGGGTCGACCCGCAGGGACCGGCCGTTCACGGTCGCGCCCTGCCCCGCGAGACCCGCATAGGTCTCGCGCAGGACCGGCGCCTCGATCACGCCGGCCACCAGCCCCTCGGGGCCGCGCACGCCGATCGACACGCACCAGTTCGGCTGGCCGTTGAGGAACGGGCTGGTCCCGTCGATCGGATCGACCACCCAGGTAAAGCCCGACCGGCTCGGGACCGGGGCGTGCTCCTCGCCGATCACGCCGTCCTCGGGGAAGGCCTCGGCGATGCGGGCGCGGATCAGGAGCTCGACCTCGCGGTCGGCCTGCGAGACGAGGTCCTGGGCGCCGCTTTTCTGCTCGATCACCAGCTCGTCGCGGGCGTTGAAGAACCCGAGCGCGGTCTCGCCGGCGGCGCGTGCGATGGCGAGGGCGGCGTCGTAGCGCGCGCGGGCGGCATCGATGGTCATGATCGGTCCTTCGAAAGAGAGAGGCGGCCGTCCTGCACGGCCGGCGATGTCAGGGATGCGACGGTGCGGCCCTCACCGCGGCGAGCGCCGTCGCGATGGCCGTGCGCGCCTCCGGCGAGGCCGGGCTCTGGGGCGGCACCGGATCGCCGACGGCGTAGCCCTGCATCTGGAGCGCCGCCTTGACGCAGGCCGCGAGGTTGTAGCGGGCAAACACTTCGTTGAAGGCCCAGACCCGCTTCTGCAGCGCCACCGCCTCCGTCCACCGCTCCTCCCGGCACAGCCGGTAGAGCGCCAGGCATTCCCGCGGGATGACGCAGGCGGGACCGGCGAACCAGCCCTTGCCGCCGAGCATCATCACGCTGGCGGCGATGTGCGAGGAGGCGGCGAAGACGTCGAGGTCGTCGCCGACACGGTTCAAGATCGAGAGCAGGCGCCCGGTATTGGTCGAGGCGTCCTTGATGCCGACGATGTTCGGGTGCTTCGCGAGCCGGGCGATCGAGGCGACCGAGAGGTCGGCGCGCTGGAAGTTCGGATTGGTGTAGAGGATGATCGGCAGGTCGGTGGCATCGGCCACGGTGAGGAAGTAGCGCTCGACCTCCGCCTCGGTGAGCGGGAAATACGCGTCGAGGATCAGCACGATCCCGTCCGCCCCCGCCGCCCGGCAGGCCTTCGCCTGCGCGACCGCGCCGCGGATCGCCGTCGAGGCGACGCCGGGCAGGACCGGCACCCGGCCTCCGGCGGCCGCGACCACCGCCGCCACGGTCTCGCGCTTCTGCCCCTCGTCGAGATAGGCGAACTCGCCGGTCGAGCCTAGCGGGGTCAGGCCGTGGACGCCCGCGGCGATCAGGTCGTCGCAGAGCGACGCCATCACCCCGGCCTCGACCCGCCCCTCCGCATCGAGCGGGGTGACGAGGTAGGGGATGATGCCCTCGAAGCGTGCCATCTCTCAGCGCTCCGCGAAGGTGCGCACCAGCGAATGGGCGATCGCCATCGGCGGCGGGGTCATCAGGCCGTCGGGGTGGCGGCGATCCAGCATCAGCCGCACCTCGTCGCGGGTGAACCAGCGGGCATCCTCCAGCTCGGTCCGGTCGAGCACCAGGGCGTCGCCTTGCGCCTCGCCCTCGCAGCCGATCATCAGCGAGGACGGGAACGGCCAGGGCTGCGAGAGGTGGTAGCGCACGGCGCCGACCCGCACACCGGCCTCCTCGAAGGTCTCGCGCCGCACCGCATCCTCGATGGTCTCGCCGGGCTCGAGGAAGCCGGCGAGGCAGGAATAGACGCCGGGCGCGAACCGGGCCTGGCGGCCGAGCAGGCAGCTTTCGCCATGCGTCACCAGCATGATCACCACGGGATCGGTGCGCGGGAAATGCTCGGTGCCGCAACTCGCGCAGTCGCGGCGGAAGCCGCCGCAGGAGAGCGTGGTGGCATTGCCGCAATTGGCGCAGAAGCCGTGCCGGGCGTGCCAGCCGAGCAGCGATTTCGCCGTGGCGAGCACCCCCATCTCGGGCGCCGGCACCGCGCCCTCGACGGCGACCGAGCGGGCATCGAGCACCCGGAAGGCCGGATCGTCGGCAAACAGTGCCGCCGCATCCGCCGGCAGCGCGCCCGCGAAGGCCGGGCGCCCGCCGACCCGGCCGAGGAACAGTTCCGGCGCCGGCGCCCCGGCCCGGGCCGCATCGGCGGGGTCGAGGAGGCAGGTGGCGCCGCCCTCGCTCACCCGCAGCACCGGCACGTCGCCGCAGAACAGCAGCAGGCTCGCATCGGGCGCGTCCGCCAGCGTCGGGGTCGGGCCGCTGCGCTCGGCGGAGTGACGCTCGAGCAGGCTGCGGGCGTAGCCGAGGCGGTCCAGGGAAGCTGGCGAAGAAGCTGGCGAAGAGGCGGTCAAGATCGGACCTCATGCATCATCGTGCGGAAGCCCGGCGCGGCCCCTCGCGTCGTGGCCAGCATGGGCAGGCAAAATGATGCAAAAGCAAGGCGGTGGGCCGGGGGAGCGGGTTGCCCCGGACGCATCGCGGCGGCCGGACGGCGGGGGCACGCCCCGCCGGGGAGGCGAGGCACCATGTCCCGATTGATCCACCGCAAGGCGAAGCGCCACAGCGCGGGTCAGTCTCCGGGACGAAGGCTCCCCGGACCCGATCCCCCGCATGATCTCCCCCGACCTGATCGACCGCCTCGGCGGCGCGCGCGTCCCGCGCTACACCAGCTATCCCACCGCGCCGCACTTCACCGCCGAGGTCGGGCCCGAGCAGGTCGGCGACTGGCTGGCGGGCATCGGGGCGGGCGAGGCTGTCTCCGCCTATATCCACGTGCCGTTCTGCGCCGAGCTGTGCCTCTATTGCGGCTGCCACACCCGGGTTGCGCGCCGCTACGCCCCGGTCGAGGCCTACGTCGCCGACCTGGAGCGCGAGATCGACCTCGTCGCGCGCCGTTTCGCCGGCCGGCCGGTCCTGCGCCACCTGCATTGGGGCGGCGGCACCCCCACGATGCTGCGCGGCTCGGACATGCGCCGGCTGATGGCGCGCCTGCGCGGCGCCTTCACGGTCGCCCCCGACGCCGAGATCGCGGTCGAGATCGATCCCCGCACGCTGACGCCGGCCGATGTCGAGACCCTGGCGGCGATCGGCGTCACCCGGGCGAGCCTGGGGGTGCAGAGCCTCGACCCCGAGGTGCAGCGGGCGATCCGCCGGCTCCAGTCGGTGGAGGAGACCGCCCGCGCGGTGGCCTGGCTGCGCTTCTCCGGCATCGAGGCGGTGAATGTCGACCTGATGATCGGGCTGCCGCACCAGAGCGTCGAGAACGTCCTCGCCACGGTGAACCACGCCGTGGCGCTGGAGCCGGACCGGGTCGCCTTGTTCGGCTACGGGCACGTGCCGTGGATGAAGCCGCACCAGCGGGCGCTGCCCGAGGCGGCGCTGCCGGGCCCGCGCGAGCGCCACGCGCAGTTCGAGGCGGCGGCCGCGCGGCTCGTGCGTGCCGGCTACGTCCGCATCGGCCTCGATCACTTCGCCCGCGCCGACGACCCCCTCGCTCTCGCGATGGCGGGCGGCGCTTTACGCCGCAACTTCCAGGGCTATACGGCGGACGCGGCCGACACGCTCGTCGGCTTCGGCGCCTCGTCGATCTCCAGCCTGCCCGGCGGATTGGCGCAGAACATCGCCGACATCGCCGCCTACGGGGATGCCGTACGGCAGGGCCGCCTCGCCACCGCCCGGGGCCTCGTGCCGACGCCGGAGGACCGCCTGCGCCGGGATGTCATCGAGCGGCTGATGTGCGACCTCGCCGTCGATCTCGATGCGATCTGCGCCCGGCACGGCGTCGTGCCCGAGACCGCGTTCGCGACCGAGCTGGACACCCTCGCCGAGCTCGTCCGCCTGGGCGTCGTGCGGCGGGCCGGCAACCGCATCGCGGTGCCGGAAGAGATGCGCAGCCTGGTGCGCTCGGCGAGCGCCGTGTTCGACGCCCGGCTGGCCGGGGGCGCGGGCCGGTACTCGACCGGCCTCTGAGCGGCCTCGCTCCGGGCGCCCCGGGGTGGGGGTCGGCGGAACGTCGGGTTGCGGCTCGGGCGCCCGAACGACCAGGCGCACCATCGACGCTGCGGCAACGGCGGATTAATCAGGGCCAAAGCCGGGCACTCCACGCCCGCCGCCAGCCCGAGCCACGCCCCATGAGCACCGACCGCGCCCCCGTGCCCCTCCGCCGCGCCACGCTGGCCTCCCTCGGCCCGCGCGTGCGGGTCCCCGCCTACGACGTGGCGCAGGTGCGGGCCGGCATCGTCCATCTCGGGCTCGGCGGGTTCCACCGGGCGCACATGGCCCGCTACACCCACGACCTGATGGAGCGCGACCCGGACGCCCTCGCCTTCGGCATCCTCGGGGTCGGGCTGATGCCGGGCGACCGGCGTATGATCGACGCCCTGGCGCCGCAGGACGCGCTCTACACCCTCGTCGAGCGCGAGGGCGCGGACGAGACCGTGACGGTCATCGGGTCGCTCGCCGGTGTCGCCTTCGCGGGCGAGACCACGGTGGCGGTGCTCGACGCGATCGACGACCCGGCGATCCGCATCGTCAGCCTCACGGTGACCGAGAACGGTTACTGCCTCGACCCGGCGACGAAGCGGCTGAACCCCGACCACCCGCTGATCCGGGCCGACCTCGCCGAGCCGGCGCAGCCGAAGAGCGCGATCGGCGTCATCGTCGAGGCCTTGCGGCGGCGCCGTGACGCCGGCCTGGCGCCGTTCACCCCGCTCACCTGCGACAACATCCAGCATAACGGCGACGTCCTGCGCGACGCGGTGGTGGCGCTGGCCCGGCTGCGCGACCCCGCTCTCGCCGCGTGGATCGCCGCCGAGGTCGTCTTCCCCTCGACCATGGTCGACCGCATCACCCCGGTGACCGCGCCGGCGGATGTCGCAGGCCTGACCGAGCGCCACGGCCTCGCCGACGGCTGGCCGGTCTTCAGCGAGACCTTCACCCAGTGGGTGATCGAGGACCGCTTCCCCGCCGGGCGTCCGGCCTGGGAAAAGGTCGGCGCGCAGTTCGTCGAGGACGTGGCGCCCTACGAGTTCATGAAGCTCAGGCTCCTCAACGGCAGCCACCTCGCGGTCTCAGGGTTGGGCCGGCTCGCCGGCACCGTCACCATCGACGAAGCGATGGCCGATTCCCGCATCAGCGCCGTGATGACCGCGCTGATGGACCGCGAGACCGGCCCGACCGTGCCGCCGGTCCCGGGCATCGATCTCGCCGCGTACAAGCGCACCCTCGTCGCACGCTTCGCCAACCCGGCGATCCGCGACACGGTGGAGCGGGTCAACACCGACGCGCCGCTCAACGTCCTGGTCGACCCGATCCGCGGCCGGCTGGCGCAGGGCGGGAGCATCGAGTTCCTGGCGCTCGCGCTCGCCGCATGGCTGCGCCGGGTGCGCGGCGAGGACGAAACCGGCGGCGCGATCGAGGTCCGCCACCCGATGGCGGCGCTCCTGCGCGAGAAGGCGATCGAGGGCGGCCCCGATCCGCGCCCGCTCCTCGGCATCCGCCCGCTCTTCGGCGAACTCGGCGACGACCCGCGCCTCGTCGCGCCGGTCGCGGAGTGGCTCGGGATGCTCTATCGCCAGGGCATCCAGGCGACCCTGGACGAGGCGGCACGGCGGGCGCGGTGATGCGCGGCGGGGCGGTCTCTCGGGCCGCCCCGGTCACCGGCGCGACGGTGGGTTCCAGGCCGAGGGGTCGGTCTCCTGGACGGCCCTCGACCGACTCCACGCCCGGGCGATGCCACCGATCGCGGCGGTGACGAGGGCGGGGTCGCCGTCCTCGATTCCCGCACTTCTCCTTCGAACAACCATCTCAAGGGGCGACGATCTCTCGGCATCCCGTCGTCCCACAACTCCGCGACGAGAGATCATCCACCGAGAACCCGTGGAAGGCGATGCCGCAGCGGCACGTCCGAGCCCCCTCCCCGCTTGACGCCGTCCCGCCGGACCCTCACCAATTGCGCGCAAGGCCGCCACCCCTGCGGGAAGAGTGGCGCGACGGGAGGACATGACGTGACACGGACGCGAACCCTGCTGCTCGCCGCTTCCCTCCTCGCCGGCACACCCGCGCTCGCCGAGTCGACGCTCACCATCGCCACGGTCAACAACGGCGACATGGTGGTGATGCAGAAGCTGTCCTCGGCCTTCGAGAAGGCGCATCCCGACATCAAGCTGCGCTGGGTGGTGCTGGAGGAGAACGTGCTGCGCCAGCGCGTCACCACCGACATCGCCACCAAGGCCGGCCAGTTCGACGTGCTGACCATCGGCAATTACGAGGTGCCGATCTGGGCCAAGCAAAACTGGCTCGAGCCGATGGACGGCCTGCCGGCCGATTACGACGCCGACGATCTCCTCAAGACCGTCCGCGAGGGCGTGAGCCGGGACGGCAAGCTCTACGCGCTGCCGTTCTACGGCGAGAGCGCGATGACCTATTATCGCAAGGACCTGTTCGACAAGGCCGGCCTGACCATGCCGGAGGCGCCGACCTACGACGAGATCAAGGGCTTCGCCGCCAAGCTCACCGACAAGGCCAGCCAGACCTACGGCCTCTGCCTGCGCGGCAAGCCGGGCTGGGGCGAGAACATGGCCTACGTCACCTCGCTGGTGAACACCTTCGGCGGCCAGTGGTTCGGCGAGGGCTGGAAGACCACGATCGACACGCCGGAATGGAAGAACGCACTGACGTATTATACCGACGTGCTGAAGAATTACGGCCCGCCCGGTGCGACCTCGAACGGCTTCAACGAGAACCTGGCGCTGTTCGCCAGCGGTCGCTGCGCGATGTGGATCGACTCGACCGTCGCGGCCGGCCTGCTCTACGATCCGAAGCAGTCGCAGGTCGCCGACAAGGTCGCCTTCGCGCCGATGCCGACCGGCAGCTTCAAGGGCGGGCCGACCTGGCTGTGGAGCTGGAACCTCGGCATCCCGGCCTCCTCCAAGCAGAAGGACGCCGCCAAGACCTTCGTCGCCTGGGCGACCAGCAAAGCCTATGTCGAGAGCGTGGCGAAGGAAAACGGCTGGGTCGCGGTGCCGCCGGGCACCCGCGAATCGACCTACAAGAGCCCCGACTACCAGAAGGCCGCGCCCTTCGCGGGCTTCGTCCTGAAGGCGATCGACAGCGCCAACCCGAACGGCCAGACCAGGAACCCGCGGCCCTATACGGGGGCGCAGTTCGTGGCGATCCCCGAGTTCCAGGGCATCGGCACCCAGGTCGGCCAGACGGTCGCGGCGACGCTGACCGGCCAGCAGACGATCGATGCGGCGCTCAAGGCCGCGCAATCGGCCACCGAGCGGACGATGCGGCAGGCCGGGTATCCGAAGTAGGACCGAGCGCCCCCCTGACCCTGTGCTTGGACAGGAATGGCGCGTCCCCCTCTCCCAAACGGAAGAGGGGATCCCGCGCCTTTTCTTATGCGGGACTACCCCGACCTCAAAAATCCGCGCGAGGCGACGACGGCCATGGCCACCCTCACCACCCCGGCGCCCAGTCCCGCCAAGGGCCGCCGCTTCAACGGCCTGCCGTTCATCGGCCCCTCGGTCACCGTGCTGCTGATCTGGATGATCGTGCCGCTGGTGATGACCGTGTGGTTCTCGCTCCAGCGCTACAACCTGCTCGACCCGACGGTGACGGGCTTTGCCGGGATCGACAATTACGAGTTCCTGGTCACCGATCCGGATTTCTGGGCCTCGCTCACCAACACGCTCCTCCTCGTCGGCTCGGTGCTGGTGATCACGGTGGTCGGCGGTACGCTGCTGGCGGTGCTGTTCGACCAGCCGTTCCCGGGCCGCAATCTCGCGCGCCTCTTCGCGATCGCGCCGTTCTTCGTCATGCCGACAGTCGCGGCGCTGATCTGGAAGAACCTGATGATGCATCCGATCTACGGCGTCTTCGGCGCCGTGGCTCGCGCCCTTGGCCTGCCCGCCGTCGACTGGTTCGCCGATTATCCGCTGCTCTCGGTCATCCTGATCGTGTCGTGGGAGTGGCTGCCCTTCGCGCTCCTGATCCTGCTCACCGCCGTCCAGTCCCTCGACCGCGAGCAGCTGGAGGCCGCCCGCATGGACGGGGCCGGGGCGCTGGCACAGTTCGTCTACATCGTGCTGCCGCATCTCTCGCGGGCGATCAGCGTGGTGGTGATGATCGAGACGATCTTCCTCCTCACGGTCTTCGCCGAGATCTACGTGACGACCGCGGGCGGGCCCGGCAACGCCACCACCAACCTCGCCTTCCTGATCTACGCCCGCGCGCTGCTGCAATACGACGTCGGCGGCGCCTCGGCCGGCGGCGTGGTGGCGATCATCCTCGCCAACATCGTGGCGTTCTTCCTCGTGCGCACCATCGCGCGCCGGCTGGAGGTGTAGGATGGTCAAGCAAAGTCTCCCGAAGCGCGTCGGCATCGCGGTGCTCGGTTGGGGCGCGGCCTTCGTGCTGTTTTTCCCCCTGCTGTGGATGCTGCTCACCAGCCTGAAGAGCGAGCCGGAGGCGGTGAACCCGTCGCTGACCTTCACGCCGACGCTGCAGAGCTACGGCGAGGTGCTGGCCCGGGCCGATTACCTGTCCTTCGCCCTCAACTCGGTGCTGATCTCGGTCGGCGGCACGGTGCTGGCGCTCGCGCTGGCGATTCCGGCGGCCTACGTCATGGCCTTCCACCCGACGAAGCGCACCCGCTCGACGCTGCTGTGGATGCTCTCGACCAAGATGCTGCCCTCCGTGGGCGTCCTGGTGCCGATCTACCTGGTGTTCCGCACCCTCGGCCTCCTCGATACGCGGCTCGGCCTCATCCTCGTCTACACGCTGATGAACCTGCCGATCGTGGTCTGGATGCTGTTCACCTTCTTCAAGGAGGTGCCGCACGACATCCTGGAAGCCGGGCGGATGGACGGGGCACGCACGGGGGCGGAAGTCTGGCACCTGCTCCTGCCGCTGACCCTGCCGGGCGTCGCCTCGACGGGCCTGCTCTCGCTGATCCTGTGCTGGAACGAGGCGTTCTGGAGCCTCAACCTCACCTCCTCGGCGGCGGCCCCGCTCACCGCCTTCATCGCCTCGTTCTCGAGCCCGCAAGGCCTGTTCTTCGCCAAGCTGTCCGCCGCCTCGACGGTGGCGGTGGCGCCGATCCTGGTCTTCGGCTGGCTGTCGCAGCGCCAGCTGGTGCGCGGCCTCACCTTCGGCGCCGTCAAGTAGGAGCCCTCGCCATGGCAACCCTTCGCCTGCGCGGCTTGCGCAAGAGCTACGGCACCACCGAGATCATCAAGGGCGTCGACCTCGACATCGCCGACCGCGAATTCGCGGTCTTCGTCGGCCCGTCGGGCTGCGGGAAGTCGACGCTGCTGCGGATGATCGCCGGCCTGGAGGAGATCACCGACGGCGACCTGTTCATCGACGGCCAGCGCATCAACGAGGTCGGGCCGGCCGATCGCGGGCTCGCCATGGTGTTCCAGTCCTACGCGCTCTATCCGCACATGAGCGTGCGCGACAACATGGCCTTCGCCCTCAAGCTCGCCGGCGCGTCGAAGGCCGAGCGCGCCGCCAAGGTGGCGGAGGCCTCGCGCATCCTCCAGCTCGACGCCTATCTCGACCGCAAGCCGAAGGATCTCTCCGGCGGCCAGCGCCAGCGCGTCGCGATCGGGCGGGCGATCGTGCGGCACCCCAAGATCTTCCTGTTCGACGAGCCGCTCTCGAACCTCGACGCGGCGCTCCGCGGCCAGATGCGAATCGAGCTGGCGCGGCTCCACCGCGACCTCGCCGCGACGATGATCTACGTCACCCACGACCAGGTCGAGGCGATGACGATGGCCGACAAGATCGTGGTGCTCAATGCCGGGCGCATCGAGCAGGTCGGCTCGCCGCTCGAACTCTACCATCACCCGGCGAACCTCTTCGTCGCCGGCTTCATCGGCAGCCCGCGGATGAACCTCCTGCCGGTGCGCGTGACGGGCACCGATCCGGCCGGGGTGCGGGTGGCCTTAGCCAGCGGCGGCGAGGTGGCGGTGCCGGTCGACGGCGCCCGCGCGGCGCCCGGCGGCGCCGTGACGCTCGGCATCCGCCCGGAGGCGCTGAAGCCCGGATCCGACGGGGCGCTCGCCGGCGAGGTTGCCCATGTCGAGCGCCTCGGCGGCCTGACGCTGGCGCATGTGGCGGTCGCGGACGGCGCCACCGTGGTGGCGCAGATCGAGGGCAGCGCCCCGGTCCGCACCGGCGAGGCGATCCGCCTGACGGTCGACCCGGCGGCAACCCACCTGTTCGACGGCGACGGCCGCGCCCTGCCGCACCGGTCGCGGCACCCGCTGGCGGCGTGAGGATACCCCCATGATCCTGGTCTGCGGCGAAGCCCTGATCGACCTGTTCGTCGAGGCCGGGCGCCCGGCCCCCGAGCGCGGCGGCCTGCCGGCGCTCGCGGTGGCGGGGGGCTCGCCGTTCAACCTGGCGATCGGCCTGCGCCGGCTCGGCGCGCAGAGCGGCTTCCTGGCCGGCCTGTCCTCCGATGCCTTCGGGCGGATGCTGGCCGACCGGCTGGCGGCCGAGGGCGTCGACCTCGCCTTCGCCCGTGAGAGCCCCCGGCCGACCCCGCTCGCCATCGTGTCGACCGGCGCGGACGGCCACCCCGCCTACAGCTTCCACGCCGAAGCCTGCGCGCATGCCGATCTCAGGCCCGCCGACCTGCCGGCGGCCTTGCCCGAGACGGTCCGGGCGATCGCCATGGGGTCGTTCTCGCTGGTGGCCGAGCCCGTCGGCACGGCCTATGCGGCCTTGGCCGCCCGGGAGGCGCGGCGGCGGGTGATCAGCCTCGATCCGAACCTGCGCCTCGGCCTGATCCCCGATCTCGCCCGCTGGCATGCCCGGTTCGACGACCTCGTGACCCATGCCGACATCGTGAAGCTCTCGGACGAGGACCTGCGCGCCGCCTACGGGGCCGGGGCCGACGAGGAGGGCATCGCAAAGGGCTGGCTCGCGGCCGGCATCGCCCTCGTGGTCGTGACGGCCGGACCCGACGGAGCCCGGGCCTACCATGCCGGCGGCCCCGTCACCGTCCCGGGCCGCACGGTTACGGTGATCGACACGGTGGGGGCCGGCGACACCTTCCACGCCGCCCTGCTCGCGCGCCTCGACCGCGACGGCCGGCTCTCCCGCGAGGCGCTGCTCGCCCTCGACGCCGGCACCCTGCGGGACATCCTGTCCGAGGCGGTGGCGGCGGCGGGCATCACCTGCACCCGCCTCGGCGCCGACCTGCCGACCCGCGCCGACCTGCTATCGGCCCTCGCCTGATGGTGTCCTGATGTATCTCGGTCTCGATCTCGGCACCTCCGGCCTCAAGGCCGTCCTGGTCGACGAGGCGCAAGCCGTGATCGGCAGCGCCACCGCGCCTCTCGCGGTGAGCCGCCCGCATCCGGGCTGGAGCGAGCAGGACCCGGCGCAGTGGTGGGCGGCCCTGGAGCAGGTCCTCGACGCCCTCAAAGGCCGCCATCCGGCCGAACTCGCGGCGGTCCGGGGCATCGGCCTGTCGGGCCAGCAGCACGGCGCCGTGCTGCTCGACGCGGGCGACCGCGTGCTGCGCCCCTGCATCCTGTGGAACGACACCCGGGCGACCGCCGAATGCACCGCCCTGGAAACGGCCTTCCCGGAGCTGCGCCGGGTCGCCGGCAACATCGCCATGCCGGGCTTCACCGCCCCGAAGCTGCTCTGGGTCCGCACGCACGAACCTGAGATCTTCGCGAAGACCGCCCGCGTCCTGCTGCCGAAGGCCTGGCTGCGCCTCGCGCTGACGGGCGAGGCCGTCGAGGAGATGTCGGACGCCTCCGGCACGCTCTGGCTCGACGTCGCCGCCCGGGCCTGGTCGCCGGAGGCGCTCACCGCCACCGGGCTCGATGCCGGCGCGATGCCGCGCCTCGTCGAGGGCTCGGCACCGGCCGGACGCTTGCGCCCGGACCTCGCTCGGCGCTGGGGCATGACGACCCCGCCGCTTCTTGCCGGCGGGGCCGGCGACAATGCCGCCGGGGCGGTCGGGCTCGGGGCGATCCGGCCCGGGGATGCCTTCGTGTCCCTCGGCACCTCGGGTGTCCTGTTCGCCGTCACCGACGGGGCGCGGCCCTATCCGGACGGCGCCGTCCACGCCTTCTGCCACGCCCTGCCGGGTTTGTGGCACCAGATGGGCGTGACCCTCTCGGCCGCCGCCTCGCTCGCCTGGTGGGCCGGCATCGCCGGCCGGGACGAGGCGGGCCTGGTGGCGGAGATCGGCCCGGTCGAGCGACCGAGCGAGGCCCTGTTCCTGCCCTACCTCGCCGGCGAGCGGACGCCGCACAACGACGGCGCGGTGCGCGGCGCCTTCGCGGGCCTGTCGGCGGGCCTGGAGCGGCCGGCCCTGACCCAGGCCGTGATGGAGGGCGTGGCCTTCTCGCTCCGCGACGGCCTCGACGCCCTGCGGGCCTCCGGCACGCGGATCGAGGCCGCGGACGTCATCGGCGGAGGGTCGCGGTCGCAGGCCTGGATCCGCATCCTGGCGAGCGTGCTGGACCTGCCGCTCAGCCCCCTCGCCGAGGGCGAGCACGGCGGCGCCTTCGGGGCAGCCCGCCTCGCGCGCCTGGCGGTGACGGGCGAGGCCCCCGAGGCGATCTGCACGGCGCCGGCCCGCGGGGCGGCGGTGCTGCCGGATCGCGGCCTGGCGGAGGCCTATGCGGAGCGGCTGGCGCACTATCGCGGCCTATACCCGGCCCTGCGGGCGCTCGCGGGCTGACGCGCCCCTCCATCCCCGAGGCGGATCCGCCGCCTCGGGGACGTTTCCCGTCGAGCGCCGGCGACACGGTCAGTCCCGCGGCCTCACGGCCGCTCCGGTTCCCGAAGCGGCCGCGGCGTCCGGGCCGGGCGTCGCGGCGGCCATCGCCGCCGCGGTGTCGAACAACTCCTCGAAGTGGATCGCCTTGCCGTTGCGGAATTGCCAAACATCGACCTTCCGGGTCTGCACGACCTTGCCCGTCGCCCGGTTCCGCCACGCGACGTCGCCCAGCACGACCACCCGGTCGCCCTGGGCGATGAACTCGGTCATGTGCGCGTGGATCATCTCCCAATCTCTCACCAGGTCGTCGAGATAGGCCTCGATCTCGGCCCGCGATGTCCGGCGGGCCGTGAACGCCAGTTCCGGGGCGCCGTCCGGCAACGATCTGAGTGTCGCATTATCGGCCATCAGGTCCAGCCAGCACCGGCCGTTCGCGGCCTTGCTGGCGGACCATTCGGCATAGGCATTCGTCAGAAGAGAGACATTCAAGTCTTCCTGGGCCATCGGACGTCCTCGGCGGTGCGTGCTGCGAATGGGCGATCCGGTCGGTTCGGCACGCTCACGACGATAGCATGCCGGGTCCGGAACGGCGTCCGATCCGGGCCGTCCTCACGGTGTCATGCCGACGGTCGCGAGACGACGACGCTTGCCCCGGTCACGGATAGCGCACCGGTGGCGGGTCCTCGGGGAGCGGGATGAACTCGGCGTCGTTCGGCACCGTGTCGAACCGGCCCTGGCGCCAATCCTCCTTGGCCTGGGCGATCCGCTCGGGCCGCGAGGAGACGAAGTTCCACCAGAGGTGCCGCGGCCCGTCCATCGGCTCGCCGCCCAGCACCATGAAGCGGGAGGCCTCGCTCGCCCGCACGCTGATCCGGTCGCCGGGGCGGAAGACCAGGAGCTGGCCAGGGCCGAAGCCGTCGCCGGCGATCTCGATCGCGCCCGACACCGTGTAGATCGCGCGCTCGTCGTAATCGGCATCGAGCGGCAGGACGGCGCCGGCCTCGAGCGCCACGTCGGCATAGACCATCGGGGTCGAGGTCCGTACAGGCGAGCGCGCGCCGTAGGCCTCGCCGGCGATCAGCCGGACGGTCTTGCCCGCGGCAGAGACGATCGGCAGCGACGCGGCGTCGTAATGCTCGAAGGCCGGGGCGGTCTCCTCGTCGTTCGCCGACAGGGCGACCCAGCTCTGGAGGCCGAACAGCCGCGAGCCGGTCTGGCGCAGGGCGCTGCCGGTGCGCTCCGAATGGGTGATGCCGCGCCCGGCCGTCATCCAGTTCAGCTCGCCCGGGCGGATCGGCAACTCGGTGCCGAGGCTGTCGCGGTGCATGATCTCGCCGTCGAACAGGTAGGTGACGGTGGACAGCCCGATATGCGGATGCGGCCGCACGTCCATGCCCTGCCCGAGCAGGAATTCCGACGGCCCCATCTGGTCGAAGAAGATGAAGGGGCCGACCATCCGGCACTGGGTCGAGGGCAGCGCGCGGCGCACCGCGAAGGAGCCGAGGTCGCGCGAGCGCGGCACGATCAGGGTCCGGATCGCGTCGCAGCTGAAATGATCGCCGGGAACCGGATCGTCGGCACTGTGCCAGCTCATCGCGCGTGCTCCTTCTCGCTGAGTCCTGCGCCCTGTGTCGGTCCGGGCGCGTCGGATCGGCAAGAGATTGAGGCCTAACGGACGATTTGAAAATGGAAACGATCGAAACGCATCGTTTCGCCACTCGGGGGGATCGAGGGCCGCGACCGGTTCTTGCAGCACCGACTTTCACCGGTCGGCGGCTGTCCGGAGACCCCGGCGGGAAAGCTCCGCGCAATCCAGCGGAGGCACCGTGCATCCCTGCTGGCAGGAGGGATGAACGCATGCGCGACGACGCGCCGACGGAGGCGCAGGCGGCCGAGCGCCTGGCTCATCATCTCCTGGGGGAAGCCTATCGGGACCTCGCCGCGGTGCTGCTCGGTGTCGACGCCAAGGCGGCCGCGGGCCTGTTCCACGCCATCGAGGCGCGGACCGCGGACGCGCTCCGGGCGATCGTCGCGGAGAAGAGCGAGGGAACCGCCTCGACCCGCATCGCCCGCAGCGCCGGCAAGGCGCTCAACGACCTGTTCGAGGAGGCGCATCGCCAGACCGGGACAAGCCGCAACGGGATTCCTGCCTCGCGAAAGGTGGCCTGACGCTCGACAGCGCCGGATTCCTGGCTTACGCAAGGATAGAGCGACGGCAACAAGTCACCGGCGGTCCGGCATGCGCAGGCTCTTGAGCATATTTCGCAAAATCGGTGGCCGGTCTCGCGGCGAAAATCTGCAACACGACAGAAACATCGGCGGACGGAGCGTCGGCCTTCCGACGCAAGTCGGCTTCGTCCTTATGCTCCTCCTGTGCGCTACGGAAGGCCGCGCCGCCGAGCGGCCACTCTGGCTGCGGGAGCCGGCCCTGTCGCCGGATGGCCGCCGGATCGCCTTCCGCGTCCGGGGCCGGATCTGGACCGTGCCCGCCGCCGGCGGCGAGGCGCGGGCGCTGACCCCCGCGGGTCTCCATGCCGAGACGCCGCTCTGGTCGCCCGACGGACAGAACCTCGCCTTCGCCGCCGACCGCTCCGGCGCCCTCAGCCTGTACAGCACCCCGACCGAGGGCGGCGAGGCGCGCCGCCTGACCTGGTCCTCCCTCGACGAGCGGCCGATGAGCGTCACGCCCGACGGGCGGGCGGTGCTGTTCGCCTCACGGCGCCTCGGCGACGCGACCCGCACCTTCGCGCCGCCGGGCATCTCCGAATACGCGGCCCAGGTCTATTCCGTGCCGCTGGCGGGCGGGCGCGAGACCATGGTGCTGCCCAACGCCGCCCTCGACGCGGTATGGGACCCGGAGGGGCGGCGCCTGCTCTATACCAGCCCCAATATCGAGCAGCGCTTCCGCCAGCATCAGGTGTCGCAGGCGGTGCGCCAGGTCTGGCTCTACGATGCCGCCACCGGCCGCCACGAGCGCCTGACCGACGGCACCCGCGAGAACCGCGGCGCGGTCTGGCTGCCGGGCGGGGAGATCGCCTATCTCGGCGAGGCGTCCGGCACGCTCAACGTCTGGCGCCTGTCCCTGGCGGACAGGGTGCCGCACCCGGTCACGCATTTCGACGGCGCGCCCGTGCGCTTCCTCTCCGCCTCCCGCGACGGCGACCTCGCCTTCGCGCGGGACGGGCAGATCTACCGCCTGCGCCGGGGCGCTGCGGCACCGGAGCCCGTGCCGGTCACGGTGTCGGAGGCGACCTTTTCCGACGAGGTGCCGGCCCGCCTCTCGGATTTCAACGACCTTATCGCCTCGCCGGGCGGCCAGGAGGTCGCCTTGGTGGCCCAGGGCGAGATCTACGTCGCCTCGCGGGACGGGAAGTCGGTCAAGCGCATCACCCGCACGGCCGGCGAGGAGCGCGGCCCTGCCTTCTCGCCGGACGGCCGCCGCCTCGTCTACGCCGCCGAGCGGGACGGCCATTGGGGCCTCTACGAAGCGACCCCGGCGCAAGCCGACGAGCGAGGATTCGCGCAGGCGACGCGGCTGATCGAGCGGGCGCTGCCGACCCCGCCGGGCGATGCCTTCCGGCCGACCTGGTCGCCGGACGGAAGCCGCATCGCCTATATCCACGACCGCAGCGCGGTCCACGTCCTCGACCCGGCAACCGGCGCCGACCGGGAGGTGGTGCCGCCGGGGCGGTTCTATCCCTATCGCGATGCGTCGTGGTGGCTGTCCTGGTCGCCGGACGGGCGCTGGCTGGCGCTGCCGGTCCAGCTCGACCGGGGCTTCACCGACAACGTCGCGGTGGTGCCGGCGGACGGCTCGCTACCGCCCCGGCGGGTGGCGCCGGCGGGCGAGGGCCAGGGCGAGGCGCAGTGGAGCCCGGATGGCGGGATGCTGGTCTGGCGCAGCGAGCCGGAGGACCTGCATTCCGCCTCCGGCGCCGCCGAGCCCGCCGACATCGACGCGGTCTTCGCCTCGCGCCGGGCCCGGGACGCCTTCGAGGCCCGCCTGCGCGCGCCGGTCCTGCCCGAGGCGGCCACGACTTCCGCACCGGGCCGAGCGGCGGAGCCGGGAGCGGCAGGTCCCGCGCCGGAGCGGATGGCCGCCCGCCCGGCACCCGAGCCGCAGGCCTTCGACCCGGACGGGCTGGAGGACCGCCAGCACCGGCTGTCGCAGGGCCATGTCGACGTCGTCCAGGCCATGATGCTGCGCGACGGCATGAGCCTGCTCGTCGTCGAGCAGAGCGAGCGGCCGAAGGGCGAGGGCTACGCGCTCACCGGCACGATCCGCGACCTGCGCCAGGGCACCCGCCGGACGGTCTTCTCGGACGTGCCCGCCAAGCGCTATTCCCCGGTGCGGCTGAGCCGCGACCAGCGCACCCTCTCGTTCCTCTCCGGCAACGGCTTCACCGAAATCGACCTGACCAAGGGCACCTCGCGCCATGTCCGGGTCGAGGCCGAGGCGGGACACGATCCGGCGGCGCGTCTCGCGGCCGGCTTCGACCAGTATTGGCGCCTGACGCGGGCGAAGTTCCTCGATCCCGGGATGCACGGGGTCGATTGGGACGCGGTGCGTTCCCGCTACGCCCGCTTCCTGCCGGCGCTGGCGGACGCCCGCGACCTCGCCGAACTCCTGTCCGAGATGGCGGGCGAGCTCGACGCCTCGCATACCCGCGCTTTCCTGAGCCCGAGCGTGCCGCCGGGCGAGGAGACCGCCTCCCTCGGCCTCTTCTACGACGAGACCTATGCCGGTCCCGGCATGCGGGTGGCGGCGATCCTGCCCGCCGGCCCCTTCGATGCCGGCGACACGCGGCTCGCCCCCGGCGACGTGATCACGGCGATCGACGGCGAGGCCGTGCCCGAGGAAGGCGGCTTGCGCCGCCTGTTGCGCGGCACGAAGGACCGGCGGATCGAGGTGGCGTTCCTCAAGCCGGACGGGACGGCGTTGCGCGAGCGACGGGTGCCGGTGAGCCTGGAGCGCGAGCGCGACCTCGCCTTCGAGCGCTGGCGGCGGCGGCGCCGGGACGCGGTGGCGGCCCGTTCCTGCGGCCGCCTCGGCTACGTCCATGTGCGGGCGATGAACGCCGCCTCCTACCGCAGCACCTTCGCGGAGGTGTTCGGCCGCTTCGGCCAGGCCGAGGGGCTGGTGGTCGACGTGCGCTTCAACGGTGGCGGCAACCTGCACAACCAGTTGCTCACGATGCTCTCGGGCCGGCCCTACCTGACCTTCGCGCCCCGCTCCGGCCCGGTCCAGAGCGACCCGCGCGACCGCTGGATCCGCCCGTCCGCCGTGCTGATGAACGGCGCGAGCTATTCCGACGCCTCGATCTTCCCGCAGGGCTACCACGATCTCGGCATCGGCCCGCTCGTCGGCGAGCCGGTGGCCGGCACCGGCACCTTCGTCTGGTGGGTGCCCTCGCCGATCGTGCCGCGCCTCACCTACGGGCTGCCGCAGATCCCGCTCTACCGCACCGACGGCACCCGGCTCGAGAACACCGACGTGCTGCCGGACCTCGCGAGCCCGGCCGACCCCGCCGCCTGGGCCGAGGGACGCGACCCGCAGCTCGATGCGGCGGTGGACCGGCTGCTCGGCGGGACCGGAGGGACCTGCCGAGCGGTAGGGGCTGCGGCGGTGCCGGGGTGACCCGAGGCCAGGATGGGATCAGTCTGGCGATATGAGTAGGTACCTTCGACCTCTCGCGGACATTTCGAGCAAGCTGACCCAGGATGGTAGTGGATATGAGGACGGCTTCGCCCAGCGAACTGGATCTTGTGAGAGCCTTGGAAGAGCGTCTGCATGATCCCGCCATTCGTAGCTCACAAGATAAGGTGGCCGCACTGCTGGCAGATGATTTTCTTGAATTCGGAAGATCTGGTGGAGCATACGGGAAAGATGAAGTCGTTCGCAGACTGGCTGCGGAGCAGGAATGCGAGCGATCGGAGCTGACCGCCTACGGATACGAGCTGAGGACCCTCTCTGCGGGCGTCGTGCTTTTAACCTATAGAACCGTTCGGAAGGTGGAAGGAGTACCGGACATGCATACGCTGCGCAGTTCGGTTTGGAAGCTGATCGACGGCAACTGGCAGATGGCATTCCATCAGGGAACGCCAACCGTTGCCGAAATCTAACGTCTGCCCACCCCCCAGCGGTCCTCTGCAAGGTCAGAGTGTTCGAGTTTCCGCGCTACAGAAAACTCTGCGGATCGACATCGATCCCGACCCTGAGATTCCCCCGCACCTTCGGCCCCCGGGCGAGCCAATCGCGCAGATAGCTCTGGAGGTCGATCTCGCGCTCGGTCTTGACCAGGAGGCGGAAGCGGTAGCGGCCGCGCACCAGCGCGAGCGGCGCTTCCGCCGGGCCGAGCACCATCACGCCGGGCGGCGGCTCGGCGACGCGGGCGAGCGCGCGGCCATGGGCTTCGGCCGCCTCGCGGTCGGTGCAGGAGATCACCAAGGCTGCGAGACGCCCGAAGGGCGGCAGGCCGGCGACCTCGCGGGCGGCCGTCTCCTCGGCATAGAAGCGCTCGGCATCGCCCGAGATGAGCGCCGAGAGCACCGGATGCTCGGGCTGGTAGCTCTGGACGAGCGCCCGGCCCGGCTTCTCGCCGCGCCCGGCCCGGCCCGTCACCTGCTGGAGCAGCTGGAACGTGCGCTCGGCCGCGCGGGGATCGCCGGAGGTCAGCCCGATATCGGCATCGAGCACGCCGACGAGGGTGAGGTGCGGGAAGTTGTGGCCCTTGGCGACGAGCTGGGTGCCCACCACGATGTCGCAGCCGCCCTCGGCCACGGTCTGGAGCTCGGCCCGCAACCGCTCGGCCCCGCCGGGAAAGTCGCTCGACAGGACGATCACCCGCTTGTCCGGGAAGGTGGCGGAGACCTCCTCGGCGATGCGCTCGACGCCCGGCCCGCAGGCGGTCAGGTTGTCGAAGGTGCCGCATTCGGTGCAGGCCTCCGGGCGCCGCTCGGCATGGCCGCAATGGTGGCAGACCAGCGCCCGGCGGAAGCGGTGCTCGACGAGCCAGGTCGAGCAGTTCGGGCATTGGTAGCGATGGCCGCAGGCCCGGCACAGGGTGAGCGGGGCGTAGCCGCGGCGGTTGAGGAAGAGCAGCGCCTGCTCGCCCCGCGCGTTGGTCTCGGCGATGGCGGAGACGAGGCTCGGCGACAGGTAGCGCCCGCGCGGCACCTTCTCGGCCCGCATGTCGATGGCGCGGATCTCCGGCAGGCGCCGTCCGCCGAAGCGCTCGGGCATCACCACCCGGCGGTAGCGGCCGCGCTCGGCATTGACCCGGGTCTCGATCGCGGGCGTGGCCGAGGCCAGCACCACGGCGGCATTCTCCAGCTTGCCGCGCACCACCGCCATGTCGCGGGCGTGGTAGCAGACGCCGTCATCCTGCTTGTAGGCGCCCTCGTGCTCCTCGTCGACGACGATCAGCCCGAGCTTGGCGAACGGCAGGAACAGGGCCGAGCGGGCGCCCACCACCACCTGCACCTCGCCGGAGGCCACGCCGGCCCGGATCTTTTCGCGACGACGCCCGCCGATTCCGGAATGCCAGGCGGCGGGCCTGACCCCGAAGCGCTTGGCGAAGCGGTCGAGGAACTGCGCCGTGAGCGCAATCTCCGGCATCAGCACCAGGGATTGCACGCCCCGGCGCAGGGCCTCGGCCACGACCTCGAAATAGACCTCCGTCTTGCCCGACCCGGTCACGCCTTCGAGCAGCGTCACGCCACCCTCTCCCGCCGCCCCCCCGCCGACGGGCGGGGCAGTGAGCGTGGCGATCAGGGCGCGAGCTGCCTCGGACTGGGGCTCGGAGAGGGGATCGTGCGGATGATCGGGATCGGGCGGCTCGGCGATTCGTTCGGGGGCGAGCGCCACGGTCTCCAGCACGCCGTCGTCGATCAGCCCGTCCACCACGCTGGCGCTGACGCCGGCCTCCAGGCTGAGCGCCCGCTTGCCCCGCACCACGCCGTCGGCCGCCACCGCCACCACCTTGCCCCGCGCCGGAGTCATCCGGCTCGGCGGCATGCCGGTCGCGCGGACGCCGACCTTGGCGGTCTCGGTGCGGCTCTCCTCCGGCAGGCGGAGCGCCATGGCGAGCGCCGAGCCCTTCGGCGCCAGGGTGTAGCGGGCGATCCACTCGACGAGGCGGCGGAGCGCCGGGCTCAGAGGCTCGACACCGATCCGGCCGGTGACCCGCCTCAGGTTCGAGCCGGCGCCGTCGCGCAGGCTCCACACGACACCCACGATCTCGCGGGGCCCGAGCGGCACCTGCACCACGTCGCCCTCCGCCAGCGCCAGCTCGGGCGGCACGGCGTAGCTATAGGCCTGGTCGAGGGCGAGCGGGATCAGGACGTCGGCGATCGGGGCGGTCATCGGGCTGTGCAGTCGGGCGGCATCACCCGTTCATATAGGAACGGTCACGCCGGCGCGCCGCCGGATGCCTCCGATCCCGACGCCTCGTCGTTCTCGCCGATCCGCCGCCGCACGCCCCATTCGGCGAGAATCGCGTTGAGGTCGTCGAGGACGAAGTGGCGGGCGCTGTCCTGGTCGTAGCCCTCCTCCAGGAGGGAATCGTACTCGGTGAAGACGTGGCGGGCATACGACACCAGGCCGAGCCAGGCGGCGGTCTCCGGCGCCGCGTTCCGCAGGCCGGTGCTCGCCAGCGCCCGGTCGACGATCGCTTCCGCTTCGAAGGCCGGCACCTTGGGGGCGAGGCGGGCGAGCGTCGCCTCGACCGCCTCGCGGCGCGTGGGGACCGCGCGGGGCGCGGGATCGGGGCGTCGGGTCATCGGCGTCCTTCGCGGGCGGGAGGCCGACCCTGCCGGAGCGGGCCGGTCCTGTCACCCCCGGGCACGCGGGTGCCAACCGGCGACGAGTGAGGACATGTGCGGACGCGCGCCAGACACCGACCCGGATGCGCCGATCGGCGCCGGTGTCCCTGCCGGCCGAAAGATGCATAAGGGAGGACGATTGCCCGTTCCGCCGTCCCGCGACCCAGCGGGCGGCGCCCGAGACCCACCATGCGCCTTCTCCTCGCCACCACCCTCCTCGCCCTCGCCGCCGGCACCGCCTCGGCGCAGACCGAGGCCCCCGCCCCGCTCGGCACGCCACCCGCGGGCGTCACCGCGCCCGACGCGGCGCCGGCCCCGCCCGCCGCCGGCCGGCGCCAGCCGCGCCGGGTCGACGGTGCCGCGCAAGGAGCGGCCAAGCCGGCCGCTCCCAAGCCCGACTCGGCGGAATCCCTGCGCAAGGCCCAGGCCGCGACCGCGGCCCGCGACAAGGCCTGGGACGTGCGGATGAAGCGCACCCTCGGGTCGATCTGCCACGGCTGCTGAGCCCGGCCGGGCGTCCGACGCGGGAGGCGTGCCGATGATCCGCTTCGAGGGTGCGGGCAAGACCTATCCCGGGCAGACCAGGCCTTCGCTCGACGCCTTCGACCTCGCGGTCGAGGCCGGCACGACCTGCGTGCTGATCGGCCCCTCGGGCTGCGGCAAGTCGACGGCGTTGCAGATGGTCAACCGCCTGGTGTCGCCGAGTGTCGGCCGGGTTTGGGTCGAGGGGCGCGACGTTGCCGGACTCGATCCGATCGGCTTGCGCCGCCGCGTCGGCTACGTCCTCCAGGGTGTCGGGCTGTTTCCGCACCGCACGGTGGCCCAGAACGTCGCGACCGTGCCGGGCCTCCTCGGCTGGACCCGGCCCCGGATCCGGGAGCGGGTCGACGCGATGCTCGACCTCGTCGGCCTCGACCCCGGCGAGTACCGCGACCGGCGGCCGGACGCGCTCTCGGGGGGGCAGCGCCAGCGCGTCGGCGTCGCCCGGGCGCTCGCCGCCGACCCGCCGGTCTTGCTCATGGACGAGCCGTTCGGTGCCGTCGATCCGGTCGCCCGCGCCCGCCTGCAGGACGAGGTCCGGGGGATCCTGGTCAAACTCAAGAAGACCGTGCTGATGGTCACCCACGACATCGATGAGGCGGTGCGGATGGGCGACACGGTCGCGCTGATGCGCGAAGGGCGCCTCGTCCAGGTCGCGCGGCCTGAGACCCTGCTCGCCGCCCCCGCCGACGCCTTCGCGGCGGAGTTCGTCGGCGGCGACCGGCTGCTGCGCCGCCTCTCGCTGCTCCCTGCCCGCGACCACGCCGAGCGCGAGGCCGCCGGCGACGCGCCGCGCCTTCCCGCGGACGCCTCGCTCAAGGACGCCCTGGCCCTGATGCTGGCGAGCGGGCGGGAACGGGTCGGGCTCGGCGAGGGCTCGGTGACGCTGTCGGGCCTGCGCGCCGCCGCGGAGGCCGCTCCTCCGGGATGAGCGGCGGGTGCGCCTCGCGCGGGGCATCGCACCATCCGTCGCGAGACGACGACCCTCGGTCCCGAATCATCGCCGGATTCGAGGGTCCCGGGCCCGGACCTGAGGCAGCCTATACCGACCGCGTGATCCCTCCATCGACCCGCAGGTTCTGCCCGGTGATGTAGCCCGCCCCCTCGGAGGCCAGGAAGGCGACCACGGCGGCGATCTCGTCCTCGCGTCCGTAGCGGCCCATCGGAATCCGGTCGCGGATGCCCGGCTTCTCCGGCAGGCTGTCGATGAAGCCCGGCAGAACGTTGTTCATCCGGATGTTGTCGGGGGCGTAGCGGTCGGAGAAGAGCTTGGTGAAGGCGGCGAGCCCCGAGCGGAAGACGCCCGAGGTCGGAAAGGCCTGCTCGGGCTCGAAGGCCGCGAAGGTCGAGATGTTGATGATCGTACCGCCGCCCTGGCGTTGCATGATCGGCGTGACGAGGCGGGTCGGCCGCACCACGTTGAGAAAGTAGACCTCCATCCCGCGGGTCCAGTCCTCGTCGGTCAGGTCGAGCAGCGGGCCCTTGGGCCCATGGCCGGCGCTGTTGACCAGCACGTCGACCCGTCCCCACCGCGCCATCGTGCCCTCGACGAGGCGGGCGAGATCGTCCGGCGACCGGTTCGAGCCCGTCACCCCGAAGCCGCCGAGGGTTTCGGCCAGGGCCTCGCCCTTGCCCGACGAGGACAGGATCGCGACCCGGAACCCCTCCCCCGCCAGCTTGCGGGCGGCCGCGGCCCCCATGCCGCTGCCGCCGGCGGTGACGATGGCGACGCGCTCGTGGCTCATGATGCTGCTCCCGGTTCTCGACGCCGCCTGCATGCCACGGGCGGGCCCGGGCGTCACGGCGCCGCCGGGCTCAGCCTCTCGACGGGCAGGCCGGCCTCGCCCCAGCCGTCGGTGCCGTCCGGGTACCAGTGGACGTGGCGGTAGCCCAGCGCCAGGGCGCGCTTCGCGGCGTTCCACGACATCCAGCAATTCCGCTGGCAGAACAGCACGATGGGCGTGTCGAGCCGGCCCTCGGTCGCCGCCGCGAGGCCGCTCCGAAAATACGCCTCGGTCTGCGGCGCCAGCGCGCCGAAGCCGGTATTGGGCAACCAATGGGCGTGCGGGATGCTGTCGTGGGGCGCGTCGCGCCAGATCGTGCCGGGGGGCAGGGTCGTGGGCCGGGGCGGGCGCGGCAGCACGTCGACGAAGGCGGCGCCGGCCCGCCACAGCCGCTCGGCCTCCGGCGTCGTGACCGTCTGGGCGCCGCGCAGGGTCGCGGGCGTCGGACTCCGAAAGTCTTCCTGGCGGTACCCGTCGGGCTCGGGCGGCGCGGCGGCCGCGCGGCGGACGGTCGCGGCCGGCACCAGGGCCGAGAGCATCAGAGCAAGGACCGCGAGTGGCCGCCTCACGGTTTCGGTTCCGCCGGCAGCAGCCGGTTCTCCTCCTCGTCGAGGAGCGGCACGGCGTAGTCGCGCAACACCGCCTCGATCTCGGCCCGGCGTTTGCGCAAAGCGGTGTTGAGGATCCGCTTCCACTCGTTCTCGCCGTGCCGCACGCCCATGGCGATGCGGTAGGTCAACGGCGGCCGGTCGGGCTCGCGCAGCAGCGGCACCAGGTCGAGGCCGCCGGCCTGCTTGCCGGCTTCCTTGGCGAGCCAGCCGGCGGCGGGCCCCCACAACACCGCGGCGTCGAGCTTGCCCGAGGCGACGTCGGCGACGATCTCGGCCGAGACGGTCTGGTACTTGCGCGCCGGGTCGAACTGATACGGCGAATAAGGCTTCATCGTCGGCACCAGGCCGACGGCCCCCATCCGCTCGACCGGGGGCGTGCCGACGATCACGCCGATCGCCTTGGCCTTGAGGCGCGGATCGTCGAGCCCGGTCAGTCCCTCGAATGTGCCGTGGCGCGACACCAGGACGTAAAGCGAGCGGTAATAGGGGTTGGTGCTCTGCACCAGCTCGTTGCCGAAGGCCGAGCCGACGATGACGTCGCACAGGCCGGTGCCGAGGGTGTTGCGCACGAAGCCCGGCCCCTGCGTGAGCCAGTAATAGCGCAGCTTCACTTTCAGCTCGTCGGCGATGATCGCCGCGATGCGGTTCTCGAACCCGTCACCCTTGCGCTCCGAGAACGGCATGTTGCCGGGATCGGCGCAGACCCGCAGGGTATCGGTCGTGACGAGATCCGGCAGGTTCTGCGCCCGCGCCGGGGCGGCCAGCGCGAGGCCGGCCGCCAGGACGAGTGCCGTGAGAGGTGCCCGCGTCATCAGCCGCCCAGGCACTCCTTCTCCTGCTTGCGCGCCGCTTCCGGCTTGTCTTCCTTCTCGCCCGGCCGGATCCGGCCCATCGCGCCGGCGGCCCGCGCCTTCAGGTAGACGTAGATGTCGTCCATGTAGCAGGTGACGTTCTTGTTGTCGCCGAAGGCCGGCATGACCTTCTGGGTCGAGGCGTTCACGTCCTGCTTGCCGCCGACGACGATGCCGACGAATTCCTCGTAGGAGAGGGACTTCAGCGAGTCCTTGAGCGCCGGAGCGTAGGTCGAGCCCATGCCGTCCGGGCCGTGGCAGACGTGGCACTCGGCGTGATAGCGGCGGTACCCCGAATAGGCGTACCAGTCGACCTTCTTGCCGTTGTCGGTGACGTGGAAGGTCGGGGCGCCGGCGGCGTCGAAGTACTTGCCGTCCTCCACCTTCACGGCGGCATCCTTGGCGAGCAGCTTCTCGTCGGGCTCGGCGGTCTTGTCGTTGGGGTTGAGTTGGTTGGCCAGCGCCGGATCCGGCTTGGCATCGGACTTCTTGGCATCCTCAGCATGTACGGCAACCATCGCGACGGTTGCTAGGGCGAGGCCGGCCGCGAGCGGCCGCAGGACAACTTTGCTGAGGTGACGCAAAGGACGCTTCTCCCTGATATCATTGAGCTGCCGCCAAATCGGCGTTCCGCAACCCTGATGATAATCTAATCATAAGGAGGCCGGCGCGGATACCCGCGCCGGCCCGGACTTAGGTCTGAGGCAAGGAGGCCGAAGCGGCCTCCTGCCGGTCCCCGCGCGATCAGTTCGGCAGGGTGAAGACGGTCAGCTGGCCACCGAGGTTGGTGTAGCTCGACAGGGCGGCGTAGCCGCCGACCGCGCCGAGGCCGGCATTCGGGTCGGTGAGGCCGGCCGCGAGGCCGATGCCCGCCCAGCCGCCGACGCCCGAGAGGACGGCGACCTGCTGCTTGCCCTTGTGCTGGTAGGTCATCACGTTGCCGATGATGCCCGACGGGGTCTTGAACTTGTAGAGTTCCTTGCCGGTCTTGGAATCGACCGCCTTCAGGTAGCCTTCGAGCGTGCCGTAGAACACCACGTCACCCGCGGTGGCCAGCGCGCCCGACCACACCGAGAACTGCTCGGGCACCGACCACTTGATCTTGCCGGCCACGTTGTCCCAGGCGATGAAGTTGCCCATGCCGCCGTGGCTGTTGGGCGCCGGGTACATCGACAGGGTCGCCCCGACATAGGGCTGGCCCGGGGTGTAGCTCACCCGGAACGGCTCGTAGTCCATGCAGACGTGGTTGGTCGGCACGTAGAACAGGTTGGTCTTGGGCGAGTAGGCCGCCGGCTGCTGGTCCTTCGAGCCGAGCGCCGCCGGGCAGATGCCCTTGGAGTTGGTGTCCTCGCCGTTCTGGTCGGTCGAGTACTTGGCGACGACGAGCGGACGGCCGTAGGTCTTCGAGGACTTGTCCTGGTCGACCTTGGTGGCCCAGTTCACCGCCGGATCGTACTTCTCGGCGACGAGCAGCTCGCCGGTGGCCCGGTCGAGGGTGTAGCCGAAGCCGTTGCGGTCGAAGTGGGTCAGGAGCGGACGCTCCTTGTCGCCGACCTTCTGATCCGTGAGGATCATCTCGTTGATGCCGTCATAGTCCCACTCGTCGTGGGGGGTCATCTGGTAGACCCACTTCGCCATGCCGGTATCGGCGTCACGGGCGAAGATCGTCATCGACCACTTGTTGTCGCCCGGGCGCTGCTTCGGGTTCCAGGTCGAGGGGTTGCCGGTGCCGTAATAGACCAGGTTCAGCTTTGGATCGTAGGAGTACCAGCCCCAGGTCGAGGCGCCGCCGGTCTTCCACTGGTCGCCTTCCCAGGTCTTGATCGACGAGTCCTTGCCGACCGGCTTGCCGAGCTCGGTGGTCTTCTCCGGGTCGATCTTCATCTCGGCGTCGGGCCCGACGTTGTAGGCGCGCCAGGCCTGCTTGCCGGTCTTGAGATCGTAGGCGGTGATGTGACCGCGGATGCCGTACTCGGCGCCCGAGATGCCGACGATCAGCTTGTCCTTTACCGGCATCACGGTGGCGGTGTTGGTCTCGCCGACCTTCGGGTCGCCGTTCTGGACCGACCAGTTCACCTTGCCGGTCTTGGCGTCGAGCGACACGATGGTGGTGTCGGCCTGGTGCAGGAAGATCGCGCCGTCGGCATAGGCCAGGCCACGGTTCACCGTGTCGCAGCACATCACCGGGATGACGTTCGGGTCCTGCTTCGGCTCGTACTTCCAGAGGATCTTGCCCTCCTGGTTGAGGTCGAGCGCGTAGACGATGTTCGGGAACGGGGTGTGGACGTACATCACGTCGCCGACGACCAGCGGTGCGCCCTCGTGACCGCGCAGCACGCCGGTCGAGAAGGTCCAGGCCACCTGCAGCTTGTTGACGTTGCCGGTATTGATCTGGTCGAGCTTGGAATAGCGCGTGTTGGCGTAGTCGACGGTCTGAAGGACCTGCTCGGCCGGGTTGGCCGTGCGCTTCAGGACGTCGTCGTTCGCGAGCGCCGGGACGGCACCGAGGATGCCCGCGCTCACCGCAAGAAGATGGACCGCTCTCATGGATTCCTCCGACAGGTGCATTCCGCTGCGCGCCCCCGATGGGGGCGCATCAAGCCGTTTCCTGCTGTTTGCGTTTGGGGATGTCGTTGGCCTCGGCAGCGTGTCACAACCGGCCGCCAGCGGGACTGGCGCGAGAGGTGCCCGGGCGGGGCCTGCCGTGTCTGCGAACCGAACACCGCCTTCCCCTGGCGGCACCGTTGAAACCGAAGCTTGAAGGAACTCTAAGAGAAATTGGGACGCCGTCAACACACCAGCCTGCCGCAGGGTGGCCTCCCGCGGCTCCCAAATTCATAACTAAGGTATATATCCCGTTGCATGCTGCGGGGCAGCATCGAGATGGTGCCATGCAACATCAACGGTTCGTGTACGGACTTGTTGGCCGGCGAACGAGCACGATTCGCCGCACGAGCCTAACCGTAAGTCGTCGACTATTCCCATTCCAATTCCTGGTAGGCGGTCGTGGCGTTGCGGGCGTTGAAATCGTCGAACAGAGCCCAATCGCCCGCCTCTCCCGCCGCCGCCCGGCCGGCCTCGCCGATCGGCGTCCCGTCCCGCACCATCGCCCGTACCTGCGCCTCGAGGACCGCGAGGTAGCGGTCGATCGGCCCGGCGGCGGCGGGCCACGGGACGGCGGCGGGGCCGTGGCCGGGCACCACCCGGGCGGCGGGCCGCGCCCGCAGGGCGCGCAAGGTGGCGATCCAGCCGGTGAGCCGCCCGTCGAGGGCCGGCACGTGGCCGACGAAAAGCAGGTCGCCGAGGAACCAGGTCTCGGTGGCCCCGTCGCGGACCGTCAGGTCGCTGTTGGTGTGGGAGGTCGGCCAGGCTTCGAGGTGGAGCGCCCGGCCGCCGAGGTCGAGGTCGAGGGCGCCTGAGACCAGCAGGGTCGGCGGCACGATCCGGGTGCCGGCAAAGTCGGGCCCGACGAGGTCGGCATTGGCCCGCAGGTAATCCTGCGCCCGTGCCGCCAGGGCCTCCGGCAGGGCGCGGTGGCCGACGAAGGTCGTGCCGTCCGTGGCGAAGGCGGCGTTGCCCAGCACGTGGTCGGGATGGACGTGGGTGTTGATCACGTAGCGCACCGGCAGGGCCGTGCGCTGCCGCAGCGCCGCGCGCAGGCGCTCCCCCGCCCGCAGGCTGCCGCCGGTATCGATCACCGCCACGGCGTCGCGCCCGATCACGAAGCCGACATTGGCGATGGCCCCGTCATTGCCGCGCCCGGCGAGTGCGTAGGGCGCCGCATAGACGAAGACGCCCGGCGCGACCTCCTGCATCGGCAGGGGCGTTGCCTCGCCGGCCTGCACGGCATCGGCCCGTGCCGACGATGCGACCACAATCAGGACGAGGAGGAGCGCGGTGACGATCCTCACGCGGCACCGGTCTGCGCATCCCCCGCCTGCGGCGGCGCCAGGGGAGTGAACAGGGTGCGGTCGGGCTTGAGGTCGAGGAGCGGCGTGCCGTCGAGGCAGTCGAGCCCGCGCACGTGCAGGTTTCCGTCCTCGACCCCGATCAGCCGGACGATGCTGGTGCCGATCGGGTTCGGCCGCACGGGCGAGCGCAGCGAGAAGGTGCCCCGCGTCGTGCCGTCGCCGGCCGGGCTCTGGCGCACGAGGTCGCGCCGCGACCGGTCGAGCCAGTACAGCACCTCCAGGCGCTCGTAGAGGGCGACGCCGTCGAGGGCCTCGCGCCAGGGGGGATAGACCTCGATCCGGCAGAGAGGCCCGTCGGGCCGGCCCTGGCGCGGGCAGACGAGGCGGTCGGTCCAGGGGGTGCGGATGCGGCCGATGAAGACGAGGCCGGCATCCAGCGCGGCGGGAGGCGCGACCGCGACCTCGCCGGCCCGGATCTCGTTCAGGCGCACCATCGGACATCGTCTCCCCGGGGGTCGTTCTCCCCCGTCGTGCAGGTCGGGCGCTGACGGAGATGTTCAGACTGCGCCGGCCCGACCTGCCGCCGGCCCGACCCGCGGGGGCAGTCGTCGGGCCTAGCGTCGAGACCCTAGAGCAGCGTCGGCTCGCCTGGCAATCGCCGGACGGGATAGGCCGTCGCGCCTGGGCGCCGGCGCCTCAATAGGTCGCGAAGATCTCCCGCAGCGTCGCAGGGTCGCGCGTCGTCGTGAGGGCCAGCGCCAGGAGGATGCGGGCCTTCTGCGGCGTCAGGTTGTCGGCGCTGAGGATGCCGAGTTCGGCCAGCCGCTCGGTGTCCGGCACCACGCCGCTGCCGGCGCGGGTCGATTGCACCACGGCGAGGCCGGCGGCGACCGCCTCCCTCAGGGCCTCGGCCTCCGCCGGCGGGGTCATGCCGGGAGCGAGCCCGGCCGAGACGATGCCCCGTGCGCCGGCATGCGCGAAGGCCCGCACCGCCGTGCCGTCGGCATCGGCGTAAGCATAGGAGATATCGACCCGCGGCAGGGCGTCGAGGCCCCGGATGTCGAACGGCGTCCCGGGGGCATGACGGCGCTCGGACCTGCGGTAGTAGCGCACATGCGGCCCGTCGACCTGGCCGAGCACGCCGAAATCCGGTGTCCGGAAGGTCTGGAGCCGAGCGACCGAGGTCTTGGTCACCTCGCGGGCGGCCTGGATCTCGTCGTTGAGCACCACCAGCACGCCCCGCCCGCGGGATTCCGGCGCGGCAGCGGTCCGCAGGGCGGCGACGAGGTTGAGGGGGGCATCGCTCGACAGGGCGCTGATCGGCCGCTGCGAGCCCACCACCACCACCGGCACCGCGACCGTGAGGGTGAGGCTCAGCGCGTAGGCGGTCTCCTCCAGGGTGGCGGTGCCGTGCCCGATCACGATGCCGGCGAGGTCCGGATGCTCCGCCACCAGGCGCTCGCAGATCAGGACCAGCTCGCGCCAGTCCGAGAAGCCGATCCCGGGGCTCGTCACCGCCCGGAAGCGCACCGGCACCACCTCGGCGACGGTGGCGGCCTCCGGCACCCGGCCAAGAATCTCCTCCGCCTCCAGGCGTCGGCCGGTGGCGGTGTAGTCGAGGATGTCGAGGGTATCGCGGCCCACCGACGAGAGGGTGCCGCCGGTCCCGATGAAGGCGACCTTGGGGAGTGCGGTCATTCTGCTGGATTACCTCGTGTGTGTGCCGCTCCGGCTGGCACGAACCGGGCCAGCCTCGTTGCCGCAGCCCGGCATATCGAACAGGGCCGAGAGGCCGCAGGCCGAGCCGAGCATCCGCCGACCGCTATGGCCGACGCCCGGCACCACGTGGAGGGGTTGCCGCAGGTCGGGATGGCGCGCCTTCAGGGCCGCCCGGTAGAACTCGCCGCGGGCGAGCCGGAACGGCCCCTGCGCCTCGGCCATGCAGCTCTTGTCGAGGGCCGGGTGGTCCGGGTCGGTGTCCAGGCCGCCGAGCAGGTAGGTCACCGGCCGGGCGACGTAGGCCGCCTCGAGCGCCCCGGGGTCGGCCCCGGCGGCGTAGCGCGGCAGATCCTGCACGCCGTATTTCCAGCGGTCGTAGCCGGGGCAACCGGCGGTCGGGCCCGGCCGCTCGGGGGTGAAATAGGCATAGCTGCTCGGATTGGCGACGATATAGCTCACGCGCACGCCCTGCCGCGCCAGGGCGTCGCCGGCCCGGGACAGGACGGCGTAGCGCTGCGCCACCTGCCCGCCGCCGGAATGCCCGGCGACGACGATGCGCGACAGGTTCGGGAAGCGGGTCCGGTCGCCGAGGCGGGCCAGGATCGCGTCGAGGGCATCGAAGGAACTGAGGGGCTTGGAACCGGGAAGATGAGATCCGGGAAGATTGGGCCCGAGCGCGTCGTCCCCGCCCTCCCAGCCCTCGCGCGTCCAGCGCAGCACGTCCTGCGGCAGGTCGTAGGCCTCCCAGTCGGTGCGGCTGAGGAATTGCGGCGCCACGATCAGCGTGCCCTCGCCCGCCGGGCCGGCGGCCTCCCGGGCGGACAGGCCGGTCTCGAAATAGGTCGCGGCGTCGCGCAGGCGGCCATGGAGCACGATCACCGCCCGGGTCACCTCCGGGTGGCGCCCCTCCAGGTCGGCGGAGGCGAAGAGCGGCAGACGCGCGCCCGGCGCCACCGCAAGGCTCCGGTCGGCGAGGACCGCGACGGGCCTGTGGTGCCGGCCCGCACCGTCGGCGGCCTCGGGTCGGCCGACCGACGCCGCGAGCAGGAGGGGCACCGCGATCAGGAGCTGGCGGATGCGGAAGGACGGCATCATCGCGCCTCGACCGATGGGGCGCCGCCCGAGCGGCCTTGTCCGGGATGAATGGTGCCGGCGGAGGGGATCGAACCCCCGACCTTCGGTTTACAAAACCGCTGCACTACCGCTGTGCTACACCGGCTGGACGGCGCAAATATCTGCCATGGCTGGCAAATCGCGGACATCCGGGGCGACATAAACCGCGTTTGCGCGCGTCTCGTCAAGGCACAAAACTCGGGTCCGCCGAGCCGGGCGACCGGCCTAAGCAGCCTTGCGTCGGCAGACCAACGCTTCGTCCGCTTAGATCCTTGTTTTGTCGCAGATTTTTTCCGCAAAACCGGTGGCGACTTTTGCGAAATCCGCTTAGCCGCCGGACGTCTCGCCCGTCTCCACACCGGAGGCAGCCTTGAGGGCGATGCGGCCCGGCCCGGACTGCCGGCGCTCGGCCGCCTCGCGCATCAGGAGGTGGGCCTGCTCCGTCAACGCGTGGCCGATGTCGGACATCCTGTCCGCCGTCTCTTCGGGCAGGTTGGTCGCCCGGCGGGAAAGCTCGACGAGGGGTTCCGTCTGATCGACGATGAGCCCGAGGGCCCGGACGAGCCCGGGCAGCATCGCGGCGACGTCGTCGACGGACGGGAGGGGGCGCTGGGTCATGGCCGGTTGAAATCCTTCACGCCACCAGAGCCGGTGCGGGACGGTGGACGAGCACGGGTGTCGGATCGCCCCGCATCTCGCCGAGCCGGCGGATGGTGCGGGCGTCGAAATGGGCCTGCCCCGCCAGCGTGCGCTTCCCATCGATCTCGGTCGGCAAGCCGAGCGGAACGACGCGGAAATGCGCGTCGAGAAAGGGTCCCAGATACGACATCGGCATCAGCGTCGTCACGCTCGATACGCCATTCGCCATCCCCCATTCGACGATGCCGGCCAACAGCCGCATCGTGACCAGGCGGGACGTGCCGCGGGCGCGATGGGATGGAGCGACGGCCTGCCGGGTCCACTCCCAGACGTGAGGCCCTCGTGGAATCTCCTCGCAGACGTGCGGAAACACTTCCGACAACAAATGCGGACCAATGGTCGGCACCAAACGGCTGTATCCGATCACTTGGCCGTCATCGATCGCCAAGAGATGGACGGCGGCAGGCGTATCGAATTGGTCGATCTCGCGCCCGTCGGGACGATCAAGATATCTCCAGCCCATTTCCTCGACAAATACTTGATGTCTGAGCCGCCACACGGCCTCCATTTCGCATCTGTATTGATGAATGTTCGCAGCATCCACGGCATGGATCATTGGCATTTCCCCAGCGACACTGGGGAAATATTCATTTTGCGCAACGGCCGTGTATTGGGAAATCCCCTAATGAATGAGTCCCTGCCGAAGCGCGTTGGCGACGGCTTGAACGCCGTTCAGCGCACGGAGCTTCTGGCGCGATGTCGACAGGTGATGCTCCACCGTCTTCGACGAGACTGCCAATATCTCACCCGTCTCCCAGGCCGTCTTTCCGTCTGCCGCCCATTGCAGCACCTCGCGCTCGCGATCGGTCAACCGAACCTCGACCGATTCCGACCCGCGCAGCAGCATCAGGCGCGCGGCCGCGTAGGTGGCGATGAGTTGCACGGTGCCGACCTTGTCGGGAGGCACGTCGAAGTGGCGTCCGGAGACGCTGCATGCCGCGAGGCTGGCATCAAGGGTGAGCAGCGGGATGGTCAGGCCCGCGCGTGCGCCATGGTCGGCGGCCTCGTGCATGATCCGCACCGCCATCGGATCATCGGCATACCGCTCCACGGCCGACGACCAGGTGAACGGCTCCTGATCGAAGCAGAGCCGGCGTACTGTCGCGTCGCGGTAAATATAACCTTTGGCAGCGTATCGCTTGATCCAGGCCGGCGGCATGCCGTCGAGAAGGACGTGCCCATACTGGCGCCCGGCGGAAGCGCCTGGACTGGGGATCATGCCGGCCAGCATGTGCTCGACTCCGTATTCGGAGAGCTCCTGACGCAGGAGAGTCCCGACATCTTGCGGGCTGGCGGCTCGATCAAGCGCGCGAAGAAATGCGAGCGTGGTATCAAGCGTTCTGCGTGTCATGGCTCGGCCGTCCCATCTCCCTTGGAGGAACGCAAGATAGATTGTCCGCCGCGAACTCCATCGTGAGAAGCGCGCGCGATCTCGTCGGCAATGCGGCCTGCCCGAACGGGCTGGAGGAGGCACGCGCTCGTCCAACCGGCCTGCGGCATGCTTCCGACATCATGATCTCGCCACCCCGTGGTCTCGACGAAGACGCGATGCCGAAACCGGCACAGGGCATGCGGGAGGGGGTGCTCCGACGGTTGTTGTCCGCGTCGACGACCGTGACCGCCGCCGCCCCTCCTCCGCGGAGCGGGGTACGGCATTCGTCGGCGGTTGCGATACCCCGTGATTCTACGATCGCCGGCTCAGCCGACGATCCCCGTCAATCGATGATTCCGTGGCGCAGGGCCTGCGCCACGAGATGGGCGCGGTTGGTCGCTCCCAGCTTCTGCGCCGCCGTGTTCAGGTAGCTCTCGACGGTGCGGTGCGACAGCGACAGGATCTCGGAGGTCTCCCAGCCGGTCTTGCCGGCGGCGGCCCACTTGATGCACTCGATCTCGCGCGGCGAGCAGCGCGGCGATCCCGGGGCGAGCGCGCGCTGCCGCGTCGCGGCCGGCACCCGGACGGCGAGATCACGGACGGCGAGGTCGGCGTAGATGGCCAGCATGTGCAGCCCGGACAAGGCCTGGTCCGGCAGGTCGAGATGCGCACCGCCGAACGACACGATCCGCGTACACGTCAGGTCCTGGATCGGAATGCAGTATCCGTCCCGCAATCCGATCTCGGAGGCCTCCCCCATGATGGTCCGGGCCAGGCGCTCGTCGCGGCCGACGGGCGCGTCCGACCACCGGAACAGCCCGTTCATCCGCCGCGCATGCGCGACGACGGGATCGTGGTGGATGTAGCCGCATTCCCCGTAGCGCTCGGACCATCGTGCCGGCAGCCGCCCGAGCGTCAGCCGGTCCTGCAGGTTGTCCTGAGATTTCAGTGGCGCCCCGGCGACGACGAACGTCTCGTATCCAAAAATGTGCGAAGCATGCTCAAGTATCGCGCAAACCTGATCCGCGTCGGAACTTTGTTTTATTGCCGAAAGCAGGTCAAAACTGATCTGGGTGAAATTGGTCATGACTCCCGGCGCCTTGATTATCGTCTGCTGCGGAATATGATATGAGCTTTGGTTGCGCCATATTTTGTCGACCGAGAGATATTAGCATATTCGTGCGGGGAATGGAAAATCGAGCGGCGACAACATATTTTTCGACGACCTCGCAACGAAACGCGCAATAGGAAGAAAAATTCGCGCCTTCCGACTGGATCGCGGAATATATCGACTGAAACTCGGCGACCTTGTCGGCGTATCGGATCACCAGATCATGAAATACGAGCTTGGTCAGGACCATATCAGCGCAGGATTGCTCTGGAAGATCTGCTCGATCCTGCGATGCCCGATCGATTCGATCTTCATTCCAACGGAAATCGGCCGGGTCGGGCTGGAGGCCGCGCAGGACGATGCGCCGCTGCCGGACGAGCAGGCGATCCTGGCAGCCTTCCGGCGGATCACGCCGCCCGAGGTCCGGATGCGGGTGGCGCGGCTGATCCTCTCCCTCGCGGCGCAGGGCGCGGAGGCGGAGCGGGATGGACCCGAAGGGTGAGCGCGTTCAGGCAAGCGCCATCGGGGGCGAGCGCCATCGGGGGCAAGCGCCATCGGGGGAATGTCGCGAACGACATCCCCCTGACGGCGTGACGTGATCCATCGACCCTGGTCATCGCCCGATCATGCTGCGATCGGTCTCCGGTTCTGCCGCTTCGTCCGCGACGAACCGGCGCCCACGTCGTCGAAAAGTGCTCCAAACAGGGCTGGATTCCTGTTTTGTCGCGGGCTTTTATCGCAAAAGCGGCGGCCACTTTTGCGAAGCCTGTTTAGAGCGCTTCACGATCGCGCTGCAATCGCGAAGCTCTCCAAGTCTTTGTTTTTTCGCGTTTTCTGCGACGAACCGGCATCCACTTCGTCGGAAAATGCTCTAGCCGAAGAGCCGCCGGTCCGTGAGGACGTCGTCCCGGATCACCGGAGCCTCGCTGCCGCGCACGGTCCGCAGGCGCTCCAGCGTCCGCTCGTCGAAGGCGGCGGTCACCGCGACGGTTTCCTGGGTGCCGACGATCTGGGGAATGCCGAGGGGCGTGACCCGGAAATGCAGTTGTACCAGCCGGAGGAGCCACAACGGGTTCATCTCGATGACGATCTGATCGACCCCGCTGGCGAGCCCCCATTCCACGATTCCCGTCAGCAACGCGCTGCCGATCGGGCTCAGCATCCGGCCGCGGTCGCGATGCCCCTGCTTGACGCAGTAGCGCGTCCATTCCCAGATGTGCGGGCCCCGCGGTGCCGGCCCGTCACAGAGTTGCGGCAGCACCTCCGTCAGCAGGTACGGCCGGGTCGTCGGCAGCATCCGCTGGTAGCCCAGCACCTCGCCCCGGTCCGTCGCCAGCATGTGCACGGCATGCTGGTCGTCGAACTGGTCGATTTCCCGTCCATCCGGCCTCTCGATGTCCTTCCATCCCATCTCGGTGACGAAGACCTGATGTCTCAGGCGATAGGCCTGCTCCATCTCGGATGCAAAGCTGCGGATATTGGCGGCGGTGACGATGGAGATCATGGCGACTTTCCTGAAATGGCAACACCATTTCAGCATCCGGCACCGAGACCCGGCAGTACGCGATCGCGTACCTTGTCGTACGGGTTCCGCATCGCTCAAGCGTGTGGAGCCACCGACTCCACCGCGCGGGCTTGCCGATACGGTTTCCGAACGGATCGTCCGAAAACCGCATCATACGATTTCCGACTGATCGCTTCGCGATGCGGAAATCGGCTTCGCTCACGCGCCGCGCGGGCTGGTGATACGAAATCCAGAAGTGTTCTTCCGGATTTCGTATCAGTTCGTCACCGGCTTCGCGGTCCCTTGCGGATGAAACATATGGCAGAGTGGACTTGCCGTCGGCGGAGAGATCGGTTCGTCTTTGGTGTGCCAGACCCCGCGTATCAGTTGGATCCGGGCTCCTCTTCAGTCCCCTCGCTTGCGTCACGGGCCGGTCCTCGGGCCAGCCCCGGAGCGCGTCATTTAGATTTGATCTCACGGGAGCCTGCGCCGGCGGCCTGACGGCAAGGAGATCGTGATGAAGGTCCTCTACCCCCGCTGCGCCGCCCTCGATGTTCACAAGGACACCGTCGTCGCAGCCATCCGTCTGGCCGAGAGCAGCGAGGTTCAGCGTGAGGTGCGTACGTTTGCCACCACCACGCCCGCTCTGCTCGACCTCTCCGCCTGGCTCGACGAGCACGCCTGCACCCATGTCGCCATGGAGGCGACCGGCATCTACTGGCGCCCGGTCTGGCAGGTCCTCGACGCCGACAGCCGCACCCTGATCCTGGCCAATGCCGCCCATGTCAAGAACGTGCCCGGCCGCAAGACCGACGTCGCCGACGCGGTCTGGCTCTCCGACCTGCTCGCCCACGGCCTGATCCGCGCCAGCTTCGTGCCCGAGGCTCAGACCCAGGCGATGCGCGACCTGCTGCGCACCCGCAAGCAACTGGTCCGCGAGCAGGCCAGCCACGTCCAGCGCATCCAGAAGACCCTCGAGGAGGCCAACCTCAAGCTCGCCTCGGTGCTCACCGACATCATGGGCCAGTCCGGTCGCGCCGTGCTCGACGCGCTGGTCAAGGGCGAGCGCGATCCGGCTGGGCTGCAGGCGCTGGTCAGCCCGCGGGTGAAGGCGGCGCCCGAGGCGATCCGGGCCGCGCTCACGGGCCGGATCGGGGATCACCACCGTTTCCTGCTCGGTGTGCATCTACGCCAGTACGACGGGTTGGGGCGAGCGATCGCGGAGATCGACGCGCAGGTGGAGCGCGACCTCGGCCCTTTCCGGGAAGCGGTGAAGCTGCTGGTGACGATCCCGGGCATCAGTGACCTCACCGCGCAGGTGATCCTCTCCGAGATCGGCCCCGACATGAGCCGCTTCCCGACCGCCGGCCATCTGATCTCCTGGGCCGGGCTGTGCCCGAGGAACGACGAGAGCGCGGGCAAGCGGCGCTCGACGCGGCTGCGCAAGGGCGCGCCCTGGCTCAAGACGGCCTTGGTGCAGGCCGCCTGGGCCGGAGTGCGCAAGAAGGCGAGCTACATCAGGGCGCAGTTCCAGCGCTTGCGCGGCCGGCGCGGCCCCAAGAAGGCGATCTGCGCGGTCGCCGCTTCGATGTTGACCGCGATCTATCACATGCTCAAGGCCGGCACGGCTTACGTCGATCCCGGGCCTGATCACGGCCGCAAGGCGGCCCCGACCATCCGCGCCAAGGCGCTCGTGCGGCAGATCGAGCGCCTTGGATTTGCGTGCGAAATCAAACCCGTAGAGCCAGTTTCTATTTAGTTCGTCACCGGCTTCGCGGTCCCTTGCGGATGAAACATATGGCAGAGTGGACTTGCCGTCGGCGGAGAGATCGGTTCGTCTTTGGTGTGCCAGACCCCGCGTATCAGTTGGATCCGGGCTCCTCTTCAGTCCCCTCGCTTGCGTCACGGGCCGGTCCTCGGGCCAGCCCCGGAGCGCGTCATTTAGATTTGATCTCACGGGAGCCTGCGCCGGCGGCCTGACGGCAAGGAGATCGTGATGGAGGTCCTCTACCCCCGCTGCGCCGCCCTCGATGTTCACAAGGACACCGTCGTCGCAGCCATCCGTCTGGCCGAGAGCAGCGAGGTTCAGCGTGAGGTGCGTACGTTTGCCACCACCACGCCCGCTCTGCTCGACCTCTCCGCCTGGCTCGACGAGCACGCCTGCACCCATGTCGCCATGGAGGCGACCGGCATCTACTGGCGCCCGGTCTGGCAGGTCCTCGACGCCGACAGCCGCACCCTGATCCTGGCCAATGCCGCCCATGTCAAGAACGTGCCCGGCCGCAAGACCGACGTCGCCGACGCGGTTTGGCTCTCCGACCTGCTCGCCCACGGCCTGATCCGCGCCAGCTTCGTGCCCGAGGCCCAGACCCAGGCGATGCGCGACCTGCTGCGCACCCGCAAGCAACTGGTCCGCGAGCAGGCCAGCCACGTCCAGCGCATCCAGAAGACCCTCGAGGAGGCCAACCTCAAGCTCGCCTCGGTGCTCACCGACATCATGGGCCAGTCCGGTCGCGCCGTGCTCGACGCGCTGGTCAAGGGCGAGCGCGATCCGGCTGGGCTGCAGGCGCTGGTCAGCCCGCGGGTGAAGGCGGCGCCCGAGGCGATCCGGGCCGCGCTCACGGGCCGGATCGGGGATCACCACCGTTTCCTGCTCGGTGTGCATCTACGCCAGTACGACGGGTTGGGGCGAGCGATCGCGGAGATCGACGCGCAGGTGGAGCGCGACCTCGGCCCTTTCCGGGAAGCGGTGAAGCTGCTGGTGACGATCCCGGGCATCAGTGACCTCACCGCGCAGGTGATCCTCTCCGAGATCGGCCCCGACATGAGCCGCTTCCCGACCGCCGGCCATCTGATCTCCTGGGCCGGGCTGTGCCCGAGGAACGACGAGAGCGCGGGCAAGCGGCGCTCGACGCGGCTGCGCAAGGGCGCGCCCTGGCTCAAGACGGCCTTGGTGCAGGCCGCCTGGGCCGGAGTGCGCAAGAAGGCGAGCTACATCAGGGCGCAGTTCCAGCGCTTGCGCGGCCGGCGCGGCCCCAAGAAGGCGATCTGCGCGGTCGCCGCTTCGATGTTGACCGCGATCTATCACATGCTCAAGGCCGGCACGGCTTACGTCGATCCCGGGCCTGATCACGGCCGCAAGGCGGCCCCGACCATCCGCGCCAAGGCGCTCGTGCGGCAGATCGAGCGCCTTGGATTTGCGTGCGAAATCAAACCCGTAGAGCCAGTTTCTATTTAGACGATCAGTCCGAGCCGGATGCCCTGGGCGACGGCATGGACCCGGCTCGACACGCCGAGCTTCGCGCGGGCATTGCGCAGGTGCTTGTCCGCACCGTGCTCGGAGATGCCCATGATCATGCCGATCTCCCATTCGCTCTTGCCCTCCGACGCCCATTGCAGCGCCTCCTTCTCGCGCGGAGCCAGGGATACGCCCGTGCCGGGCGTTTCGCGGATCAGGAGCAGGCGGCCGAACGCGTAGGTCGCGACGAGGCGCAGCATGCCCAAGTCTTCCGGGGAGATGTCCAGGTTCTCTCCCGCAAAGGAAAATCCCGCAACGTCGCCCTCGATCGTCAGCAACGGGATCGTGATGCCTTGGCGCAGGCGAAAATCCGCGGCCTCGTCCATGATCCGCTGGGCCGTCGTGTCGGCTCTGCACAGGGGTTGCAATTCGTCCCAGCGAAAATCGCCCGTCTGCGTCATCAGGTGCCGAATGGCCGGGTCGCGGGCGATGTAGTTTTTCGCAAAATATCTTTCGGTCCATTCCCGCGGCCAGAAATCGATCAGCACATTCGATAATTGCTGCCGCTTATTGGCCCCCGGATGGGGAATTGTTCCGGCCATGAAATTCTGTATTCCCAAACGGTCGAGCAATGGAAGAAGTCGCCGACACACATCCAGAGGGTTGCCGGCACCGTCGATGGACTTCAAGAAATCAAGGGTTGTGTCAAGCTGTTTACGTGACATGTCTGCCTCTTAGCAAAGATCACGACGCAATTCTTATAGCTGGATGCGGCAGTACATGAGTCAAATCGCAATGCGCGCGCCGTAGGGGCAGGTCGGCCGAGGCGGGAAGACTGGGCGAGGATGGACCGCCGCGCCACGGTCCCGGGCCCGGGCCGGATGTTGCGCTGCAACATAATGCCGCGGTGTTCGACCTTGGTCCGGTCCTGGCACGCGAATCGCTCCGCCGGACCGGTACGGCGCGAGCAACCCGTCCGGCCCGGACCTGCGCCCGACCCGTAGCGCGAGCGGCCGACGGAGGTGGCATGGCGGAATTCCTCACCGTTGCCCTGGTCTGCGCCAGCACCCTGGCCGCGCCGGACTGCTCCCGCGAGACGGCGCTCGACGTCGCGGTGGCGCCGGCCCCCTCGCCCGTCACCTGCCTGATGCAGGGCGAGACCCTGGCGGCGCAGAGCGGCTTCGTGCGCGGACGCGAGACCTACCTGAAGGTCGCCTGCGAACGCCGCCGCACCGCCGCGCTTCGGTCCGAGGCGGAGGCGCAATAGGCCGAGGGGTCTCGCAAGCGGCCTCTCGCGAGGTCGCCGGGGGATGGATGGATCGGCTCCGCCGGTCTATGGGCTCGCCTCCCGTTGCGTGGGGGACCGTGCGGTCCCACCTGCGCGGGAGGAGCCGCCTCTTTCGGCGCGCAATCAGGAGCGTCGCCCCCGCCCCATGCCCATCGAAGCCGTCCCGCCGCAGACCCACCTGCCGCCGCTTGCCAAGCTCGCCCTGGAACTCGGCCCCCTCGGGGTCTTCTTCCTCGGCAACGCCTATGCGGAAAAATTCGGCTTTGCCGCCGACCAGCGCCTGTTCGTGGCAACCGGGCTGTTCATCGCCGCGACCCTGGTGGCGCTGGCGGTCCATTACGTCTGGGTGCGGCGCCTGCCGATCATGCCGCTGGTCTCCGGCGTCGTCGTGGTGGTGTTCGGCGGCCTGACGCTGCTCCTGCGCGACGAGGTGTTCATCAAGCTCAAGCCGACCATCGTGAACAGCCTGTTCGGGGCGGTGCTGCTCGGCGGCCTCGCCTTCGGCCGGCCGTTGCTGGCCCTGGTGCTCGACAGCGTGTTCGACCTCACCCAGGAGGGCTGGCGCAAGCTCACCTTCCGCTGGGGCCTGTTCTTCTTCTTCCTCGCCGCAGTGAACGAGGTGGTGTGGCGCACCCAGACCACGGATTTCTGGGTCAGCTTCAAGGTGTTCGGCATCATGCCGCTCACCATCGTCTTCGCCCTTGCCCAGACTCCCCTGCTGCTGCGCTACGAGCGCAAGAAGGACGAAACCAAGTCAGGATCCGGCCAAGGGTCCGGTCAAGCATAGGGACGCGGTGCCGCAGGCGGAACGGGTGCAGGGTATCGGCGATTCACCCCGTCATGAGCCCCGCCCCGACCGACCTCACCGAGAAGGCCCTGATGATCCACCGCCGCCTGTGCGGGGTCTATGGCTGCCCGATCGCTTATTTCCACGACCTCGACCCGGTGAGCGAGCTGATCTCCTCGCTCCTGTCGCACCGGACCCGCAACGCCGAGTCCGGCCGCGCCTTCAAGGCGCTGCGGGCGCGCTTCGACGACTGGGATTCGCTCATCGCCGCGCCGACCGAGGAGGTGCAGGCGCTGATCTCAGGCGTGACCTGGCCGGAATTGAAGGCGCCGCGGATCCAGGCGGTTTTGCGCGCGGTGCAGGAGCGGGCCGGGAGCCTCGATCTCGGCTTCTTGCGCGAGATGCCGGTGGCCGAGGCGCGGGCCTGGCTCGAGGCGATTCCCGGCATCGGGCCGAAGACCAGCGCGGCGGTCCTGTCGTTCAGCGCGTTGCGGATGCCGGCGCTCCCCGTCGACAGCCATCATCACCGGGTGGCGCAGCGCACCGGACTGATCGGCCCGAAGGTCGATGTCGGCCCCTCCCACGCCGCCTTACGGGCGCAGCTGCCGGCGGACTGGGACGCGCAAAAGCTCTACGACAACCACGAGGTGCTGATGCTGCACGGGCAGCGCTGCTGCTTCCACCGCAACCCGGCCTGCGGGCAATGCGCCGTGCTCGATCTCTGCCCCACCGGACAGGCGAGGACGGGCGCGCGGGCGACGCGGGAAACGGCTGCCCTGCACCCCTGATTCCTCCTGCTTGACCCCCCTGCCGGAACGGTCCAGAACGCCGCGCCCGCGGGAATGTGACAGCCCTCGGCCAAGGGACCACGATCACGATGCCCGCGTTCAAGGAACTGGTCTTCTCCGGCGTCCAGCCGACCGGAAACCTGCACCTCGGCAACTATCTCGGCGCGATCAAGCGCTTCGTCGCCATGCAGGCGCAGTTCGAGTGCCTGTACTGCGTCGTCGACCTGCACGCGATCACGGTCTGGCAGGACCCGGCCGAGCTGACGCGGCAGATCCGCGAAGTCACCGCGGCCTTCCTGGCCGCCGGCATCGATCCGGCCCGCTCGGTGGTGTTCAACCAGAGCCAGGTGCCGCAGCACGCGGAACTGGCCTGGATCTTCAACTGCGTCGCCCGCCTCGGCTGGCTCAACCGCATGACGCAGTTCAAGGAGAAGGCCGGCAAGGACCGCGAGAATGCCAGCATCGGCCTCTACGACTATCCTGTCCTGATGGCCGCCGACATCCTGGCCTACCGCGCCACCCACGTGCCGGTGGGCGAGGACCAGAAGCAGCATCTCGAACTGACCCGCGACATCGCCCAGAAGTTCAACAACGACTTCGCCGGCGCCATCGCCGAGCAGGGCCACGGCGAGGCGTTCTTCCCGATCACCGAGCCGCTGATCGGCGGGCCCGCCGCCCGGGTGATGAGCTTGCGCGACGGCACCAAGAAGATGTCGAAGTCGGACCCGTCCGATTATTCGCGCATCAACCTCACCGACGATTCCGACGGCATCGCCACGAAGGTGCGCAAGGCCAAGACCGACGCCGAGCCCCTCCCCTCCGAGATCGCCGGCCTCGAGAAGCGGCCGGAGGCCGACAACCTCGTGGGCATCTTCGCGGCGCTCAACGACGTGAGCCGCGAGGACGTGCTGCGCGAGTATGGCGGCGCGCAGTTCTCGGCCTTCAAGGGCGCACTGGTCGACCTGGCCGTGGCCAAGCTCGGGCCGATCGGCGCCGAGATGAAGCGCCTCGTCGCCGATCCGGGCCACATCGATGCGGTGCTCGCCGACGGCGCCGCCCGGGCGGAGGCCATTGCCGCTCCCAACATCGCGGCGGTGAAGGACATCGTCGGGTTCGTGCGCCGGCGCTGAGCGCCCCCGCCAGAGCCGTCACGTGCCCGATCGTTCCGGGGCCGCAACAGCGGAGCCCGGGACGACGCCTGGATTGCAGGACCGACGGACAGGCCGGTGCGCGGAGGTAGCGCCACCGGCAATGTTTGTCGAATATCGAACTGAATAATCAGGCTTGATGTCGGGTATCTGACAATTCAGCCTGCCCTTCCGCGGGCATCTCCCGTGCAGGAAACGGCCACACGCACTGTTGCGGGAAAATCATCCCGCGGACACCATGCTCGCGTGCAGTCGCACACAATCATTCTTACATCTTGCCGCTGGCTTTCAGCCGTGTCAGCCGCGATACGGCGGCCTCGGCAGAATCATCCCGCTGCATCTCCTGCGCCCATTCCTCGATCATCGTCGGCCGGGAACGCATCTTTTGTCGCAGGTTGTCTATCTCGTCGCGCAGGATGGTGTTGCGCGGAGCCGTGTCGTGCTTCGGATTCGGGGGTGATTTGCGGTGACTCGACATGCCGGGCATGCTCTGCCGGCGTCGTTAACAGATGGTAAATTTCCGCCGGATACAGGCCCCGTGCCGGCCCCGCTCACCCGATGGTGATGGGCGGTCTTGAAGCGTGGGCCACAGGGCCGATAACCCGGAGCGACACGAATCCAAATCCGGGAGGCGGCCCGCATGGCGATCCAGGCCCTCATCTTCGACGTCTTCGGCACCCTGCTCGACTGGCATGGCGGCGTCGCCCGGGAGGCGGCGCGGATCTTAGGCCCGTTCCGGCCGGATCTCGACGGTCCCGCCTTCGCCCGGGCCTGGCGCGACCGCTACCAGCCCGGCATGGAGCCGATCCGCCAGGGTGCCCGGCCGTATACCGACCTCGACACGCTGCATGCCGAGAGCCTGGAGGGCGTGCTCACCGGCCTCACCCTCGGCGAGGCGGTGCCGCCCGAGGCACGCCGCGAACTGGTCCTCGCCTGGCACCGGCTCGATGCCTGGCCGGAGGTGCCGGACGCGCTTGCCCGGTTGCGCGAACGATACCTGCTGGCGCCCTGCTCGAACGCCCATGTGCGGCTCGCCATCGCGCATGCGCGCCGCAACCGTCTGCCCTGGGACGCGGTGCTCGGGGCCGAGTTCGCCCAGGACTACAAGCCGAAGCCCGCCGTCTATCTCCGCGCCGTCGAGGCTTTGCGGTGCGAGCCGGCCGAGGTGATGATGGTGGCGGCCCATTCCTCCGATCTCGCGGCGGCCGCGTCTTGCGGGCTTGCCACCGCACACGTCGCGCGGCCCGGCGAGAGCGGCCCGGGCACCGGCGAGCCGGCGCCCCTGGTTCCGGTGGATGTCGCGGCGTCGGACCTGGCGGATCTGGCGCGGCAGCTCGGCTGCTGAGGAGCCGCTCGATTGTCGGCGACCGCGACGCAGTAAGCCTCATTCCAACCCACGACCTCGTCCTGAGGTGTCAGTTCATCAGAGATGGACTGACCTCGAAGGAGGGCCCCAGGGATCGCAGCGGCATCGGGAGCCCTCCTTCGAGGCTCCTTACAGTCGCACCTCAGGATGAGGCCGCGAGTGGGATGAAATGCTATCGGTCCGTCGGACAGGCCTTGCAGGAAAGGCCCGCCTCCTTCGAGGAGGCGGGCCCTATCGTCCTCAGTTCAGCAGAGCATGCGCCGGCCGCCGCTCGTCCGGCGACACCGACTGGTCGCCGATGAACAGCCCGGCGGGGCCGAGGCGCACCGGCACCGTCTCGCCGTCATGGACCTTGCCGGCCAGGATCTGCTCGGCGAGCGGGTCCTGCACCGCCTTCTGGATCACGCGCTTCAGCGGGCGCGCGCCATAGGCCGAGTCGTAGCCCTTCTCGGCGAGCCAGGCGCGGGCGTCGGGCTCGATGTCGAGGGTGATCTTGCGATCCTCCAGGAGCTTGGCCAGGCGCCCGAGCTGGATGTCGACGATCGCCCCCATCTCCTGCCGCTGCAGGCGGTGGAACAGGATGATCTCGTCGACCCGGTTCAGGAATTCCGGCCGGAAGTGCGAACGGACCACGTTCATCACGTCGTCGCGCACCACGTCGGTATCCTGGCCCTCCGGCTGGTTGACCAGGTATTCCGAGCCGAGATTCGACGTCATGACGATCAGCGTGTTGCGAAAATCGACCGTCCGCCCCTGCCCGTCGGTGAGCCGGCCATCGTCGAGGACCTGCAGCAGGACGTTGAACACGTCCGGATGCGCCTTCTCGACCTCGTCGAACAGCACGACCTGGTAGGGCCGGCGCCGCACGGCTTCGGTCAGCGCGCCACCCTCCTCGTAGCCGACATAGCCCGGAGGCGCGCCGATCAGGCGGGCGACCGCATGCTTTTCCATGTATTCCGACATGTCGATGCGCACGAGCGCCGTGTCGTCGTCGAACAGGAAGCCGGCGAGCGCCTTGGTCAGCTCGGTCTTGCCGACGCCGGTGGGGCCGAGGAACATGAACGAGCCGATCGGCCGGTGCGGATCCTGCAACCCGGCGCGGGCGCGACGCACGGCGGTGGCCACCGCCACCACCGCCTCGGTCTGGCCGACGACGCGCTTTCCGAGCGCCGCCTCCATCCCGAGCAGCTTCTCGCGCTCGCCCTCCAGCATCTTGTCGACCGGCACGCCGGTCCAGCGCGACACGACCCCGGCGATATGGCTCGGCGTCACCGCCTCCTCCATCATGCCCGAGCCGTTGCCGCGCGAGCCGTCGGCACCGCGGGCCTCGATCTCGGCGAGTTCCCGCTCGAGCCCCGGAATGATGCCGTAGGCGAGCTCGCCCGCCTTCTGGTACTGGCCCTGCCGCTGCGCCGCCGCGAGTTCGTTCCTCGCCGCGTCGAGCTTCGTCTTCAGCTCCGCGGCCCGGCCGAGCTTGTCCTTCTCGGATTTCCAGCGCGCGGTGATCGCCGCCGACTGCTCCTCGAGGTCGCCGAGTTCCTTCTCCAGCCGCTGCAGGCGATCACGGGAGGCGGAATCGGTTTCCTTCTTCAGGGCCTCGCCCTCGATCTTGAGGCGCACGATCTCACGATCGATGTTGTCGAGTTCCTCGGGCTTCGAGTCGACCTGCATGCGCAGGCGCGAGGCCGCCTCGTCGACGAGGTCGATCGCCTTGTCGGGCAGGAAGCGGTCGGTGATGTAGCGGTTGGACAGGGTCGCGGCCGCCACGAGCGCCGAATCCTGGATCCGCACCTTGTGGTGCTGCTCGTACTTCTCCTTGATCCCGCGCAGGATCGACACCGTATCCTCGACGGTCGGCTCCGAGACGAAGACCGGCTGGAAGCGCCGGGCGAGCGCTGCATCCTTCTCGACGTGCTTGCGGTACTCGTCGAGCGTGGTCGCGCCGACGCAATGCAATTCGCCGCGGGCGAGCGCGGGCTTCAACAGGTTCGAGGCATCCATCGCCCCGTCCGCCTTGCCGGCGCCGACCAGCGTGTGCATCTCGTCGATGAACAGGATGATCTGGCCTTCCGCCGCCGTCACCTCGGACAGCACCCCTTTGAGCCGCTCCTCGAACTCGCCGCGATACTTCGCACCGGCGATCAGCGCGCCCATGTCGAGGGCGAGCAATTGCTTGTCGCGAAGCGATTCCGGCACGTCGCCGTTGACGATGCGCAAGGCCAGACCCTCGACGATGGCGGTCTTGCCGACGCCGGGCTCGCCGATGAGCACGGGATTGTTCTTGGTGCGCCGCGACAGCACCTGGATGGTGCGGCGGATCTCCTCGTCGCGGCCGATCACCGGGTCGAGCTTGCCGTCGCGGGCCGCCTCGGTGAGGTCGCGGGCATATTTCTTCAGCGCGTCGTAGGCATTCTCGGCCGTGGCGTTGTCGGCGGTGCGGCCCTTGCGGAGCGCATTGATGGCGCCGTTGAGCGAGGCCGCGGTGACGCCGGCCGAAGCCAGAATCTTGCCCGCCTCGGACTCCTTCTCGACGGCGAGCGCCAGCAGCAGGCGCTCCACGGTGACGTAGGAATCGCCCGCCTTCTCGGCGGCTTTCTCGGCGGTGTCGAACAGGCGCATCAGCTCGCGGGTCGCCTGCGGCTGCGAGGCGCCGCCCGAGACCTTCGGCTGCTTGGAAAGCCACGCCTCGGTCTGGGCCAGCGCCACGCGCGACTGGCCGCCGGCCCGGTCGATCAGGCCGGCGCACAAGCCCTCGGGATCGTCGAGCAGCACCTTCAGCACGTGGCCGGGCGACAGCTGCGGATGGCCCTCGCGCAGGGCCAGCGACTGCGCCGATTGCACGAAGCCCCGCGCCCGCTCGGTGTATTTCTCGAAGTTCATGCGTTCGCTCCTCCTTGGCCGGTCCTCCCGCCCTCTCGACGAGGCGATGGGGGACCGCGGGTTCGCCCTCGCGCGTCTGCCGCGCGCCGGGCGCCGGCCCTTCTTGGAAGCGACCGGCCTCCCCCATGTGGTGTGACATATCGGTAACACAAGGGGCGCGCCCTCGAATTTGCGGTCACGAGACATGCGGTGTGCGGATGCCTCGACGGGCGCCATCCGGGTCCGATTCCCACGCGCGGCGAATCCGGCTAGGCAGGGGGCATGAGCAGTCCCGCCCTGACCGTCACCGCCCTCCACCGCTACCCGGTGAAGGGTCTCTCGCCCGAGGCCCTGACGCGGGCGGCGCTGACGGCCGGCGGCTACTTCCCGGGCGACCGGCTGTTCGCGATCGAGAACGGCCCGAGCGGCTTCGATCCCGCTACGCCGGTGCATCAGCCGAAGATCAAGTACCTGATGCTGATGCGCAACGAGGCACTGGCCCGGCTGACCACGCGGTTCGACGACGCGAGCGGCGTGCTGACGATCCGCGAGGGCGACCGGGAGGTTGCGCACGGCGACCTCGCGACGCGCGAGGGACGGCTCGCCGTCGAGGTGTTCTTCCGCCGTTACCTCCCCAAGGAGCTGCGCGGCCCGCCGAAGGTGCTGACGGCGCCGGACGGCTACCGCTTCACCGATTCGCGCAGTGGCTTCCTCTCGCTCATCAACCTGGCGAGCGTAGCGGCGGTCGAGGACATGGTCGGGGCACCGGTCGATCCCCTGCGCTTCCGCGGCAACCTCCACGTCACCGGCCTCCCCGCCTTCGCCGAACTCGACCTCGTCGGGACGGAACTCGCCACGGAGGCGGGTCTGCGCCTGAAGGTGACGAAGCGCATCGTGCGCTGCGCCGCCACCAACGTCGACCCGGTCACGGGCGAGCGGGATCTGGCGATTCCGGGGGCACTGCAGAAGACCCTCGGCCATGCCGATTGCGGGATCTATGCCGAGGTGGTCGAGCGGGGTGAGATTCGGGCGGGGGACGTGCTGCGGATGGTGGCAGGCTGAGGCGGCGGGCGCTCAGCGCTTCGTCGGCAGCCAGTCCGGTTCCGGCTCCTGGCGCGGCAGCACCGCCGCCACCTCGTCGAGGTCGACCGTGTAGCTGTCGGTCAGCAGGCGCCAGAGATCCTGGCGGCTGGCGGCGCGGCGGCTCAGCGAGGAGACGGTCGCGGCCAGCAGCGACGGGTTGGTGAGGGCGGGACGCGGCAGGAGCGAATCGGCGAGGCGCATCGTTGGGAGATCCGGTGGACCGTCCACAGGATGCTCGGATCGTGGTTAAGCAGGGGTAAAGCGTGGCCGGTCTCCGGCGCCGTCATCGAACCGTCGCGGGCCGCCGCCAGAACCCGGCGACCCGAGGGGAGCGGCCGTCGCGTCGAAGTCCGCGCGTGAGATTTCGGTGTGACACGCCGCGCGATGATGCTTAGAACCCCGCGCCGACCGCGCGCCGCGAGAGTGCCGCGGCCCGACCTTGCGAGAGGAAACCCGCCACGATGAGCGATTCCGGAGCGGACAAAGCGCCCAACGCCCAGCAGCCCGACGTCCAGCTACCCAACGTTCACGTGCGGGCCGAGGTGCTGGTCCAGGCGCTGCCGCACATGCAGCGCTACGACGAGGAGGTCGTGGTCATCAAGTATGGCGGCCACGCCATGGGCGACCGCGCCGCGGCGGAGGATTTCGCCGAGGACATCGTGCTCCTCGAGCAATCGGGCCTCAAGCCCGTGGTGGTCCATGGCGGCGGGCCGCAGATCGGCCGCATGCTCGACCGGCTCGGCATCAAGTCCGAGTTCCGCGAGGGCCTGCGCGTCACCGACGAGGCCACCGTCGAGGTGGTCGAGATGGTCTTGGCCGGCTCGATCAACAAGCAGATCGTCGGCTGGATCTCGGCCGAGGGCGGCAAGGCGATCGGCCTGTGCGGCAAGGACGGCAACATGGTGCGGGCGCGCCGCGCCGCCCGCACGGTGACCGATCCCGATTCCCACATCGAGCGCCACGTCGATCTCGGCCTCGTCGGCGAGCCCGAGCACGTCGACCGCACGGTGCTCGACGCGGTGCTGAAGGCCGAACTGATCCCGGTCCTCGCACCGGTGGCGGTCGGCGCCGACAACCAGACCTACAACGTCAACGCCGACACCTTCGCGGGGGCGATCGCCGGGGCGATGCGGGCCAAGCGCCTGCTGCTCCTCACCGACGTGCCGGGCGTGCTCGACAAGAACAAGAAGCTGATCCCGGAACTGTCGATCGAGGATTGCCGCCGGCTCATCGCCGACGGGACCATCACCGCCGGCATGATCCCGAAGATCGAGACCTGCATCTACGCCCTGGAGCAGGGCGTCGAGGCGGTGGTCATCCTCGACGGCAAGGTGCCGCACGCGGTGCTGCTCGAGCTGTTCACCGATTACGGCGCCGGCACGCTGATCCGCCGGTCCTGACGCCCGCCCGACGATCGCAAGACCGGGCGGCCGACCTCACGGCCGCCCGACCCGTCCTTCCCTTCTTTCATCTTCCCTTCCGCCCCGCCTCGCTTAATCTAGGCGCCCGGGGCCGTGGGGCCCCCGTCTCCGGATCGTCCCTTGCTCCTGCCAGGCGAGAGCCACCTCACCGCGCCTCAGGCCCGCGGCTTTTCCGGGATCGACACCTGGGTGTTCGACCTCGACAACACGCTCTATCCCCACGACGCCCGCGTCTGGCCGCAGGTCGACGAGCGCATCACCCTCTACGTGATGAACCTGTTCGGGCTCGACGGGATCTCGGCGCGGGCCTTGCAGAAATATTTCTACCACCGCTACGGCACGACTTTGCGCGCGCTGATGGCCGAGTGGAAGATCGACCCCTACGAGTTCCTCGACTTCGCCCACGACATCGACCATTCGAGCATCGCGCTCGATCCGGGTCTCGGCGTGGCGATCGAGGGATTGCCGGGCCGCAAGCTGATCCTCACCAACGGGTCGCGCCGGCACGCCGAGAACGTGGCGGCGAAGCTCGGCATCCTCGACCATTTCGAGGACGTGTTCGATATCGCGGCGGCCGATTTCGTGCCGAAGCCCGAGCGTAGCGCCTACGAGAAGTTCCTGAACCGCCACGGCGTCGACCCGACCCGCTCGGCGCTGTTCGAGGACATCGCCAAGAACCTCGTCGTCCCGCACGATCTCGGCATGGCGACGGTGCTTGTGGTGCCCCGCACCATCGACCCGTTCCGCGAGACCTTCGAGCAGGAGGCGGTGCGCGCGCCCCATATCGACCACATCACCAACGACCTCGCGGGTTTCCTGACCGACCGGGTCGCCCCGGTGCTGGCGGCGTGAGCCCGCCGGAGGATCGCGACGCGCACGACCCGGCCGAGATCTGGGGCCGGCGCATCGGCCGCGGCCTGGGTGTCGTGGCGCTCGCGGGTCTGGCCTACTGGCTCGGCCGGCAATTGCAGGTCTGGTGACACCGATGACAGAGACGCCCGACGCCGACTGGAGCGCCCGCCGCGCCCCCGACCTCGCCGCCATCGAGGCCTTGGCCGAGGCCGCCTTCGCGCGCCTGCCGGAGGCGTTCCGCGCCTTATGCGAGGGGGTGGTGATCCGGGTCGACGAGTTTCCCGACGACGAGACCCTGGAGGAGATGGGCTGCGAGAGCGAGTTCGACCTCCTCGGCCTGTTCCGCGGCACCGGCCTGGCGCAGGGCGGCGGCGTCCTGAACCTCGCCACCGGGCAGTTTCCCAACATGGTCTGGCTCTACCGCCGTCCGCTGCTCGATTACTGGGCCGAACACGACGAAACCTTGGGCCATCTCGTCGCGCACGTGCTAGTGCATGAGATCGGCCATCATTTCGGCCTCTCCGACGACGACATGACGGCGATCGAGGCGGCTGCGACGGACGGCTAATTCCCTTTATCGCGAGATCGCCCTCGATATCGGCAGATTGTTGCGCCCGATACGGCGAAAACAATACGGATTGCTCGCCAGTGCGACTACGCTGAAGCATCCGCATGAACCCGACCGATGACGGGCCCGAGCGCACCCTCAATGGCGGCGCCGGGAAACGGCAGATCATGCGGCGACCTCGACAATTCGGAGCCGGTCTCGGCCGCGAGGCGGCCGGGCGCCGCTCAGGCGAATGGTGCTGCAATGAACGCAACGATCATCCTCGACCCGGTGCGCGTCGATACCGGCAGCGCCGACCGCGACGGCCTCCTGGCCTATCGCAACGGCGCCCTGATCGGCGTCCTGACCCATCTCGATCCGGACCTGCACGAGGAGGAGGGAGTAGGCCGGCACTGGTTCCTGGAGGCCGGGTTCGGGCGGGTCGCCGAGGCGCCGCGCCCCCGCCCCTTCCGGAGCCTCGACGAGGCCCGCTCCTGGCTTCGCCAGCACGCGGCCGGCGTCACGCCGCGCTGCGCGGCTGCCATCCTCCAGGTCAAGCCGCGCTGCGCGGCGGCAGGGCACTCGCCTTCGGCCGGCTGGTGCGGAATTGGCCCCGCTCCACGGCGATGAAGACCAGCACCACCACGGTGACGCTGGTGAACCACCAGCTCGCGGTGGTGCCGATACCGAGGCAGGCGGAGGCGAAGGCGGTGGCGGCGGTGGCCATGGCCCCCGGGGTCAGCACCGGATGCTCGCGGCCGGAATGGCGGATGCCGCTCCACAGGACGAAGGCCGCCGCGAAGGCGCCGACGATCCCGAGCTCGTACCAGATCTCGAACAGCAGCGAGGCCGGGGCGTTGGCCGGCAGCATGCCGATCACCTTGCCGCGGATCGCCGTCTCAAGGCCGTGACCGGTGATGAGCCGCAGGGGCTCGGTCGTCACCACCCGCTGCCAGGCCTTGAGGGTCAGGATCGTCGGGTGGAGCGGTCCGAGCAGAGGCGTCAGCACCGGCCGCAGCAGGAACGGCAGGAGCGGCGCCAGGGCGACGAGGCCGGCCGCGACGCCCGCCGTGACCCGCACGCCGAGGCCCTGGCGCCAGGCCGAGAGCGCGAAGGCCGCCGCCCCGCAGGCGAGCGCCAGCAGCGGCACCGGCCCGGGGGCGAGCACCAGCGCGAGCGCCACCACCACGGCGAGGCCGAGCGCCTCCATGTCGCGCCGGCGCGAGCGTAGCCAGGCGGCGGCGGGCCAGACCAGCAGGGCGAGCAGCATCGCGCCGCGTTCGAGCGAGCTGTCGTCCTCGAAGCCGCCGCGCAGCGAGGCGCCGCTGAACAGCCCGAGCAGCACCGCCCCGATCGCCGCCGCCCCGACGCCGAGGGGCAGGAGGTAGAGGTTGGCCGAGCGCATCCGGTCCGGCAGGGCGAGGTAGCCCGCCACCGTCAGGCCGACCGTGGCAGCGAGGTTGAGCAGGCGTTCGCTCGCCGGGCCGGGGAACGGCGTCCAGACCAGCGACAGGGCGCACCAGCCCAGCAGCAGCGCGCCGGCCAGGATCGCCCGGGCGCCTCCGAGCCGCGCAAGCCCCGCTCCGAGGGGACGCTGAACCCCGTCGAGGAGGGCGGCGATGATGAGCAGCGCGATGCCGATCGGCGCCAGGATCACCACGCTGCGCCGCGACACCAGGGCGGTGACCGGGATCACCAGCGTCAGGCCGAAGAAGGCGAGGCGGCGCAGAAGCGCCGCCGCATCGACGGCGGGATCGGGGGTGTGCGACGTCGCGCGCGGCATGGCGGCCAATCCGGATGACGGCGCCAAAGGGCGCCGTTCCCTCCCCTCCTAGTCGAGAGGGCGGTCCCTGCGCTGTAGATGGGGCGCAACACTGAGGAAGGGCGCGGCGCGAGAGGCGCGTCAGGGGAGCGGCTGGAGCGCCGGTAAAAGGTCGTTGTTCTCCTCGATCCGCAGCATCCGGACGTCGACCACGGCGGCCCGGAACCAGGGGCATTCCCGCGCCACGTCCTGGATCGCCAGGACGCACCGCACCGGGTCGACCTGGTCGTTGCCAAAATAGACGCTGCCCTGCTGCCGATCGAAGCCGTGGCGCTCCAGCACCCGGGCGATGTCCTGGTAACCATTCTGCCAGGACGAGTTATGGTATTGAGTCTTCAGCGTCTCGGTATCAAGATCGAAGCAGATCGCATACACCCGCCTGCTCCATGCCGGCCGATTCGGAATGTGCCTGGGCGGGAGAGTATCGGCCTCATGACCTTGCGGCAAGCGGCGTTTCGGGCGTCGGGTCTTCATCGCTCTGCTGCCAGCCTCGCCGAGACGACCGCCCGGAACCACCCGGACGTCCCTCGGATGGAATCTGGACGGTTCCCGCGCCTTTGTGAAGGCGATGGATCAGCCGTCCAAAGCCGCCGCCACGTCCTCCTCCGTCACCGACTCCAGGGGCTTTGCCACCTTGCAGGCGCGCGAGCGGGCGCCGGGGACCATGACCAGGATCACCGTCTCGGTGCCCGGGCAGGCCGGATCGGCGCAAGAAATCTCGTTGACGGCGAGCGTCACCTCGGGGTCGAAGCCGCCGAGGCGGCGGGCGATCTCGGCCACCCGGGCTCGCGCCGCCGCATCCGGCGAGGGGCGCTTCCGGAAGGCGCCGAGGAGGTTCATCGCGTCAGCGCGGCAGGCTGAGGAGACCGGCCTGGCCGTCGGCGCAGCCGAAGGCGAGGTGCTCGCCGCCCGAATGCCAGCTCATCGCCGTCACGGCGCTGCCCCGCACCGCGGGACGCACCAGCAGCTCGGAGGCGTCAGTGAAGCGGATGAGCAGCACGCAGCCATCCTCGTAGCCCGCCGCCAGGACCGGGGCCTTGGGGTGGAACGCCACCCGCGAGACCCGGGCCGGGCGCACGCCGCATTCCCGCGGCGCCTTGCCGGTCGGGCCTTCCTTGGAATCGAACGGCCAGACGATCACCGCCTCGGCGCCGCTCGTCGCCAGCCAGTCGCCGTCGGACGACCAGGCGGTGGAGCGCACCTTGGCCGGGTAGCCGGTCATCCGCATGTGGCCGCGATCGGGCTGGAGGCGCCAGCCGTGCAGGGCGTTCTCCTGCATCGTCGTGATGACGAAGCGCCCATCCATCGACCAGATCACGTCGATGTGCGAGCCCTTCCAGGTCAGGGCCTCGGGCGGGGTGTCGAGGTTCGGGTACCACAGGGAGGCGCCGCCGTAATGCGCCACCGCCAGGCGGTAGCCCTTGGGCGCGAAGGCGAGGCCGCGGGCGGTGGAGGGCGCCTCGAAAAGCTTTTCGCGGCCCTTGGCGTCGCGGGCGACGACGCGCTTGCCGGCCGCATAGGCGACGCCGCCGTCCGGATGCAGGGCCAGCGCGTCGATCCAGGCGCCGCCCTTGGCCGTCGCGACCTCCTCGAGGGTCCCGTCGGCCTTGACCGCGACCACCCGTCCGTCGTCGCCGCCGGTGACGAGGCGCTTGCCGTCGCCCGCGGCGACCAGGATGCCGGCCTCCGGGTGGGCCTCGACCCGGGTGGCCTCGCCCCCTTCCGCGACGAGGAGCACCGCCCCGTCGCCGAGCGCCAGGGCGAGCTGCCGGCCGAGCCAGTGCGCCGCGATGACATGGGCGCCGGCCGGGATCTCGGTGACCTGCTGGGTGAGGGAGGGGGCGGCGGTGGCGCTCATCGCTCTTCCTGTGAACCTCTGATCCCGGTGAACCTGGAATCTTTGGGCCGGGCCTCTCACACGGGGCCCGTCCGCGCAAGGGCGGGCGCGGTTCCCGCCCGGGTTAACCGCCCGTCCCGCAGGGTTAAGGCTTCGCTCACCAAACCGCGTCAATTCGAGGGATCGGGCCTGAACACTGCCCAGGTTCCGGTGGTTCTTCCCTCGAACCGTCGCCGGAACGCCTCAGGGCAGAAAAGGCGGCCCCCATCGTCCTGGAGCCAGTTGCGTCATGATCCAGTCTGCCTTTGCGGCGATGGTGCCGCCCGCTGCCCTCCCCTGCGAGACGGTGCTGGTGGTCGAGGACGAGGCGATGGTCTGCGAGATCGCCGCCGAGGCCCTGGCGGACGAGGGCTACCGCGTGCTCACCGCCGCCGACGCGGTCGAGGCCGGCCGCATCCTGATGGCCGAGCGGGTCGACATGCTGTTCACCGACATCGATCTGGCCCGCAACACCAACGGGATGGCGCTGGCCCGGGACGCGCGGCGCCACTGCCCGCGCCTGCCGGTGGTCTACACCTCGGGCGGCCGCCACACGCTCGGCGACGGCGAGGCGGTGACCGGCTCGGTCTTCGTCCCCAAGCCCTACCGCCCGAGCCAGATCGTGGCGCTCGCCAACCGTATCCTCGGACACTGAAATCCCGGACCTGGAACCCCCTGCCCCAGATGGAGCCCCGTAAGCCGATGCGCCCGCCCTTCGTCCTCTCCGGCCTCCTGGCCCTCGTGCTCGCCGGCCACGCCCTCACGGCCGGAGCCAAGGACGCACAGCAGACGCCCGTACAAACGGCGCCAGTGGCGCCCCCCGCCCCGAGCGCGACCTGCGACATCGTCGGCCTGCGCCTCGAGGACGTGATCGCCAAGTCGCCCGAATTGCAGCGCTCGGCCAACGAGCAGACCGTGCGCGACCTGCGCACCCTGCGCGACGCCGCCGTGGTGCTGGACGCCTACAGGCACCCGCAGGTCTGCGCCCAGGTTCTGGCGGTCCTGCGCGGCCTGGCGGCCAATCCCGAAAAGGCGATCGACCAGAGCGGCGACACCGACGAGGAGAAGGCCGAGGCCGTCGAGAAGGCCCGTACACCCAAGGCACCCGAGACGTCCCCCGGGAAGATGCCGGAGACGAAGGCGAAGTAGATCTTGGTCGAGCGGGCGGGACAATCCGGCAAGACGACTTGCCTGTCTCGCCCGGCCGTTCCCGCGATGGATCGTGTAACAGATTGGAATTCCTCTGAGTTTCGCCGGCGGCCTTGATCCCGCCCGGTCCCCTCGCTAGTTCGGTGCTGCCGGCGGCCCGGGATCGTCTTTCGGGGATGCCGGCCTTGTCCGACGAACAGGAGCGAGAGCCGGGACGGCGTCGCGCCGACGCTCCCCTGGGCGGCCGGCCCGCGTGCCGATGGCCGTTGGCTTTTCGCCGTCCCAGAGGAGTCGCACGACGTGCTCACGCAAGGGTTGCCCCGGTCCCGGGCCCGCATCGGCCGCGCTTTGGCCCTCGGCCTCGCCCTGTCGCCGATGGCGATCGCCCTGGCGGCACCGGTCGAGGCGCAAGGCACCCAGGCACCGGCGCCCGAGACGCCCGCGACCGTCACCCAAGCCGCCGTGAGCCAGCCCGCCGCCCCGCCGCTGCGGGTGGAGCTGAACAAGCTCGAGACCGCCGGGGAGGCCTGCAAGGCGGTGCTGGTGGTCGAGAACGGCAAGGGCGGCCCGATCAAGTCGCTGCGCCTCGATCTCTACGCCTTCGACCCGGACGGCATCGTGCAGAAGCGCAGTATGGTCGAGCTCGGGCCCCTGCCGGCGCGCAAGACGACGCTGCGCCAGTTCGAGATCTCCCCCACCCCCTGCTCCCAGGTCGGCCGGGTGCTGCTCAACGACGTGGCGGCCTGCGACGGCAAGGACGCGTCGGGGTACGACCTGACCCGCGATTCCTGCCTGGAGCGCATCGAGCCCTCCTCCGCCAAGGGTGCCGCGCCGTTCGTGCGCTGACCGTCCCCTCCTCATCCCATTCTTTCCGGAGACCGCCGAGATGGATCCGACGACAGCGACTGCCGGCCACGACTTCTCCTTCCTCGGGCTCTTCCTGCAGGCCGACCCGATCGTGAAGGGGGTGATGATCCTCCTGGTCCTGGCCTCGCTGGTCTCCTGGACGATCATCCTCGAGAAGGTGGTGCGCCTCGCCGGCGCCCGTCGCCAGGCCAAGGCCTTCAACCGCCTCGTCGCCACCGGCGGCATGCCGGAGGCGCGCTCGGGCATCTCCGCCCGGGTGGTAGCCGCCGCCCAGGAGGCCTGGCGCGACCAGGATTCGAGCGAGACCCGGGCCGAGCGGCGCGAGCGCATCGAGCGGGCGATGCGGGCGGCGCTGACCCTCGACATCAAGCGCCTGCAGATCGGCCTGCCGTTCCTGGCCAGCGCCGGCTCGGCGGCGCCGTTCATCGGCCTGTTCGGCACGGTCTGGGGCATCATGAACTCGTTCTCGTCGATCGCGAAGAGCCAGGACACCAGCCTCGCGGTGGTGGCGCCGGGCATCGCCGAGGCGTTGTTCGCCACCGCGATCGGACTCGTCGTCGCGATTCCCGCGGTGCTCGCCTACAACAAGTTCTCGACCGACCTCGGCAAGATCCAGGCGTCCTTCGTCGCCGGCATCGGCACCCTGGGCAACCGGCTGGCGCGCGACCGCAGCCACCATCCCCGCAGCGCCGCGGCCGAGTAACCCTTCTTCCCTTCAACGCGTACAGCCCCTGCCGTGATCGAGGCAGGCGGCCGGAGGCCCGCCAGATGGGTATGGGACCGGTGCAGGCCGGCGCCGGCGACGAGGATGGCTTCGACGCCGCGCCGATGTCCGAGATCAACGTCACCCCGATGGTCGACGTGATGCTGGTGCTGCTGATCATCTTCATGGTCGCGGCCCCGCTGATGACCGTCGGCGTGCCGGTGCAGCTGCCGAAGACCGCCGCCGCCAAGAGTTCCGAATCGAAGAAGCCGGTGGTGGTCTCGATCGACAAGGACGGCCAGGCCTTCCTCGCCAAGGAGCCGCTTCCGGCCGACACCGCGCTCGCTCGCCTGAAGGCGCTCGCCGCCGAGGATCCGGGCCAGACCGTGCTGGTGCGCGGCGACAAGGACGTGCCCTACGGGCGTGTCATGGAGGTGATGGGCCTCGTCGGCCAGGCCGGCTTCGCCAAGGTCTCGCTGATCGCCAACGCCCCTTCGGGCGGGGCGGCGACGCCCGCTCCGGCCGCCCCCGCGCCGGCGTCTCCGCAGTAGACCGATGAACCACACCGTGACGACCGACGCGCCGGAGCCGCGCGAGCCGGGGGCGGGCCTCGGCCTCGCCTTCCTGGTGGCGCTCGCCCTGCATGCGGGCGGCCTCTTCGCCCTGACCTACTGGCGCGGCCCCCCGGCCCCGCCCGGCGAGAACGAGATCACCATCGATCTCGCGCCGGACATGGCGGCGGTCGACGTGCCGAACCAGGCGCAGGACGTCGACACCGCGCCGACTCCCACCGACACGACCGAGCCGAAGACCGTGCCGACGGCCGAGCCCCCGTCCGACACGGTGCCGATGGAGACGCCGCCGCCCGAGACGAAGGCGGAGGAGGCGCCGCAGGAGACCCCGGTCGAGCAGGTCCCGGCCGAGGCGGTGCCGATGGAGAAGCCGCCCGAGGCCGTGCAGGCGGTGCAGGAGCCCGAGGAGCAGGTCGTCACCTCGACCAGTCCGGAGGCCCCCGCCGCAGTGGTGGCCAAGCCCGTCGAGGCGCCGAAGCCGGTTCCGAAACCCGTGCCGAAGCCGGTCGCCAAGCCCAAGCCGGTGGAGAAGCCGAAACCGGTCGAGGCGAAGAAGCCGCCGCAAAAGCCCGTGCGCGACGTGAAGCGCGAGGCGGAGATCCGGCGCGAGGCCGAGAAGGCGGCCGAGCGCCGGCTGGAGGCCGCCCGCCTGCGCCGCAGCGCGGCCGCCGCCTCGCAGATGAATCAGGGCGGCGCCTCGGCCGCCGCCAGCGCCAACGCGGCCCGGGCCTGGGGGGCGATGGTGCGCGGGGCGATCCAGGGGCGGGTCCGCAGCGTCGGGGCGAGCGGCACCGCGACGGTCCGCTTCACCGTCTCGCGGTCCGGCCGGGTCATCGGCGCCTCGCTCGCCGGCAGCAGCGGCAACGGCAGCATCGACGCCGCGGCCGTGGCGGCGGCCTCGGGCAGCGTACCGCCCGCCCCGCCGGAATTCACCGGCGCGCAGCAGAGCTTCACCCTGCCGGTGCGGTTCAACTGAGCACAGGCCGGCGGAACCCCGCCGGCCGGCGGGATTTCCGATCGGCAGCCCGGCTTATGACGCCGGGCGACCGATCGGATGCCGCATGACCACCTACTTCACCAGCGACACCCATTTCGGCGACCCGCGGGTGCTGCGCATCGACCGCCGGCCTTTTCCCGATCTCGCCACCCACGACGCGGCCTTGATCGAGAACTGGAATGCCGTGGTGGAGCCGGACGACACGGTCTGGCATCTCGGCGATTTCGCGTTGGGACCGCCGCCGGAGCGGGTCCAGGCCCTGCTCTCGGCGCTCAACGGGCAGAAGCACCTGATCGTCGGCAACAACGACGGGCCGGCGACGCTCGCCGCGCGGGGCTGGCTCAGCATCGCGCATTACGCCGAGATCGACGTCGACGGACAGCACCTCGTCCTGTGCCACTACGCCTTCCGAACCTGGAACCGGATGGGACGCGGCGTCCTCGACCTGCATGGGCATTCCCACGGCAAGCTCAAGCCGGCTGCCCGTCAATACGATGTCGGCGTCGATGCCTGGGATTTCCGGCCGGTGACGCTGGAAACGATCCGCACGACGCGGCGCAAGCGGCCGACGACCTGAAGCCCGCCGCGCTCACCTCGGGCAGACACCCTGCCATCCATCTGAGCAGTTTTGCGCGGAACCCCGCGGGCGCCCTCGACGTTCCTCGGTCACAATAAGCAAGCTTGGCATCACGCCTCACTCATGGGGCCGATTGCCGCAGCTGCAAATCCCGAATCTGTTCGTGAGTTCAGCGATGACCACACCGCGTCGTCTCCCGCTCGGCTGGCCGCTCGCCGCCGCCCTCCTGCTCGTCGCCGGCCCGGCCCTGGCCCAGCCGGCCTGCATCGCGGCCCAGCGCAAGATCGACGAGGCCGGCGCCCTGAGGTTCCAGGCGCGCCAGGATGCCCGGATCGGCGACCGCGACCGGGTCTGCGACAATCTCGGCGATGCGGAGGACCGCTACGAGGATGCCCGCGACCGCCTCGACGATTGCGGCCTCGGCGTCGCCTCCGTCGACCTCAAGAGCGCCATCCGCTCGGTGCGCCAGGAGAAGCGGTTCTTCCGCTGCGATTGAGCGCGTGCCGTAACGCACACCATTCCACGCACGATTAACCCATCACTCTCACCGGGCGCTGCCGCGACTTGAGGCGCGCCGGATCGGATCATCCGCCATGACCAGCGCCAGCCAGACCCCCTCCGAGTCCCGCCTCTCCGCTCCGACCGCCGGGGCGCATTCGTTCACCGCGGCGCTCTGCGGCTTCCTCGGCTCGACCGCGGCGACGACCGTGGTGATGCTGCTGCTCAGCAGCGTCTGAGGCTCGCGCGGCGCCGAACCCTACGGCGCCACCGACCAGAACCGACGCCGGGCAAACAGCATGTCCGGATGGCCGACCTGCGGGCTTCCCGCCTGGACATGGGTCTGCACCGGCGGCGGGGGACAGACCGGATCGGGGCGGCGCGTCTGGATCGTCGCCGGGACGGGCTGCACGATCCCCATCCTCACCTGGGCTTCGGGATTGCGCAGGGCCGCGACCGTCGCAACGGCGGCCATCAATGCGCCCGCGACGGCGCCGAGGAGGAAATTCAGCATAGCGGCCGGTCCTTGCGCCGACATCGTAGCGGTTTGAGGGCGAATCACCGGCCCGTCGCCAAGCCTGTTGCCGCAACGTCGGTCTTCTTTCACAACCCTAGCTTAACAAATCGATGGCAGACCTGCCCCCGTGGCCGCTTCAGAGGCCAGCCGGAGAGGCAGACGATGAGCTACGCGGCGAACGCCTACGCGAGAACGGCCCAGGTGGCGCTGACCCCCCGCGAGGCCGAGGCCGCGGTGCTGATCAAGGCAGCCGCCCGCCTGCAGGCGATCCAGGACAATTGGGACGTCCAGCAGACGACCCTCAACGAGGCGCTGGGCTTCAACCGCAAGGTCTGGACGCTGCTCTCCTCCGCCGCGACCGAGCCGGACGCGCCGCTGCCCGAGGAGCTGAAGACCTCGATGGCCCGCCTCGGCGCCTTCGTCTTCACCCGCACCCTCGACGCGATGATCGAGCCCACCGCCGACAAGCTGACCGCGCTGATCCGGATCAACCGCGAGTTAGCGAACGGCCTGCGGGGAAATCCCTGATTGCTGTCCAGGCGATCGGCGAGGACGGGTTTCCGATAAACCTCCGACTCTCCACGTCATCCTGGGGCCGCGAAGCGGAACCCCGGATCCATAAACGCTGACGATACCGAGCGAAGCGGAACGCCGGTAGCCTGGTCCTGGAACGTCGGCGGCTATGAATCCCGGGCTCTCGACGTCGTCGAGCCCCGGGATGACCATGGAAAGTGTCGATGCCTGTGCCAGACAACTGGCATGAACGAGTCAACCGAGCTTTCGACAAGGTCCGTACGAGCCACGACTCTCGCCGACGATAATCAGCGATGAGACCCCGCATCCGAACGGGTCGAATGCCCCCGCCGAGCGACGCCTACGCCTATTTCTGCTGCCGGCGCGCCAGCGCACTGTCGTCACCCGACACCGTGGTCATCGGGGCTTCCAGGCCGCTGGTATTCTGGCCACCGCTGCCCGGGTCGGCCCGGTCACCCAGCGTCTGGTCGAAGTTGCGTCGGTTGGCGGCGTGGTCGTGGTACTGCTCGGTCTGCACGAACTTGCCGTCGAGGCCCCGCGCCGAGCCGTGCTGGGCCTTGTCGCGGTTGCTCAGCACCATGTTCTCCTCGAGGATGCCCTCGGGCAGCTCGGTCATCGCGCCGGTGCCGGAGCCCTTGCCCTGCGCCCCGGGACCCATGTTGTGCCTGTCGGCCTTGGCCATGTTCATCCTCCGATCGAGCGGTCGCGGGAGAGGATCCCGAGGGGATGTCGGCCGCTCGCGGCGCCTCGTCCCGCCTACTCTCTGAGAGTATGATGGACATCGGCCGGGGCAAGCGCGGCCGCAGCAAATATTGCCGGGAACCTTTTGGTGAAGACTGCGATGCAGCCGACGAGCCTGCGTCGAAATTCCTGGCCGCGTGAGCGGACCCGTGACGAAGCGACGGCACCTCCCTCTTGCTGCCTGCCGCTGAGCCCTGCCCCAGCGCAGCGGGCCGGCCCGGCACGACCGGCCGCCGCGACGCCGGGGATCGGCACACCCCGCCAGACCAAACGACGCCGAGCCAGGCCGCAGAGCAACAAGCCTCTTCTTCAGCGGCCTGATACAGCCTCACAGCTTGGCACAGAACCCGACCATGCCCGAGCTGTCGGGCGGGCAGAGCGCCACCGCCTCGCCGCTCTCGCGGCGGGTGAAGTTCGCGGTGCCGCCGCGCAGGCAATAGGCCGACACGAAGGTCTCGCCCGCGTCGCAGACCAGTTCGCAATGCGGCTTGGAGCAGCCGTCGGTGCGCAGCATCCGGAACGGCAGCGCACCGCTCGCCGTGGCGGTCGCGCCCGCCGAGCCGACCGGCCCGGCCGGACCCGCCTCGCCCTTCGGGCCGGGCTCACCCTTAGGCCCTGCCTCGCCCTTCGGGCCGGGTTCACCCTTGGGACCAGCCTCACCCTTGGGACCAGCCTCACCCTTGGGACCAGCCTCGCCCTTGGGACCAGCCTCGCCCTTCGGGCCGGGCTCACCCTTGGGCCCTGCGTCACCCTTGGGCCCTGCATCACCCTTGGGTCCGGCCTCGCCCTTCGGGCCCGGCGGCCCGGCGAGGCCGGCCATGCCCTGCGGCCCGGTCGGGCCCGGCTCGCCCTTCGCGCCCGGGGCGCCGGTGGCACCGCAATTCGCGATCGCGATCTCGCGCGAGGCCTCGCCGGCCTTGAGCGTCGCGACGCAGTTCTGCGGCACGTAGGGCACCTTCAGGGTGAAGCGCCCACGCTTGTCGGAGGTGACCGGGATGTCGTCATCGAGGGTGACGACCACGCCGGCCTTGCCGACGCTGCCGGAGACGACGAGATCGCCGGCCGCGATGCGGGCATCCCAGACCGTGATCGGCGACGAGGCCGGGGTGGCGGTGCGCCCGCCCGCCGGCGCCTGCGCGCCACCCTGGGGCTGCTGCGCGAGACCCGGTCCGGATAGGACGGCACAGGCGGACAGGGCCGCAGACAGGATCAACGCGGCGCGGATTGGACGCATCTTGAGCCCCACAAGGCGTGATGGACGGCCCGCGCGCGGAGTCGAGGTGGCGGGCGGCGCACCTTGCGGCGCTGTCAAGCTGCGGTCAACTGCGCAGCCGCCCGCCGAAACAGACCCGTCAGGCCTCGTCGTCGAGCACGCCCTCGAGGGCGTAGTGGCGCACGGTGTGGCGGTTGGCGATCAGTTCGTCGACGCTCGGCTCGCCCTTGAGCGCCCGGGCGATGGCGAGCTTCGTCGCCTCGTAGTTGGTGCGGTAGAGGTCCTTGCGGTCGAGGTTCGGATCCTCGGGGCAGCGCGGGTCGAGCCAGATCATGATGATCATGCACAGTTCGTCGAGCCCGTCGCGGGGCAGGATGCCCTCGATGATGCAATCGACGATGGCGTCCCCCGTCGCGGCCTGGACCACGCCGCCGAGGAGTTCGACGTATTCGGCGGTGTGGATCGTCGCCTTGGTGGTCATCATGGTGGCGGGGCGGACGAGCTGGTTGAGGTCGCGCACCACGAACATCCGCGTATGGCCCTGGACCTGCCCCATCATCGAGGCGAAGGCCTGCCCCACCGGTCCGCGCACCGAGCCGATCAGCACCTCGGGCATCGCGTCGGTGTACTGGCCATCGGCGGCCAGCACGGTGGCCTCGCCGGTGCGGAAGACGATCTCGCTCATGGTCCGATTCTCTCGATTCACATCCCGGCGCGGGTCGACCACGGCGACGGTCGCAGCGTCAACCGGCGCGAACCCATCGACCTCTCCGGAAATTGGTCTATAGGGCCGATGTCACGGGCATTGGCGCCGGACAACGAATTGAAGCGGACGGATGAGCGATCGCGACTGGACCCTGCGGGTGACGCCGACCGAGGCGGGCGTACGGCTCGAACTGGACCTCGCCGACCTCGACGGCGCGCCGGTCACGGCGGCGATCGCCCTCGACCGGGCCGAGGCGCGCCGCTTCGCCCGGGCGATGCTGGCGGCGGCCGGCGACGCGGCCGAGCGCACCTTCCCGCACCCGGCGATTCACGACGGCGATTGAGGATTCAGTACCGGCCCGGCAGGCGCGGCACCTTGGTGCCGGGCTTCTCGATCGGCTCGGCGCAGGAATAGACGAACTCGGTCTGGAGATCGGTGAACACCGTCTCGCCGACGATGGTGCAGGTCTCCCGCGCCGTCTCCTTGAGATAGGTCGCGGCGGCCTCCGAGAAGCGGCGCCGGCGGGTGAGCGCCGGGTCCTTGCCCTCCAGGCCGCAGCCGGTGATCTCCCGCAGGTTGTTCGAGACGATCAGGACCTTGCGCTGCTGGCGCTGATCGTAGACCTCGTAGGGGTCGTTGCAGCCGATCGTGACCACCTGCGGCTGGAGGCCGACATAGGTCTTCGAGATGTAGGAGAATTCGGTGCAGCCGGCCGCCGCCGCGACGGCGCCCGCCACGGCGACGAGGGCGAGCCTCCCTGGTCCTGTCCGCATCCCCGATCCTTCCCGCATCCTCAAGCCCAGCTTTGAGCCGGGGCGGGCGCGGCGGTCAAGCCCGGGTCATGTGGCAAGGTCTGCGGCTTCCCAGTCCTCCACCGCGAGACCAGGGACGCGGCGGAACTCTCGCAGATTATGCGTCACCAGCACCAAGCCTCGCTGGCTGGCCTGTCCGGCGATCAGCACGTCGTAGGGACCGATCGGCGTACCGATAGCTGCCAGAGACGCTCGCACTTCCCCAGCCCGGCGGGCATCGGAGGCGTCGAAAGGCAGGATCGGAAACCGCAAGGCATCGACGCGAGCGAGGGAGGCTGCTCGATGCTGGCTACGGAACGCTCCATAGAAGAGTTCGTGTGCAACGACACTTGAGAAAACGATATCTGTATCTTTTTGCTGATTGACCCGGGCCCAAAGCCCAGCATGCCCCTTCAACAGGCCGATCACGGCATTAGAGTCGAGGAGGTAAATCACGGAAAGACATCGGACATGTCGCTGTCCGGCAGCGGTGGCTGCTCAGCAACGGCCGCCTCGAAATCATTATCAACCGGACCAACGAGAGCTTTCAGCCAATCCCAGTTTCCCGGCATCGGCTCCAAGATCACCGCATTGCCCTCGCGGCGTACCTGCACCGCCTCGCCTTCGAGGCGCCACCCCTCGGGCAGGCGCACGGCCTGTGCGCCGTCGGCCCAGAACAGCTTCGCGATCTCACCCATGCGCGCCTCCGGGGTTCATGTCCAAGATGGAGCCGGACGAGTCCCGACGCAAGTGCATGCCGCAGCGGCAGGTTCCCGCCGCGGCACCGTAGGCCCCAGTCCGCCCCCTACTCCGCCGCCACGCGATACCGCGCCGTGTCGTAGTTCAGCACCGGGCCGAGCCAGCGCTCGACCTCGGCAACGTCCATCCCCTTGCGGGCGGCGTAATCCTCGACCTGGTCGCGCTCCACCTTGGCGACGCCGAAGTAATGCGCGTCCGGATGGGCGAGGTAGAGGCCCGAGACCGAGGAGCCCGGCCACATCGCGTAGGATTCGGTGAGCTTGACGCCGATCCGCGGCTCGGCCTGGAGCAGGTCGAACAGCGTGACCTTCTCGGTGTGGTCGGGCTGGGCCGGGTAGCCCGGGGCCGGGCGGATGCCGGCATAGGGCTCGGTGACGAGGTCCGCCGGGGAATAGGTCTCGTCGGCCGCATAGGCCCAGAATTCCCGCCGCACCCGCTCGTGCATCCGCTCGGCGAAGGCCTCGGCGATGCGGTCGGCGAGCGCCTTGACCAGGATCGACTTGTAATCGTCGTTCTGGCGCTCGAAGCGCTCGGCGATCCGCACCTCCTCCAGGCCCGCCGTGACCACGAAGCCGCCGACATAGTCGGGCAGCCCGCTCTCGGCCGGCGCCACGAAGTCCGACAGGCAGGTATTGGGCCGCCCGTCGCGCTTCGAGAGCTGCTGGCGCAGGCCGTGGAAGGTGGCGAGCGTGTCGGTCCGGCTCTCGCCGGTGAACAGCCGGATGTCGTCGCCGACCGCGTTGGCCGGCCAGAAGCCGATCACCGCCTTCGGGTTGAACCAGCGCTCCTCGACGATCTGGCGCAGCATGGCTTGCGCGTCCTCGAACAGGGCGCGGGCGGCCGGCCCCTGCTCGGGGTCGTCGAGGATCGCCGGATAGCGGCCCTTGAACTCGTAGGTCTGCAGGAAGGGCGTCCAGTCGATATAGGGGACGAGTTCCGCCACCTCGTAGCTGCGAAAAACCCGCGTGCCGGTGAACGTCGGCTTGACCGGTGTGTAGGCCGACCAGTCGGGCTTGAAGGCGTTGGCGCGGGCTCGTGTGAGGGGAAGGCGCTGCTTGTCGGCCTCCGAGCGGGCATGGGCCTCGGCGACGCGCTTGTACTCGGCGCGCACCGTCTCGATCGTCTGCCCCCTGGTGTCGGGCGAGAGCAGGTTCGAGACCACGCCGACGGCGCGGCTGGCATCGGTCACGTAGACCGCCTGGCCCTTGGCATAGGCCGGGTGGATCTTCACCGCGGTGTGGACCCGGCTGGTCGTCGCCCCGCCGATGAGCAGCGGCACGTCGAAGCCCTCGCGCTCCATCTCGGCCGCGACGTGGACCATCTCGTCGAGGGAGGGCGTGATGAGGCCCGACAGACCGACGATGTCGACGTTCTCCTTGCGGGCGGTGTCCAGGATCTTGGCTGCCGGCACCATCACGCCGAGATCGATGATCTCGTAGTTGTTGCAGGCGAGCACGACGCCGACGATGTTCTTGCCGATGTCGTGGACATCGCCCTTCACCGTCGCCATCAGCACCTTGCCGGCCGCCTGCCGCCCGCCGACGCCCCCGTTGGCGGCTTTTTCCGCCTCCATGTACGGCATCAGGTAGGCCACCGCCTGCTTCATCACGCGGGCCGACTTCACCACCTGCGGCAGGAACATTTTTCCCGCGCCGAACAGGTCGCCGACCACGTTCATGCCGGCCATCAGCGGGCCCTCGATGACGTGGAGCGGACGGGCGGCTGCGGCGCGGGCCTCCTCGGTATCGGCCTCGATGTATTCGGTGATGCCGTTGACGAGCGCGTGCTCCAGGCGCTTCTCCACCGGCGCCTCGCGCCAGGCGAGATCGGCGGTCTTGTCGCGCGCCTGTCCCCCCTCCTTGAAGCGGGCGGCGGCGTCGAGCAGGCGCTCGGTGGCGTCCTCGCGGCGGTTGAGGACCACGTCCTCGCACAGCTCGCGGAGTTCGGCGGGCAGCTCGTCGTAGACCGCGAGCTGGCCGGCATTCACGATGCCCATGTCCATGCCGACCTTGATCGCATGGTACAGGAACACCGCGTGCATCGCCTCGCGCACCGGCTCGTTGCCGCGGAAGGCGAAGGACAGGTTCGAGATGCCGCCCGAGATATGGGCGTGCGGCAGGGTCTCGCGGATGATCCGCGCCGCCTCGATGAAGGCGACGCCGTAGCCGTCATGCTCCTCGATGCCGGTCGCCACCGCGAAGACGTTGGGATCGAAGATGATGTCCTCAGGGGGAAAGCCGACCTGTTCGGTCAGCACCTTGTAGGCGCGGGTGCAGATCGCGACCTTGCGCTCGAGCGAATCGGCCTGCCCGTCCTCGTCGAAGGCCATCACCACCACGGCGGCGCCGTAGGAGCGGCAGATCCTGGCCTCGTGGATGAACTTCTCCTCGCCCTCCTTGAGCGAGATCGAGTTCACGATCGCCTTGCCCTGCACGCATTTCAGGCCGGCCTCGATGACCGAGAACTTCGAGGAATCGATCATCACCGGGACGCGGGCGATGTCGGGCTCGGCGGCGACGAGGTTGAGGAACTCGACCATCGCCTTCTGCGAGTCGAGCAGGCCCTCGTCCATGTTGACGTCGATGATCTGGGCGCCGGCCGCGACCTGGTCGCGGGCGACGTCGAGGGCGGCGGCGTAGTCGCCGTTGGTGACGAGCTTACGGAAGCGCGCCGAGCCGGTGACGTTGGTGCGCTCGCCCACGTTCACGAACGGGATCTCGGGCGTCAGCGTGAAGGGCTCGAGGCCCGACAGGCGCATCAAGGGCTTCACGGTCGGCGCCCGGCGCGGCGCCTTGCCGGCCACCGCACCGGCGATGGCGCGGATGTGGTCCGGCGTGGTGCCGCAGCAGCCGCCGACCATGTTGACGAGGCCGCTCTCGGCGAACTCGCCGACGAGCCTGGCCATCGCCTCCGGGCTCTCGTCGTAGAGGCCGAACTCGTTCGGCAGGCCGGCATTGGGGTAGGCGCAGACCAGGGTGTCGCAGGTGCGCGACAATTCATCGATATGCGCGCGCATCTCGCGGGCGCCGAGCGCGCAGTTGAGGCCGAAGGTCAGCGGCTCGGCGTGGCGCAGCGAGTGCCAGAACGCGGTCGGGGTCTGGCCCGACAGGGTGCGGCCCGAGAGGTCGGTGATGGTGCCCGAGATCATGATCGGCAGGCGGGTGCCGGTCTCGTCGAAAACCTGCCAGGCCGCCGCCACCGCCGCCTTGGCGTTCAGCGTGTCGAACACCGTCTCGATCAGGATGAGTTCCGCGCCGCCGGCGATCAGGCCGCGGACCTGCTCGGCATAGGCCTCGCGGACCTGGTCGAAGGTGACAGCGCGGTAGCCCGGATTGTTGACGTCCGGCGAGATCGACAGGGTGCGGTTCGTCGGGCCGATGGCGCCGGCGACGAAGCGGCGGCGCCCGTCCTGCTTTTCGGCGAGAACCGCCGCCTCGCGGGCGAGCCGCGCGCCTTGCGCGTTCAGCTCGTGGATCACCGATTCCATGCCGTAATCGGCTTGGGCGATCGTGGTGCCCGAGAAGGTGTTGGTCTCGACGACGTCGGCGCCGGCGAGGAAATAGTCGAGGTGGATCTGCCGGATCGCGTCCGGTTGACTGAGGATCAGGAGATCGTTGTTGCCCTTCTGGTCATGGGCGTGATCGCGAAAGCGCTCGCTGCGGAAATCGGCCTCGGTCAGGCCGAGGCGCTGGATCACCGTGCCCATCGCCCCGTCGAGGACGAGGATCTTCTCCGCCGCGCGCCGGCGCAGGGCGGTCAGGATGTCGGCACCGTCGGCGGGGCGGAAATCGGTCATCGGGGTGTGGTTCCAGCGGGTCGGGCAGTACAATAGATGCAAAATTGAGCCGGGTCGCGCAGTACGACCCGGTTTGTCTGTGTCGGTCAATACGAGATTTTTCCCGACTCAGCGCCGGGTTTCAATCTCGGCGAGGCGTCGCTCGATCGCGTCCAGGCGCTCCTCGACTTCCGCAACTGCATAGCGGCCGAGGATGGACTCACCGTTGACCGCTTGCCGAAGATTGTCGAACCGCCGCTCGATCTTGTCGAAGCGCGCATCGTGTTCGTCGAGCTTGCGGTCGATCCGGTCGAATCGCTGCTCGAAGGCTGCGCGCATCTCACGCAGCAGCGGAACGATCATGTCCTGCGGTTCAGCCACGGAAGGCTCTCCTTGAGAGAAGACGGATCAGGCCGCCGCCTTCTCCGCCACCACCGGCGCCGCGCGCAAGCCCAAGAGGTGGCAGATCGCGTAGACGAGGTCGGCGCGGTTCATGGTGTAGAAATGGAAATCGGTGATGCCGCGGTCAACGAGATCCAGCACCTGCTCGGCGGCGACCGCCGCGGCCACCAGCTTGCGGGTGGCGACGTCGTCCTCCAGCCCCTCGAAGCGGGCGGCGAGCCAGTCCGGCACCGAGGCGCCGGTGCGGCGGGCGAAGTTGGCGGCCTGCTTGAAGTTCTGTACCGGCAGGATGCCGGGGATGATCGGAATATTGATGCCGCGCGCCCGCACCCGGTCGAGGTAGCGGAAGAACAGATCGTTCTCGAAGAAGAACTGGGAGATGGCGCGGTCGGCGCCGCAATCGACCTTGGCCTTCAGCGCGTCGAGATCCTGGTCGAGGGAGCCGGCCTCCGGGTGGCGCTCCGGATAGGCCGAGACCGAGACCTCGAAGTCGCCGATGCGCTTGATGCCGGCGACGAGGTCGCAGGAGCGCTCGTAGCCGCCCGGATGCGCCGTGTAGGCGGTGCCGACGCCCTCCGCCGGGTCGCCGCGCAGGGCCACGATGTGGCGCACGCCGGCCTCGTGATAGGCGCGCACCACGTCGTCGACCTCACCCCTGGTGGCGGCCACGCAGGTGAGGTGGGCGGCGGGCTTCAGGTCGGTCTCGCGCACCAGGCGCGCCACGGTGTTGTGGGTGCGCTCGCGGGTCGAGCCGCCGGCGCCGTAGGTCACCGAGACGAAGCTGGGGCCCAAGGGGGCCAGGCGCTCGATCGACGACCACAGGGTCGCTTCCATCTCGGCGGTCTTCGGCGGGAAGAACTCGAACGAGACCCGGATCGGGCGGTGGCTGTCGCGGCTGGGGCGGAAGGAGGAGGGGAACATCGGCGGCCTCGGCGGACGATCGAGAAAGGGGAGAATCAGGCGACGGCGCGGTCGGGCAGCCCGGCACCGATCTGCTGATCGGCGGCGGCCTCGGGGTGATGGGCGAGCCAGAGCGTGACGGTCAGCTGGTGCTCCGCGGCCCCGGAGGGCGCGAGGTGGCGCAGCCGCACGTCGGCCAGGCCGGCCTCGGAGAGCCAGCTCGCGACCTGCTCCGGAGCGAAGCCGAGGCGGCGATGCGCCTCGTCCGCGCGCAGGAATTCCAGGCTGTGGGGGGCGAAATCGACCACGAGGAGGCGGCCGCCCGGAGCGACGAGGCGGGCGGCCTCGCGAAGCGCCCGCGCCGGGTCGTCGAGATAATGCAGCACCTGGTGGATCAACACGAGATCGAAGCTCGCCCGGCCGAAGGGCGGGGCGTGGATGTCGCCCTGGCGCAGGTCGATCCGGGTCAGGCCCTGGCGCTCCAGGTTGGCGCGGGCGACCGAGAGCATCGTGTGGTTGGCATCCAACCCCGTCGCCCGGGCGGCCCGCGGCGCCAGGAGACCGAGCATCCGCCCGGTGCCGGTGCCGAGATCGACCACGCTGCCGATCGGGCCGCTCCCCAGCGCGTCGAGCACCGCCGCCTCGACGGTGGCCTCCGGCACGTGGAGCGAGCGGACTCGGTCCCATTGCGGCGCCAGCCGCGCGAAGAAGCTCTGGGCGGCTTCCGCGCGCTGCGCCCGCACCGCCTGGAGGCGCGCCCGGTCCTCGGAGAGCGGCGGCGCCGCGGTGTCGAGGGCCGCGATGAGGGGGGCGACCAAGGCAGCCATCCCCTCGCGCAGGCGGAAGAACGCCCAGGCGCCCTCACGGTGGCGCACCACCAGCCCGGCCTCGACCAGGAGCTTGAGGTGGCGGGAGATCCGCGGCTGCGACTGGCCGAGGATGTCGGTGAGGTCGGAGACCGACAACTCCCCCTCGCCGAGCAGCGCCAGGATGCGCAGGCGCGTCTCCTCCGCGGCGGCCCGCAGCACGCTCAAAGCGTCGACGAAGGGGACGGTGGCGGTCATAACTGGGGGCTCCTCGCCTCCGATGCGAAACATAAAGATATCTTTATGTGATGAATGCACGGGGCGCAAGCGGCGTTTCGCGGGCAGAAACGTGGCGGTGAGGGTGAATCGCGCGAACGCGGAGCCGAGAGCGGCGCTCATTCGGGGAAGGGCCGTCTGGGGAACGGTGTGGCGCCGGGTTTCCCCTCTCCCCGCGGACGGCAGGGCTGTCCGGGGAAAAGAGGAGGCGCGGGAAATCTCCCTCTCCCCGCGGGCGGGGAGAGGACTTGATCGACCTTGTCGTCGATGAAGTGAGCGGAGGCGAAAGCCGGAGCGAGGGTGAGGGGGAGGTTCCGGAAGAGCCTCATCCTGAGACACCCCCTCACCCTCGCGGCGAACCTGCGGTTCGCTGCTCCCTTCACCCCCGACGAGGGGGGTGAAGGCCTCTCCCCGCCCGCGGGGAGAGGGGAAAACTCGCGCCTCAATCTTTCCCCGGACAGCCCTGCACCCGCGGGAAGAGGAGAAGCCCGCGCCCTTTCTTTTCGCGATGCGCCGCGTTGACCGTACCCGGGAGCCTCCGGTATGTTCCCGCTTCGTTCGGGCTCCTCCGCCCGCCCAGGAGCGTCCCGCTGCCATGGCGCAGGCCACCTCCCCCGGCTCACCCTCCGGTTCGAATCCTCGCGGCAAGACCCTGTTCTTCTTCGAGAAACCCTCGGCGATGCGCCAGGTGCAGCGGTTCTTCCGCTCGCCCAGCACGGTCTGCGTCGCGGCCGAGGGGCACCTCCTGGAAGTGGCCGAGCCCGGGGAGATCCGACCGGACTGGAAGCCCTGGCGCTTCGACGCGCTGCCGATCGCCATGGAGCGGCTGCCGGTCGCACCCGGTCACGGCCGCTCGGGCCAGTCGCACGCGCCGAAGCTCGCGGCGATCCGCCAGGCGCTGTCCGGGGTCGAGCGGGTGATCATCGCGACCGATCCGGGGCGCGAGGGCTCGATGATCGCCTGGGAGGTCTTGGAGCATCTCGGCTGGCGCGGCCGGGTCGATCGCCTGCGCCTCGGGGCGCTCGACGAGATTTCGATCCGCCGCGCCTTCGGGCTGCTGGCGCGCGAGGACGATTCCGGCGAGCGCGACTATGCCGCCTATCTCGAGGCCCTGTGCCGGCAATACGAGGATTGGCATCTCGGCCTCAACGGCACGCGGGCGGTGTCGTTGCGCCTGCGCCCGCCGGCCTTCCGCGAGCCCTGGCGCTTCGGCGGCGTGCAGACGCCGACGCTGGCGATCCTGGCCGATCTCGAGGAGCGCATCCGCAATTTCGTGCCGCGCGACTTCTATAAGGTCGCCCTGCCGGTGACGACGGAGAGCGGCGCCGGCCTGACGCTCTGGCACGCGCCGAAGGACAAGATCTTCGCGATCGAGGACGCGGAGACGATCCGCGACGCCGCCGAGGGCTGGGCCGGCCCCCTCGCGGTGGTGCAGAAGGACGTGCGCCGGACGCCGCCCAAGCTCTTCTCGAAGGACACCCTGGCGCGCGCCTGCGCCAAGCGCTTCGGCTGGGACCCCCAAGTCACGGCGCGCCACGCGCAAGCGCTCTACGACAAGGGCTATCTCAGCTATCCCCGCACCGAATCGGTGCACCTGCCGGAATCGCAAGCCAAGGACGCCGCCGCGGTGCTCGCGGCGATCGCGGTGGCCGACAAGGATCTCTCCGCCCACAACCCGGCGACGCCGCAGATCCGCTGCGGGCCGAAGGGGCATTACGTCAAGGACCCGGGCGAGCACCACGCCATCGTGCCCCTGCGCAAGGTGCCCGGCCCGGGCGACGCCGCGCCCGAGGCGTTGCGGCTGTGGCTGCTCGTCGCCAAGAACTTTTTGGCCGCCCACATGGCCGACGGGATCGACGCCCGCACCACGGTGACGGCCGAGGTGGCGACGCCGCTCGGACAGAAGCGCTTCGTCATCACCGGCAGCGTGGTGAAGGTGCCGGGCTGGCGCGCCCTCTACGGCACCGAGGCCGACGAGGACGAGGTGGTGCCCGGCAAGGCCAAGGCCGACGACGAGCCGACCACCGGGCGCCTGCCGCCGGTCCGCGACGGCGAGGCCGGCACGGGCGGCGAACCGACGATCGAGACCGCCCGGACCGAGCCGCCCCGGCGCATCACCCGGGGCGAGCTGCCGGTGGTGATGGGCCGCCTGATCGACCAGATCGAGGATCCGGCCCTGAAGCGGGCGCTGGAGAACCCCGCCAACCCGACCGAGCCGAAGGGGCTGGGCACCGCCGCGACCCGCGACGCGGTGCTGCCGAAGCTGATGAAGAGCCACTACGTCACGCTGCTCAAGGGCAAGGACCCGGCGATCACCGTGACGGACGTGGGCCTCGCCTTCGTGGCCGCGGTACGCCGGGTGTTTCCGGCCTATGGCGACCCGGTCGGGCGGGCGGTGTTCGAATCGGAACTGGCCGAGATCGGTCGGGCGACGACGAAATCGGAAGCCGTGCGGCGGGCCGAGGCCTTCCGCCAGCGCACCCGCGAGCGGGTCGAGGCGTTGATCGGCGCGGTCTCGGGCGCCGAGCGGCTGGCGGTCGAGGGCGAGGCCCCGCCCCGCGGCGGCCGGGCGCCGACCGCCGCGATGGTGTCCTTCGCCAAGTCGCTCGCCGCCCGCAAGGGGATCCCCCTCCCCCCGGAGGCGACCCGCGAGGCCGGCGCCTGCCGGCTCTTCCTCAACACCCATGCGGGGCCCAGGACCGCCTTGGGGGAGGACAGGACCATTCCGACGGGCGATGGCGCGACCCGCCCACCGACCCCGGCGATGCTGCGCTTCGCCGCCTCGCTCGCCCGCGAGAAGCGCCTGGAGGCGCTGCCGCCCGAGATCGAGACCGACTTCAACGCCTGCCGCGCCTTCCTCGACGCTCATGCGGGCGGCGAGGCCAACGCGCCCTCCTCCCGCGAGGCCCCGGTCAAGAAGACCGCCATGAAGAAGGCCGCCGCGACCAAGACCCGCCGCCCGCGCACCCCTGCGAGCCCGGCCCGCGCGCCCCGCCGTCGCCGTACCGCCGAGGCATGAGGCGGCTGCCGGCAGACAGAGGCAAGAGGTAGCTGCCGGCAAACAATCGCCCGCGCGCCCGCACGAGACGGCTGGACAGGCGATCCGAGCGTCTCTATACCGCCGCTCAACGCCGCTGCCCCACGCAGCCGGCGGGCCCGGGTAGCTCAGTTGGTAGAGCATGCGACTGAAAATCGCAGTGTCGGCGGTTCGACTCCGTCCCCGGGCACCACTTCCTTATCTTTCGTAAGGGTGGTGCCGTCCCTGAACGGGGACGATCTCTGGTGCCTGAACCGTCTCCTCGCGCGGCGGTGCGCCCGGGTAGCTCAGTTGGTAGAGCATGCGACTGAAAATCGCAGTGTCGGCGGTTCGACTCCGTCCCCGGGCACCACTTCTCTGAACATTCCAGACCATTGATCGAGATTGGCAAGAAAGCTGACCGAGCTTTCCTGCGCTATTCTCGTATTTCGCTTCGGCAAAGGAAGGCTCGACCTCCTGTCAAAGTCGAACGCTCGTCATTCTTTCCTGCCCGTCATCCCGGGGCTCGCCGGAGGCGAGAACCCGGGAGCCATAACCGCTGACGGCTCGGGAACAGGCTGAACATGGCCGGCTCTATCCTGAAGAGTCAGCGGTTATGGATCCCGGGTTCCGCCGCGCGGCTCCGGGATGACACGGAGGGTTTCAGGTCTCCCTGTGCGATCGTCAGCCCGAGACCGTCAGGCTCGTGCAGCCCGTGCCACCGGTCCTTTCGCCGCCGACCCCCTCCCGCCCGACGCCGCGCGGCCCTGCCACAGGTTGAGCGGTACGGTCAGGAGCACCGTGCCGAGCACCCACCAGGCCGGGCGCACGTCGTAGGAGAAGTCGAGGTTGGCAGCGAGCACGGCGAGCGGGGGCACGCCGGTGGCGAGCGCGTACCACAGGGCCTCCAGCCCTGCCGTGGCGAGCCCGGCGGCCACGCTGAGGCCCAAGAGCGGCAGCGGCGCGGTCGGCACCTTGAGGTGGTGCATCAGCCGCCAGCCCATCAGGGCCAGGAACAGCCCGCTCCAGTAGACCGGGTTCGAGACGTCGATCTTCGATTGAATGAAGAAGTGCAGCAGGGCCAGGGCGGTGAGCGGGTAGACCAGCCGGTGCAGCCGCGGCCAGGCCTTGCCGAGGCGGCGGATCATCCCGTCGGTCGAGGTGACGCCGAGCACGACGAGGCCGAGCAGACCGGCGAACCCGATGGTGAGGTAGATGCGAAAAACGATCTCGCTCGCCACCCGGGCGAGGTCGAACTTCTGGTCGGCGATGTAGAGGGTGAAGTGCACCAGCGCGTAGGCGAGCGCGGTGAGCCCCAGCATCCGCCGCACCAGGATCAGCTTCGGCGCGTTGGCGATGCGCCGCATCGGCGTGACCGCGAGCGAGAGGATCAGGAACCGCACCGACCAGTCGCCCATGGCGTGGAGATAGGCGGTCAGCGGCTTCGCGCCGAGGCGGTCGAGGGCGTAGGCCCCGGTGAACCACAGGCCGGGCGCGAGCGCGAGGAGGAAGACCGCGAGCTTGAACCGCGACAGGCGGCCGGCGCGGTCGAGCCAAGGGTAGGCCAGACGAGGAAAGGCGATCCGGGGTGGGGCGAGCATTCGGGAACCGGGAGCAGGGCTGACTGCGCCACAGATAAGCCGCGAGCGGAGGTTTGACCCGATCCGCCGACCACACGATGGCGTGAGAGGCCGCCCCTCACCGGAGACGAAGCCGTGCCGCGCAAAGCCCTCGCCGCCCTCCTGATGCTGCTGGCGCCCGCGGCGCAAGGAGCCTGCCCCACCCCGCCGGCCCCGCCGCCGGCGAGCGAGAAGCCGGTGAAGCCCGCCCTGCCGCAGAAGCCCGCCTGCCTCGATGCCAAGGGCGGCTGCCCGGGCTGGGAGGCCTACACCTACAATGACGGGATCAAGGCCTACAACGCGCAGCTCGGCCCCTACCGCACCGGCGCCGAGGCCTATGCGCGCAAGCTCAAGGCCTTTGCCGACGGCAGCGTGGCCTACGCGAACTGCGAGATGCAGTCGATGCAGTGATCCGCCACCCGGAAGAGACCGTCCGGAGGAGTGGATCGCCAGTGAGCCGTGGCGCGCCGCATGCGCGCCACGGGTGAGGCCTCAATGGTGCGGGCGCGGGGTCGATACCCGGTCCGGGCGCAGCAGGCGGCCGCAATTGGTGCCGCTGCCGTTCGGCAGGTCGACGCAGACGTTCTGCATCATGCCCTGGTCCTCGTGATCGAGGATGTGGCAATGCAGGACATATTCGCCAATGTAGCGCTGATAGCGGGTGCGAATCTTGATCGTGTAGGTCGAGGAGTCGAGCTTGGCGGGAAAGTCCGCCGGTTTCTCGATCAGGTTCTTGACCCACAACGTGTCCTTCCACACGCCCTTCAGGCCGGGATATTGCGTGTCGGTGCCGCCGGCCTGGTCGACCGCACCCGGCGCGCTGACGTCGACCCCGTTCGGATCGCGGATCTCGACGATCTGGAACGGGTTGACGTGGATGTGGAACGGGTGGCTGGCGAAGGCCGATTGCAGCGTCCATTCGTCGACCCCGCCGAGGGGCAGCAGCCGGTCGACGACACTCGGATCGTAGGGCCGGGGCGCGAACGTCGCCGGATCGAACTTCTTCGGGTCGAAGGACGTGTTGCCGACCTCGAAGGTCGCCGGCTTGCCGGGCTCGATCTTGATGAAGAAGGTCAGCTCCTGCCGGCCGGTGACCTCGCCCTCGGCGATGTCGGGATGGGGCACGAAGCGGGTGAGCTTGAGACCGTCCTTCAGGTCGGCGACGACGCTCGGCTTGACCGAAGCCGGCATGGTCCGCTCGGCCGCGGCCACCAGCGCCTCGGTCAGGGCAGCGGCGGGGTCCGGCGCCGGGGTGCCGGGCGCGACCGCGACCGTGGCGAGCAGCTGGCGCTCGCGCGCGGACTGGGTGACGCTGGCGGCGCCCACCACGGCCTCGTTGGTGACGCAGTAATCGCCCGCCTCCGGGAAGATCACGAGGGCGTCGTTGCGGTAGCCGGGCTGCAGGGTCGTGGCGGTGGTCTTGAACGCCGCCTTCATGGTCAGGCCGTCGGCGGCGACCAGATGGTAGGCGATCGGCGCACCGTCGCAATACCGGGCGAGGTACTGCGCGATCTGCGCCTTGCCGAGATTGACCGGATCGGGAGCGCCCGGCTTGCGCGGCCGGAAGGCCAGCACGATCGTGTCGCGCACGCCGCCATGGATCAGGCGCCAGCGCTCGACGCGCCCGGCCCGGGCCTCGAAATGCGGGCGCATGAGCCCGTTGATCGTGGTGAAGCGGCCCGAGGTCGACCAGGATTGGGGCCCGAACTGGTCGTAGCGATTCGTCGGATCGGGACCCAGCTCGATGCCGCCGACGTCGCCCGGATCGCAGACCCAGCCGCCGTCGGGTCCCGTCTTGATCTTACCCGTCGCGTCGCGGCAAGCATACTGGATCTGCTGCAGGACGAGCAGGCGCTCCTCCATGCTGCTGCCGTCGCCGTTGGTCAGCAGCGTGTCGATGTCGCCGTTGGCGTTCGCCTGCGGCAGGCGGTTCCCCCGCACGACGAGGGCGCCGGCCATGCCGCTCGACACCTGCAACGCCGTCGAGCCGTGCCGGTGGGTGTGGTACCAGAAGGTGCCGGACGGGTGATCGTCCGGGAGATCGTAGTAATAGGTGAAGCTCTGCTTCGGATCGATCGACACCAGCACGTTGTCGCCGTTGCCGGCAGGGCTGACCCAGAGGCCGTGCGAGTGGAGGTTGGTGCTGTTGGCGCAGTGCGGCGTGTTCGGCGCGGCATGGCCGCCGGCGCAATCCGGCTCGGGCTCGAGATCGTTGTGCAGGGCGACGGTGACGCGCTGGCCCGGGGCGACCTCGATGACCGGCGCCACGTAGGGCGCCGACGGATCGACGCCCTCGCCGGTATAGCTGCGCAGGCTGACCTGGTCGTTCCGGCCCGTCGCCGGGTTGTACAGGGTGCCGGCGATCTTCCTGACATGGAGGTCGAGCGTGCGCCGCGGTGCCGGCGCCGTCACCGCCGCGCCCGGGGCGAAGCCCCGGAGCCGCGGCGTGCTCGCGCCCCGCTCGCCGAGGATCGGCGGGTTGGCGAAGAGCGGGCTTTTCGCGGGCGCCGCCGCAGGCCCGGCCGGAGCCGCCGCGGGCCCGGTCTGCGCCGCGACCGGCCCGGCCGCGAGGGCCGCCAGCAGGGCGAGGGGCACGGCCCGCCGCCGGCGCGGCGGAGCGGATCGGGGCCCGGTCGTCGGGCGTCCAGCCTGGTCGATCGGCATGCGTCAAGGCCTCGTGTCTGATCGGGTCGATGGGAGGGCGCGCAGGCCGGCCTCGCAGGGGGTTCAGGCCCGTTTCACGGCGATGAACGAGGCGACGGTGCCGGCCGGCGCACCGCCATGGGGCTTTGCCCGGATCACCGTCCCGACCAGGGCCGGGACCTGGCCCACGCCGTTGGGCCAGCGATAGGCGGGCACGCCGCGATAATCGTATTCCCAGCCCGCCGTCGGCGTTCCGGCGCGGCCCAGGCCGACGAGGGCGATCTCCGCTCCCGCCGCGGCGCTCCCCGTGAGATCGAGCACGTAGCCGCCGCCCATGTCGAGCATGCCGGTCACGGCCTCTCCGTCGAGACGAAGGTCGAACACGCCCTCGCCAAAAATGTTCTGCGCCGCCTTGTCCGGATCACCGGAGATCAAAGCGGGATCGTTCCTGTAGCTGCGATAGGTCCACAGGCCGGACACATCAGCCATGGATCACCTCAATCGACTTGACGACAGGATCCATGATCGCACCCATCCTTTTTCGGAGCGACGTCGATCCGTTTTCGTGAGTACTTGCCGGTCTCCGGGCGACGAACGAATCGTTCGGAGCGACCGATGATTGTAGCATTGAGGTTGTTTTGACAACCCTACCGTCACGGAAATGAGCGGTTCAGCAGAAAGCGACTATCGCATCCCGGCACTGGTCGATCCGCCCGGCGCCCGGGGCCCGGATCGGGGCCGAGGAAGGGCTGCCCTCTCGGCCGGACCATCGCGCTCGCGGGGGAGAGACCGCTTCGGCGGGCGGTGGCCGGCGTGCTACGATGCCGGCCGCAGGAGTGCCACCGACAGGTTCGACGCGATGACGCCGCTTCCGCAGAGACACATGAACGTGGACGAGTACCTGGCCTGGAGCCAAACCAATCCAGGACGCTACGAGCTCGTGCAGGGCGAGGTCTACACGATGACACCGGAGCGCGTGCTGCACGCCGAGGTCAAGGCCGCCGTCTACGTCGCGTTGAGGCGCGGCATCCGGGCTGCTGCGCTGTCTTGCCGAGCCCTGCCGGATGGCATGACCGTCCGGATCGACGCTCGTACGGCGTATGAGCCGGATGCCCTGGTCTATTGTGGACCACGCAGGGACGCGAACTCCGTCGAGATTCCCGATCCGGTCATCGTCGTCGAAGTCCTGTCTCCCAGCACCCGCCGGACCGATGCGAGCGAGAAGCTCTCCGGCTATTTCCGGGTGCCGAGCATCCATCACTACCTGATGGTCGATCCGGATCGCCGTACGGTCGTCCACCATCGCCGGGCCGGCGACGGGATCGACAGCACGTCCCTGCAGGACGGCACCCTCGTCCTCGACCCGCCGGGCCTCGAACTCACCATCGCATCCCTGTTCGAAGAGCCGTGAGGCGGCGCTTGACCCTCCCGGCGGCGGATGCGACAGCCGCGCCATTTCCTTGCGCGCGAGCCCCTGCATGACCTCCTCCCTCGACCTCCTCGTCCTCGGCAACGCCATCGTCGACGTGATGGCCCGCACCGACGAGGCCTTCCTGGTGCGTGAGGGCGTGCACAAGGGCGCGATGCAGCTCATCGACGAGGCGCGGGCCGAGCACCTGTTCGGGGTGATGGGACAGGCCACGATCATCTCGGGCGGCTCGGGCGCCAACACGGCGGTCGGCGCGGCGCTCCTCGGCGCGCGGGCGGCCTTCATCGGCAAGGTGCGGAACGACGAGCTCGGCCGCCTCTTCGCCCACGACCTCAACGCCACCGGCGTGCATTTCGGCGTCGCCCCGGCGACGGAAGGCCCGGCCACCGCCCGCTGCTTCGTGCTGGTGACGCCGGACGGCGAGCGCACCATGAACACCTATCTCGGCGCCTGCCAGGGCCTCTCCGCCGCGGACGTGGACGAGGAGACCGTGCGGAGCGCCCGCCACGTCTACCTCGAGGGCTACCTGTGGGACCCGCCGGCCGCCAAGGAGGCGTTCCGCAAGGCGGCCAAGATCGCTCATGGTGCCGGCAACAAGGTCGCGCTGACCCTGTCGGACGCCTTCTGCGTCGACCGCTACCGCGACGAGTTCCTGGGGCTGATCCGCGACGGCAGCCTCGACATCCTGTTTGCCAACATCCACGAGCTGAAGAGCCTGTACCAGACCGCCGACGCCGAGACGGCTTTGGCCGCGCTCCGCCAGGAGGCGGGGCTCCTCGGGGTCGTCACCCGCTCGGAAGAGGGCGCCCTGGTCGTCTCGGGGGCTGAGACCCGGTCCGTGCCGGCCTCGCCCGTGCGCGAGGTGGTCGACACCACCGGTGCCGGCGACCTGTTCGCGGCGGGCTTCCTCGCCGGCCTCGCCCGCGGCCTCGACCACGCCGATTGCGCCCGCCTCGGTGCGGTGGCGGCGGCGGAGATCATCTCGCATCTCGGCGCCCGGCCGCAAGGAGACCTCAAGGCCTTGGCGGAGCAGGCGGGCCTGTAAAGGTCTTCAGACGGGCGGCGCTTCCGTCAGAGCTTAGGCGATGATAGGGAGCGTCGCACGCCCGTCACGGCGGTGCGGCACGGCACTCAAGACACCACCCGCCAGGGAGCGGCCCCGTTGGTCGAGAACCGCCGCTTCGGCAACCTGATCCCGCATCTCGTGCTCTGCCTCGGGGTCGGGATCGTCGTCTTCCCGGTCTATCTCGCGCTGATCGGCTCGACGCACGATGCCGCCACCATCGCCAACGGCCAGATGCCGCTCTGGCCGGGGGGCCACGGCTTCGAGACCTACCGGCGGGCGCTGACCGAATCCGGCATGGCCGGCGTCCCCGTCGGGGTGATGCTGCTGAACAGCACGATCATGGCGCTCGCCATCGCACTGGGCAAGATCTTCATCTCCCTGCTCTCGGCCTATGCGCTGATCTACTTCAAGTTTCCGCTCCGGCAGACGGCCTTCTGGGCGATTTTCGTCACCCTGATGCTGCCGGTCGAGGTGCGCATCTACCCGACCTACAAGGTCGCGGCCGATCTCGGCCTGCTCGATACCTATGCCGGCCTCGCCCTGCCGCTGATCGCCTCGGCGACGGCGACGCTGCTGTTTCGCCAGTTCTTCCTCACGGTGCCGAACGAGCTCGTCGAGGCCTCCCGCATCGACGGGGCCGGGCCGGTGCGGTTCTTCCTCGACACCCTGCTGCCGCTCTCGCGCACCACGATGGCGGCCCTGTTCGTGATCCAGTTCCTGTATGGCTGGAACCAGTATCTCTGGCCGCTGCTGGTCACCACCCGCGACGACATGCAGACTGTGGTGATCGGCCTGCGCAAGATGACCTCGATCACCGACCAGCTCACCGAGTGGCAGATCGTCATGGCGACCGCCGTGCTGGCGATGCTGCCGCCGGTCGTGGTCGTGTTCGCGATGCAGAAGCTGTTCGTGCGCGGCCTCGTGGAGACCGAGAAGTGATCGCTTTCCGTATGATCGGGTGCCTCTGATGGCCGGCCTCGCCCTCGACCAACTCCGAAAAACCTATTCCGGCGGCGTCGAGGCGGTGCGCGGCGTCTCGCTCGACGTGCCGGACGGCGCCTTCTGCGTCCTCGTCGGCCCCTCGGGCTGCGGCAAGTCCACCGTGCTGCGGATGATCGCCGGCCTCGAGACCGTGACCTCGGGGGCGATCACCATCGGCGGCCGCACCGTCAACGACGTCGAGCCCGCCGACCGCGACATCGCGATGGTGTTCCAGAACTACGCGCTCTATCCGCATATGCGCGTCTACGACAACCTGGCCTACGGCTTGCGCAACCGCGGCACGCGTAAAGACGAGATCGAGACCCGGGTGACCGAGGCCGCGCGGCTGCTCGGCCTCGAGGCGATGCTGACGCGCTATCCGCGCCAGCTCTCGGGCGGCCAGCGCCAACGCGTCGCCATGGGGCGGGCGATCGTGCGGAAGCCCCAGGTCTTCCTGTTCGACGAGCCTTTGTCGAACCTCGATGCCAAGCTCCGGGTGCAGATGCGGGTCGAGATCCGCCGCCTGCAACGCCAGCTCGGCGTCACCACGGTCTACGTCACCCACGACCAGGTCGAGGCGATGACCATGGCCGACCGGCTGGTGGTGATGAATGGCGGACAGATCGAGCAGGTCGGTAGCCCGATCGAGATCTATCGCCGCCCGGCCACCCGCTACGTCGCGACCTTCATGGGCTCGCCGCCGATGAACATCCTGCCCGCCGAGGCCGTGGCGGGGGGCGTGCGGATCGACGGGACGGTGATCCCGGTGACCGGCATGAAAGCCGGCACCGCGGTCGAGGCCGGCATCCGGCCCGAGGACCTGCAAATCGCCGAGGACGGGCTGCCCTTCCGTGTCGCCTTCGTCGAGGAGCTCGGCGCCACCCGCCTGCTGCACGGGCCGCTCGCCGGCACCGACGTGGCGGTGCAGGTGCCCGCCGGCTCCGCCACGCAGGAGGGCGACACGGTGCGCCTCGCGATCGACGGAAGCGCGCTCCACCTGTTCGACCCCGCCTCCGGGCGGCGATTGACGCAGGGCTGACCGGAGGCCGGCGGCCTTTCCCGCTGCCTAAGCCTCGGCGTATGCAGGCGGAACGCGATCCCGCAGAAGCGGGATCTGAGGCGTCATCCCGCAAACGGGAGACGCGTGACTGGGAGGCTCGGTCTTCGTGCACAAACCCCTCGCCGGCATCAAGGTGCTCGAACTCGCCCGCATCCTGGCCGGTCCCTGGATCGGCCAGCTCCTGGCGGATCTCGGCGCCGACGTGGTCAAGGTCGAGCGGCCGGTCGTCGGCGACGACACCCGGACCTGGGGCCCGCCCTTCGTCGAGGGCGCGGACGGCGAAACGCTCTCGGCCTCGTACTTCCACTCGACGAACCGCGGCAAGCGCTCGGTCGCGGCCGATTTCGAGACCGAAGACGGCCAGGCCGTGGTGCGCAAGCTCGCCGCCCATGCCGACGTGGTGATCGAGAACTTCAAGGTCGGCGGCCTGAAGAAGTACGGCCTCGACCACGAGGCTCTGAGCGCCCTCAACCCGCGGCTGATCACCTGCTCGGTCACCGGCTTCGGCCAGAACGGGCCCTACGCGCCGCGGGCCGGCTACGACTTCATGGTCCAGGGGCTGGGCGGGATCATGTCGCTCACCGGCGAGCCCGAGGGCGAGCCGGTCAAGACCGCGGTCGCCTTCGCGGACGTGTTCACCGGGGTCTACGGCACGGTGGCGATCCTCGCCGCGCTCCAGGGCCGGCACGCCACCGGCAAGGGCTGCCACATCGACATGGCACTCCTCGACACCCAGGTCTCGGTGCTCGGTAACCAGGCGCTGGTCTACCTCGTGTCGGGCATGCTGCCGCCCCGGATGGGCAACGAGCATACCAGCATCGTCCCCTATCAGGTCTTCCCGACGTCGGACGGCCACATCATCGTCGCCTGCGGCAATGACGGGCAGTTCCAGAAGTTCTGTGGTGTCCTCGGCACGACCTGGCACCTCGATCCGGACTATTCCACCAATCCGGGCCGCGTCACCCGCCGCGACGTGCTGATCCCGCTCATCGCAGCCGAGACCGGCCGCCACACCAAGGCCGATCTGCTGGCCCGGCTCGGCGCCGTCAACGTCCCGGTGGGCCCGATCAACGACCTCGCCGAGGTCTTCTCCGACCCGCAGGTGGTCCATCGCGGGATGCGCCTCGACCTGCCCGATCCCCGGGCGAAGGGCGGCACGATCCCGAGCGTGCGCTCGCCGATCGTCATCGACGGCGTGCCGATGGCCGCCCAGACCGCCTCGCCGCAGGTGGGGGACCATACGCAGAGCGTGCTGGCGGATCCGGCCTGGGGCGGGTGAACCCGTCCCGATTCCAAAAAACGGGCCGCGCGCGTGATGCTGCTCTCTCTCCCACCCTTGACCTCATCCTAAGGTGTCAGTCGATCAGAGATCGGCTGACCTCGAAGGAGGGCTCCAGAGATGTCAGGGTCATCTGGAGCCCTCCTTCGAGGCTCGTTTCACTCGCACCTCAGGATGAGGTTGCGAGCAGGACGGGCCGCCACCAACACTGAGCCGGGCCTTGAGAGACCACCGGAGGACACACCCATGACCGACGCCCCCCGCCCCCGCACCGGCGGGCAGATCCTGGTGGACCAGCTCGCCCGCCACGGCGTCGGCGACATCTTCTGCGTCCCCGGCGAGAGCTATCTCGCGGTGCTCGACGCGCTGCACGACGCGCAGATCCGCCTCACCGTCTGCCGGCAGGAGGGCGGCGCCGCCATGATGGCGGAGGCGCACGGCAAGCTGACGGGCAAGCCCGGGATCTGCTTCGTCACCCGCGGGCCCGGCGCCACCAACGCCTCGCCCGGCCTGCACATCGCCAAGCAGGATTCGACCCCGATGATCCTGTTCGTCGGCCAGATCGAGCGGGCGGCGCGGGAGCGCGAGGCGTTCCAGGAACTCGATTACCGGGCGGTGTTCGGCACCATCGCCAAGTGGGTGACCGAGATCGACAGCGCCGACCGGCTGCCGGAACTGATCGCCCGCGCCTTCCACGTCGCCACCGCCGGCCGGCCCGGACCGGTGGTGATCGCGCTGCCCGAGGACATGCTGGTCGAGACCGCGACGGTCGCGGATGCTCCCGCCTTCCGGCCGGTCGAGACCCATCCGGCCCTGTCCCAGATGGTCGCTTTGCAGAACCTCCTGGCGCAGGCGGAAAAACCCTTCGCGATCCTCGGCGGCAGCCGCTGGTCGGCGGAGGCCGTGCGGCGCTTCACGCGCTTCGCCGACCTGTTCTCGCTCCCCGTCGCCTGCTCGTTCCGGCGCCAGGGCCATTTCCCGGCCGATCACCGCTGCTATGCCGGCGATCTCGGCCTCGGCGTCAACCCGAAGCTGCTGGCCCGGATCAAGGAGTCGGATCTGCTTCTCGTCGTCGGCGGGCGGCTGTCGGAGATCCCGTCCCAGGGCTACACTTTGCTGGATATACCCGGCCCGCGCCAGCGCCTCGTCCACATCCATCCCGATCCGGAGGAGCTGGGCCGCGTCTACAGCCCGGCGCTCGCCATCAACGCGAGCCCGACCGCCTTCGCGGCGGCGATCGAGACGGTGCAGCCGCCCCGGACCTTGCCCTGGGCCGCCGGCACCGAGGCCTTACACGCCGATTACCTCGCCTGGAGCGATCCGACCCGGATCACCACCCCGGGCACGCTCCAGATGGGTGGCGTGATGGCCCACTTGCGCGAGACGCTGCCGGCCGACGCGATCCTGTGCAACGGCGCGGGCAACTTCGCCACCTGGGTCCACCGGTTCTGGCCGTTCCGGGCCCATGACGGCCAGCTCGCCCCGACCTCGGGCTCGATGGGCTACGGCGTCCCCGCCGCCGTCGGCGCCAAGCGCCTGCTGCCCGAGCGCACGGTCGTGGTGGTGTCGGGCGACGGCGACTTCCTGATGAACGGGCAGGAATTCGCCACCGCCGTCCAGTACGGGCTGCCGATCATCGTGATCCTGGTCGATAACGGCATGTACGGCACGATCCGGATGCATCAGGAGCGGGAATATCCCGGCCGCGTCTCCGGCACCGCGCTGAAGAATCCCGATTTCGCCGCCTATGCCACGGCCTTCGGCGGCTACGGCGAGCGGGTCGAGCGCACCGAGGACTTCCCGGCGGCCCTGGCGCGGGCGCGGGATTCCGGCCTGCCGGCGATCCTGCACTGCCCGATCGATCCCGAGGCGATCACCCCGACCACGACGATCCAGGCCCTGCGGGACCGGAAGCGGGCCTGAAGCTTCGAGTTCGAAGCTTTCATCCCACCTGCAACCTCATCCTGAGGTGCGACCGCAGGGAGCCTCGAAGGAGGGCTCCAGAAGTCTCGGTGGTCTCTGGAGCCCTCCTTCGAGGCTCTCTGCGGTCGCACCTCAGGATGAGGTCGTGAGTAGGATGATCCGGAGAACTGCGCCGACGGGGCCACACTCTTCACGACCCTCCCTTGTCCCCCGGTCGCGGCTGTGCTTAGCCAGCTACTAACAAGCTGCCCGCCGCTGGAGACGGTGCGGGCCGCGTCACCCCCCGGCGCCCTGTCGTCGGAGTGTCACGCGGGCCCCGCATGAGGGGCCGCACACGAGGAGACGACACCCCGATGGCCCCCACCACGACCATCCGCATCGCGCTCGCGGGCTTAGGCCTGGCGCTCGCCGCCACCCCGGCGCTCGCCGTGACCGAGCTGCAATGGTGGCACGCGATGACCGGCGCCAACAACGACGCCGTCAACCGCCTCGCCGACGAGTTCAACGCGAGCCAGAGCGACTACAAGGTGGTGCCGACCTACAAGGGCAATTACGGCGAGACGCTGAATGCCGGCATCGCGGCCTTCCGCGCCGGCACCGCGCCGCACATCATGCAGGTGTTCGAGGTCGGCACTGCCACGATGATGTCGGCCAAGGGCGCGATCAAGCCGGTCTACCAGCTGATGAAGGATGCCGGCGAGCCGTTCGACCCGAACGCCTATCTGCCGGCGATCACCGGCTACTACTCGACGACCAAGGGCGAGATGCTCTCGTTCCCGTTCAACTCGTCGTCGATGGTGATGTGGGTCAATACCGACGCGCTGAAGTCGATCGGCCTCTCCGAGCCGCCGAAGACCTGGCCGGACCTGTTCGCCGCGGCCAAGAAGCTGACACAGAACGGCTTCCCGAATTGCGGCTTCTCGACCACCTGGGTCACCTGGCTCAACATCGAGCAGCTCTCGGCCTGGCACAACCTGCCGGTCGCCACCAAGGCCAACGGCATGGACGGCCTCGACACCACCCTCGAGATCAACGGGCCGCTCCAGGTCAAGCACCTCGCCAACCTCGCCGAGGCGCAGAAGGACAAGTCCTTCGACTATTCCGGCCGCTACGACAGCGGCTTCGGCCGCTTCACCGCCGGCGAGTGCCCGATCATGTTCGGCTCGTCCGGCTCCTACGGCAACGTCAAGGGCGCGGCGAAGTTCGCCTGGGCCTCGGCGCCGATGCCCTATTATCCCGACGTGCCGGGCGCGCCGCAGAACAGCATCATCGGCGGCGCCTCGCTGTGGGTGATGGGCGGCAAGAAGCCCGACGAGTACAAGGGCGTGGCGAAGTTCTTCACCTTCCTGTCCGACACCGACCGGCAGGCGAAGCTCCATCAGACCACCGGCTACATGCCGATCACCAAAGCCGCCTACGAGAAGTCCAAGGCGGACGGCTTCTACGACAAGAACCCGGCCCTCGAGACGCCGATCAAGGAACTGACCAACAAGCCGCCGACCGAGAATTCCCGGGGCTTACGTCTCGGCAACCTGCCGCAGATGCGCGACCTATGGGCCGAGGAGATCGAGGGCACGCTGGCCGGCAAGAAAACGCCGAAGCAGGCCCTCGACGAGGCGGCGGCCCGCGGCAACGCGATGCTGCGCCAGTTCGAGAAGCAGGCCGGGCGGTAACCTCATGAGCCCCGAACGCATCACCTTCGGAGGCCGGCTGCTGCCGGCGGCGCTGATCGCGCCGCAGCTCCTGATCGTCGGCCTGTTCTTCTACTGGCCGGCAGTCCAGGCGGTCTGGCAGTCGTTCCAGATGCAGGATGCGTTCGGGCTCTCGACGGAGTTCGTCTGGTTCGAGAATTACCGGGCCCTGTTCACGGACGCAGGGTATTACCAGGCTCTCGTCACCACGCTGGTCTTCGCCGCGGCGGTGGCGGGGCTGTCGCTCGGCTTCGCGCTGCTGCTCGCCGCGATGGCCGACCGGGAGATCCGGGGCTCCGGCATCTACCGGACCCTGTTGATCTGGCCCTACGCGGTCGCTCCCGCCGTGGCCGGCGTGCTGTTCGGCTTCCTGTTCCAGCCCGGCCTCGGGCTGATCGCCCGGGGTCTCAACCAGATCGGCATCCCGTGGAACCCGCTGCTCGACGGGAACCACGCGATGATCCTGGTGGTGATGGCGGCGGCCTGGAAGCAGGTCTCCTACAACTTCCTGTTCTTCCTCGCCGGGCTCCAGGCGATTCCCGGCAGCGTGATCGAGGCGGCGGCGATCGACGGCGCCGGCCCGGCCCGGCGGTTCTGGACCATCGTCTTCCCGCTGCTCTCGCCGACCACGTTCTTCCTCATGGTCGTCAACGTCGTCTACGCCTTCTGCGAGACGTTCGGCGTCATCGACGTACTCACCCATGGCGGCCCCGGCCGGGCGACCCAGACCCTGGTCTACAAGGTCTACCAGGACGGCCGCATCGGTGCCGATCTCGGCGGATCGGCGGCGCAGTCGGTGGTGCTGATGGCGATCGTGATCGGCCTGACGGCGATCCAGTTCCGGTATGTCGAGAAGCGGGTGGCGTATTGAGGGGGCTGGGGGAGTCTGACCCCCGGAAGCACTTCGATCAAATTCGACTGCTCAGCTATTTCGCGGGCCCCGCAGAGACCTGTCTAGGAAAAAAGAGGCGCGGGTCTTCTTCTCTCCCCGCGGGCGGGGAGAGGGCCGAACCCTCGTTCAGAGGGTTCGGCAAGCCCGTAGGGCGAGGGTGAGGGGGTGTTTCCGGAGGAGTCTCACTCGTCGAGACCCCCTCACCCTCGCTCCGGCTACGCCTCCGCTTGCTGCGTCTCCTGAACGGAGACACAGCCCTCTCCCCGCCCGCGGGGAGAGGAGGAAACCCGCGCTCCACTTTTCATCAGGGCTTCCGGGAACGGGCTCACGGTACTCGGGAGCGAGTGGACGAGCGTAAGCTCCGTCCCGAATCGCCCCTGTCAAAACGAACCGCGCCTCACCCCACCCCCGGCTCTCTCACCAGCCGGTACACGGCGTAGCCCGACAGCAAGGCGAGCCCGAACCAGGTCAGGGCATAGATCAGGTGGTTGTTGTGGAACACCACCACGGTCAGCCCGCCGACCGGCTGGCTCGGCCCGTTGCCGGAGGCATCCGCGTCGATGAAGTAGGGTGCCACCGGGCCCAAGTTCCGCGCCGCCGCGATCGCGGCGACATCGCGGGAATACCAGCGGTCATGGGCCGGATCGTTGCTGCGCAGGAAGCCGCCGCCGGGCTCAGGAAGCCGCAGCAGGCCCGTCACCGTCACGCTCCCCTCCCCGTCCCCGGCCGAGCCCTGCCAGTCGGACGGCACGAAGCCGCGATTGATCAGGATCGTGTCGCCGGATGCGGTGACGAGGGGCACGAGGAGCCAGGAGCCGGCGCCCTTCTCGGTCACCGCCATCGTGCGGACGGCGCGGTCGGGCAGGAAGCGGCCGGTCGCCGTGACACGGCGGTACTCGTCGGCATCGCGGGAGAGTTTCGGCCATTCGGCCCGGCCGGGCGCCGGAACCGGGGCGGCGGCGAGCCGCGCCTCGACCCGGGCGATGAGATCGAGCTTCCAGGCCCGGCGCTCGACCTGCCAGATCCCGAGGGCGAGGAACAGGGCCGTCGCCAGGAGCGAGAGCCCGAGCAGGAGGAGGCGCTTGGGCCCGAACCGGGGCGCGGACGCCCCGGCCGGTGGTGACGGATCGCTGCGCGTCGTCACGGCATGGCGCGCATGTCGCCCGGCGACATCGGCATCATGTTGGCGTTGAGGTGGTACATCACCCAGAGCGAGCCCGAGAGCGCGATCACCACCAGCACGATGGTGAAGATCAGCGCCATCATGGTCCAGCCGCCTTCCGAGCGCGCGTTCATGTGCAGGAAGTAGACCATGTGGACCACGATCTGCGCCACCGCGAAGGCCATGATGACGAAGGAGGTCACCCGCGGATCGGTGAAGACCTCGGCCATCACCAGCCAGAACGGGATCGCCGTGAGGATCACCGACAGGACGAAGCCGGTGATGTATTCCCTCCGGCTGCCGTGGCCGGCCTCGTGGTGGTCGTGGACGACCTCGACGTGCACGTCGTCGGAGACGGGAGCGCGGGCGCTCATTTCAGGGACCCCATCAGGTAGACGAAGGTGAAGACGCCGATCCAGATCACGTCGAGGAAGTGCCAGAACATGCTCAGGCACATCAGCCGGCGGCGGTTGGCCGGGATCAGGCCGCGCTGGTGCACCTGCACCATCAGGGTCACGAGCCAGATCAAGCCGAAGGTGACGTGCAGGCCGTGCGTCCCGACCAGGGTGAAGAACGAGGACAGGAAGGCGCTGCGCTGGGGCGTGGCGCCCTCGTGGATCAGGTGGGCGAACTCAAACAGTTCGAGGCCGATGAAGCAGAGGCCGAAGGCCCCGGTGATCGCCAGCCATCGCTGGGTCATCCGCTGGTCGCCCTTCTCCATCTCCAGCATGGCGAAGCCGTAGGTGATGGAGGAGAACAGCAGCATGGAGGTGTTCACCGCCACGAGCTTGAGGTCGAACAGGTCCGCACCGGACGGGCCTGCCGCGTAGTTCCGCCCGAGGACGCCGTACGTCGCGAACAGGATCGCGAAGATGAGGCAGTCGCTCATCAGGTAGAGCCAGAACCCGAGCATGGTCCCGCCCTCGGCGTGACCGTGCTCGTCGTCGGCGACGTAGAAGTGCAGCTCGCCGTCGTCCGCTGCGGCGTTGTGTGCGTGGGCCATGGCGGGTTCCTCAGGCCTTCACGAGGGCGAGCGTGCGGGTGCGCTCGGCCTCGGTCCGCGCGACCTCGTCGGCGGGGATGTAGAAGTCGCGGTCGTAGTTGAAGGTGTGGATGATGACCGCCGCGATCGCGCCGAAGAACGAGATCACCGCGAGCCACCAGACGTGCCAGACCATGGCGATGCCGAAGACCGTGGCGATGGCGGAGATGATCACGCCCGCGCCGGTGCTCTTGGGCATGTGGATGGCCTTGTAGCCGTCCAGCGGACGCTTGTAGCCGCGGCTTTTCATGTCCGACCAGGCGTCGCCGTCATGCACCAGCGGCGTGAAGGCGAAGTTGTAGTCGGGCGGCGGCGAGGAGGTCGCCCATTCCAGGGTACGGCCGCCCCAGGGGTCGCCGGTGAGGTCGCGCAGCTGCTCGCGGCGCAGGATGCTGACGGCGAACTGAACGAGCATCGCGGCGATGCCGCAGGCGATCAGCGCCGCGCCGATGGCGGCGACGATGAAGAACGGCTGGTACTCGTGTCCCGGGAAGGAGCTCATCCGCCGGGTCACGCCCATCAGGCCGAGGATGTACAGCGGCATGAAGGCGACCCAGAAGCCGACCACCCAGCACCAGAACGAGACCTTGCCCCAGAACGGGTCGAGCCGGAACCCGAAGGCCTTCGGCCACCAGTAGTAGATGCCGGCAAACAGCCCGAACAGCACGCCGCCGATGATCACGTTGTGGAAGTGCGCGACCAGGAACAGCGAGTTGTGCAGCACGAAGTCGGCCGGAGGCACCGCGAGCAGAACGCCGGTCATGCCGCCGATGACGAAGGTCAGCATGAAGGCCACCGTCCACATCATCGGCAGATCGAAGCGGATCCGGCCGCGATACATCGTGAACAGCCAGTTGAAGATCTTCGCGCCCGTGGGGATCGAGATGATCATCGTGGTGATGCCGAAGAACGAGTTGACGCTCGCCCCCGACCCCATGGTGAAGAAGTGGTGCAGCCAGACCAGGTAGGACAGGATGGTGATGACGACCGTGGCGTAGACCATCGAGGCGTAGCCGAATAGGCGCTTGCCGGAGAAGGTCGAGGTCACCTCGGAGAAGATGCCGAAGGCCGGCAGCACCAGGATGTAGACCTCGGGGTGGCCCCAGATCCAGATCAGGTTCACGTACATCATCGGGTTGCCGCCGAGATCGTTCGTGAAGAAGTTGGTGCCGACGTAGCGGTCGAGGGTGAGCAGCGCCAGCACGGCGCCGAGCACCGGGAAGGAGGCGACGATCAGGATGTTGGTGCAGAGCGAGGTCCAGGTGAAGACCGGCATCTTCATCATCGACATGCCGGGCGCCCGCATCTTGACGATGGTGGCGATCAGGTTGACGCCGGACAGCGTCGTGCCGATGCCGGCGATCTGCAGCGCCCAGATGTAGTAGTCGACGCCCACACTCGGCGAGTAGGCGATGTTCGAGAGCGGCGGATAGGCGAGCCAGCCGGTGGCCGCGAACTCGCCGATGAACAGCGACATCATCGTCAGCACGACGCCGCCGGTGGTCATCCAGAAGCTGAAGTTGTTCAGGAACGGGAAGGCGACGTCACGGGCGCCGATCTGGAGCGGCACGACGTAGTTCATCAGCCCGGTGACCAGCGGCATCGCCACGAAGAAGATCATGATCACGCCGTGGGCGGTGAAGATCTGGTCGTAGTGATGCGGCGGCAGGAAGCCGTCGGAGCCGCCATGGGCGATCGCCTGCTGCGAGCGCATCAGCACCGCGTCGGCGAAGCCCCGCAGCAGCATGACGAGGCCCAGGACCATGTACATGATCCCGATCTTCTTGTGGTCGACGCTGGTGAACCAGTCGCGCCAGAGCACGCCCCACAGCTTGTAGCGGGTGATGAGGCCGAGGACGGCGAGGCCGCCGACGGCGACCGCCAGGAAGGTCACCACCACGATCGGCTCGTGGAGCGGCAGGGATTCGAGGGTGAAGCGGCCGAACAGCAGCCGCCACCAATGCGGGTAGGTGTCGATCGGGTTGGGTTCGGAATTCATGGCTCAGCCTGGATTGCGGAGTATCGGTCGGGGTCCGGGCTCGTTCAGTTCACGCGCGGCGTCGCGGCGGCGGCCTTGGAGGCCGAGGAGGCGCCCAGTCCGTAGGCGTCGGCCGGCGTGCAGAGCGCGGTGACGAAGGTCGCCTGCTGGGTCGCCCCGGTGCCGCGGCGGACGGCCTTGTCGTAGGTCAGGCTCATCACGCTGTGCAGGCCCTCGCGGCCGCCGCCGCCGCGGGCGTCGATCGCCGCCATGTCGTGCATGCACATCTTGGCGCGGTCGACGCACATGTTGAGGATCGCGTCGTAGAGGTCGGCATCGACGGCCTTGTAGTAGCGCACCGGCTCCTTCTCGCTCGGGCGCTCGAGCTTCAGGTAGTCGGCCCGGGTGAGGCCGCCGCCCTCCTGCTTGACCTTGTCGACCCAGGCGCTGAACGCGCCCTCGTCGACGCCCTTGAAGGTGAAGCGCATGTGCGAGAACCCGGCGCCGCTGTAATTGGCGGAGAAGCCCTCGTAGTCGCCGGCCTTGTTGATGACGGCGTTCAGCCGCGTCTGCATGCCCGGCATGGCGTAGATCTGGCCGGCCAGAGCCGGGATGAAGAGCGAGTTCATCACCGAGGAGGAGGTGATGCGGAACTCGATCGGCCGGTCGACGGGCGCGGCGACCTCGTTGAGCGAGGCGACTCCCTGCTCGGGGTAGAGGAACAGCCACTTCCAGTCGAGGGCGACGACCTGGATCACCAGGGGCTTGCCCGAGACCATCGGGTCGCCGACACTCGACACGATCGGCTTTGCGGCGCTGATGCGCGTCACCGGCCGGTAGGGATCGAGCAAGTGGGTGCCGAGCCAGGTCAGCGCGCCGAGCGCAACGATGATCAGCAAGGGCGCCGACCAGATCACCACCTCGAGCCCGGTCGAGTGATGGAAATCGGGATCGTAGACGGCCTTCTTGTTGCCCTCGCGATAGTGCCAGGCGAAGGCGATGGTCAGCGCCATCACCGGCACGATGATGAGGAGCATCAGCACCGTGGAGGCGATCAGCAGGTTACGCTGTTGCAGCGCCACGTCGCCGGACGGCGAGAGCAGCACCATATTGCATCCTCCGGTGAGGAGGATGAACGGAAGGACGAGGAGGAGGCGCAAGTGTTTCACGGGCAGCCCGGACGGTCAGCATACGGCTCCCGTCCTGTACGCCTGCCGCGGGCGCCGCGGGATTGGACGTTTTGTCCAGGCCCCCAAAGGACCGGTTCTCCTCTAAGGAAGGGACCTTCGTAGAGTGACGAAGCAGGATTCCGATATGGCCACGATCACGGCGGACGACGCCGCCGCCAACTCCTCCAAGCCGGAACGGGATGCGCGCCTGGTCTCGTCGGAGCCGGGCCGCGTCGCCCCCGGCGAGATCGCCCTCGGGGTCATCATCGGCCGCACCTCCGAGTTCTTCGATTTCTTCGTGTTCGGCCTCGCCTGCGTGCTGGTCTTCCCGCGCCTGGTCTTCCCGTGGGCCGAGCCGGTGACCGGCACGCTGTATTCCTTCGGCCTGTTCGCCCTCGCCTTCGTGGCCCGGCCGGTCGGCTCGGTGCTGTTCATGGCGGTCGACCGGCGCTACGGCCGGGCCACCAAGCTCACCATCGCGCTGTTCCTGCTCGGGCTGTCGACCTGCCTCATCGCGTTCCTGCCGGGCTACGAGACGATCGGTCACTGGTCGGCCGTGCTTCTGGCGGCGTGCCGGATCGGCCAGGGCCTTGCGCTCGGCGGCGCCTGGGACGGGCTCGCCTCGCTGCTTGCCCTCAACGCGCCGGCGAACCGCCGCGGCTGGTACGCGATGCTGCCGCAGCTCGGCGCGCCGGTCGGCTTCATGCTGGCGAGCGGGCTGTTCGCGTTCTTCCAGCTCCAGCTGTCGGATGCCGACTTCATGGGCTTCGGCTGGCGCTACCCGTTCTTCGTCGCCTTCACGATCAACGTCGTGGCCCTGTTCGCGCGGCTTCGCTTGGTCGCGACGGAAGAGTTCCGCCGCCTGCTCGAGGCCGACGAGCTCGAGCCCGAGCCGGTCGTCGACACGGTACGGGCCACCGGCCGCAACATCCTGGTCGGCGCCTTCGTGCCGCTGGCCTGCTACGCCCTGTTCCACCTCGTGACCGTGTTCCCGGTCAGCTGGATCAACCTGTTCACCGGCCGCTCGGTCGGCGAGTTCCTGATGGTGCAGTTCGCCGGCGCCGTCATCTGCACGATGACGATCGTCATGTCGGGCCTCATCGCCGACCAGATCGGGCGTCGCTCGACCATCGCGCTCGCCGCCGCCTTGATCGGCCTGTTCGCGCTCGGCAGCATCATCGCCCCGCTGCTGTTCGGCGACAGCATGCCCGGCCAGACGATCTTCGTGGTGGTCGGCTTCGCGCTGCTCGGCCTCGCCTACGGCCAGAGCTCGGGCGCCATCGCGGAGAATTTCGGCACCAAGTACCGCTATACCGGCTCGGCGCTGACCTCGGACCTCGCCTGGCTCGTCGGCGCCGGCTTCGCGCCGCTCGTCGCGCTCTACGCGTCGAGCCATCTCGGGCTGCCGTGGGTCGGGGTGTACCTGCTCTCGGGTGCGGTCTGCACGCTGGCGGCGCTCGGGCTCAACCGGCGGCTGGGTACGACGGCGTAACGCAAGGCACGTCAATCGAAGCGCGGGATCCCCTCTCTCGAGTGGGCTAGCGGATTCACACTTCTCCTCTGAGAGCTAAGCCTCTGTAAATGTGCGCGCTTTCCCCTCCCCCTTGTGGGGAGGGGTTAGGGGTGGGGGGTGGTGCAGGAGGCACCGCTGCGCTCTATCCGGCACCACCCCCACCTCCAGCTCCTCCCCACAAGCTTGAGCGATCTCGGGCAAGCCCGAGATCGCCTGGGGAGGAGAGGCGCGCTACTTTCCAAGGGGAAAGCACCCAGACCGAGATGTGTGAATGCAGTAGCCCGAGTGGGAGAGGGGTAGGGGTGAGGGTGGCTGGGCTTCCACAATGACCCTGAACAGTCGAGCTGCCAGCACGACGGTCACAGCTTTATACGGAAGCGTATCACCCTCACCCCTGACCCCTCTCCCACACGGGAGAGGGGATCGCGCTTTTTCTTGAAACGTTGATTCAAGACCTGATTTTGGTCTACCCCTCCCCCACGCGGAACCGCGCCGCGTGGCTGCCGATCTCCTCGAATTCCCCCGGCGTCGCACCCGCCTCCGCGAGCGCCGTCCGCGCCTCCTCCGGGCTCACGCTGCCCGGGAGCGCCAGGAGCTGGCTCAAGCCGCCGCCATTGCCGGCGCTCGCCACCACCTCGCCCCCCAGTTCCGCCACCGCGTCGGCCGCATCGTCGCGCCAGCGCTCGAACCGGGCTGCGTAGAGCACCCAGTCGCGCTGGGCCGCAGCCGGATCGTCGAGGGGCTTGGCAACGCAGAAGACGGGCGTGCCGGCCGGGTGGCCGGGCCGCTCGATGAAGGGCAGGCGCGCGATCACCTTCGGGCGGCCCGGGCCCACGAGTTGGCGCCACCAAGCGCCCGCCGTCACCCCCTGGTCGAGGCGGAACACCCCGAGATCGCCGCGGGAGGCGGCGACCGCTGCGATCACCGCGGCGGCGCTCGGATGCGGCCGGTAGGGCACCGTGAAGCCGAAATGGAACCGGGCCGAATCGCGCATCGGCGCATCGCCGCCCGAGACGTCGGCATGGACCGCGAACGGCGCCTGGACGTAGGTGAAGGTGGCGATGATGACGCGCCAGATCCCCTCCACGGTGTCGAGAGGCAGGAGGCCTGTATGACGCTCGGCGATCATCCGCATCATCGAGGCCTCGCGGCCGGGCCGGAAGGCTGAGCCGGAGGCCGAGGTCTTCTTGACGGCGATCAGCCGGTCGATGATCCGGCCGCGCTCCATCAGGAGGTCGTGCATGGCCGAATCGATGCGGTCGATGTCGGCCCGAAGGGCGGCGAGGTCGGCGGGCGGGGTCGACGTCATGGCTTTACGGGGAGAAGCGGCGGGAAGATCCGTCTTACGACCGCCCGCGCCCGCGGGCCAGGGCCCGCAGGGCACGGCCCTTCCGGAGAAAGCCCTCCCGTCGATTGACGGCGCGACAGCGAAGCCCTACCTCTTTCGTCCGTTGAAGCGGAATTTTTGGACGCTTTAACGGCCGGTCCGGTTTGGAGAACGAGCCGCTTCCGGATTTTGCCAAAGCCTCGTCTCAAGCCCGCCGCCCGGCGACAGCCCCGTGAGAAGCATGGCCACACCACTCCTCAAGCCCGGCATCGATCCCGCGTCCCAGGCGGTCGAGCCGACGAGCCCCGTCGCCCGGTTCGGAGCCGATGCGCCGCTGGCGATGGATGCGGGCGTGGACCTGGCGCCGTGGCAGATCGCCTACCAGACCGCCGGTACCCTCAACGAGGCGCGCAGCAACGCGGTACTGGTCTGCCACGCGCTGACCGGCGACCAGCACGTCGCCAACACCCATCCGGTGACCGGCAAGGGCGGCTGGTGGGATCGCCTGGTCGGGCCCGGCAAGCCGGTCGATACCGACCGCTACTTCGTGATCTGCGCCAACGTGGTCGGGTCGTGCATGGGCACGACAGGCCCGGCCTCGCTCGATCCGGCGACTGGCCGGGCCTACGGGCTCGATTTCCCGCTGGTGACGATCCGCGACATGGTCCGCGGCCAGGCGATGCTGCTCGACCGGCTCGGCATCGAGGACCTCTTCCTGTGCATCGGCGGCTCGATGGGCGGGATGCAGGTGCTGCAATGGGCGGCGAGCTACCCCGAGCGGGTCTTTTCGGCGATGCCGATCGCCACCGGCGCCCGCCACTCGGCCCAGAACATCGCCTTCCACGAGGTCGGAAGGCAGGCGATCCTGGCCGATCCGAACTGGCATGGCGGGCGCTACCTCGATGTCGGCACGCGCCCCGCCAAGGGGCTCGGCGTCGCCCGGATGGGCGCCCACATCACCTACCTGTCCGAGCCCGCGCTCCACCGCAAGTTCGGCCGCCGGCTCCAGGACCGGGACGCCCCGACCTTCTCGTTCGACGCCGACTTCCAGATCGAGAGCTACCTGCGCCACCAGGGCATCACCTTCGTCGAGCGCTTCGACGCCAACGCCTATCTCTATCTCACCCGGGCGATGGACTATTTCGACCTCGCCGCCGACCATGGCGGCGTGCTGGCCAACGCCTTCCGGGGCACCCGGACCCGATTCTGCATCATGTCCTTCACCTCCGACTGGCTGTTCCCGACCGCCGATTCGCGGGCGATCGTCCATGCGTTGAACGCCGCCGCGGCCCCGGTCGCCTTCGTCGAGGTCGAGAGCGACAAGGGCCACGACGCCTTCCTGCTCGACGAGCCGGCGATGATCTCGGCGGCCAAGGGCTTCATCGCGGCGGCAGCCCGGGAGCGCGGCCTGTGAACGCCTCCGCCCCCCTCGCCCCGGCGATCCTGCCCCAGGACGCCACCGGCTCCTCGCGCATCGACCACCTGGTGATGCTGAACCTCGTCGAGCCCGGCTCCCGGGTGCTCGACGTCGGCTGCGGCGATGGCTCGCTGCTCGCGCTCCTGCGCGACCGGCGCGGCGTCGACGGCCGCGGCATCGAATTGTCGCGCGAGGGCGTGAATGCCTGCCTCGCCCACGGCCTGCCGGTGATCCAGGGCGACGCCGACACCGACCTCGCGGCCTACCCGGACGACGCCTTCGACTACGTGATCCTGTCGCAGACGATCCAGGCGACGCGCCAGCCCAAGGAGGTGCTGGAGCACCTCTTGCGGATCGGTCGCCACGCGATCGTGTCGTTCCCGAATTTCGGCCATTGGCGGGTGCGCAGCGAATTGCTGCTCCGCGGCCGGATGCCGATGACCGACACCCTGCCCGATCCCTGGTACGCGACCCCGAACATCCACCACTGCACCATCCGCGACTTCGTCGGGTTGTGCCGCCTCGTCGGCGCCCGGATCGAGCGCGCCTCGGCGCTCGACGCCTCGGGACACCCGATGCGCTTCGCCTTGCCGTGGTGGGTGTGGAACCTCGTCGGCACGCAGGGGGTGTTCCTGCTGCGGCGGCGGTGAGGATTATCCGTCGGCCATGATCTTGTCTCGCGCCGCCGACACGAGGAACGCCGAGCGCGTCACGCCGCGCTCGCGGGCGGCCTGGTCGATCATCGCGAGGGCGCCGGCATCGAGCGAGAGGTTCACCCGGACGGACCGGCCCTCGTCGAGGACGAGCGGCACGGTCGCGACCAGGATCGCCTCCGCCACGGCCTCCGCCTCCTGCGGGTCGGCCAGGAGGGCGTCGGCGCTGCGCGGCTCCGGCGCGGCGAGGCCGGCGACCAGGCGGTCGCCGATCCATTCGCGCAACGCTTCCCCGGCATGGGCGATGGCCTCGTCGATCGTCGCTCCCATGGCGGTGCAGCCGGGGCAATCCGGAAAGGCAGCTCCATAGCCGCCGGGCTCGCCATCGATCAGGGCGATGTAGCGGGGCATCTCGTCCTCACTCAGATCCAGCCGGCAGCCTTGGCGATGACCCGGGCGACGCCGGGCGTCAGCACCCGATGACGGGGCACCATGATCTTCACGCCGGGCCGCTGCGGATGAGCGAACTTTTCATGCTTCGCCCCGCCTTCGCTGAACCAGCCTTCTGCCAGCAGGCGAGCGACGATCGCCCGAGCATCCGTCTCGACCTTGGGCATCGCACGTTCCGTGTGTATTTATTTATGCATGAAAACTCGACGCATGAAAGACCCTTCCTCGGCTCCGAGGGCACGGCACCGGGTCGCCAGGATACGCAGCGCCGCAGGCGTACCTGCGTCTCCACTCACGACGCGCCAGGCTTGAAGGGCGCCTCCTCGCCCGGCGGCACGCCCGCCTCCCGCGCACCGATCCCCGCCCGCCGCAACGTCCCGGCCAAGAGCTCGACCTGCGCGGCGATGCGCCCGAAGGCCGCCGAGTCCGCTCCCTCGGGCTTGGGCGGCGGCCTGTCGCCGGCTGCCGTCGCCGCGAGGGCCTGCGAGAGCCAGTCGCGCCAGGTGCGCCATGAAGCGGCCTCCGCTCCCGCCGGCTCGGGCTCGTGGCGCAGGATCGAAAGGCGCCCGGCCATGCGGCGGAGCGTGGCGTCGGCGACCATCGCGGCCTCGATCCGGGAACGGCCGCGGCGCATCGGTTCCTGGAGGGCACGCGAGAGCGCGGCTTCGAGGTTGTTGCTGGCGAGCCCCGCCGCCCGGGCCGCGACCTCGGCGGCACCGGGCGTGCCCTCCCCGAGCCGCTCGGCGACGACCGCCTCGGCGTAGCGGGCATGGGTCTGGAGGGCGGTGCGCAGCGCATCGCGCACGCGGCCGGGCTCCCAGAGCGGCCACAGCAGCAGGCCGGCCAGCACCGCCACCGCGCCGCCGAGCACCGTGAACAGGGCCCGCATCCCGACGATCTCCCAGGACGAGTGCCCGGGCTCGACGAGCTCCACCAGCACCACGACGAGCGGCGTCAGACAGGCGATGAAGGTACCGTAGCTCACGCCCCGGGCCGCGAAGCCGATGACGCTGAGCGGCACCATCATGGCGGCGAGGATCGGCGGCGAGGTGGCGTAGAAGGCGAGCACCGCCCCGATCACCCCGCCCAGCACCGTGCCGCCGATGCGCTCCAGCGCCCGCTGCCAGGTGGCGGCGTAGAAGGGCTGCATCGTCAGCACCACCGTGATGGTGAGCCAGTGGGTGAAGGGGCCGGGCCACCAGAAGGTGACGGCGAGCGCCGGCAGCGCCACCACGGTCGCCCGCACGGCGTGGCGCAGGTTGGCCGAGGACCAGGTGAGGTTGGCGCGCAACGGCTGCATCACGATCTCGCGCCAGGGCGGGGCCGGCGTCCCGGCAAGCCCGCCGCCGCCGGCCAGGTCCTCCGGCCCCGACAGCTTGGCGCCGATCCGCACCCGGTCGAGGATGCGCTCGGCCATCCGGCGATAGGCCGGATCGGCATCCGCGGCGGGCTTGGCCCGGGCGAGCGCCCGCTCGATGCGCCGGAGGTCCACCGGCCGGTCGCGGCGGATCGCTCGGCTCAAGATCTTCAGCATCGGCGGCAGCAGGCGCAGGAGGCCGGCGGCTTGCGCCCGCTGCGCCGGGGTGGCGCGCTCCAGGTAATCCGACAGGGCGATCATCACCCCGAACAGCTGCTCGGCCGCCTCCAGCCGGATCAGCGCCCGGGCGTTGCGCTCGGAGAGCCGGGCACGGCTGCGGGCGAGGTCCAGGACCAGGGTGCGGGCGGTCTCGATCGCGTCGCGCACCGCCCGGCGATGGCCCCGGGCATGGGCTTCCCACACGGCGGGATCGGTGCCCTCCGGATCGGCCGAGAGCCGGCGCAGGTCGCGGGCGAGGCGCGACAGGCCGCGCCAGACGCCGCCGATCGCCAGATGGGCCGGACGGTAGGGATGGAGCCGCCACACCACCAGGGCCAGGAAGGCGGCCCAGAGCCCGCCGGCCCAGAACATCCCGGCGACGACGACGCCCTGATGCACCGTCAGGGCCCGGTCGAGGGCGAGGCAGAGCACCACCACCAGCACGTTGCCGACGGTCTGGGCCGGCACGCCCCAGACCCGCGCGAAGGTGCAAGCGAAGATGACGACGAGCGCCACCGGCAGCACCAGGGCGGGCCCGTAGCCCTCCATCACCCCGAAGGCGCCCCAGGCCACGCCGCCCAACCCCGCAAAGGCAAGGAGCGCCCGCAGGCGCGGCCGGATCGGCCCGCCGATGTCGCAGAAACAGGTGAGGTTGGCGGCGAGCGCCATGGTGAGGAGCGGAGGCCAGGCCAGCCACCATTCGAGCAGGATGATGCTCGCGAAGGCGACCGCCGCCCGCAGGCCCTCGGCGACGTTGATGCCGGTGAGGTCCGGCGCCACCGGCAGCCGGGCGAGGTCGGGGCCCGGCTCGCGCAGGGTGCCGCGACGGAGGGGGAAGGGCTTCATCGGACGGGAGAGGTCACGGGGCGTGCGGGTCCTCGAAGGGGCCCTGCGAGCGTGGCAAGCCGCGTGACCCTCATCCGTTATAGGAGGCGGGGCCGCCCCGTGTACCGCCCGGGCCGGCGGGCGTGGGCGGAGTGCCGCAGCGGGAAGCGGACCGTGGTCAAGCGCCTCCAGCCCATCGCCGTCGGCAAGCCTGAGAGGCCCGGGCCCGAGGAGGCAACCATGGGCGGATTGGAGCCCGGAGGGTCGTTTCCGGGGATTTGCGGGCCGCATGGTGGCGCAACCCGCCCGGACGATGGTCCAGCCCCCTCACCCTGGCGCCCAGGCGCGGCCGCGCTACGTTCGGGACCGTGCCGAAGCCCGGCCCCAGACCGCGCGGCACCGTCCGGAGGATCCCCGCCATGCGTCCGACCCCGCTCCTCGCCCTGATGGGCGCGCTCCTCTGCGGCCAAGTCTGCGGCCAAGTCTGCAGCCCAGCCGGCGCGCAGGGCATCCGCAACGCCCCGCCGCCCCGGGCGCTGGAGACGGCGGCCTACATCTTCGCGGCGGCCAATGTCTGCGGCTACCGCATCGGCACGGCGCCGTTCGAGGCGCTGCTCGCGCGCTACCAGGTGACGATCGACGACGTGCGCCCGCCCCGCGGCCCGTTCGGCGCCAAGGTGCAGACGATCTTCACCCTGATGTCGAACCAGATGATGCAGAACCGCGACGCCGCCTGCCGGGCGGTGGCGGGCGAGTACGGCCCGGAGGGCACCATCGTTCCGGGCATCCTCCTGCCGGCCGCACCCGCAGAGGCGCCCCCGCCCGCCAAGCAGCCCTGAGCACGCAGGACTCGGCCTTGATCGTACGGAGACACGGATGAGCGACGAGACCCGCCCGCACGGGCGCTACGCCTACAGCCCCCTGCCGCGCCGTTCCGCCTACGACTGGCCCGGGGGGAAGCGGCTCGCGGTCTACGTCGCCCTCAACGTCGAGTGCTTCGATTTCGGCGGGGGACTCGGGGCGGAGCTGGCGCCGGGCGGCCCGCAGCCGGACGTGCTGAACTACGCCTGGCGCGACTGGGGCAACCGCGTCGGGGTGTTTCGCCTCGCCGACCTGTTCGACGAGCTGTCCCTGCCGGCCTCGGTGCTGGTGAACAGCCGCATCTACGCCGAGTGCCCGGGCCTGATGGACGTCTTTCGCGCCCGCGGCGACGAGGTGGTGGGGCATGGCCGCACCAATGCCGAGCGCCAGGGCACGCTGCCGGAGGACGAGGAGCGGGCGCTGATCGCCGAGGCCACGGCGATCCTGACGCGGGAGGAGGGCCGAGCTCCGGCGGGCTGGCTCGGCCCCTGGATCTCGCAGAGCCGCACGACCCCCGACCTGCTGGCGGAAGCCGGTTACCGCTACCTCCTCGACTGGTGCCATGACGACCAGCCGACCTGGTTCGCCACCCGCGACGGCGGGCGCATCCTCTCGGTGCCCTATCCGCAGGAGCTGAACGACATCCCGTCCATCGTCGGGCGCAAGGATTCGGGCGCACAGTTCGCCGAGATGATCGTCGATACCTTCGAGGAGATGAAGAAATGCGCCGAGGCGGCGCCGCTGGTGATGGGCATCGCGCTCCACCCCTACCTCGTCGGTCAGCCGCACCGCTTGCGGCCCCTGCGCCGGGCACTGGCGCATATCGCGCAACACCGGGACGAGGTGTGGATTACCCGGGCCGGGGACATCGCAGATTGCGCGGGGGCGCTGCCGGAGGGTCTGGTGGCAGGCTGACGAACCGAAACCCTCGATGTCATCCCGGGGCCGCGAAGGCGGAACCCGGGATCCTTGACCGCTGACGGTGCAGGATGAAGCGGAACGCCGTCAGCCTTTTCAGGACTCGTCAGCGTTTATCGATCCCGGGTTCTCGCCTTCGCTGAGCCCCGCGATGACGTGGGGAAATGTCGGTGTGTGCGTCAGATCGATATCCGCGACCGGTCGAACGGGCTCCGAGGTCGCGGGCAGGATGAGGGTGCAACCGACGATGTGCCGACAGCGGGCGCTCACGCACCGACCAGCAAACCCTGCCCCAGGAACCCGCCCGGCTCCGGCACGCCCGGCAGGGCATAGAAGTACCCGCCGCCGACGGGCTTGATGTATTCCTCCAGCGGCTCGCCGTTGAGCCGGTTCTGCACCGCCACGAAGCCGGCCTCGAGGTCGGATTGGAAGCAGCAGAACAGCAGACCCATGTCGAGCTGGCCCGACGGGGTGATCCCGGCCGAGTAGTTGTAGCCGCGGCGCAGGATCAGGCTGGAGGCGGTGTCGCCGTTGCGCGGGTTGGCGAGACGGATATGCGCGTCCATCGGCGTGCGGGTGCCGGCCGGGTCGGAGGCGTAGTCCGGCAGGGTGTGCTCGTCGGTCGCGCCCAGGGGCGCGCCGCTGTCCTTGTGGCGGCCGAAGATCCGCTCCTGCTCGCGCAGGGGCGTGCGGTCCCAACGCTCGACGAAGTTCCGGATGATCCGCACCACCTGGTACGAGCCGCCCGCCGCCCAACTCGGCTCCGCGCTTCCCGGCTGCACCCAGACCTGACGGCGCATCAGCGCGTCGTCGCGTGTGTCGAGGTTGGCGGTGCCGTCCTTGAAGCCGAGGAAATTGCGCACCGTGTCCTGCCCCTGGCGCTTGACCACGTGGGGCGGCAGCATGCCCTCCAGTTTCCAGCGCAAGGCGACGAGGCCCGGTGTGTGGCGGATCACGTCGCGCAGGGCATGCAGGTTGGTCTCGGCGGTGTTGGCGCAGAATTGCAGCAGCAGGTCGCCGTGGCAGAGCTTGCCGTCGAGGGAATCGTTGGGGAAGCGGTCCATCGGCCGCAAGTGCCGCGGCTTCGCGGCCTCCAGGCCGTAGCGGTCGTCGAACAGGCTCGCGCCGACGCTGAGCGTGGCGGTGAAGTTGTCGGGCAGCACCCGCGGCCCGAGGATGCCGGAATCGGCCGGCGGCAGGCGCGGATCGAGGGACGGCACCGGCCCGCCCTCGGTCAGGAAGGCGAAGCGCTCGGTCAGGATCCGAAACAGCTTGGCGAGTTCGCCGCGATCCTCGGCCAGCACGTCGAGAGCGACGAACAGGGCGGCGGCCGGCTGGGCCGTGACGATGCCGGCCTGGTGGGGCCCAAGGAACGGCTGGCGGTCGAGGGTGCCGTCGCTGGCGGCCGAGGGCGTGGCGTCGGCGGCGCGGGCCGGCGCCAGGGCCAACGTGCCGGTGGCGGCCGCGCCGGTGCCGGCGACGAGCCCGCGCAGCAGGAAGCGGCGGGAGGTCGAGAACGGGCAGGAGGCCATAAGACTTGCCTCAATCCAGGCCGAGCTTGCCGCGCAACGTCGAGAGATCCTCGGCCAGCACGGTGATCGGCCCCTTCAGGGCGTTGCGGTCGCGGTCGCTTAAAGAGTCGTAGGGGGCGAATCCGCCATCCTCGGTCCGGTACTTCGCCAGCAGCGTCTCGACCCGCGAAAAGTTCTTCTCGGTGCGGGCGACGAAGTCGGGATCGCGGGACGCCACCAGCGGGCGCAGGAGGTCGAAGATCTTGCGCGAGCCCTCGACATTGGCGTGGAAGTCCCACAGGTCGGTCCGGCTGTAGCGGTCCTCCTCGCCGGAGATCTTGGTCGCCGCGACCTCCTCGATCAGGCCGGCGGCGCCGCCCACCATCCGGGCCGGCGGGATGGTGAGGTCGGCGATGCGCCGCTTCAGCTCGGTGGCGTCGGCCAGCAGCCGGTCGGCGTGGGCGCTCAGGCCTTCGGTGCTGTTGTCGGCCCACAGCCCCTTCTCGAGGCGATGGAAGCCGATGAAGCCCGGATCGGCGTCCTTCTTCTCGAAATCGTCGGCCCGCACGTCCATGCTCTTGTCGAGGTCGTTGAACAGCGACGCCACCGGCTCGATCCGCTCGTAATGGCGGCGCGCCTGCGGGTAGAGGGTCTTGGCCTCGGCGATCCTGCCCGCCTTCACCGCCGCCACGAAGGCGGCGGTCCGGCTGTGGAACGCCTCGACCTCGCCCATCACGTAGAGCTTGTAGGCGGCGAGCGGGCCGACGAGGGCCATCGGATCGGGGGCGCCGGGCGCGGCGGCGGAGGCCGCCGTCACCGTCAGAGTGCCCTTCGGGTTGCTGAGGAGCCCGCAGGTCATCTCGTAGGACCCGGGCTGGAGCGTCGCCGAGAGCGACTGCACGAAGCCCGGGATGATGTTCTCCCGCTCCTCGACGATCATCGTACCCTGGAGGATCTCCCATTCCAGGACGCGGCGGCTCTTGTTGCTGATCTTGAACACCGACTTGCCGGCCGGAACCGTGAGCGCGGCGGGCTCGCAGCCCCTGTCGGTCACCGTCACGGCGACGGGTTCGGGACTTTGCGCCGAGGCGGATCCGGCGGAGAGGAGGAACGCGGCGACGAGGGCCGGCCAGCGGGCGGTCATCGGAAATGTCCTTGGTCGATGTCCAGGGGGCGATTCGCTGGGGTCGATTTCCTTGGGTCGATTCCCTTGGGTCGATGCCCTGGGAGCGTCAGGCGTGGCGGGGCTGCACGGCGGGGGCCGGCCGGGCGCCCGCCAGGAAGGCCCACAGGGCCGGAACCAGGAAGCCGAGATAGACCAGCACCTCGCCCCAGGCCGGCGCCTCCTGGTAGCCGAAGATGCCGGTGAGCAGGGTGCCCAGCACCGTGTCGGCGGGCAGGACGTGGCCGAGGTCGAAGGCGGTGGCCTGGAGGTGGTTCCACAGCCCCGCCTCGTGGAAGGCCTTCAGGGCGCTGGCGAGCAGGCCCGCGGTGACGAACAGGATGAACACCCCGGTCCAGCGGAAGAAGCGGCGCAGGTCGATCCGCACCGCGCCCTTGGCGAGCGCGATGCCGATGCCGACCGAGAGGGCGATGCCGAGCAGCGCGCCGACCGGCACGCCCCAGCCGACATCCTGCTGCACGGTCGCGAGGAGGAAGAAGACCGATTCGAGGCCCTCGCGACCGACCGCCAGGAAGGCCATCACGGCGAGCGCCAGCCCTCCCCTGACCTTGCCATCCTTGGCCTTGCCGTTCCGCTCGAGCGCGTGGTCGACGGCGCCGTGGAGCTCGGCCCGCACCGAGCGGGCGGCCTTGCGCATCCAGAACACCATCGTGCACAGCATGCCGGCGGCCATGAGCGCGATCAGCCCTTCCGCCAGTTCCTGCTGCTTCTGCGGGAACTCGGCGCCGATCGCCTGCAGCCCGAGCCCGAGGGCGAGGCAGAGCGCGGCGGCCAGCACGACGCCGCCCCAAACGGCCGGCATCCAGGCCCGTCGCCCGGTCTGGGCGAGGTAGCCGGCGATGATGCCGACGATCAGGGCCGCCTCGAGTCCCTCGCGCAGCATGATCAGGAACGCAATCAGCACGGGCGTCTTTCCGGAAACGATACGAGAAAGGCCGGTATTTAATCCAAAAACCCGTCGCCTCCTAGCGCCGCCGCGCGCTTCTTCTTTATAATAACTTGAAACTGGCGTCCGATCGTCGAAAGGCTGCGGCGGGGCGTCCGGGGGCCGGCTTTCTCAGATTCGCCGCTTTTTCCGCCTAGAGACCGACACTGCCGGCCGCGACGGTCGGTCTCGTTAACCGTGCGGATGCCGGCTCGGCGCATGATCGGACAGGCCCCCGGCCCGCCCGCCGCATGTCTGGACGGGCGGCCGCACTCCTCTCGAGCGTGCTGCCCCGACGATGATCCGCCTCGACAACGTCACCAAGATCTACAAGACGGACGGATACCGCCGCACCATCCTCGACCAGGCGTCGATGACCCTGAAGCCGGGGGTGAGCTACGGCATCCTGGGTATCAACGGCGCCGGCAAGTCCACCACCCTGCGGCTGCTCGCCGGGTGCGAGATGCCCACCAAGGGCCGCGTGATCCGCACCACGCGGATCTCCTGGCCGCTCGGCTTCGGCGGCGGCTTCCACCCGCTGATGACCGGCCGCGAGAACGTGATCTTCGTCGCCCGCATCCACGGCGAGGACCCGCGCCGGGTGCTGGCGTTCGTGGAGGATTTCGCCGAGCTCGGCGACTACATGAACGTGCCGATCCGCAACTACTCCTCGGGCATGAACGCCCGGCTCGCCTTCGGCATGAGCATGGCGATCCCGTTCGACTGCTACATCGTCGACGAGATCACCGGCGTCGGCGACGCGCGCTTCGCCAAGCGCTGCGAGGAGGTCTGGGGCAAGCGGCGGGCCAATGCCGACATCATCATGTGCTCCCACTCGATGGACACGATCCGGGACTACGCCCAGCAGGGGATCGTGCTGGCGAACGGCCGCGCCGTGATCTATCCCGACATCAACGACGCGATCGAGGTCTATCAGCGCCTCAACCAGTGAGCGCCGCGCCTTCTCCGATATCCCTCCCGACATCCCTGCCGGCCGGCGCGTCCCGCGCCCCGGTCCCGCCCGCAGCCGGAACCTCCTGTCATGACGATCGATGCCCGCAACCCGGACGGCAAGGCGCTCAGCCCCGCCGACCGCTCCCGGCTGATCGGCGAGGCCCTGCGGCAGGCGGCCCGGGTGTCGCGCTTCTCGAACCCGAACAAGTCGAGCATCCGGACGATCCGGGCGCACCGGCGCCGGGACATCGTCACCCCGCTGCTGTTCCTGTTCCTGTTCGTGATCCCGTCGGTGAGCAGCGCCGTGTTCTTCGGCCTCTACCTGTCTGACCGCTACGTGACCGAGGCGCGCTTCGCCCTGCGGCCGGCGATCGGCGGCGCGGAGAAGGCGACGCCGGATGCGGTCGGCACCACCTCGAGCATCCCGTCGCAGATGATCGCCCAGGACTCGATGATCGTCGGCGAGTACATCAAGAGCCGGACGATGGTCGAGACGCTCGAGCGCACCCTGCCGCTGCGGCAGATGTTCTCCCGCGACGACATCGACCATTACTCGCGCTTCGATCCCGAGAAGCCGATCGAGAAGCTCGTCCGCTACTGGGGCGACCGGGTGAAGGTCGGTGTCGAGACGTCCGGCCTGGTCGAGGTGACGGTGAACGCCTTCGATCCGGACGATTCCCTGAAGCTGAACCGGGCGGTGCTGGCCGAGAGCGAGCGGCTGGTGAACCAGCTCACGGAGCGGGCCCGCAACGACGCCCTGGCGGAGAGCGAGCGCGAGATGAAGCGCGCCGAGGCGCGCCTGACCAAGGTGATGCTCGCGGTGCGCGACCTGCGCAACCGCGACGGCGTGCTCGACGCCCAGAAGTCCAACGACACCAACCTGAAGATGATCGCCGAGATCCGCACCCAGCGGATCAACCTGGCGGTCAAGCTCAGCCTGCTCCAGCGCGACCTGCGCGACGACAGCCGCAGCATCCAGGACCTCAAGGCGCAGATCGGCCAGCTCGACGAGACCATCTCCCGCATCGAGCGCGAGGCGGCCAACCAGGATCCGGAGCAGCGCCGGGTGCTCTCGGCCACGCTGACCCGGTTCGAGGAGCTCGATGCCGAGCGCAAGAGCGCCGAGAAATACTACTCCGCGACGATCGCGGCGCGGGAGCGCTCGCGGATGATCGCCGACCGGCAGATCGAGTTCTTCAGCATGATCGTCGAGCCGGTGCGGGCGGAATCGTCCCAGCAGCCGCGGCGCATGCTCTACATCACCATCTCGATCGCCGTCTCGGCCCTGGCCTTCGGCCTCTCGGTGCTGATGCGCAAGCTCCTCGCCTGATCCTCTCCAACCGCTTCTGGACACTGGCCCGCCTCGGGGCGGGCTGCGCCGACCTCGAATCCCCGCCGCCCGGGCGGGGTTTGGAACCACCATGCTCTCCCCCGCGCCGTCCGGCTGGACGCTCTTTCGCAACCGCGACTTCCGGCTCTTCGGCGGCGCCCGCTTCCTCACCGGGCTGGCCTACCAGATGCAGGCGGTGGCCGTGGGGTGGTTCGTCTACGACCTCACCCGCAGCGCATTGGCCCTGGGCTTCGTCGGTCTCGCGAGCTTCGCGCCGGCGATGCTGGGCGCGCTCGTCACCGGCCACGTCGCCGACACCTACGATCGGCGCCGGGTCGCTGCCCTCTCCTACGGATTGCTGGCGCTGGCGGGCTTGGGCCTGATGGGCCTGGCGGCCTCCCCTTCGACGCCGGTCTGGCCGGTCTACGCCCTGATGGTGCTGGTCGGCATCGCCCGCGCCTTCGCCAACCCGGCGAGCCAGGCCCTCCTGCCGACCCTGGTGCCGCGCGAGCAGTTCGGCAGCGCCATCGCGCTCAACTCCTCGCTGTGGCAGAGCGCGTCGGTCACCGGACCGGCCTTCGGCGGCCTGCTCTACGCCCTCGGCCCGGCCGTGGTGTTCGGCCTCGCGGCCGCCTGCTTCGCGCTGGCGGCTGTCAGCATCATCGGCATCCGGCCGCGCCCTGCCGCCGTCACCACCCGGCCGGCGGTGACCTGGGGCACCCTGCTCGCCGGCCTCACCTATATCCGCTCGCAGCCGGTGGTGTTGGGGGCCATCACGCTGGATCTCGTGGCGGTGCTGCTCGGCGGTGCCACCGCGCTCCTGCCGATCTTCGCCCAGGAGGTCTTGTTCGTCGGCCCCCTCGGCCTCGGGCTCCTGCGCAGCATGCCGGCCCTCGGCTCGGTCCTGATGGCGATCCTCCTCGCCCACCGGCCCCTGACCCGCGGGGTCGGCCCGCGGCTCCTCATCGCCGTCGGGGTATTCGGCCTCGCCACAATCGGCTTCGGCCTCTCGACCTCGCTGCCGCTCTCGATGGCCTGCCTGTTCATCACGGGGGCGGCCGACATGGTCAGCGTCTACGTGCGCCAGAGCCTGGTCCAGGGCGAGACGCCGGACGCGATGCGCGGCCGGGTCGCGGCGGTCAACACCGTGTTCATCGGCGCCTCGAACGAGCTCGGCGAGTTCGAATCCGGCACGCTCGCGGCCTTCATCGGGGCGGTGCCGGCGGTGGTGGTGGGTGGGGTCGCGACGCTGGCGGTGGCGGCTCTGTGGGGCCGGCTGTTTCCGGCGCTGAGGCGGCGGGACCATCTCATCACTTGAAACCGAGGGCCTACCGGGCGACGCCGAGCGCCCGAAACGCCGCCTCCGGCTCAGCCGCCACGATCCTGAGCAGCGAGTGGGCTGCCGGATCCGGCTGCTTGCGTCCCTGCTCCCAGTTGCGGACCGTCGCGACTGGGACACCGATGGCCTTCGCGAAGGCGATCTGGGTCATGCCCAGACGCTCCCGGATGGCCGTGACGGACAAGACGAGGCGATAGCCAACCGGCTCCGCGTCGGCATCTTCGCCATCCTCGATCATATGGCGGCGAATGTCCTCTTCCGTCGTCGCGTCGATTTTTGCGCGATTGACGGTCGGGCGGTTGGCCCTCAACTGGTCGAGAGAGATGCGAGCCATTGCCGGCACTCCTTCCTGTTGGCGCGGCGCGCGGAAATGATCCAGCAGACGGAGCCGCGCCCGGCGCCTGCTCGATACATACAGCCGACTTTGCAGAATATCATTCTGTCCAACCCAGGACCTCATCCTGAGGTGCGACTGAGAGGAGCCTCGAAGGAGGGCTCCAGAAGCCTCGGCGATCTCTGGAGCCCTCCTTCGAGGTCAGCCGATTTTCAATCGGCTAACACCTCAGGATGAGGTTAGAGGGTAGGACGATCCTGCCTGCCTCAAGTGTTGGGTAGAAAATCCTGCTCAAACAGGCGCTGAGGCAAAACCAGAATCGTTGTCGAAGCCGACTCCCCCGGCTATCCAGGGGGCTGCTTGTATTTTCTATCGGGCAATATAGTCTTGCGCATTGGTACGCACTCGTCAGTACGTTCCAACGCCTGCGGCCGATAGCTCTCGGAACGTTCCCATCCTGTCGCAGTGTAGAACCCCACGGCATCCGGGGCGGAGTTGACGAACAGGGTATGAATGCCAAGCTTTCCCGCATAAGCGGCTACCCTTGCATCGAGGACGCGACCATGTCCCGATCTACGAAGGTTAGCGGAGACGGCAACGAGCCTGACAATGCCTGTTCCGTCGCGCAGATCATCGAGCCTTGTCGTGCCGCACGCTTGCGCATTGAACCTCAGCAACAGGAGATGATGATCGGGCAGCCGCTCTTCTGGACGGTTTGCGTCGTAGCCGCTGAGGCCGCGCTCTTCCCACAGAACTAAGCGCCGGATGTCGTGGTAGGCTCGCCAATCGGCATCATTGGCGATGCGCACGAGAACATATGCCATCTGGTCAGTATAGCAGCGGAGTGAAGGCTTCCTACCCCCAACAGCCCGTCGACGTCACGCCCCGCTCACCGGATGCAGCGACAGCACCCGCCCCGCCCTCTCCCGCACCGGCGCCCCGTCCCGCCGGCAATCCGCCACCGCGGCGCGAGCCGCGTCCACCGCCAGGATCAGCGCGCTCATCGTGCGGATATCGGTATCGTGGGCGCGGGCGTGGCGCACGACGTCGATGACGAGGCCGTCGATCTCGACCGCCAGGGCCTCCAGGGCGGCCGGGTCCTGCGTTCCCCGCGCCTCGATCAGGATGGCGAGCAGCCGGTCGAGGACGGCGTCGATGCGGGCGCGCTGCTCGCGGGCGAATCGCTGGCCGAGCCACGCCACCGCCGAGCCGAGGCCGCCGCCGAAGAACGCCACCAGGTACACCCAATCCTCGTAGCGCTGCAGGAACGTCTGCTGCTCGCGCTCGTAATAGTCGACCGCGCCGGGATGGATCGGCAGGCGGGCGCTGGTCGCCTCGGCGGCGCTGTCGAAGTCGGGCGCCTTCATCAGGTTGGCGGTCGGCACCATCGCGGCGAGCCGCGAGCGCAATTCGAACAGGTGCTGGGTGACGCTGGCGGCGGTGTCGCGGCTCAAGGAGGCGCGGGCCATCAGCCGGTAGGAGGCGCCGACGGTCTTCACCTCGTCGTCCGGCCGCTTCGGGCGGCCCCCGAAGGTGCCGGCGGCGATGGTGACGGCCTGCAATTCCGGCAGGCGCTGCACGATCGCCTCGCCGTCGGGGATCGCCACGATCGTCGCGCCGTGACTGGCCGAGGCCGCCTCCACCGCCTGCACCACCCGGGCGGCGGATTTGTCGGAAGGAGCGGCGATCACCGCGGCGGCGTCGATCCGGTGTTCGGCCAAGGCCGCCGCCACCTCGGAGGCCCGCATCGGCACCAGGGCGACGCTGCCGGCGGCGGCCGGGAGTGCGCCCCCCGGATCGGCCGGGGCCGGCGCGGCGCCCGCCGGCGCCGGCGTCAGCGCGTAATAGGCGAGCAGGCTCGTGACCAGGGGCTGGTCGGCACCGTGATGGGCGACGAGGCCGAGCCGCTTGCCGGCGAGATCGGAAAACGTCTGGATGCCGGAATCCGGGGGCGCGGCGACCACCAGGGCCTCGTCGTGCAGCACGGCGAGCGTCAAGCCGTTCTCCGGCAGGCGCACGTCGGGCCGGACCACCGCGAGGTCGGCCCGGCCGCTCTGGAGCGCCGCGGCGCTGTCGCGCACGTCGTCGTACGGAACGACCACGAGGCGTATATCCTCGCGGGCGCGGGCAAGCGCGTCGGCATAGGCCTGGATCAGGTGGGTCTCGACGCGGTCCCGCGGGCCGACCGCGACCCGCAGGGTAGTCGGCCGCGACAGGTAGAGCACCGCGCCGGCCACCGCCCCGAGGGCGAGGGCGACCAGGAGGAAGAAGGATTCACGTCTGTGCAGAAACGCCGGCATCACCCCTCGCGCGAGCCCGGGACGGAGGCCCCCGCCGGGACGGAGGCGATCCGGGACGAGGCCGATGAACCCGGCGGCGATGGCGGATTGAGGGCGGCGCGGCCGATCACGCCGGCCTACCTGGAGCGGGCCGCCTTGTACTACCTGGAGCGCTACGGCGCCTCCGCCGAAATGCTGCGCCGGGTGCTCAAGCGCCGGGTCGAGACTCGCTGCCGCCTGCGCGGCGAGGCGCCGGAGGACTTTTCGGAGATGGTCGACGCGGTGGTGGCCCGGGCGCTGGGTGCCGGGCTCGTCGACGATGCCGCCTTCGCGGCCGCCAAGGTGCGCTCCTTGCGCCGCCGCGGCGGCTCGGCCCGGACGATCGGCGCCAAGCTCGCCGCCAAGGGGGTCGACCGCGAGATCGTCGGGGCGGCGCTCTCCGAAGAGCAGGAGGGCGGCGAGGATGAAGCGGCCTTCGCCTACGCCAGGAGGCGGCGCCTCGGGCCGTTCCGGCAGCCCTCCGCCCGGGCCGCTGCGCGCGAGCGCGACCTCGCCGCGATGGCACGGGCCGGATTCGCCTTCTCCCTCGCCCGCCGGGTGATCGACGCGGAGCCGGAGGGTGACCTGGCGGACCTTTGACCTACCTGTGGGCGTGAGCGGGCGCCGGAACGGCTCCGCCGCGTTCCAATCCACGGGAGACGAGCATGAACCGCAAGGCGAGCGCCGTTTGGCAGGGTAGCGGCAAGGACGGCAAGGGCCAGCTGACCACCCAGTCGGGTGTGCTGTCGGACAACCCCTACGGCTTCAACACCCGCTTCGAGAACGAGCCGGGTACCAATCCCGAGGAGCTGATCGCCGCAGCCCATGCCGGCTGCTTCACCATGGCGCTGGCCTTCCAGCTCCAGGGCGCCGGCTTCACCGCAGACGAGCTGCGCACCGAATCGGTCGTGACCCTGGAGAAGGATGGCGACGGCTTCACCATCACCGCCTCGGCCCTGACCCTGACGGCGAAGATACCGGGCATCGACCAGCAGAAGTTCGACGAACTCGCCGGCATCGCCGAGAAGAACTGCCCGGTCTCGAAGGTGCTGAACGCCAAGATCAGCCTGAAGGCGACGCTCCAGGGCTGATCGCGAGAGGCGCCCGGCCGGTGGCCGGGCGCATGCCGGCCTCACAGCATGCTGGGCAGGATCCGGTCCGGCGGCCGGTGGCCGTCGAGGAAGGTCTTGATGTTGATGATGACCTTCTCGCCCATGTCGACGCGGCTCTCGTGGGTGGCCGAGCCCATGTGAGGCAGCAGCACCACCTTGCCGGCCTTCGCGAGCTTGACGAGGCGCGGGCTCACGGCCGGCTCCTGCTCGAACACGTCGAGGCCCGCACCCGCGATGTCGCCGACCTCGATCAGGCGGGCGAGCGCCGTCTCGTCGATCACCTCGCCGCGGGCGGTGTTCACCACCACCGCCTCGGGCTTGAGCAGCTTCAGGCGCCGGGCCGAGAGCAGGTGGTAGGTCGCGGGCGTGTGCGGGCAGTTGACCGACACGATGTCGACCCGCGCCAGCATCTGGTCGAGGGATTCCCAGTAGGTCGCCTCGAGGTCGCTCTCGATCCGGGCGCCGACCCGGCGGCGGTTGTGGTAGTGGATCGACAGGCCGAAGGCCTTGGCGCGGCGGGCGAGCGCCTGGCCGATGCGGCCCATGCCGACGATGCCGAGGCGCTTGCCGGTGATGCGCCGCCCCAGCATCCAGGTCGGCGACCAGCCGCCGGACCAGGCGTCGTCCGGGATGATCCGGGCGCCCTCGGTGACCCGGCGCGCCACCGCGAGGATCAGCGCCATGGTCATGTCGGCGGTGTCCTCGGTCAGCACGCCGGGCGTGTTGGTGACCGTGATGCCGCGCTGGAGCGCCACGCCGACGTCGATATGGTCGACGCCGTTGCCGAAATTGGCGATCAGGCGCAGGTTCGGCCCCGCCTGGGCGAGGAGCGAGGCATCGATCTCGTCCGTCACCGTCGGCACCAGGACGTCGGCCTCCTGCAGGGCCTGCGCCAGGGCGGCGCCTGTGAGCGGCGTGTCCTCGTGGTTGAGGCGTGCGTCGAACAATTCGCGCATCCGCGTCTCCACGACGTCCGGCAGGCGCCGGGTGACCACCACGAGCGGCTTGCGCTTCAACGACATGATCCCTCCCCTGCCCCCGGGCGGGCCTCCCGGCCTGCCCGTGCGGCCCCATCACGCGATATGGGCGCTCGCACCATACGATATGCGACACGTTTGCCCGGCGAAAAGCCCCGCCTTGGTGCGGGCCACAAGCGTCGTTACGCCCCGTTAACCACGCTCCGGCGATAGGGGCGGTTACGCCCCTCGATCCGGCCGGGGCGCGACGCCCGGGGGCCTCTCTAGCAGAGGTGACCCGGAAGACAATCCGCGCCGCTTCCTCGATGGGAGACCGACCGCCGATGCTCCATCCGCGCCTTCTCGCCGCCCTGCTCCTCGCCGCCCTGGGCATGCCCGCCGCCGCGGCGCCGCCGACGCCGGCCGTCAATCCCGCCCCCGGCGAGATCGGCGTCACCATCGGCCCGGCGACGAAGCTGCCGCTGCCGCGCTACGTCAGCCTGAAGACCGATCGGGTCAACCTGCGCGAGGGGCCCTCCAAGGATCACCGCACCCTGTGGGTGTTCCAGCGCGCCGGCCTGCCGGTGGAGATCATCGCCGAGTTCGAGACCTGGCGCCGCATCCGCGATTCCGAGGGCACCGAGGGCTGGGTGCTGCACTCGCTGCTGTCGGGCCGGCGCACTGCGGTGGTGCTGAGCCGCGGCGCCGACAAGGGCGCGCCGGTGCCGCTCTACGACCGGGCCGATGCGACGAGCGGCGTGGTGGCCCAGCTCCAGGCCGGGGTGATCGGCAGCGTCAAGACCTGCGACAAGACCTGGTGCCGCCTCGTCGTGGCGCTGCCGCAGAAGCGCGGCGACGTCGACGGCTACATGCGCCAGGACCGGCTTTGGGGCGTCTATCCGGACGAGAAAGTGGAGTGATACGAAATCCGGAAGATCACTTCCGGATTTCGTATCACCCGCCCGCGCGGCGCGTGAGCGAAGCCGATTTCCGCATCGCGAAGCGATCAGTCGGAAATCGTATGAAACGGCGAGGGCCGCGCCCCTGTCCAGGAGCGCGGCCCTCGCGAAATCCGACGATGCGGCTCGGTTCAGGCCCGGCCGGTCCGCCGCCGCAGGCGCACGATCACCTCGACGCCGGCGATCTCCATGCCCTCGGGGGCCTGGGGCAGCGAGTCGACGGTGATGCCGCAATCCGGCATGTCGAGCACCTGGCCCTCCTCCTCCAGGAAGAAGTGGTGGTGCTCGCTCGGGTTGGTGTCGAAATAGGCCTTGGACCCGTCCAGCGCGAGCTGGCGCAGGAGGCCGGCCTCGGTGAACTGGTGCAGGGTATTGTAGACCGTGGCCAGCGACACCGGGACCTTGGCCCGCATCGCCTCGTCGTACAGCATCTCGGCGGTGAGGTGCCGGTCGCCCTTGCCGAACAGCAGCCAGCCGAGGGACAGGCGCTGCCGGGTCGGGCGCAGGCCGGCGCGGCGCAGGCGGTCGCGGAGATCCGAGAGCGGGCAACCGCGCCGCTGGCCGGCGGCGCCGGTCTCGAGGGCCGGGACGCGGGCGCCGAGGACGGCGCGCAGGGGCGACAGGTCGTTCATCAGCGGAGCTATCGACTCGTTGAGCGGCGACAATGATACCGAACGTTATAGGCCGCCCATCCCCCCGCCGCAACCCGACCGCGGCCATGCCGGAGAAGATCAGAAGCGTTACAGAGTAGGGCCTTCGGCCGGCTTTGAACAGTCCCGGACCCTGTGTTAACGAGGCGCCACCCGCCGCGCCTCCGGCCTTGCGCCGGAGCGTCAGCGGCCCCCGACTTGAGGAATTCGCCCCGCACATGTCCGCCGACCAGACCTCCGCCCCCGACGCCCCGAGCCGGCCCTCGCACTTCTCCTACGAGGACCTGCTGGCCTGCGGCCGCGGCGAGATGTTCGGCGCCGGCAACGCCCAGCTGCCGCTGCCGCCGATGCTGATGTTCGACCGCATCACCTCGATCGGCCGCGACGGCGGCGCGCACGGCAAGGGCCACGTCCTGGCCGAACTCGACGTACGGCCCGACCTCTGGTTCTTCCCCTGCCACTTCCAGGGCGATCCCGTGATGCCGGGCTGCCTCGGCCTCGACGCCCTGTGGCAGATGGTGGGCTTCCACCTCGGCTGGCTCGGCTCCGCGGGGCGTGGCCGGGCCCTCGGCGTCGGCGAGGTGAAGCTCTCCGGTCAGGTTCTGCCGACCATGAAGAAGGTCGTCTACGGCGTCGACATCAAGCGGGTGCGCCAGGGCCGGCTGGTGCTCGGCATCGCCGACGGCTGGCTCGAGGCCGATGGCGAGCGCGTGTACGAGGTGCAGGACCTGCGCGTCGGCCTGTTTCAGGCCGCGACTCCCGCCGCCGGCGGCTGAGCCCGTCACCAAGGTCCGTCGCGAAGGCTCGTCTTCGGCGGGCCATGCGGGGCCCGCTCGAAAAGCGGGCCGGTTCGAGCCCGCCGGGACCCTTTCCCCCCGACGGGCGGTTGAGATTACGGCATCGGGCGCCTAGGTGACATCCGCGTGGCGAGTACGCCCGCGGGCGCCCACGGCGCCGTTCCAGAGGGTTCCGACGATCATGAGGCGCGTGGCAATCACCGGGATGGGCATCGTCTCGTCCATCGGCAATTCCACCCAGGAGGTTCTGGCGTCCCTCCGCGAGGCGCGCTCGGGCATTTCCCGCGCCGAGGATTTTTCCGCCCACGGCTTCCGCAGCCAGGTCGCGGGCGCGCCGACCCTCGACGCCGAGACGGTGGTCGACCGCCGCGCGATGCGCTTCCACGGCGGCGGCACCGCCTGGAACCACGTCGCGATGGAGCAGGCGATCCGCGACGCGGGCCTCGAGCAGGCCGAGATCTCGCACGAGCGCACCGGCATCATCATGGGCTCCGGCGGTCCCTCGACCCGCGCCCTGGTGGAAGCCGCCGACATCGCCCGCGCCAAGGGGCCGAAGCGCGTCGGGCCGTTCGCGGTACCGAAGGCGATGTCCTCGACGGCGTCGGCGACGCTCGCGACCTGGTTCAAGATCCGGGGCGTGAACTACTCGATCTCCTCGGCCTGCGCGACCTCGAACCACTGCATCGGCAACGCCGCCGAGATCATCCAGGGCGGGCGCCAGGACATCATCTTCGCCGGCGGCTGCGAGGAGCTGGACTGGACCCTGTCGGTCCTGTTCGACGCCATGGGGGCGATGTCCTCGAAGTACAACGACACCCCGTCGCGGGCCTCGCGCGCCTATGACCGGTCGCGGGACGGCTTCGTCATCGCGGGCGGCGCCGGCGTGCTGGTCCTGGAGGAACTGGAGCATGCCCGCGCCCGCGGCGCGCGCATCTACGGCGAGGTCGCGGGCTACGGCGCCACCTCGGACGGCCACGACATGGTGGCCCCGTCCGGCGAGGGCGCTGTGCGCTGCATGCGCCAGGCGATCGAGGGCCTGAAGGGCGCGAAGATCGACTACATCAACCCCCACGCCACCTCGACCCCGGTCGGCGACGACAAGGAGATCGAGGCGATCCGCGAGGTGTTCGGCGCCGGCGACAATTGCCCGCCGATCGCCGCCACGAAATCGCTGACCGGCCACTCGCTCGGCGCCACCGGCGTGCAGGAGGCGATCTACTCGCTCCTGATGATGAATAACGGCTTCATCTGCGAGAGCGCGCATATCGACGAGCTCGATCCCGCCTTCGCCGACATGCCGATCCTGCGCGCCCGCAAGGACGAGGCGCAACTCGGCCACGTGCTCAGCAACTCCTTCGGCTTCGGCGGCACCAACGCCACGCTGGTGCTCAAGCACGTCGACGCCTGATATCCCGCGCGGCGTGGACAGGAGCCCGCCCGCCGCGTAAACGCCCGATCACCGACATGAGAGCATCGCCCGATCGCGTGATCGATCGGGCGATGCTCTCGTTTTTTGAGGTTGCCGCATTTTCTCTCGACGAACCGGTCTCCACGTCGTCGGAAAATGCTTGAGCGGAGGATCGGGCGTGGCAGGATTGATGGCAGGCAAGCGCGGGCTCGTGATGGGCGTCGCGAACGACCACTCCATCGCCTGGGGCATCGCCCGGGCCTTACGCGCCCAAGGCGCCGAGCTGGCCTTCACCTACCAGGGCGAGGCTTTGGGCCGCCGGGTCGGGCCGCTGGCCGGGACGCTCGGCTCCTCCCTGGTCTTCCCCTGCGACGTGGAGGATCTGGGAAGCGTGGACGCGACCTTCGCGTCCCTCGACGAGGCCTGGCCCGAGGGCTTCGACTTCGTCGTCCACGCCATCGGCTTCTCCGACAAGGCGCAGCTCAAGGGCCGCTACGTCGACGTCACCACCCGGGAGAACTTTTCCCGCACGATGGTGATCTCGTGCTTCTCCTTCACGGAAGTGGCCCAGCGGGCGGCCAAGCGCATGCGTCCCGGCGGCTCGCTGCTCACGCTCACCTATGGCGGCTCGACCCGGGTGATGCCGAACTACAACGTGATGGGCGTCGCCAAGGCGGCCTTGGAAGCCTCGGTGCGCTACCTCGCGGCCGATCTCGGCCCGCAGGGGATCCGGGTCAACGCCCTGTCGGCCGGCCCGGTGCGGACGCTCGCCGGCGCCGGCATCGCCGATGCCCGCCTGATGTTCAACCACCAGGCGGCGCATGCTCCCCTGCGGCGTACTGCGACGCTGGAGGATATCGGCGGCTCGGGGCTCTACCTGCTCTCGCCGCTCTCGGGCAGCGTCACCGGCGAGATCCACTACGTCGATTCGGGCTACAACATCATCTCGATGCCGCGACCGGACGTGCTGAAGGCGCAGGATGCGGCGGGGGTGACGGACGCTTGAGGCCGAGGATGGGCTGAGGCGCTATGCGCCTCAGCCCATTATAGCTAGCCAAAAAAATAATTCTGGTGTTTATTTCTATAATCTACCATAAAATACTATCAAGATATTTTATCTTGTTGTGCGCCGGCGTTTAATCCATGAGTAGCGGTAGAAATTTTCTCCGCAAAGCGGATTTCAAATTCCTTCTCCAGCTCGTCATAAAGAGCATTAAGTTGATTTATAAGAATAGATGTCGCATTATTGAACTCGCTTTGTAATTTAAATGTACCTTCTTGGAACGAACGATTTACGTCAATTTGACGACCATTGCGATCAGTCCCTATAAATGCAAGTTTTGCGGCAAGCCGGAACGTGACATCGTCCTCTGTAAAGCTGCGCTCTATACCCTCATGCACTCGCTCATTGCGCTCTTTCCTCAAGCGGGCCTGTTCATCAAGCATTACCCCGAGATGTTCAATAACGAGAGCAGACACTCCCGCCTGTTTTAGTTTTTTCATTTTACATTCCGATGCGGGAAGACCAGCTTCATATACGGAATTCACTAATTGCAGAGAACAATCAATAACGGAAATAAAACGCATAAGAAAAACATCTATAGAAATTGTTAGCCATTCATATAGACTTATTGGGATATTTTCTGCTTTTATAGGCGATTCCGGCCACAACATGTCTCCAACCAAATTCAAAGATTCTACTCGTCGGGCGTTTATTGAGATGCGCTCGTTGACTTCATAAACATATTTACAATCAGCGTGCTTTTCCATTTCTTCGAAACTGTCAAAATTGTAGAAAACAATACTCAAATTGTATACTCTACCAATAAATCCGTGATCGTCCGACGGCAAAATATATCTGCCTGAGGATTTCATTTTTAATCTCCTTTATTTACAGCACATCACGATCATTCACTTTAAAAATATACACTCATTTTTTTTCAAGGGATTTAATTCAAGAAGCTGGCGGATATAAATAATCGTTTTTCCTTAATTAAACTATTTTTATTGTGTTAGTTTCACATAATAGCAGTTACTTTCTTATTTAAATCATAAATTTGGTACGCAAGGGCGCAAGAACGCACGTCGCGCAATAATCAGTGGTGTCGCGCGGCGATTCACAACTAAAGCAGCGTAACGCCTCGCTTGGCCATGCGTTGTTACGAACCTAGACAGGCACGGAAAATCCATCATGCAGCGCGGCCATCCTAAACCCAATCCAATCGATGCCGGCCAGGAAAGCGTCTGGGACTACCCCCGCCCACCCCGGCTGGAACCCGTGCCCGAACGCCTGCGCGTGATCTTCGACGGCCTCACCATCGCCGACACCCTTCGCGGCTGGCGGGTGCTGGAGACGTCCCACCCACCGACCTACTACCTGCATCCCGACGACATCCAGTCAGGCGCGCTGGTCCCGGCCGGCGGCGGTTCCGTCTGCGAGTGGAAGGGCCGGGCGCTGTATTTCGACGTGGTCGGGCCGCACAAGCGGGCGGAGCGCGTGGCCTGGGCCTATCCGAATCCGACAAAGGCCTTCGCGCCGCTCGCCGGGCACGTCGCGTTCTATGCCGGGCCGATGGACGGGTGCTTCGTCGGCGACGAGCGGGTCACGCCGCAGCCGGGCGGCTTCTACGGCGGGTGGATCACCAAAAGAATCGTCGGTCCGTTCAAGGGCGAGCCCGGCACGATGGGGTGGTGAACACCACCACCCTGAAATCGTCCCTTGCCCTCACGCCGCCCGATCCGCCGGCCGCTCCTCGACCAACGCCACCACATCCTCCCACCGCGACAGGAACGCCGCGACGCAATCCGGATCGAAATGCGCGCCCGATTGCTCCTCCAGGAAGCGCCGGGCCCGCTCCAGCGGCCAGCCGGGCTTGTAGACCCGGGCCGAGATCAGGGCGTCGAACACGTCGGCCACCGCGGTGATGCGGCCGGGCAGCGGGATCTCGATGCCCTTGAGGCCCTGGGGGTAGCCGGCGCCGTCCCAGCGCTCGTGGTGGGTGAGCGCGATCTCGGCGGCGAGCCGCAGGAGGCTGGACGGGCTGTCGTGCAGCATGCGGTAGCCGCGAAGCGCGTGCTGCATCATCTCGAACCGCTCCGGCTCGGTGAGCGGGCCCGGCTTGCGCAGGATCGAATCGGCGACGCCGATCTTGCCGATGTCGTGCATGGTCGAGGCGAGCGCGATGTCGTTGCCCTCCTCCTCCGACAGGCCGAGCCCGTCGGCGATGGCGAGCACGCAGCCGGCGACGCGGGTCAGGTGGTCGCCGGCCTGGTCGTCGCGGAACTCGGCGGCGAGCATCAGGCGGCGGATGATCTCGCGCTCGCGCTCCTGGCTCTCGGCCGCCGCCCGCTCGACCTCGCGGGACAGCGCGATGGCCTGGCTCTCCACCGCCCCCTGCGCGCGGGCCAGCGCGATCAGGTTGCGGCCGCGGAGCGCCAGGTCCGAGGCGTCGAGGGGCGGCAGCACCACGTCGGTGGCGCCGGCCTCCAGGCCCCGGCGGCGGGTCTCGGCCGGGTCGCCCTCGGCGATGAGCAGGATCGAGGTATGGGCGAGATGCGGCTTCAGGCGAAGCGCGCGGATCAGCGCCGGAGCGTCGAGGTCGGGCCAGGACTCGATCAGCACGAGATCGGCGGTCTTGGTCGTCAGCGCGGCGAGCGCCGCGCCGGGCTCGGGCACCACCAGGGTCGGGATGCCCGCCGCGAACAGCCGTGTCAGCCCACCGGGATCGGGCCGGGCCGTGACGACCACGACGGCGGGATCGGCTGCATTGGTCATGGCCCCGGAGAATCCTTTCCGCACCGGATATGGTCCCAAACTACCGCGACTTGATAAAGCGTTCTTTAAGCTTCCGCACCCTGCCGGTCGGCGGAAGGCCCGAGGCCGAACTGACGCAAAACATTGATCCGGCGTCCTTTCCCCGACGGCATTCGGCCCTCCGGGAAAAACTGCTTAGATGGTGAAATCCGCCCCCGCCCGCGGGCCGGCGACCTTCGCGGCCTCGGCTCGCCCACAGAGATCCTCCACGGTCACCGAATCGAGCACCGCAAGGTACGCTCCAGCCGCCTCCGCCACCAGGGGGGCGACGACGAGGCCGGTCACGTCGTTGCCGGGGACGGCAAGGCCCGCGGCCGCCTCCCGGTCCTGCCCCAGCACCGCCCGGGCGATGTCGCCGGCGCTGATGCGGCGGCGCTCGCGGGCGAGCTCGTAGCCGCCATGCGGCCCGCGCAGGCCCTTGAGCAGGCCGTGATGCACCAGGGCCTGCAGCACTGCCTCCAGGTGCCGGGGCGGCAGGGCGTGACGCGCCGCCAGCGCCTTGGCGCTGACCGGCTGCGGCCGGGCATGGAGCGCGATGTCGACCATCGCGGCGAGCGCGAGGCTCAGCCGCGGCGGGGCCAGAGCCGAGCCCGTCGCGAGTCGCGGGGGATGGACGACCGCGTCCAAAAGCAGCCTCAGCCGCGGCCGGTGGAGCCGAAGCCGCCGGCGCCTCGCGCGCCGACCTCGGCTTCCGGGAAGGCGTCGACGACCCGCAGGGACGGCCGAACCACCCGGGTGAAGACTGCTTGCGCGATGCGCTCGCCCGGCCGCACCGTGAGGGGGGCGGTGCCCGGCGGGTTGCGGTTCCAGGCCGAGATCATCAGCGGGCCCTCGTAATCGGCATCGATCACCCCGACGGTGTTGCCGAGCACCAGCCCGTCGCGATGGCCGAGGCCGGAGCGCGGATGGATCATCGCGCACCAGTCGGGATCGCGAATCGACAGGGCGAAGCCGGCCGGGATCAGGGCGGGCGGGCCCTGCGGTTCCAGGGTGACGGGGGCGTCGAGGCAGGCATGGAGGTCGAGCCCGGCGGCGAGCGCCGAGCCCCATCGCGGAAACCCCCAATCGTGCAGGCGCGGATCGAGGATCCGGACCGCGACGTCGAGGCCGCTCATGCCCTGCTTCCTGCGCGGGCCGCCACCGCCTCGGCGAGGGCGACGAGCCGGCGCGCCTCGTCCGCCTCGCGCCGCAGCACCGTGCGGCCGAGATGGGCGATGCCGGCCTGTCCCCGCGCCTGCGGCGCGTCGAAGGCGGCGACGAGGGCTCTCGCGCCGGCAAGCGCCTCCGGATCGGGCGCGAAGGCCGATTCGGCCCGGCGGGCGCCGGCGGGCGCGGTCACCACCGCCCCGTCGAAGCCGAGCCCGCGGGCGCGGCCGATGTCGAGGCGGTCGGCGGGGTCGAGCAGCACGTCGAGGTCGTGGGCGCGGGCGGCGGCGAGCGCGGTGGCGAGCCAATTGAGGAGCGGGCCGGCCTCCGGCGCGCCGGGCGGCAGCCGGCCCTCGCGGGCGAGCGCCCCGGCATCGACGACGAGGCAGGCGAGCCGCGCATCGACGTCGCGCACCGCGCTCGCCACGGCTTCCGCGGCGAGGATGCCGAGCGGCGTGTCGAGGCAGGCCCAGACCCGCACCCGCTCCGGGGCATGGAGGCGGCGCAGGCGGCTGCCGAGACCGGCGAGGTCTTCCGGCTCCTCGATCCGCGGCACCAGCACCGCATCGGGCCCGGCTTGCGCCACCGCCGCGAGGTCGGCCTCGCCCCAGGGCGTGTCGAGGCCGTTGACCCGCACGACCAGCTCGGCGGCGGCAAACCCGCCTTCCGCAAGGGAAGCGGCGAGGTGGTGCCGCCCCGCTTCCTTGTCGGCGGGGGGCAGCGAATCGGCGAGGTCGAGGATCAGCGCGTCGGCGGGCTCGGATCGCGCCGCCGCGAGGGCGGTCGCGGTGGCCGGCACCAGGAGGGCGCTGCGGCGGGGGCGGATGTCGGTCATCGGTCGCGTGACTCCCCGAATGGCGGCGCATCTATGCCCCGGGGAAGGGCGGGATGGCTATAGGGCACGGGCCGGTGCGAACCCGGGATCCCCTCCGGGCGAGCCACCGGTCGTCAGGCGCGGCCTGCCAGCCAGTCCTGCGTCAGGCGGGTATCCTCCCCCGCCTCGTCCAGGCCGTGGCCGACGGGGAGGATCCGCGCGGCGACGTCGGCTCCCGCCTGCCGGAACTGTTCGGCAAGGGCGGGAGTGTCGGACGGGTGCCGTCGCGCATCGGCGGCGGCGCCGAGCAGCAGGACGGGATAGCCGTCGAGCGCCGGAAACCGCTCTCCCGGGCACGGAGAGAGCGGCCGGAGGAGGACGGCGCCGGACGACAGAGCCGGGGCCGCCAGAAGGGCGGCGACCGCCATGATGGCGCCGTTGGAGAAGCCGACGAGGACGGGCGGCCTGCCGCCGATCGCCCCGAGGTGGCGGAGGACACCGCAGAACTCCGCGCATCGTTGCGCGAGATCGGCCTGATCGAGGGTCCGATCCGGATGGCGTCGGAAGAAGGCGTACCCCTCCTCCCACGGCACCCGGCCGCGCACGAAGAGGCAGGCGCGGCCGCCGGCGACGCGGCGTCCGAAACCGATCAGCGACCTTTCGGATCCGCCGCTGCCGTGGAGCAGGACGAGGGGAGCGCGGCCTTGCGCGGCATCGCCGGACCGCACGACGTGGAATCCTGCCGTCTCCGCCATGCCTGTCTCCATCATGCCCGTCTCCATCATGCCCGTCTCCGGGCGCCCGAAGCCGGTCCGGCACCGGCAGCCTTGAACGACGGCTCAAGCCAGCCGCGATGCCAGGGTGCGGGCGAAGGAATCGATATGCGCGGTCATCGCCGCCGCGGCGGCATCGGGGTCGCGCCGGCGCAGGGCGTCGCGGATCGCAGCGTGCTCCTCCGCCACTTCCGCCAGGTGGTGGCCGGTGGCGAGCGACAGGGCCCAGAACCGGACCGAGCGGCCATGCAGCCCGGCCAGCACCTCGGCGAGCACCCGGTTGCCGGAAGCCTCGGCGATCACGGCGTGGAAAAGCCGGTCCGATTCGAGGATCGCGTCGAGGTCGTCGGGTCGCGCCGCCAGGATGGCGTCGAGCTGCGCCAAGGCCGCCTCGCCGATCCGCCCGGCGGCCAGGGCCGCGCAGGGCGGCTCGGTGAGGCGGCGCACCTCGATCAGGTGGGCGAACTCGTCCATCGAGAGCGGCTGCACCAGCACGCCCTTGCGGGGCAGGATCCGCACCAGCCCCTCGTGCATCAGCCGGTGCAGGGCCTGGTTCACCGGCGTGCGGCCCAGCCCCAGCTCGGCGCACAGGCCGGCCTCGTTCAGCGCGTCGCCGGGCTTCAGCCGCAGCGAGACGATATCGTCCTTCAGCCGCCGATAGGCGCGCTCGTTCTGCGACACAGTTGGGCACGAACCTGCACGCGCTTTGGCCACCGACACCGCTCCGCTCACTCTTACGACTTCCGATCGCTCGCTTCGCGATGCGGAAGTCGGCTCCGCTCAAGCGCCGCGCGGGCTCGTGATCCGGCTCCCGGAAGATACCTCCCGGGAGCCGGATCATCGCCCCCCCTACCACGGGGTACGGCCAACTTGGACCGGCTTGTGAAATATCACAGGCATGGTACTTGCAGTACCACACGCCGGGCGGCCGGTTCGCGGACCGCGGGAGAAGAGCGATGTCGAGGGTGGATGCCGTGAGTGCGCACGAATTGGACGAGGGCTATCGCCGGGCGACGCTCCGGCTGATCCCGTTCCTGGTCTTCCTGTTCATCCTGGCCTGGATCGACCGGGTGAACGTCGGCTTCGCCAAGCTCCAGATGCTGTCGGACCTGAAATTCAGCGAGGCGGTCTACGGCTTCGGCGCCGGCATCTTCTTCATCGGCTATTTCCTGTTCGAGGTGCCGAGCAACCTGCTGCTGGAGCGCATCGGCGCCCGCAAGACGCTGGCGCGCATCACCATCCTGTGGGGGCTCGCCTCGATGAGCCTCGCCTTCGTGCAGTCGGAATGGGCCTTCTACGCCATCCGCTTCCTGCTCGGCGTGTTCGAGGCCGGGTTCTTCCCCGGCGTGGTGCTCTACCTGACCTACTGGTTCCCGAGCGCGAAGCGCTCGCGCATCAACGGCCTGTTCATGACCTCGTTCGCCATCGCGGGCGTGGTCGGCGGCCCGCTCGCCGGGCTGATCATGGGCACGATGGGCGGGGTCTCGGGTCTCGCCAACTGGCAGTGGCTGTTCATCCTCGAAGGCATCCCGTCGCTGATCGCGGGCGCCGCGGTGCTGGCCTTCCTGCCCGACCGGCCGAAGGACGCGCGCTGGCTGTCCCCGAAGGTCGCCGCCACGATGACGGCCATCGTCGAGGCCGAGGGCCGGGCCGCCGGCAAGGAGGCGAGCTTCAAGGTTGCGCTCCGCGACGGCCGGGTGTGGCTCTGCGCCCTGATCTATTTCTGCATCGTCAGCGGCAACGCCACGATCGCGTTCTGGACGCCGTCGATCATCAAGGAGATCGGCGTCTCGGGCGCCATCGCCATCGGCTTCCTGGCGGCAGTGCCGTTCATCGCCGGCACCATCGCGATGGTCTGGACCGGCGCGCATTCCGACCGCACCGGCGAGCGCCGGCTGCACTGTGCGGTTGCCAGCCTGATCGCCGCGGCGGGCCTTGCCGCCACGGGCGCGCTCATCGGCCACGCGGTCTTGGCCTTCGTGGCGCTGACGGTCGCGGCGATCGGTATCCTCGCGGCCTTCCCGGTCTTCTGGTCGCTGCCGCAGACGTTCCTCGCCGGCACCGCGGCGGCCGGCGGCATCGCGGCGATCAACTCGATCGGCAACCTCGCGGGCTTCGTCGCCCCCTACGTGGTCGGGTTGTCGAACACGCTCACCGGCACGTCGAGCAACGGGCTCTACGTCGTCGCCGGATTCGAGTTGCTGGCGGGCCTTCTGGTGCTGGGCTTCGCCCGCTGGCGCGAGGACAGTTCGGCCGATCTGGCGCCGGCGGAGTGACAGGGTCTTCACTCGACCTGTCCGAAGAGATGTAGAGCCCGTCTCGCACGCACATACACGAGAGGGAATCTCACGCTTTACTGATTTCGGAACGGATCAGAGCCTCTTTGACCGACCTCTACGGATCTCACATCCACCGCGTCATGCCGGGGCCGCGCAGCGGAGCCCGGGATGAGGCGGTGGGTGCCAGGACTGTCGAGTGGGTCAAACAGGCTCTCAGACAAAAATTACATAAAAGGATTTCCACACCATGCTGACCTTCCATCGCGAGGCCGCCGGCCGCCGGGACGTGATCGCCCTTTCCCCCGAATCCCTGGTGATCGCCGGCTGGGCCGGGCGGGACGAGGCGGCGATCCGCCACCACATCGACGAACTGGCGGCGATCGGCGTGCCGCCGCCCTCCTCGGTCCCGGTCTATTACCGGGCCGCCGCCGCGACCCTCACGCAAAGTCCCCGCCTCGAGGTGCTGGGACCGGATTCCTCCGGCGAGGCCGAGCCGGTGATCGTGTCGCTGGCAGACGGGCTCTGGCTCGGGCTCGGCTCCGACCACACCGACCGCAAGGCCGAGACGGTCGGCATCGCGCTCTCCAAGCAGCTCTGCGGCAAGCCGGTCGGCACCGGCCTGTGGCGCCTCGACGAGATCGAGCCGCATTGGGACGAGATGATCCTGCGCGCCTACGCCACCATCGGCGGCGAGCGTGTGCTGTACCAGGAGGGCCGCTTGACGGCGTTGCGCACCCCGGGCGATCTCATTGCGCGCCGTCCCGGCGGTCCGGATCTGCCGCCCGGCACGGTGATGTTCGGCGGGACCCTCGGGGCGATCGGCGGCATCCGCCCGGCCGACCGCTTCGAGATGGAACTGGAGGATCCCGTGCTCGGCCGCAGCCTGACCCACGCCTACGACATCGTCGTGCTGCCCGTGGTGGCCTGACCCCGCGATGGAGGCCGTGACGACGCTCGCGGGAATCCTTGCCGGTATCGGTGCCGCCTTCTGGGCGGCGCTGCTGGCCAAGATGCTGGCGAGCGCCGCGATCGTGGTGCTCGCCTCGCTCGCGGTCGAGCGGACCGGGCCTCTCGTCGGAGCGATGATCGCGACCCTGCCGGTCTCGGCCGGGCCGGCCTACGTGTTCCTCGCCCTCGACCACGATGCGGGGTTCCTGCGCGACAGCGCGGTGGCGAGCCTGCCGGCCATCGCCGCTACCGCCCTGTTCATCGCCGCCTATGCGGGTCTGGCCCGCCGGCACGGCGTCGCGGCCTCGCTGACCGCGGCTTTGGCGATCTGGCTCGCCGCGGTGCTGCTGCTGGGCCGTCTCATGGGTGACGGTCTGGCGAGCGGCGGTCTCGCCGCCATCCTGGTGATCCTGGCTTGCATCGGTGCCTGTTACCGCTGGCGTCGAGGAGGCCCGCCGCCAGCGCGGCGCAAGCGGGCGAGCGACGTGCTGGTCCGGGCCGGCATCGTGATGGCCCTCGTCGTCGCCGTGGTGCTGGCCGGGCGTCTCGCCGGGCCGGGCGCCGCGGGCATCCTCGCCTTCGCGCCCGTCGTGATGGTGAGCCTGGCGGTGATCCTGCATCCGCGCATCGGCGGGACGGCGGTCGCGACGGTGCTGGTCTTGAGCCTGCCGGGGCTCCTCGGCTTCGTGGCGGCCCTGTTCGCCCTCGCCCTCACGGTCGAACGGCTGGGGCCGGTCCCGGCCCTGTCGCTCGCCCTTCTGACGACCTTGATCTGGAACGGCGGAATCCTGCTGGTGAGCCGCCGAGGACCTGCGCCCCTTCCTGCCTCCCTGGAGACGTAAGTGATGAGCACGATCCGCGACGACCTCGAACGCCGCCTCGCCCTGATCGAGGCGCCGGCGAGCCGGCACGTCTTCACCCGGCTCTACCCGGAGGCCGCCCGCGCCGCCGCCGACGCCGCCGACGCCCGGCGCAAGGCCGGCCTGTCGCTCGGGGCGCTGGACGGCGCCATCGTGTCGATCAAGGACCTGTTCGACGTGCAGGGCGAGGCGACCACCGCCGGCTCGTCGCTCCGGCGCAAGGCGCAAGCGGCACTCCAGGACGCACCGATCGTCGCCCGCCTGCGCCGGGCCGGCGCGGTGATCGTCGGCAAGACCAACATGTCCGAATTCGCCTTCTCGGGCTTGGGCCTCAACCCGCATTGGGGCAATCCGGGCAACGCGACCGACCCGAGCCTGGTGCCGGGCGGCTCCTCCTCGGGCGCCGGCGTCTCGGCGGCGCTCGGCACCTCCGACATCGCCATCGGCACCGATACCGGCGGCTCGATCCGCATCCCGGCTTCGCTCAACGGCGTGGTCGGGTTCAAGCCGACGGCCAAGCGAGTGCCCCTCGCCGGCGCCTTCCCGCTCTCGCCCTCGCTCGATTCGATCGGCCCGCTCGCCCGCTCGGTCGAGGCCTGCGCGGCGGCCGACGCCGTGATGGCCGGCGAGGAAGTTCGTCCCTTGCGGGCGGCGGCGTTGCGCGACCTGCGGATCGGCGTGCCCCGCGGCCTCCTGTTCACCGAAACCGAGCCGGTGGTGGCGCAGGCCTTCGAGGCCGCCCTGTCGCGCTTGAGCGCGACCGGCGCCCGGATCCACGACACCGAATTCGACGATCTCCTCGCCCGCATGGCCGAGGCGACCGCGGCGGGCCCGATCGCCGCGGTGGAAGCGGCGGAAATCCACGCCGACTGGCTCGATGCGGAAGAAGCCGCCTTCGATCCGCGGGTCCATGCCCGCATCACCCGCGGCCGCACCGTGACGGCCGCTGCCTATATCCGGATGATGCGGACCCGCGCCGCGCTGATCGAGGCCGGCGACGAGCGGCTCAAGCCCCTCGACGTGCTGGCCCTGCCGGCGACCGCGATCACCGCACCGAGCATCGCCGCGGTGGCGGAGGACGACGCGGCATTCTCGCGGCTCAACCTCCTGATGCTGCGCAACACGATGGTGGGGAACCTGTTCGACCTCACCGGCGTCTCGCTACCGTTGCCGGGCCAGGCGAAGCCCGTCGGCCTGATGCTGCTGGCGCGCCATGGCCAGGACCGGCGACTCCTGGAGATCGCGGCGGGTGTCGAGGCGGCGTTGAAGGGGTAAGTCTTCCGTTACGCGCTCGACGATCCTCTCACCCTCCTCGTCATTCCGGGGCCGCGAAAGCGGAGCCCGGAATCCAGAACCGCGGCATATTCAGGAAAGTGCGGCCCCCGTTCCGCTTCATTCTCGATCAACCGAGGGTCTGGATTCCGGGCTCCGCTTTCGCGGCCCCGGAATGACAATGAGGGTATGAAAACCGTGAGAAAACCCCTGGAATGGATCGCCTCAAAAATCTGTCGAGGCAATCACGGGCCGGATGTTGCCTAAAAAATCCAATAAAAAACGCCGCGGACCGATTACGACCCACGGCGCCCAACTTCCGACAGATCAGGCCGCCTGACGGCCCAGATGCGCCGCCACGGTCGTGACCCGCGGGCCGACCAGCTTGACGGCACTCCGCAGTTCCTCTCCGCTCACACCGAAGTGCCCGGCCCAATAGGCACGGTCATCCGGGCAATGTATGTCGATATGCTGCGCGAAACGCGGCTTGAGAGCGTCCTGGGAAACGGACATGGTCGAATCCTGAACTGTCGAGTGAGCCAGTCACCGCTGGCACGGGACGCACCGCGTCTTGTATCGGAAGAACGCTCGATTCCTGGAAAAGTTGCCGGCTCGACCTTCGGGCCGCTGCGGCATCGCGCGCAACGCTGGCGGGAACGGCACGAGGCTGGTACCCGCTCGGGCCTTCGATTCCTCCTTGCCAGGATCCGACCCATGCACCGTCTCCGCCCCGCCCTCGCGGCCCTGATGCTCGCAGGCCTGCCGCTTGCCGGCCCCGCCCTCGCCCGCGAAATGCCGGGAACGGCGACGACCGCGCCGGCCACTCCCGCCAAGGCCAACGTGGTGATCCTCGCCACCGGCGGCACCATCGCGGGGGCCGGCGCCGATGCCAGCAACAGCGCCACCTACCAGGCCGCCAAGGTGCCGGTGGACAAGCTGATCGCCGCGGTGCCGTCCTTGAGCGGGCTCGCCAACGTGCGCGGCGAGCAGGTGTTCCAGATCGCCTCGGAGAGCTTCACCAACGCGCAGCTGGTGCAGCTCGCCAAGCGCGTCTCGGCCCTGTTGAAGCAGGACGACGTCGACGGCGTGGTGATCACCCACGGCACCGACACCCTCGAGGAGACGGCGTATTTCCTCGATCTCGTGGTGAAGAGCGACAAGCCGATCGTGGTCGTCGGCTCGATGCGGCCCTCGACGGCGATCTCGGCCGACGGCGCCCTCAACCTCGCCGATGCGGTCGCCACCGCGGCGAGCCCCGCCTCGAAGGGGAAGGGCGTGCTGGTGACGATGAACGACGAGATCCAGGCCGGGCGCGACGTGACCAAGCGCGTCAACATCAAGCCGAGCGCCTTCACCAGCCAGTGGGGCCCGCTCGGCATGGTGGTCGAGGGCAAGACCTACTGGTTCCGCGCGCCGGTCAAGCGCCACGGCACGGCGTCCGAGTTCGACATCGACGCGATCGACACCCTGCCGGAGGTCGCGATCGTCTACGGCTCGGGCAACATGAACCCGGCCGCCTACACGGCCGCCGTGCAGGGTGGCGCCAAGGCGATCGTCCATGCCGGCACCGGCAACGGCTCGGTGGCGGGCTACGCCGTCGATACCCTCAAGGACCTGCGGGCCAAGGGCACGGTCGTCATCCGTTCCTCGCGCGTCGGCGACGGCTTCGTGCTGCGCAACGCCGAGCAGCCCGACGACCAGTACGACTGGGTCGTGGCCCACGACCTGAACCCGCAGAAGGCCAAGATCCTGGCCGCGGTCGCGCTGACCAAGACCGGCGACACCAAGGAGCTGCAGCGGATCTTCTGGGAGTATTGAGCGTCTGCCGAGTTGCGAGACGCAACCTGCAGGAAATTTTCAGATATCATACCCTCCACCTCATCCTGAGGTGTTAGTCGATCCGGAGATCGACTAACCTCGAAGGAGGGCTTTCAGAGATCGCCGAGATTTCTGGAGCCCTCCTTCGAGGCTCCCGTTGGTTGCACCTCAGGATGAGGTTGCGGGTGGGATCGAGTCCGCGATCGGTCAACCAAGGCCGAGCGCCGCCGGCCTTCTACCAACCGTTGATGCGCGGCCACACCGCCGTCACGCGGTTCTCGCGATCGATGACGTGGTAGCGATCGTACTGCGCCCCCGTCGCGCAGGCGTGGTTCGGCAGGATGCGGATTTGCGCACCGATCGGCAGGTCCGGCAGTGTGCCCCTTGCGCCCTTCCGCAGGGCGACGATGCCGTGCTCCTGGTTGGCATCGGCGACGATGAGGTCGGGATAGGGTCGGCCGGCCGTATCGCAGACGATGCCGTAGCCCTGGTCCACGGCTTGCCGCGCCGTACCGCGGTCGCGCGACATCGCCATCCAGCCGGCATCGACGATGATCCAGCCCTTCGCCCGCTGGTGGCCGATCACGGCGGCGAGCACCGAGACGGCGATGTCCTCGACCGCCACCGAGCCGACCCCGGCCTGGAACAGGTCGCCGAGCATGTAGACGCCGGCCCGGACCTCGGTGATGCCGGTGAGGTCGCGGGCGAATCGCGCCGTCGGGGTCGAGCCGACGCTGACCATCGGGCAAGGCAGGCCCACCGCCCGCAAGGCGTCGGCCGCCGTCACCGCGGCGACCCGCTCGTTCTCGGCGGCTGCCGCCAGGGCTTCGGGATCGCGCAAGGCATAGCTGTCGCCGGCATGCAGCAACACCCCGCGCAACTCGGCGCCGCCCGCAACGAGCGTCCGGCCGATCGCCACCAGGGTGTCGCCGTCATGGGGCGCGACGCCGGAGCGGTGGCCGTCGGCATCGACCTCGATCAGGACCGGGATCGCGTCGCCGGTGGAGCGGGCATGGGCCGCCACGGCCTGCGCCTGCTCCAGGCTGTCGAGGATGATCGCGAGGTCGGTGCCGCCGGCCCGGATCGCCGCGACCCGGGGCAGCTTCGCCGGTGCGATGCCGACGCCGTAGATCATGTCGCGCACGCCGCCCTCGGCGAAGTATTCGGCCTCCCTCAGGGTCGAGACGATGGCCGGCCCCTCCGGGGAGGCCATGGCGATGCGGCCGACCTCGAGGGACTTCGCGGTCTTCAGATGGGGGCGCAAGCGCACCCCGAGGCCGGCGAGATGGGCGCGCATCCGCTCGGCATTGGCGCGCAGGCGCGCCTCGTCGAGGAGCAGGCTGGGGGTCTGCAGGGTGTCGAGCGGCTCAGGCATGATCGCGTGCATCCTCCGGTCGCGACGAGTCCGGTTCGCAGGAAGCACGGAACGGGCGCCTTGTGCCATTAACGCCACCTGCCTCCTGCGTTAACGAGAACCTTAATGCTCGGACCCGACGACCTCCGCTTCTTCCTCGCCATCGCCGAGGCGCCCTCGCTGGCCGCCGCCTCGCGGACTCTCGACGTGTCGCCGCCGGCGGTCACCCAGCGCCTGCGCGCCCTCGAGGAACGGCTGGGGGTGCACCTCGTCGACCGGGCCGGGCGTCATCTCGCGCTCACCGACGAGGGCGAGCTGATCGCCGAGCGCGGGCGGCATATCCTGGCCTCGCTCGGCGAGCTCGACGAGGCCCTGGCGGCCCGGCGCGGGCAGGTGGTGGGGCACCTGCGGATCGTGGCGCCCCTCGGCTTCGGCCGCCGCCACGTCGCCCCGGTCGCGGCGGCGTTCCAGGCGGCGCATCCGCAGGTCGCGATCGACCTCATGCTGTCCGACCGCCTCGGCGGCGTGCCGGAGGGCACCTTCGACCTCGCGGTCCATGTCGGCACGATCGCCCAGGCGGCGCCCGGCCTGATCGCCCGGCGCCTCGCCTCCAACGACCGGGTGGTCTGCGCCGCGCCGGCCTATCTCGCGGATCGGGGCGAACCGGCGAGCCCGCAAGACCTGCACGCCCATGCCTGCATCGCGCTGCGCGAGAACGACGAGGACGTGACCCTGTGGCGCTTCCGGCGCGGCGGCGCCGAGGCGCGGATCCGCATCGAGCCGCGGCTGGCCAGCAACGACGGCGAGGTGGTGCGCGGCTGGGCGCTCGCCGGCCGGGGCATCATCCTGCGCTCGGAATGGGACGTCGCCGCCGACCTGCGGGCGGGGCGCCTCGTCCGGCTGCTGGCCGACCACGCCCTGCCCGAGGCCCCGGTGATGGCGCTCCTCGGCGCACCCCGCCGCGCCCGCGCCGCCCGCACCAAGCGCTTCCTCGACGCGCTCGCCGCCGCCCTCGACCCCGCTCCCTGGCGGGTGTGAGGGCCGCATCACGCGAACGCGATCCGGCCGGCCTCGCCAGCGCCGCAGAGTCCGGCTAACCCGGACGTATGCCGCTCCGCCGCCTCGCCCTCCTCCTCCCCCTGTTCGCCGCCTGCTTCACCCTCGGCGCCGCCGAGGCGCAGGTGCCGCGGCCGTCGAAATACGCCGACCTCGTCCGGGCCGAGCTGGTGACGCAGGAGAGCGCCGTCGCGCCGGGCGCCCCCCTCACCGCCGGCGTGAAACTCACGATGAAGCCGGGCTGGCACGTCTACTGGCGCAATCCGGGTGATTCCGGCCTGCCGCCGGAGATCGCCTGGACCCTGCCCGCGGGCTTTTCCGCCGGCAGCATCGCCTGGCCGGCGCCGGAGCGGATCCCGGTCGGCGACCTGATGAATTTCGGCTACGAGGGCGAGGTGCTGCTGACGGTGCCGCTCACCGCGCCGGAGACGCTCGGCACCGGGCCGGTCCCGCTGAAGGCCAAGGTCTCGTATCTCGTCTGCGAGCGCGAATGCGTGCCGGGCGAGGCGACCCTGTCGGCGAGCCTGCCGGTGGCGCCCGCCGGGAGCAGCCCGCGGCCCGACCCGCGCAACGCCGCCCTGTTCGCGCAAGGCCGCGCGCGGCTACCCGAGCCGGCCCCCTGGCCGGTCCGGATGCGGGACGATGGCGGCACGCCGGTGCTCGACGTCGACGCGCCCGGCCTCCAGGCCCGCGACGTCGCGTTCTTCCCCTATTCCGAGACCGCCCTGGAACACGCCGCCGCGCAGGGCGCGACGAGCGACGCGACCGGCCTGCACCTGCGGCTCCAGCGCAGCAGCCAGGCCGCAGCCGACGCGCCCGCTCCGCAAGCCGACGGTGTCCTGACCTTCACGGAGGAGACCGGATCGGGCCCGATCCGGCGCGCCTATGCGCTCGGCACGGCGACGCCCGCACCGAGCGCCGTCGCGGCCCCCCCGGTCGCGTCCTCGGCGGTGCCGGTCCCGGTCGTGCCCGGCTCCGGGCCGGGGGGGGCCGAGGGCCTGTGGCAGGCGGCCTTCCTCGCCTTCCTGGGCGGGCTCCTGCTCAACCTGATGCCCTGCGTCTTCCCGGTCCTGTCGATCAAGGTGCTGAGCCTGGTGCGCCATTCCGGCGAGAGCCCGGGCCGGGTGCGGCTGCACGGCCTCGTCTACGCGGCCGGAGTGCTGGCGAGTTTCCTCGGCCTCGCCGGCCTGCTGATCGCACTCCGGTCCGGCGGCGCGCAGATCGGCTGGGGCTTCCAGCTGCAATCGCCCCTGGTGGTGGCCGGCCTCGCCTACGGGCTCTTCGCCATGGGCCTGAGCCTGTCGGGCGTCTGGCATCTCGGCGGCCGGGCGGCCGCCCTCGGCGACGGCCTGACCCGACGGGCCGGGCTCGAAGGCTCGTTCTTCACCGGCGTGCTGGCGACCGTGGTCGCCACGCCCTGCACCGCGCCGTTCATGGGCGCGGCGGTCGGCTACGGCCTGACGCAGGGGGCCCCGGTGGCGCTGACGGTCTTCGCGGCGCTCGGCCTCGGCCTCGCCCTCCCCTTCACGCTGCTGGCGGCCTGGCCCGCCCTGCTCCGGCGCCTGCCGCGGCCCGGCGCCTGGATGGAGACGCTCAAAGGTCTTCTCGCCTTCCCGCTCTACCTCACGGTGGCGTGGCTCGTCTGGGTACTGAGCCAGCAGGTCGGCTCCGCCGGGCTCATGGCCGGGCTGACCGGCCTCGTGCTGGTGGGCTTCTGCGCCTGGGCGATCGAGCGCGGCCGGGTGGCCGGCCCCCTCGCCCGGCGCGGGGCACAAGTGGCGGCACTCCTCGCCCTTCTCGGGCTCGCCGGCCTCGTCGCGGTGCTCGACCGCGACCGTGCCGGCCCGGTCACGGTCGCGAGCGCCGACGGGATCGAGCCGTTCGCCCAAGCCCGGCTCGACGCGCTCCTCGCCGCGCGCCGGCCGGTCTTCGTCAACATGACGGCGGCCTGGTGCATCACCTGCCAGGTCAACGACCGCGCCACCCTGCAGGCGGCCTCGGTGCAGGACGCCTTCAAGGCCCACGAGGTGGCGCAGCTCAAGGGAGACTGGACCAACCAGAATCCGGAGATCACCCGGGTGCTCGAGGCCAACGGCCGCTCCGGCGTGCCGCTCTACCTGCTCTACGACGGCCGGGGCGGCGTCGCGGTGCTGCCGCAGATCCTGACCGAGGCGATCTTGCGCGACGCCCTGGCGGCGCTCCCCGCCGGCACCGGGCCGCGGGCGGCCCTGCCGTGAGGCCCCGGTTCAGGCCAGCCATGCGCGAAACGGCCTGAACCCGGCACGGCCTCCCGCCTTATGCTGCGATGCGGCAATGAGGACGGCGATGCAGCAGACGATCGAACGGGCGGTCCCCGCCGCGGCCACCGGGCGTTCCACGGCCCTCGCGCTCCTGGCGCTCGCCGCGGCCTCGTTCGGGATCGGCACCACCGAGTTCGTCATCATGGGGCTCCTGCCCGAGATGGCCGCCGATCTCGGCGTCGGCATCCCGAAGGCCGGCCTGCTCGTCTCAGGGTACGCGCTCAGCGTCACTTTCGGCTCGCCCCTGGTGGCGGTGGCCTTGTCGCGCCTCGACCGGCGCCGGGCGCTGCTGGTGCTGGTCGGCCTGTTCATCCTCGGTAACGCGCTCTGCGCGCTCGCGCCCGATTACCGCCTGCTGATGCTCGCCCGCATCGTCACGGCGCTCTGCCACGGCGCCTTCTTCGGCCTCGGCGCAGTGGTGGCCGCCGATCTCGTGCCGCCGCACCGCAAGGCCAGCGCCATCGCGATCATGTTCACCGGTCTGACGCTGGCCAACGTGCTGGGTGTCCCGTTCGGCACGGCGCTCGGCCACGCGCTGGGCTGGCGGGCGACGTTCTGGGCCGTCGTCGGCATCGGCTTCGTGGCGGCCGCCGCCCTGGTGGCCTGGCTGCCGCGCGACCTCGCCCGGGACGGGGGCAGCCTCCTGTCGGAGATGCGGGTCTTGCGCCGCACGCAGGTCGTGCTCGCGATGCTCCTGAGCGTACTGGCCTCGGCGAGCCTGTTCAGCGTCTTCACCTACGTGGCGCCTTTGCTCGCCGCCACGGCGGGCGCCGGTCCCTCGGCGATCACCGGCGTGCTGCTGCTGTTCGGCGTCGGGCTCACCCTTGGCAACGGGCTCGGCGGCCGCCTCGGCGACTGGCGGCTGATGCCCTCGGTGATCGGTCTGGGGTTCGCCCTCGCCGTGGTGCTCATGGCCCTGGTGCCGGGAAGCGCCGCGCTCCTGCCCGCCACCGCGCTCATCGGCCTGTGGGGCATCCTCGCCTTCGCCCTGGTGGCGCCGCTGCAGATGCGGGTGCTCACCGCCGCCGACGGCGCCCGCAACCTCGCCTCGACGGTGAACCAGGGCGCCTTCAACCTCGGCAACGCCATCGGGGCCTGGCTCGGCGGGATCGCGATCACCGCGGGCGTTCCGTACGGCCACCTCCCGGTGATCGGAGCGGTGCTGGCGCTCGCGGTCGCCGGAACCGGCGTGGTGGCGCATCGGCTGGACCGGTGAGCGAGGCACCTCCCGACGAGAGAAGCCCCGCCGGCGGGGGCCGGGCGGGGCGCGAAGTCGAGGTCCAGAGACACGGAGCCTAACGCCGTCGGGAGGGCCGGCGCATCCTCCGTTTGCGGGACGGATCAGGCATGCGGGCGGGGCCGTCGCCGCGGCATCGCCCGCGCCGTCGCGGCCGGCGCACAGCGCCGCCAGCCCCAATGATCGTACTCGGTCGTGGCACGGGCCTCGCACCAGCCCTGGCGGCGCAGGGCGGTGGCGTAGCGGTCGCGATCCTCGCAGGCCTGCTCGGCGAGCGGCGAGGCCGGCAGGCCGCAGGCGGCATCGGCCCGCTGCCAGCGCGCGACGGTATCCTCCGCCGCCAGGGCGGGAGCGGCGCCAGCGACCAGCAGGGCGAGGACGAGGAGCGAACGCAGGGGCGACATCACGCAGGGCCTTCGGTGGAGGACGGGACGATCGATGAGTGTCGATCGTGGCGGTGATCGGACGGACTCGCACAATCCCGTCAAGAAAATACGCACCCTCGACATCAGGCTTAATCCTTTCGGTCGGGAGACCCGGCGTATCCCGGCCGCACTGTCCTGGCCGGACGATGCGGATCGACGCCTCTCCTCTGCCTCGCCGCCCTCCCGTCGGGGGTTATCGCCGATGCCCTCGCCAGCGCCGCAATCCTGTGCTCAAAGGGCCGCGACCTCATCCCGGACGGGTGTTTCCCACGATGCTGCGCCGCCTCTACGAGTGGATCCTCGCGCTCGCCGCTCGCCCCTCGGCCCCCTACGCGCTCGGCGCGGTCTCCTTCGCGGAGAGCTCGTTCTTCCCGATCCCGCCGGACGTGATGCTGGTGCCGATGGCGGTGACCCGGCCCGAGAAGGCCTGGACCTACGCGCTGATCGCGACGCTCACCTCGGTGCTCGGCGGGATCGCCGGCTACGCCATCGGGGCGCTGCTCTACGATTCGATCGGCGCCTGGCTGTTCCACCTCTACGGGCTCGACAAGGGCGCCGACGCCTTCCGGGAGGCCTACGCGCATTACGGGCACTGGGTGATCCTGCTCAAGGGTCTCACCCCGATCCCCTACAAGCTCGTCACCATCACGTCGGGCTTCGCCGGCTACGACCTGTTCTGGTTCATCGTCCTGTCGCTGATCACCCGGGGCTTGCGGTTCTTCATCCTGGCCGGACTGGTCGGCCGCTACGGCGTCGGCATCCGCACCGTGCTCGACCGGCACCTGAACGCCGTGGCGGCGGTCTTCGGGGCGGTCTGCATCCTCGGCTTCGTCGGCTTCCGCTACCTGTTCTGAGGCTTTTCGCCATGGCCCAAGCGATTCCGGCGCCCGCCCTCGCCGCGCGGCTCACCGCCCCCCGGCCGGCGGCCCTGCTGGTTCTCGTCGGCGCCGCCGCGACCGTCGGCGGCGCGCTGATCTTCCAGCACGGCCTCGGCTACGTGCCGTGCAAGCTCTGCCTGACCGAGCGCCAGCCCTACTACCTCGCCCTGCCGCTGCTCGCCGCCGCCCTGCTGCTGCCGCGACGCATCGCGGGCCTGCTGCTGGGACTGGTGGCGGTGATCCTCCTGGTCGGGGCCGGGCTCGGCGCCTACCACGCCGGGGCCGAGTGGGGCTTCTGGCCCGGCCCGAGCGATTGCGGCGGCGGCGCCGGCCCGGCGCCGGCCGGCGTGAACGACTTCCTCAAGTCCCTCGAGGCCACCCACCCGGTCGATTGCACCGCGGCGGCCTGGCGCTTCATCGGGATCTCGCTCGCCGGCTACAACGCCCTGATCGCGCTGGCGCTGGCGGCGCTCGCAGGCACCGCCGCAGGGCGGGCGCTGCGCCGCGCCTGACGGGCAGTCAGCGCTTCGGCTTCATCACCGTCGGCTCGGCCAGCAGCGCGGCCAGGCGCTCGGAATCGAGGGCCGGCTCGGGCTTCGGCTTCGCGACCTTCTTCGGCTCGGGCTTGGGCTCGATCCTGGGCTCGATCTTGGCCAGCCGGGCCACCTTCGCGGCGGGCGGTGCCGGCACGATCGAGCCGGTGGTGACCGGCTCGTCGAGGGGCATCGGCTTGGCCGCGGCCACGAGCTGGGGCGGGCGCGGCGGCTCCCGGTCGAGTTGCGCCGAGCAGACGGCGCACACCGTGGCGAAGCCGAGGCCGGCCATCGTCGCGAGGGTGAGGTTGGAACGCAAGGACACGGTCGGTTACTCAGGAACGGTTGACCATCGGCGAGCCTAGGCGCCGATCCCTTAACGATCTCCTCGGGCCCTCGGCGAAGCCGTTCAGGATTCGCACACCACACCGGCAGCGCCGAACGAACCTAGCAGAGCTTGACGACTTGCCTCCGGAAGCTGGAGGACGATGGATGTTCTTTACCATGACGGCGGCGATCGGCGCGGCGATGACCGCGGCCGTCTGGTCGATCGACGGCGGCCTGACGGTCGCGGGCCTCGCCGCCGGGGCGGCCGGCCTGGCGAGCGCCGCCGCGGCCTCCCTCGTGATGATCCGGCTCGATCGCCGCGGGCATGCGATCGAGCCGGAGGCCGGCACGTAATTCCGGCCCGTCGATCTCCCGCGCCTGAGGCGCCCGCGTCGCGTGCGGTGCGCCCCGCCGCGGCAGGAGCCATGCGTCCGCGGCGGATGACCTACATCGCTCGCTTCGGCGCGGATTGCAGAAAATCCTGGAGCTGCTGCTTGTAGAAACGGGCGAAACCCGTGGTGCCGTGGCCGGACGTCTCGGGGCTGGCCGGGATCAGGTACAGGCGCCCGTTCTTCAGCCGCTTCATCTCGCGCTCCATGATCCCCGTCTCGGGCGGGTTGCGCTCGTCGTCGGCGGAGTTGATCGCCAGCACGGAGGCCTCGATCCGCTCGAGGCCCGGAGAGGGATTGTAGCCGCGCGACGAATCCCACTGGTAGATGTAGTCGTTGGCATCCGCGTTGAACGGCTGCGCCAGGCGGGCATCCACGAGCTTGTCGGCCAGAGCGCCGGTCGGCGCCTGCTTCTGCAGCGCCAGCGTGCCGCCGCTGGTGGCGAGGGCGAAGAAGACGTTGGCGACCCGCAGCGTGGGCGGCTGGGTCGTGTACTCGCCACCCGCATAGGCCGGGTCGCGCCGGATGGTCTCGGTGAGGAGCCGGCGCAGCATCCAGTTGCGGCTTCCCATCTCGCTCGGCTGCGAGGCCATGGGAACGAGGGCATCCATGAACCCGGGATGTTTCACGCCCAGGATCCAGGTGTGCATGCCGCCCATCGAGTTGCCGATGACGAGGCGGACGTGATTGAGGCCGAGATGCTCCTTGAGCAGCCGGTACTGCGCCTCCGCCATGTCGTCGTAATTGTAGCGCGGAAATTTCGCCTTCAATCCATCCGACGGCTTCGACGATCGGCCGTGGCCGATCGCGTCGGGCAGGACGATGTAGTACTTGGCCGCGTCGAGCGGCTGACCGGGGCCGAACAGCTCGCCGGCGAAACCGGGCGTCAGCATGCTGGCGGCCGAGCCGGTGGTGCCGTGCAGGACGACCACCGGCTCTCCCTTCGGATCCCCGATCGTAGTGTAGTGCAGGCGCAACTCCGGCAGGACGTCCCCGGTGTGGAACGTGAAGTCCTTGATCGTCCAGTCACCCTCCTTGGGCGCCGGGTAATCGGCGGCGATCGCCGCGAGGGCGATCAACGACAGGGCCGCGCCCGCGGTCGCGGTTCGCAGCAGCCTCAAGGCTCGCATCGGGTTTCCTCCGCAGCATCGTCCTTGTTGGAAGAGTTTTGTTGGACGAGCCCGGCGAGTATCGCGTTCCCGACCCACGCGGGCAACCGGCGCCGGGCAAGCGGAACCGGTCAAACGCCCCCAGGTTGTCGCTCGCTCGAAGCGAGAGGACACGAGAGACCCGCGTGCGAGAGACCAGCGCCCCTCCGCCCTCCCTTCCCGGCGGGCTCGCCCGGCCGAGATTTGCCCGAGCGAGATTTGGCCGCGTGAGATTTGCCCGAGCGAGCACGGCGCTCTTCGTCCCCGCGACCCTCTCGGCGATCCTTACCGCCGGCACCGCTCAAGGAGCCGGGATCGGCTCGGGCGGCGGCCCGTCCGAGGTGGTGCTCGTCGTCCAGATCGTGCTGCTCCTCACCGTCGGGCGCCTGCTCGGCGAGGCGATGCTGCGGATCGGGCAGCCGGCGGTGATGGGCCAGCTGCTCGCCGGCATCCTGCTCGGTCCCTCCTTCCTCGGGGCGCTGTGGCCGGAGGCGCAACACTGGCTGTTTCCGCCCGGGCGCGACCAGAAGGCGCTCCTCGACGGCATCGCCCAGCTCGGCATCCTGCTCCTTCTGCTCATGACCGGCATGGAGACCGACCTCGCCCTGGTGCGCCGGGTCCGGCGGGCCGCGCTGAGCGTCTCGGTCACCGGCGTTGCGGTGCCGTTCGGCTGCGGCTTCCTGCTCGGCTGGTTCCTGCCCGAGGCGATGCTGCCGCATCCGGAACTCCGCCTCGTCACCGCGCTCTTCCTCGGCACCGCGCTCGCGATCTCGTCGGTCAAGATCGTCGCCATGGTGGTGCGCGAGATGAATTTCCTGCGCCGCAACGTCGGCCAGGTCATCGTCGCCTCGGCGATCATCGACGACACGATCGGCTGGGTCATCATCGCGGTCATCTTCAGCCTGGCCCAAGCCGGCACGATCGACCCGTGGGAGATCGGTCGCAGCCTCGCCGGCACGCTGGTCTTCCTCGGGATCAGCCTCACGGTCGGGCGCCGCCTCGTCTTCAGGCTGATCCGCTGGGCCAACGATTCGCTGCGGAGCGAGGCCGCGGTGATCACCGCGATCCTGGTGCTGATGGGGGTGATGGCGCTCATCACGCAAGCCATCGGCGTGCACACGGTGCTCGGCGCCTTCGTGGCCGGCCTCCTCGTCGGCCAGTCGCCGATCCTGACCAAGCGCATCGACGGGCAGCTGCGCGGCATCGTCACCGCCCTGTTCGCGCCGATCTTCTTCGGGCTCGCGGGCCTGAGCGCCGACCTCACCATCCTGCGCGACCCGCGCCTCCTGCTCCTCACCCTCGGGCTCATCGCCATCGCGAGCCTCGGCAAGTTCGCCGGCGCCTTCGCGGGCGGGCTGATGGGGGGCCTGCGGCGGTCGGAATCCCTGGCGCTCGCCTGCGGCATGAATGCCCGCGGCTCGACCGAGGTGATCGTCGCCTCGATCGGGCTCGGCATGGGGGCGCTGAGCCAGGACCTGTTCACCATGATCGTCGCCATGGCGCTCATCACCACCCTGGCGATGCCGCCGACCTTGCGCTGGGCGCTCCACCGCCTGCCGCTGAAGGGCGAGGAGAAGGAACGGCTGGAACGCGAGGCGGCGGAGGAAAGCGGCTTCGTCGCCAACCTCGAACGCCTGCTCGTCGCCGCCGATGACGGCCCGAAGGGGCGCTTCGCCGCCCGGCTCGCCGGCCTGGTGGCCGGCTCCCGCGGGATGCCGGTGACGGTGGTGCGGCTCGGCGCGGCGACGGACGAGGCCGTCCTGGCCGGCGCGGTGACGGAGGCGGCGCGGGGCGCGCGGCAGGGAGACGAGAACGACGAATCCGGGGCGGTCGAGGTGACGGAACTCGTCCGCGAGGCGCCCGCCGCGGAGGCCGTCGGCGAGGAGGCCGCCAAGGGCTACGACCTCCTGATCGTCGGCATCGACCCCACGGTGGCGCCGGATGGCGGCCTCGCCGACGCGGTGGCGGGAGCCGCGGAGCGGTTCGACGGGCCGCTCGCCATCGCGGCGGCGCGGGGGTCCCACCGCGACGATCCGGAGCGCGCCGCCCTCTCGGTCCTGGCGGTGATCGACGGCACCCGGGCCGCCCGGCGCGGTGCCGAGATCGCCGTCACCCTGGCCCGCGGCGCGGGCGCACCCTTGACGGTCCTATTCCTATCGGAGGCCGCCGGGACGCGGCGCCTCACCGGCTTGGGCACGGGGGAGTCCCAGGCGCTTCGCGACGTGCTCGACCTCGCCGAACAGGCGGGTCTGCAGGCGCACGCCCAGGTCCGCGCCACGCGGGCGCCCGAGCACGAGATCCTGCGCCAAGCCCGGGCCGGCGATCACGATCTGATCGTGATGGGCGTCACCCGCCGCTCCGGCGAGGGTGCGGCGTTCGGGCCGCTGGCCGAGACGGTGCTGGAGGCCTCGGACCGCTCGGTGCTGTTCTTGGCGAGCTGAAAACTTGTTTGACCGATCGGCAGATTTTATCCGCTCCGCGACCTCATCCTGAGGTGTTAGTCGATCGAAGATCGACTGACCTCGAAGGAGGGCTCCAGGTCTCGCTGAGATTTCTGGAGCCCTCCTTCGAGGCCGTTACGCGGCACCTCAGGATGAGGTTGTGGCATGGACAGAAATGTACCCGCCGATGCAGTCCGAGTGAGTCAAATAAGCTCTGACAGACCAACGACCCGATCAACTCAATTCCGGTCATCCGGCAAGGACGGCAGCGGCTGCACCGCGATCCCTTCCTCCAGGAGCGAGCGCGCCTCGGTCAGGCTCGCCTCGCCGTAGATCGCCCGCTGCTCGGTCTCGCCGTAATGCATCTTCCGGGCTTCCGTCGCGAAGTTCTCGCCGACATGGTCGGCGGTGCGGGCGACGTGCTCGTGCAGGGCGCGGATCATCGCGCGCAGCTGCCGCTCGGGCTCGGCGACCAGGCTGACCGGCGCCTCGGCGGAGGCCGGCGCCGCGGGCACGTTCGGCGCCTCGACCGGAGCGGGAAGGTTCGCCGTGCGGCCGAGCGACGGCGCCATGATCTGCTTGGCCACCTTCGGGCTGTTGCAGAACGGACAGGTCACGAAGCCGGCCCGCGCCTGCTCGTCGTAGGACTCGCTCGACGGGAACCAGCTCTCGAAGCTGTGGCCGGAATCGCAGGACAGGGCGTAGCGGATCATGAGGAGGATATCGGTGACCGGGCCAGCGGCTGCGAGGGGCTGCGACGCTGCGAACCCTCCGTGTGGCGGAAATCCGGCCGCAAGGGAAGCCTGTCGGCCGTGACGCCGGTCAGGCGCCGGCGGTCTCGATCACGATCGGACGGGCGTGGCGCAGGGCCGGGATGCGGGCGCGCGCATCGGCCACGAGCGCCATGTCGATCTCGGCCAGGATCACGCCGGGTTCGTTGCCGTCGGCCTCGGCCAGGACCCTGCCCCAGGGATCGACGATGAGCGAGTGGCCGTAGGTCTCGCGCCCGTCCTCGTGCCGGCCGCCTTGCGCCGCCGAGATCATGAACGAGCCGGTCTCGATCGCCCGGGCGCGCTGGAGCACGTGCCAATGCGCCTCGCCGGTCTGGCGGGTGAAGGCAGCGGGCGCCGACAGGATCTCGGCTCCGGCCTCGGCGAGCGCCCGGTAGAGGGCGGGGAAACGCACGTCGTAGCAGATCGCGACGCCGAGCCGGCCCCAGGGCAGGTCGGTGACAACGGCCCGGGCGCCGCCGGTATAGGTGGCCGATTCGCGGTAGCTCTCGCCGTTCGGCAGATCGACGTCGTAGAGGTGGAGCTTGTCGTACGCGGCGGTGATCGCGCCCTCGCGGTCGATCACGAAGGCGCGGTTGGCGACCTTGTCGCCGTTCTTCACCGCGAGCGATCCGACATGGACCACGACGCCCCGCTCGCGGGCGACGTCGCGCAGCGCCCCGAGGGTCGAATCGTGCTCGGGCTCGCGGATCTTCTCGAAAAGGCTCGGCCGGTCGCGCTCGAGGAGCGAAGTCATCTCCGGCGTCTGGACGTAATGCGCGCCGCGTTCCGCCGCCTCGCGGATGCCCGCCACCGCGGCGTCGCGGTTCTGCGCGGGGTCGCGGCCGGAGCGCATCTGCACGCAGGCGGCGACGAAGCGGGGAGCGGTCATGGGCTGCAACTCCGGGAAGACCCGGCCAGCTTACGACGGCATGCCAGACGCCGCAAAGGCTTCAGCGCAACGGGCTCAGCCGGCGAGCAGCGGGTCGAGGCGGCCGGAGCGGTCGAGGGCGTAGAGGTCGTCGCAGCCGCCGACATGGGTCTCGCCGACGAAGATCTGCGGCACGCTGGTGCGGCCGCCGGCCTTGTCGGTCATCTCGCGCCGGGCGCCCGCCTTGGCCTCGACGTCGATCTCGGTGAAGGCGGCGCCCTTCTCCTGCAGCAGCGACTTGGCCGCCGAGCAATAGGGGCACCAGCTGGTGGTGTAGATCGTGACCGGCTGCATCCGTCGGCTCGCGCTGCTCGGGAGGGCCCATGATCGGGCTATGCCCGATATAGGCGCCCGCAACGGAGCGCGCCAGCCGCGTTCAGGCCATGATCGAGGCGGGGAAGCGGCCGTCAGGCCGCCATCAGCTTTTCGACCTCGGTGACGAGCTCGCGCAGGTGGAACGGCTTCGACAGGACCTTGGCGTCCTTCGGGGCCTTCGAGTCGGGGTTGAGCGCCACCGCGGCGAAGCCCGTGATGAACATCACCTTGATGTCGGGATCGAGCTCGGTGGCGCGGCGCGCCAGCTCGATGCCGTCCATCTCGGGCATCACGATGTCGGTGAGCAGGAGCTCGAACGGCTCCTCGCGCAGGCGGTTATAGGCCGAGAGGCCGTTGTCGAACGAGGCCACGTCGTAGCCCGCGTTCTGGAGCGCCTTGGCGAGGAAGCGACGCATGTCGTTGTCGTCTTCCGCGAGGAGGATCTTCATGAACGGGAGTCCCGGATACCGATTCGCTGTGTTCATTCCATAAAGCGGCCGCGTGGTAAACAGAGTGTTGACGCGCCGCTCCTCGGAGCGGGTTCCCCACGGGATTCGTCGGGCGGAATCCGGGCCGGACTTGCGGGCGCGCGACACCCTCGCGGCAGTGGACAGGGCCGGGCCGGAGCGCCAGATTAGCCGGATGAAGGTGCGACCGCGTCCCATGCCTCCTCCCCTCCGCTTCCGGACGACCGGATGAGCCGGGTTCCTCCCGCCAGCCTGTTCACGCCGCCCTTCCGGGTCGACGAGCCGGAGCGGCAGACCCTGCCGTTCGTCTACAACACCGGCCATTCGGGAGCCGTCTATCCGGCCTCCTTCGTGGACGCCTCGCGGCTCGATGCGGTGGCCCTGCGCCGCTCGGAGGATGCCTTCGTCGACCGGCTCTACGCCCCCGTCGTCGGTCTCGGCGCGCCGCTGATGCAGGCCGCCTTCCCGCGGGCCTATCTCGACGTGAACCGCGAGCCCTACGAGCTCGACCCGCGGATGTTCGACGGGCGGCTGCCGCCCTTCGTCAACGTGCGCTCGATGCGGGTGGCGGGCGGCCTCGGCACGGTGCCGCGGGTGGTGGCGGACGGCCAGGAGATCTACCGCGGCCGCCTGCCGGTCGAGGAGGCGATCGCGCGGATCGAGGAGCTGTACAAGCCCTATCACCGCACCCTGAAGGAGCTGGTGGCGCGCACCGCCCGGACCTTCGGCCATGCGGTCCTGATCGACTGCCACTCGATGCCCTCGACGAGCCTCGGGCGCGACGAGGGGCCGGCGATCGACGTGGTGCTCGGCGACCGCTTCGGCACGGCTTGCGCGCCCGACCTGATCGACTGCGCCGAGGCCGCCTTCCGCGGCCACGGCCTGCGGGTGGTGCGCAACAAGCCCTATGCCGGCGGCTTCATCACCGAGCATTACGGCGAGCCGGCCTTCGGCCGCCACGCCCTGCAGATCGAGATCAACCGCGCCCTCTACATGGACGAGCGCAAGCTCCTGCCCCGCCCCGGCTTCGACGCCCTGTCGCGGATCCTGACGGCGGTGGCGGAGACATTGGGACATGCCTCCCTCGATCTCGCCCCCCGGCGCATCGCCGCCGAGTAGGCGCCGCCGAGGGCGGGGTTCAGCCCCTGCCCGCCCGTCGCATCGAGACGGTGGCGAGCGCCGCCAGATCCTTCCCGCCGTCGCCATGGGCGAGCGCATCGAGCAGGCCGTCGCGCAGCACGCTGGCGAGCGGCATCGGCACCCGTGCGGCTTCTCCCGCGGCGAGCGCCAGGCGCACGTCCTTGGCGCCGAGCGCCAGCCCGAAGCCCGGGGGCTCGTAGCGGCCGGCGGCGATCGAGGCGCCGTAGTTCTTGTAGACCGGGGCGGCGAAGATCGTGTTCGTCAGGAGGTCGAGGAGATCGGCGGCCGCGACCCCGTGCGCCTCGGCGAGCGCCGAGGCCTCGCCCATCGCCTCGATCGCCGCGACGATCATCATGTTGCCGGCAAGCTTGACGGCGTTGGCCCGGGCCGGCGCCTCGCCGAAGCGCCAGGTCTTCGCCCCCATCGCCTCGAGGAGCGGCTGCGCCGCCGCGATCGCCGCGTCCGGGCCGGCCGCCAGGATGTTGAGCTTGCCGGCTTCCGCAACGTCGGGCCGGCCGAAGACCGGCGCCGAGACGTAAGCGACACCGGCTCGGCCGTGAACGGCCGCCAGTTCCTCGGCCAGCGCGACCGAGATGGTGCTGGCGCCGAGATGGACCTTGGGCTTGTCGGCCTGGTCGAGGAGGCCACCCTCGACGACGACGGCGCGGAGCGCGGCGTCGTCGGCCAGCATCGTCACGGCGGCATCGCCCCGGAACGCCTCGGCGGGCGTCGCCACCGGCACGGCGCCGTGGACGCGCAGGGATTCCGCCGCTTCGGCCGAGCGGTTCCACACCCGGACCCGATGACCCGCCTTCACCAGGTTGAGGGCCATGCCCCGGCCCATCCGGCCGAGCCCGAGAAATCCGACATCCATCGTCCCGTACTCCCCATCCATCGGGTGGGGAGGGAGATATGGCGGCTTGGCGCCGTGTCAGGCCCTGGCACGCCTGGACGTCACACGCCCAGCAGGACCGCCTTCTCGACGCCGAGAACCTCGGCGATCTCGTCGAGGGCCTTGTGCTCCAGTTCGCTGATGCCGCCCTGGTCGGCGACGTCGGCGGCGATGAGGAAGACGTCCTGGCGCTGCTCCAGCGGACGGTCGGCGATGGCGCCGACGAAGCGCAGGTTCTCCAGCCGCCCGGCCCGGCTCTTCGCCCGGGCGATCGCCTCGTGCAGCTCCTGCTCGAGCTTCAGCACGCCGTAGGACTTGTGCAGGATCGGGTTGTTGCTCAGGTCCGCGAGCGCCGTCTCGATCTCCTCCTCGTCGATCTCCTGGTCGGCCAGGATCACCGTGGCGGCCGCCGAGCAGGCGGCGTGGAGGAAGGCGGTGTCGCCGGCATAGGACATGACGACCCGGCCGAACCGGGAGAAGGCATCCTGAAACAGCCCCATGGCACGTCCTTGAAAGAAGATCCCTCGGGCCGGCAGCGGCGGCCCCGTCGTCGCGGTCGCCCATCGAGGCATGGGCGCGCGGGCCCGACAAGTGCAGCGCCGCCGCGCCGCGCGACGAACGCGGTCGAGCGTCGCGGTTTGCCGAAGAAAAACCCCGGGCGTGCCCTCGCCGACACGCTCGCCTCGATCGCGAACGCCGCCGTGCGGCCGTCCGAGGATCGTGATGCGACTGGCGCCGTGACAACGGAAGCCCTTTCGGTTCTCTCGCCGAAACTGCCAACCTTCCATCGTCATCCTGGGGCCGCGAAGCGAAAAACCGGGATCCATGACCACTGATGATGCAAGATGAAGCGGAACGCTGCCCGCTTTGTCCGGCATCGTCGGCGGTTATGGATTCCGGGCTCCGCTTTCGCGGCCCCGGAATGACCCGGAGGGTGTCATACGCTTTCCGATTGAATGCGTCGCGATGCGGAAAGTGGCTTCGCTCAGGCGTGTGAAGCCTACGGCTTCACCGCGCGGGCTGATGATACGAAATCCGGAAGTGATCTCCCGGATTTCGCATCGGGTTCATCGCGTCGGAGAATCGACCTCTTACATCGCGATCACTTGCCGGATCGCCTCGCCGCGGTCGAGCCGGTCGAAGCCTTCGTTGATCTGGTCAAGGGTGAGGGTGCCGGTCATCAGCTTGTCCACCGGCAGGCGGCCCTGGCGATACATGGCGATGTAGCGCGGGATGTCGCGGGCCGGGACGCAGGAGCCCATGTAGCTGCCGCGCACCACCCGCTCCTCGCCGACGAGGCCGACCGGCGGCAGGGTGAAGCTGTGATTCGGGTTGGCCAAGCCCGCGGTCGCCGTGGTGCCGCCGCGGCGGGTGATGCGGTAGGCGGTGTCGAAGGCCTTGACCGAGCCGGCCATCTCCAGGGCGTAATCGACGCCGCCGTCGGTGGCATCGCGGATCGCCGCGACGGCGTCGGGATCGGAGGCGAGGAACGTGTCGGTGGCGCCGAGCTCGCGCGCGACCCTGAGCTTGTCCTCCGACAGATCGACCGCGACGACGCGGCCCGCTCCGCTCGCCACCGCCCCGATCAGCGCCGAGAGGCCGACGCCGCCGAGACCCACCACGGCGACGCTCTGGCCCATCTGCACCCGGCAGGTATTCACCACCGCGCCGACGCCGGTCATCACCGCGCAGCCGAACAGGGCCGCCTCGACGAGGGGGATGTCGGAATCGATCTTCACGATCGAGCGGCGGGAGATCACCGCGTATTCGCCGAAGGCCGAGACGCCGCTGTGATGGCTCACCTCGACCCCGTCGCACCGGATGCGTTTCGCGCCCGACAGCAGCGTGCCGCGGCCGTTGGCGGCGTTGCCCGGCTCGCACAGGGCGCCGCGCCCCTCGCGGCAGGGCGCGCAGCCGCCGCAGGTCGGCACGAAGGACATCACCACGTGGTCGCCGCGCTTCAGGTCGGTGACGCCGGCTCCCAGTTCCTCGACGATGCCGGAGGCCTCGTGCCCGAGGGCCACCGGCACCGGCCGGATCCGATCGCCGTTGATGACCGAGAGGTCGGAATGGCACAGGCCGGCACCGGCGATCTTCACCAGCACCTCGTCCGGCCCCGGCGGGTCGAGCTCGATCGTCTCGATGCGCAGGGGCCGCGTCTTGGCATAGGGCCGCGCGACGGGGGCATGGTGCAGGATGGCGGCGCGAACGCGTAGGGACACAGGTGGATCCTCCCGGCGGGGCGTCTTCCCGGCCCCGGCGGAAACAGGCTGGCAGCGGGCCACCGGCCGGTCAACCGGCCGCGGATGCAGGCTCAGGCCGCGTCGTCTGCACCCACCCGCCAGAACGGGCGGCGCGCCTCGGCGCAGGCCTCCGCGCGAGTGAGCCCGATATCGGCGAGCGTCTCGTCGGTCATGAACGGCAGGTCGCGGGCCAGATTGCGGCGGGCGGACCAGCGCCGGAACCAGCCCTTCAGGATCGCCACGCCGGCGAGGCGCGGTTCGTGCGCGCGGCTCACGGTCGGCGCCCGCGGGGCGCCGGCGACGCGGTGCAACGGGAACGGGATGACGGTCGCGGCCACGGCAGATCTCCTTCCTGTCCCGAGTCTCCTTCACGTCTCGGGCCCCGTCCTGCTACCCGGGACGAGCGCGGCCGTATATTGAGTTCTTCAGCGCGCTTCGTGCGCGAAACTCACAGATGCCGCCATGCGCCAGCTGCCGCCCCTCTCCTCCTTGCGCGCCTTCGAGGCCGCGGCGCGCCTCGGCTCGGTGACGAAGGCCGCCGAGGAGCTCGGGCGCACCCACGGGGCGGTGTCGCGCCAGGTGCGGGCGCTGCAGGACCAGGCCGGCACCGCCCTGTTCGAGAAGGCCGGCACGGGCCTGCGTCTCACCCCCGCCGGCGAGGCCTTTCGGAGCGTGGTGGCAGGGGTGCTGGACGACCTGGAGCGGGGCTACCGGCGCCTGCGCGATGCCGGGGCAGGCACCAACGTTCATCTCGCCTGCGGGGCGACCTTCGCGATGCGCTGGCTGGTGCCGCGCCTCGCGGGGTTCTACCGCGAGCGGCCGACGGTGCAGGTGCGCCTGTCGATGACCTCGGCCAGGGAAATCCGCGACGACGGCGCCGACCTGGTGCTGAGCTGGGACCGCCTCGCCCATCCGATCCGCGACGAGGCACGGGCGATCCGCCTCGGCGACGTCGCCTTCGGGGTGGTCTGCGCTCCCGGCTACCGAGTCCGGATGGAGGGCGGAGACCTCGCCGCCGAGACCCGGATCCTGCACGAATACACGCCGCATTCCTGGCCGGCCTGGGAGGCGGCGACGGGACGGCGCGTCGCGGCGGAGCGGGACACCGCCTTCCCGCATAACGGCCTGTGCATCGAGGCCGCCCTGTCGGGACTCGGCATCGCCCTGGTGGAGCAGGTGCTGGTGCGCGACGACCTGGCGGCCGGCCGCCTCGTCGCGCCCTGCGGCTTCCACCGTTTCGCCGACGGCTTCGCGGCCGTGCCGGCGGCGGACCGCCCGCTCTCGCCCGCCGCCTCGGCCTTCGTCGATTGGCTGCGGCGGATGCTGGCGGAGGAGGGCTGACCGGCGCGTCCCGCGCCGCCACGGCGGCGGGTCGGCCGATTCGCGACCGCAGCGGCATCGGGCGCCGAAATCCGGCGTGATCATGCCGGCCTTCCCCAAGGCCATCGCGTGCCGCGACAGGTCCCGTGTTACGTCGGCCAAGTATCCACCCGCGTTGCGCGAAAGACACGGCGCCGGATACACCTTCGCAACAGAGGCTTGGTTGCCCAATTTTTGAGCAAAAGCTCAACAAATGGTTTTGCCACGTTGCCGCCACACTGCCAGCTTGGCCGCAGTTGGCCCCGGCCTCACCCGGCCCCAGATGGACTCCCCGACCGTGGCAATGCGCTTCACCCTCAGCAGCCTGACCGTCGCCCTGCTGTCGTCCGGCTTCGCTCACGCCGCCGACCTGGCCGCCCCGGCCCCGGCCCCTGTGGCGGTGGTCGAGCACTGCAAGGCGACCCTGTCGCTGCCGGCCTATGGCGGCGTCATCAAGCCGAACCCGAACCCGTCCTGCTTCACCCTCGGCGGCTTCGGCGACATCTATGTCGGCGGCGCGATCACCGGCTACGCCTACACCCAGAGCAACCCCTTCCCGTTCTCGGCCGCACCGCTGCCGAGCGACCGGGCGGCGCGGGTCGACTTCACCAACATCCAGGGCTGGATCCAGAAGGCCGACGGGCCGTTCCAGTTCTACGTCCAGGCCGGCGCCTACGCGATCCCGGCCCTGGGCTTTGCCAATTACAGCGCCCTCGACCAGACCGACCTGCTGTTCACGCCCCTGCCGGTCGCCTTCGGCAAGTACGTGTTCAACGACCAGTGGTCGATCCAGGGCGGCCGCATGCCGACCCTGATCGGCACCGAGGCTCCGTTCACCTTCCAGAACCTGAACATCTCCCGCGGCCTCCTGTTCAACCAGGAGAACATCATCAACCACGGCGTGCAGGTGAACTACGCCGACGGCCCGTGGTCGGCCTCGGTCGCCGGCACCGACGGGTTCTTCTCCGGCAACATCAGCTGGCTCACCGGCGCCATCACCTACAAGCTCGACGACAACAACACCTTCGGCATCAACGGCGGCCTCAACCTCGACCGCACCGACGTGCTGTCGCGCAGCATCCGCTACGCCTACGCGACCCCGCTGTTCCAGCAGAACAGCGGTATCCTGTCGGTCAACTACACCTATTCGAACGGGCCGTGGACGATCACGCCCTACTTCCAGTACACGAACGTCGCGCGCGACAACCGGATCGGCATCGTCGAGGGCGCCTCGACCTATGGCGGCGCGGTCCTGGCGGCCTATTCCTTCAACGACAACTTCGCGTTGGCCGGCCGCGTCGAGTACATCACCCAGACCGGCGTGCGGAATGCCGGCTTCACCAGCCTGCTCTACGGCCCGGGCAGCTCGGCCCTGTCCTTCACCGTCACCCCGACCTTCACGTTCGACCGCTTCTTCGTCCGCGGCGAGTATTCGCGGGTCCAGCTCTACGACATCACCCGCGGCGACCTGGCCTTCGGCACGCTCGGAACCGGCTTCGGCCGCACCGGCAACCGCACCTCGCAGGACCGCTACATGATCGAGGGCGGCATCACCTTCTGACGCTTCCCCGATCATCGGCGTCATTCGCGCCCGCCCGGCTTCCCCCGGGCGGGCGCTTCGCGTGTCGGGACGGACGTGCGTCGGAGCTTTTCTCTGCCGACGCCGGAGCTTTTCTGGCTTGCGCCGGCCGGAGGCGCGATGACAGACCCACGGGCGCCTCCCGGAGCCGCCGATGAGCTTCCTCCCCGACACCCCGACGCTGCTCGCCTATCTCGCCGCCTGCCTGGTGCTGTTCGTCACGCCCGGGCCCGACATGAGCCTGACGCTCGCCCGCACCATCGGGTCGGGACGGCGGGCGGGAATCGTGACGGTGCTGGGCACGAGCCTCGGCACCCTGATCCATACGCTCGCCGCCGTGCTCGGCCTCTCGGCGCTCATCGCCGCCTCGGCCACTGCCTTCACGGTGCTGAAGGTGGTGGGCGCGCTCTACCTCGGCTGGCTCGCCATCGACGCCCTGCGGCGCGGCTCGGCCCTGAACGTCCGGGCCGAGACGATGCGGGGCGGCCTGCGGCGCACCTTCTGGCTCGGGCTCGGCGTGAACCTCACCAACCCCAAGGTGGTGCTGTTCTTCCTGACCTTCCTGCCGCAATTCGTGCACGCCGACGCCCCCGACCCGACCGGCCAGCTCGCCTTCCTGGGGCTCACTTTCATCGGACTGTCGCTGCCGCTGGGCGTCCTGATGGTGCTGGGCGCCGCCCGGGTCACCGGCGCACTCCAGGCCCGGCCGCGGCTGATGCGGGGGATCGACTGGCTGTTCGCCGGGCTGTTCGGCACCTTCGCAGCCCGCATCCTGCTCACGGTGCGCTAGGGCACCTCACGATCGCGCTGCAATCGCGAAGCTCTCCAGATCGTTGATTTTTCCGCATTTTCTACGACGAACCGGCATCGGCTTCGCCGGAAAACGCTCTGACGACGCCCGCGCCCGCCACCAGCCGCAGATGGGGGATTGCCGGGCGCGCCTCGGCCCGGCAGGTGCGGTTGCGGCCCGCACTCTTCGCCGCGTAGAGCGCCGCATCGGCCGCCCGGTAGAGTTCTCCTTGCGCGCCGCCGGCGGCCTCCGCGAGCCCGATGCTCACCGTCACCGCGCCGGCCGGAAGGCCGATCGAGGCCACCGCCAGCGTCGTCACCGCCGCGTGCAGGCGCTCGGCGACCCGCATCGCCCCCTCCTCGTCGGTTCCGGCCAGGATCACGCCGAATTCCTCGCCGCCGATCCGGCAGAGGAGGTCGCCCGGCCGGTGGAGGCCGGCCGACAGGCAGCGCGCCAGCCCGCGCAGGATCTCGTCGCCGACGGCGTGGCCGTAGCGGTCGTTGAAGCGCTTGAAGTGGTCGGCGTCGACGATCAGCAGGGCGACGGGCCGGTCGCTGCGGGCCGTCGCCAGCGCCTGCCGCAGGGCCTCGTCGAAGCGGCGGCGGTTCGGCAGCCCGGTCAGCCCGTCGGTCAGCGACAGGCGGGCGAGCTCGGCTTCGACCGCCTCGCGACGCCGCAGCTCCCGCGCGCAAAGCAGAGCGAGCCACACCGCGAGGCCGAACAGGGCGAGCAGCGTGGCGCCGATCATCAACGCCTTGGCGCGCCAGCCGGCCTCGATCTCCTCCGTGCTGAGCCCGATCGCCAGAATGAGCGGCAGGTCTCCGACCTGCGTGAAGGTGAAGAGCCGGTGCACGCCGTCGCGGGCGGCGCGGTCGGCGAAGCTGCCGTTGCGCTCCTGGACGGCGCGCCGGAACGTCGGCATCCCGGAGAGGTCCATGCCGACGTCCCGCACGTCGTAGGGAAAACGCACGATCCGGATGCCGTCCTGGCGGGCCAGGTTGATGCTGCTGTCCGGCCCGAGGCCGATCTTGGCCAGCATCTGGGTTAAGTGCGACAGCTTCATGGTGGCGACCACGACGCCGCCGAACGACCCGTCCGGCTTCGACACCCGCCGGCTGAACGCGACCGTGTAGGCACCCGACATCCGCGACTGGAACGGCTTGCTGATGTAGAGCCCGGCCTCCGGATTCCGCAGATGGACCTGAAAGTAGTCGCGGTCGGCGAAGCTCCCGCCGACGCCCGACGGGTAGCGCGAGTTCAGGACGCCGTTGCCGTGCTCGTCGAACAGGACCAGGATGCCCATGCCCTCGGCGGTCACCACCCGGTCGAACAGGATCAGGTGCCGCAGGCCCTCCGGGGCCGCGGCAACGACGGGGTTCTCGATCTTGGCGGCCATGCCCTGCAGCGCGAGGTCCATGATCTCGACGTTGCGCACGATGTCGCTCTCGATCACCTGGAGCAGGCTGTTCGAGGTCTCCTCGGCCCGGGTCCACATCTCCTGTCGCAGCTCGTAGAGCATCAGGCCGGAGACGAGGAGCATGCCGAGGGGGGCCAGCACGCCGAGCACGACCCAGACCCTGACGGTCTGGAGCCCGGCAAGAAGGCGGCGCGGCGACGGCATCGGGACGGATCTCTCGGGAACGACTTCGATTGGAGGCCTACCCCGCGCCCGCGACTCTAAACAAGACTTTCACGGACCGGCCGATACCGGCCTCTTCCACAACCGGACCGTGCCCGCACCTGCGATAACATGTGAGATGATTGACAGGCGCCGGCTCATCGCCGCGGCGGCCCGGCCCACATCGTCGCCGGCCCGCGCCCGGCGAAGCGCCCGGCAGCGAGCCAGTAGACCAGCCCGGCGATCCCGCCGGTGCAGAACAGGAGCGCCGTCACCCGCCCCTCCCCGCTCCCGGCCGGGCCGCCGGCGCCGCGCATCAGCCAGGGCAGCAAAGCCGTGAGGAGGCCGGTGGCACCGCCGTACCAGGCGAGCGCGCGCCAGCCCAGCACCTCGCCGACGACCGCGTTGAGGGCCGGCGGCACCGCGACGAGGAGCAGGATCGCGCGGCCTAAGCTCACCGCGCCCTCGACCATGCCGGGATCGGGCGCGTAGCCCTCCGAAAGATCCGACAGCACGGCCTCCAGCCCCGACAGGCCGAGATGGCCCAGGAGGTCGCGCAAGGTCGGATCCATCACGATGCCGATCCCGAGGGCGAGCGCGCCGCAGGCGATCGCCATCAGGAGCGCGGTCGCGACGGCGAGGAGACGGCCCAGCGACATGGCTCGTTCCTCAGTCGTCGTCGTGGCCCACGGCATAGACGCCCTCGGCGCCGATGCCCTCCTCCAGCATCATCCGGGCGCGGGCGCGCAGCTTCTCGGTCTCGCTCTTGAGCTGGCCGCAGGCCGCCAGGATGTCGCGGCCGCGGGGGGTGCGCACCGGCGAGGCGTAGCCGGCATTGAACACGATCTCGGAGAAGCGCTCGATCCGCTCCCAGTCCGAGCACTCGTACTTGGAGCCGGGCCAGGGGTTGAACGGGATCAGGTTGATCTTGGCCGGGATGCCCTTGAGCAGCCGCACCAGTTCCCGCGCCTCGGCGTCGGAATCGTTGACGCCCTTCAGCATCACGTACTCGAAGGTGATGCGGCGGGCATTCGACACGCCCGGATAGTCGCGGCAGGCCTGGAGCAGGTCACGGATCGGGTATTTGCGGTTGAGCGGGACGAGTTCGTTGCGCAGGTCGTCGCGCACGGCATGCAGCGAGATCGCCAGCATGGCGTTGGCCTCGAGGCCGAGCCGCTCGAATTGCGGCACCACGCCGGAGGTCGAGACGGTGATGCGCCGGCGCGACAGGCCTAAGCCCTCGTGGTCGCTCATCACGCCGACCGCGTCGATGACGCTGTCCACGTTGTAGAGCGGCTCGCCCATGCCCATGAAGACGATGTTCGAGACGAAGCGCGAGCCGTCCACCGGCACGAAGGCGCCCTTCGGCGGGGTCTTGCCGGGCCAGTCGCCGAGGCGGTCGCGGGCCACCACCAGCTGCGAGACGATCTCCTGGCACGACAGGTTGCGCACCAGGCGCTGCGTGCCGGTATGGCAGAACGAGCAGGTCAGCGTGCAGCCGACCTGCGACGAGACGCAGAGCGTGCCGCGGTCGTTGGCCGGGATGTAGACGCACTCGATCTCGGCGCCGCGATTGTGGTCGTGCTTACCGGTCGGCGGCATGCGGATGAGCCACTTGCGGGTGCCGTCGCGCGACACCTGCTCGCTCACCACCTCGGGCCGGTCGAGGGTGTGGATGCCGGCGAGCTGCCCTTTGAGCACCTTGCTGACGTTGGTCATCTCGTCGAAGGAGGCGGCCCCCCGCACGTTGATCCAGTGCCAGAGCTGGCCGGCGCGCATGCGCTGCTCGCGCTCGGGCACGCCGATGGCGGCGAGCCGCCCCTTCAGCGCCTCGCGGGTCAGGCCGACGAGGGAGGTCGGGCCGGTGGTCTCCAGCGCCTCGGGGCGGATCTCGGGCGTCTTCTCGATCGCCGGGGGGTGTGCTGCTGAAACGGCGCCATCCCCGCGCCGGGCGGTGTCGAACGACGCCGTCGCCATGATCTTACGAACCTTCGAATGAAACTGATGAGGGCCGCATATAGGGGTATTCGGGCCAAAACGCGATGGGCGGGGCCGAATCCAGTGGGAACCGGGAATGCCGACGAAAAGAAGAGGCGCGGGTTCCCCCTTTCCCCGCCCGCGGCTAGCGGATTCACACAACTCCTCTAAGAGCCAACTCTTTGTAAATGTTCGCGCTTTCCCCTCCCCCTTGTGGGGAGGGGCTAGGGGTGGGGGTGGTGCCGGAAGTGCCTCGCGCTCTACGCGGCACCACCCCCACCTCCAACTCCTCCCCACAAGCTTGAGCGATCTCGGGCAAGCCCGGGATCGCCTGGGGAGGAGAGGCGCGCTACCTTCGAGAGGGAGAACGCTCGAACCGAGATGTGTGAATGCGATAGCCGCCCGCGGGGAGAGGAGTATTCCCGCGCCCCTCCTTTCAAGCGATTCTCAAAATATCGTCCGCCTACTTGCACTCTTCCCGCGTACGCTTCATCGCCTCGCCGAAGCCGTCGAGGGCGTATTCGTCGGTCGAGGTGTTGCCGCGCTGCGAGACGGCCTTGACGACGACCTTCTTGCCCCGGGCCATCTCGGCGACGACCTTGCCCTCGTCGGCCGGGTTCTGCACCCAGGCATTGGCGCCCTTCACCACCAGCGCGTAGCGGGCCGAGCCGATCGCCAGGCTCGGATCGGAGGCGCTGGAGGACGGCGCCGGCACCGCGCCGTTCGCCGCCGCGGTCGTCGCCTGGCTGCTGCCCGGCTTGGGCGCGAAGCCGAGCATCACCGCGACCTCGTTGTTGACCTTTTCGCCCTTGCGCACGGTGACGAAGAGATAGGCCGGATCGCGCTTGAGGCTCTTCGGGAGCCGCACCTGCGGCTGGCTGATGGCGTAGCAGATGCGCGACTTGCCCTCGCCGGCGGCGAAGACGTTCCAGTCGCCGAAGGTGCCGATCGGGCTGGCCTGGAGGCTCGGGGGCGCGGCCTCCGCCTTGGGCTTCGGCCGGGCTTCGGCGGGCAGGACGAGGAGGGACAGGCCGGCGGCGGCGAGGAGGGATGCGCGAATCATGCGGGCACTCTAGTCGCGGGGGGTACGCTTGCCCACCCGATTGCCGGAAAATGCGGCGGAATCAGTGGGCTACACACACGTCCCGACGAATTGCTGCGGTGCAGGAATGACCCGCGGCCCCCGGTGGGGCATGGTCCGGCCTTACGGAAACGTATGCCGAGAGGCCGCGAAGGTCGCATGACTGCCCCATCCCCGTCGGACCTGCCCGAGACCATCCCGGTGCGCGAGGCGCACCGCTTCCCGACCGAGGCGCTGGAGGCCTTCCTCGCCGAGCAGGGGCTGGGGCGCCTGCGCGAGCTGCGCCAGATGCGCGGCGGCCAGTCGAACCCGACCTTCCTGGTCATGGCCGAGGCCGGCGAATACGTCCTGAGGAAACAGCCGCCGGGCAAGCTCCTGCCCTCGGCCCACGCGGTCGACCGGGAGTTCCGGGTGCTGCAGGCCCTGTCGCGCACCGACGTGCCGGTGCCGCAGGCGGTGGCCTATTGCGCCGATCCCGCCGTCATCGGCACGCCGTTCTACCTGATGGAGCGGCTGCACGGCCGGGTGTTCTGGGACCCGATGCTGCCCGAATTGCCGCGCGAGGAGCGGGCGGGCATCTATGACGGCATGAACGAGGCCCTGGCGCGCCTCCACCTCGTCGACCCTGCGGCGATCGGGCTTTCCGATTTCGGCCGCGCCGGCAACTACTTCCAGCGCCAGATCGAGCGCTGGTCGAAGCAGTGGACCGCCTCGAAGACCCGCGAGAACGCGGCGATCGACCGCCTCGCCGAGTGGCTGCCGGCCCATGTCCCGTCGGACAGCGACGAGACCCGGATCGTCCACGGCGATTTCCGCCTCGACAACATGATCTTCCACAAGACCGAGCCGCGGGTGATCGGCATCATCGACTGGGAGCTGGCGACGCTCGGCCATCCGCTGGCCGATCTCGGCTATAACTGCATCGCCTACAACACCGACCCGTCCGCCTATCGCGGCATGCTCGGGCGCGACCTTGCCGCCCTGGGCATCCCCACCCAGGACGAGTACGTGCGCCGTTATTGCGAGCGCACCGGGCGCAAGGACGGGATCACGCCGTTCCACGTCGCCTTCGCGCTCTTTCGCCTGGCGGTGATCCTCGAGGGCGTGCTCGCCCGCTCCAAGGCCGGCAACGCGTCGAGCGACGAGGCGAGCCAGAAGGGCGCGCTCGGCATCGCGCTCGCCGAGCGGGGCTGGGAACTGGCGCAGGGGTGACGGCAGGGCTGAGCCGTCGCCCGACGGCCCGTCACGCCCGGGCGGCATCCTCGCGCTCGCGCCGCCGCCGCAGGCGGGTGACGCCGTAGATCGTCGCGAGCCGCAGGCGGGCGGAGCGGACCGGGGGAGCACTACGCTCGGCCTGCACCGCCGCGATGGTGCGGAGCGCCGCCGCGACGGAGCGCTCCAGAGCCGCGGTGTCGTCGCCGCTGGTGATACGGACGGGCTGCATCGGGATGTCCCCTCCTGCTGTCTTGCTCTGCTGACGCGCCTTCGGTTTGACGCGGACAATCCGGCGCGGGCGGGGCCAGATCGTGGCAAGTCCAGGCCGCGATCAAGACTTTCTTCATGATTCAACAGGGTGTCTTCGCTCGTTCGCCGTCCCGGGGCCTGCATGCCGCCGGGACGGCGGCGCCTCGTTCGGGCGATCAGAGGACCGGCCAGGCCGCCGACGCGGCCACAGCCACGTCGAACACGCCCTCCACACCCTCGCGCCAGAGCGAGAACAGGGTGGGCGGGCTGAGCGCCAGGACGGCGTGGATCTCCCGGCGGCCGGGACGCAGCTCGGCGCCGAGGCGTTTGGCGAGCGCCCGCATCGGGCGATTGCCGGCGAGGCAGCGCAGGTGGAGCCGGCGCGTGCCGCCGTTGCGGGCGGCTTGCGCGAGGCGCGCGCCGAGGGCGGCGCCGAGCCCGCGCCCGCGATGGCTCGGCGCCACCGCGAAGGCGATCTCGGCCTCGGCCGCCGTCCCGGCGGGACGCAACTCGCCGACGCCCCGCAGGGCGCCCTCCGCGAAGGCACCGAAGACCAGGCCCTCGGCGGAGACGGCATGGACCGCGTAGGCCGCCGCGGCGGCCTCGCTCACCGCGCCCATGAAGCGGTCGAAGCGGGAGTCGGGGTCGAGACCGCGGAACAGGGTGACGACCGCGTCGCGGTCGGTCGACCAGAGGCGCCGGATCTGGAGGTCGGCAGGAAGCCGAATGTCGGTACCGGCGGGCAGTGGGGTTTCTGGCATTCTCGAGGTGCACTCCGGACGGGGGACGGCACGATCTCGAGCGTTTCCTCACCCCGGTCGGCGACCGGGATTGTGCAATGCAGCAGATGGGGACGCCGTTCCGGGGTTGCAGGGCACGACGGCCGTGCCCTCGGCGCATGACGCCGCCATGATCCCACCGCATTGCACAGGCCCGCGCGCCGGGATAATCCCCTCCGCGTGACGCAAAGCTCCGCTTCCGCCGCCCGTGGCCCTGTCGCCACCCGCTACGACGCCCTGATCGAGTCGGGGGCGATCGAGCGCGATTCCGCCCAGACCGACCTCGTCGCCCGCCTCGACGCATTGATCCGCGACCTCGCCGAGGTGCCGCCTCCGGACAAGCCCGGCCTCCTCGGCCGGCTGTTCGGGCGCCAGCCGGAGCCGGTGGCGGGTCCCCGCGGCCTCTACGTCTGGGGCCTGGTCGGGCGCGGCAAGACCATGCTGATGGACCTCTTCCACGAGGCGGCCCCGAACCCGAAGCGCCGGGTGCATTTCCACGCCTTCATGGGCGACGTGCACGAGCGCATCCACCGCCACCGCCAGGCGGTGAAGCAGGGGACAGTGAAGGGCGACGACCCGATCCAGCCGGTGGCCGAGGCGCTCGCGGCCGACGCCCGCCTGCTCTGCTTCGACGAGTTCACCGTCACCGACATCGCCGACGCGATGATCCTCGGGCGCCTGTTCACCGCGCTCTTCGCCCGCGGCGTGGTGATGGTGGCGACCTCGAACGTCGAGCCCGACCGGCTCTACGAGGGCGGATTGAACCGCGCCCTGTTCCTGCCCTTCATCGAGCAATTGAAGGAGCGGGTCGCGGTGGTGCGGCTCGATTCGCGCACCGACTTCCGCCTGGAGAAGCTCGGCGGCAGCCCGGTCTACCACGTGCCGGCCGACGAGGCGGCGGCCACGGCGCTCACGGGGGCGTTCCGGGCCCTGTCGGGCGAGGCGCAGGGCCGGCCGACGACGATCACCGTCAAGGGCCACGAGGTGGCGATTCCCGAAGCGGCCGGCGGCGTCGCCCGCTTCACCTTCCCGGATCTCTGCGCCCGGCCGCTGGGTGCGGCCGACTACCTGGCGCTCGCCGAGCGCTTCCACACCGTGATCGTGGAAGACATCCCGGTCATGGACATGCCCCAGCGCAACGAGGCCAAGCGCTTCATCATCCTGGTCGATGCGCTCTACGACACCCGCACCAAGCTGCTGGCTTCCGCCGCCGCCGAGCCGACCGGGCTGTATCTCGCCGATTCCGGCCGCGAGGCGTTCGAGTTCGAGCGCACGGTCTCGCGCCTGATCGAGATGCGCTCGGAGGAATACCTCGCCCTGCCGCACGGACGGCCGGATTCCGGGGCCTCGGGCAGCACGACGGGGCTGGTGGAGACCTGACCGCCCGCCCGGCGCGCTTCTTGATTGCGCCGCATTTCGCGCGCCGAAGCGGCGGCGCATCCGCGCTGTTAGATCTTTATCACCGAGGCCTCCGATGACCCCCTCCCTCAGTCCGACCGACTTTTCGCCGGAACGCGCCGTCGCGGCGATCTCGCGCTGGCTGGCGGTGGAGAGCCCGACGGACTCGGCTGACGGCGTCAACCGGATGATGGACCTCGTCGCCGGGGAGGCCGCCGGCTTGGGCCTCGCCGCCGAGCGGGTGCCGGGCCGCGACGGCTTCGGCGACAACCTGATCCTGCGGGCGGGGCCGCGGACGGGTGAGCCCGGCATCCTGGTCCTGTCCCACCTCGACACCGTGCATCCGATCGGCACTCTCGCGAACGATCTGCCGATTCGGGTCGAGGGCGACCGCCTCTACGGCCCGGGCGTCTACGACATGAAGGGCGGCGCCTGGCTGGCGCTCCAGGGCTTTGCCGCGGCCTCCCGCTCCGGCCTCGCCCGGCGTCCCCTCACCTTCCTGTTCAGCAGCGACGAGGAGACCGGCTCGGTCTCGACCCGCGGGCTGATCGAGGATCTGGGCCGATCGAGTGCCGCCGTACTGGTGACGGAGCCCGGCCGCGACGGCGGCAAGGTGGTGACCGGGCGAAAAGGCGTCGGGCGCTTCGACGTCCATGTCGAGGGCCGGCCCTCGCATGCCGGCACCCGCCACGCCGACGGCCGCAATGCCATCCGGGAGGCCGCCCGTTTGATCCTGGAGATCGAGGGGCTGACCGATTACGCACGCGGCGTCACCACCACGGTCGGGACGATCAGCGGCGGCACCGCCGAGAACGTGGTGCCGCAGCATTGCCGCTTCGCCGTCGATTTGCGGGTCGTCACCGCCGCCGACGGCGAGGATTATGCCGGCCGGATCCTGGGCTTGCGCGCCAGCCAGGATTTTCGCGTGACGGTGACCGGCGGCATGAACCGGCCGCCCTACGCCTCGCAGGCGGGGGCCGCCCTCTATGCCCACGCCAAGGCGCTCGCCCGCGACGAGCTCGGGCTCGATCTCGGCGAGGTGCCCCTCACCGGCGGCGGCTCGGACGGCAACTTCACCGCGGCTCTCGGCATCCCGACCCTCGACGGGCTCGGCATCGACGGCGACGGGGCGCATACGCTTCAGGAATACGGCCTGATCTCCTCGATCGCCCCGCGGATGCGGCTGATGCAGCGGCTGCTGGAGACGCTGTAAGGAGGGGCGGAGCGATCTTTCGCCCCCGCCCCGCGTTGCCGGCCCGCATCCTGCACGGATGCGGGACCGCCACGGATGACAGGCGCGCATGACCGACCGCCACAACCCCTGGGTGACGCTCTCGCGCGAGCGCCGCTACGAGGACCGCTATCTCGGGCTCGACCTCGACCGGTTGCGCCACGAATCCGGCCGCGAGCATCCCCACGTTGCGCTCCGCTTCAAGGTGTTCGGGGTCGCGGTGCTGCCGGTCGATCCGCAAGGCCGCGTCAGCCTGATCGGCCAGTACCGCTACGTGCTCGACCGCTTCACCTGGGAATTGCCCCGCGGCTCCGGCCCGGTCGCCGACGACGCGCTCGCCACCGCCCGGCGCGAACTGAAAGAGGAAACCGGCGACGAGGCGGAATCCTGGCTCGAATTGCTGCGCCTCGACGCCTCGCCGGGCATCTCGAGCGAGCGGGTGCCGGGCTTCGTCGCCTGGAACCTGACGCGCGGCCCGGCCCATCCCGACCCGCAGGAGAGCCTGCGCATCCGCCGCCTGCCCTTCGCCGCGGCGGTCGGCGAGGCCCTGTCGGGCGCGATCACCGACGGGCCGAGCGTGGCTTTGCTCCTGTGCCTGGCCGAGCGGGCCCGACGGGGGGATTTGCCCGGGGATCTTCTGGAGTTGCTGCGGAGGTAGCGGCTGGGCGCGGGAAGCCCCCTCCCCCCTCTGCGGCAGGGCTGTCCGGAGAAAGGAAAAGGCGCGGGTTTCCCCTCTCCCCGCGGGCGGGGAGAGGGCCGTGTTCCCGTTCAGGGAACACGGCTAGCGAAGGCGAAAGCCGGAGCGAGGGTGAGGGGGTGTTTCCGGAGGAGCCTCACGCGTCGAGCCCCCCTCACCCTCGCCCTTCGGGCTCGCCGTGCCTCCTGAACGGCGGCACGGCCCTCTCCCCGCCCGCGGGGAGAGGAGAAACCCGCGCCTTTTCCTATCTCCGGACAGCCCTGCGCAGGGGGGAGAGAGAAACCCGCGCTGTTCTTGTCTCGAAGATTTCCCCAAACAGCCCTGCTCGGGCGGGAGAGGAGAGAACCTGCGCCTCATCTTCCCCGAAAACAGCCTCGCATGGGCAAGGCGAGAGACCACCTCACCGCGCAGCCAATTCCCGCAGCAGCGCCTCATGGAACCGGTCCGGCGCCTCGACCTGCGGCGCGTGGCCCAGGCCCTCGAACGTCACCAGCCGCGCCCCCTCGATCCGCGCCGCGACCTCCGGCCCGAGCTTATCGTAGCGCCCGAGCGTCTCGGCCAGGGCCGGCGCGGCGCGGTTGGCGCCCGGGGCGGTGCGGTCCTTGGTCCCGACCATCAGCACGGTCGGCACGCGCAGCCGGTCGAACTCGTGCACCACCGGCTGGGTGAACACCATGTCCGAGGTCTGGGCCTGGTTCCAGGCCACGCGCTCGGCGCCGGGACCGGCATAGAGGCCGGCCTGCATGTCGACCCAGCGGTCGTAGGCCGGCTTCCACTGGCCATCGTAGTAGAACTTGAGCTGGTAGGCCTTGATGCCGGCCGCACCGGTCTTGCGCTCGGCGGCATAGGCCGCGTCGATCGTCTGGTAGGGCACGCCCTTGGCCTGCCAGTCCTCGAGCCCGAGGGGATCGACCATCACCAGTCGATCGACCGCGTCCGGGAACATCAGGGCGTAGCGGGCCGCCAGCATGCCGCCCATCGAATGCCCGACGATGGTCGCCCGCTCGATGCCCAAAGCCGCGAGGAGTTCGTGCGTGTTGGTGGCGAGTTGGCTGAAACTGAACTGGTAGCCGGCGGGCTTCGTCGACTTGCAGAATCCGACCTGGTCGAGGGCGAGCACCCGGTAGCCGGCCCGCGCCAGCACGGAGGCGGTGTCGCCCCAGGTCGCGGCGCAGAAGTTCTTGCCGTGGAGCAGCACCACGGTGCGGCCGTTCGGACGCTCCGGCGTGATGTCCATGTAGGCCATCGACAGCTCCTGGCCCTGCGACGCGAAGGCGTGGCGCCTGACCGGGTAGGGATAGTCGAACCCTTCGAGCTCCGGCCCGTAGGAGGGGGCGGCCACGGCGGCGGTCGTGGAGAGGAGCAGGAGGGCGAGGAGCGGCAGACGCATGGGGCGGGTCTCCGGTGACGGGGAGGCTCTTACAACGCGCCGCCCGCGCAGAGTCATGCGCGGGGCCCGACCCGCGCTTGCGTTTCGGGACCGGTCCCGCCATATAGGCCTCGGGAGGTTGGCGAGGGACGTTTCACTCGCCAACCGGGTCAGGTCCGGAAGGAAGCAGCCCTAACGAGACCGAGCGGGTTTTCGTCCAGCCTCCCACCCTTTTCCCTTTCAGGAGCGCGTGCGCCCCCGCTCCGGGGGCCTGCCTCACGACCCTGCGAGCGCATGGACGAGACCTCCGGCACGCCCTCGATCGACGAGCCGGGTCTCCCCGGGTTCGGTGCGGTCCCGAACCAGCAGCCCAGCCGGCAGCCGGCCCCCGCCTACCGGGTCCTGGCGCGCAAGTACCGCCCGAAGGATTTCGACGACCTGATCGGCCAGGGCGCCATGGTGCGGACCCTGGCGAACGCCTTCGAGGCCGGCCGCATCCCGCAGGCCTGGATGCTGACCGGCGTGCGCGGCGTCGGCAAGACTACCACCGCCCGCATCCTCGCCCGCGGCCTCAACTACGCGCTCCCCGACGATCCGAATGCCGGGCCGACGATCCGGCTGCCCGCGCTCGGCCTGCACTGCGCCGCCATCATGGAATCCCGGCACATCGACGTGCTGGAGATGGATGCCGCCTCGCATACCGGCATCGACGACGTCCGCCAGATCATCGACGGCATCCGGTACTCGCCGGTCTCGGCGCGCTACAAGGTCTACATCGTCGACGAGGTCCACATGCTGTCCGAGAAGGCGTTCAACGCCTTCCTGAAGACGCTGGAGGAACCGCCACCGCACGCGAAGTTCGTCTTCGCCACCACCGAGATCCGCAAGGTTCCGGTCACCATCCTGTCGCGCTGCCAGCGATTCGACCTGCGCCGGGTCGAGGCAGGCGCCCTCATCGCCCATCTCCAGAAGATCTGCGACGCGGAGGGCGTCTCGGCCGAGGCCGAGGCGCTCGCCGCCATCGCGCGCGCCGCCGAGGGCTCGGTGCGCGATTCGCTGTCGCTCCTCGACCAGGCGATCGCCCACGGCGCCGGCCACGTCACCGCCGAGACGGTGCGCGACATGCTTGGCCTCGCCGACCGCGCCCGGGTCGTCGACCTGTTCGAGGCGGCGATGCGCGGCGACGTGCCGGCCACCTTTTCGGAGCTGCGGGCGCAGCACGAATCCGGCGCCGATCCGGCGGTGGTGCTCTCGGATCTCGCCGAGTTCACCCATCTCGTCACGCGGCTGAAGCTCGCGCCCGATTCGGCCCGCAGCGACACCTCCCTCAGCGAGGTCGAGCGGGTGCGCGGCGGAGATTTCGCCGACCGGCTGTCGGTGCGGGCCCTGTCCCGCGCCTGGCAGATCCTGCTCAAGGCGATCCCCGAGGTCCAGGCCGCGACCCGGCCGCTGGCGGCAGCCGAGATGGCGCTCGTCCGCCTGATCTACGCCGCCGACCTGCCGACGCCGGACGAGGCCCTGCGCCAGGTTCGCGAGGGCGGCAGCCTCGCCCTGCCGGCCCGGGCGCCGAACGCCGCCCCGTCCGGCGCCTCCGCGGTGGCGAGCCCGCCCGCCCGGGCGGCGGCTCCCGCGGTGCAGGCGGCGCCTGCACCGGTCACCGCGATGCGGGCCGTGAGCGGCGCAGCGCCGGCCCTGCGCGACCTGCCGGAGGCGCATGCTGAGATGCCGCCCGCCGCCGCCCAGGCCCGTGGACCGGCCCCTTCCCCGGCGATGCCGCGCCCGACCCTGGTGCCGTCGGCGCCGGCTCCCCAGCCTGCCCCGCAGGCCGCCGCAGCGTCGAAGCCCGAGACCGGCCCGCGCCTGCGCCGGTTCGAGGACGTGGTGGCGCTCGCCGACGAGCGCCGCGACATCGGCCTCAAGATGGCGCTGGAACGCGATGCCCACCTCGTCCGGTTCGAGGACGGCCGGATCGAACTCCGCCTCGCCGAGGGCGGGCGGGCGACGCTCGCCACCGACCTCGCCAACGCGCTCCATGCCTGGACCGGCCGACGCTGGGTGGTGGCCCTGTCGCAGGAGACCGGCGAGGCGACGCTCGACGCCCAGGCCAAGGCCGCGGTCAAGAGCCGCCACCAGGGCGCGGCGAGCCATCCGCTGGTGCAGGCGGTCCTGAAGAATTTTCCGGGCGCCCAGATCGTCGACGTGCGCGACAAGGCGCCCGATCCGCCCGATCCCGGCGACGCGGCACCCTCGGATTCCGACGATCCGGATCTATAGTCGACGGCCCGCCGGCACCCCACATCCGCCTGACGATTGTCTCACTCATACCGCGAGGACGCCGCCATGGACATCATGGGACTGATGAAGCAGGTCCAGACCATGCAGCAGAAGGCGGCCGACCTTCAGACCGAACTCGACGGCGTGCTGGTCACGGGCGCCTCCGGCGGCGGCTCGGTCTCGGTGACGATGACCGCGAAGGGCGACGTGAAGGGGCTCAGCCTCGACGCGTCGCTGCTGGTGCCGGACGAGAAGGAGATCCTCGAGGACCTGATCGTCGCGGCACTCAACGACGCCAAGGCCAAGGCCGAGCGGGCCGCCCAGGAGCGGATGCAGGAACTGACCAAGGGCCTGCCGCTGCCGCCGGGCATGAAGCTGCCGTTCTAGCCTCCAACCTCTCGCCGTTCGGCCGCAGCGGCATTCCCCCCTCTCCCGTGTGGGAGAGGGGTCGGGGGTGAGGGTGACACGCTTCAGCCTATAGCGATGAACGTCGTGCTGGCAGCGGAACGGTTAGAGCCTGACTCAGAACCGTAGCACCCTCACCCCTACCCCTCTCCCACACGGGAGAGGGGGTTCCCGCGCCATTTACTTCGATCGTTTGGCGACCACGAAAGTCGAGTCATTTATGCCCCAGGCCGTCGCGGGCCCCGAGATCGAGCGGCTGATCCAGCTCCTGGCCCGCATGCCGGGCCTGGGGCCGCGCTCGGCCCGCCGGGCCGCCCTCCAGCTGATCAAGAAGCGCGAGACGCTGCTGGCGCCCCTCGCCGATGCCATGAAGGTCGCTTCCGACCGGATCGTGGTCTGCCACGAATGCGGCAACGTCGACACGCAGGATCCCTGCACGATCTGCCGCGACCAGAGCCGCGACCCCTCGATGCTGGTGGTGGTCGAGGACGTGTCGGACCTGTGGGCGCTGGAGCGCTCGGGCGCCGTGACGGCGCGCTACCACGTGCTCGGCGGCGTGCTCTCGGCGCTGGACGGGGTGCGGCCGGAGAACCTGAACCTGAGCCGCCTGGTCGAGCGGGTGAGCCGGCCTGAGATGCGCGAGGTGATCCTGGCCCTCAACGCCACCGTCGACGGCCAGACCACCGCCCACTACGTCACCGAGCTCCTGACCCACCTGTCGATCAAGGTGACGCGGCTCGCCCACGGCGTGCCGGTCGGCGGCGAGCTCGACTACCTCGACGAGGGAACGCTGTCGGCGGCGATCCGCCAGCGCACCGCGTTCTAGCGTTCGATATCGGGTTTGACCCCGGGGACACGAATCCTTATCTCCCGGAAACTTGCGGGCGCCGCTGCGGCGCCCGGTCCCCCGATCCTGCTGGCGCCCGAATGAGCATCCGTCCCCTCGTCATCCTGCCGGACGCGCGCCTGCGCGAGATCTCGGTCCCGGTCGGCACGATCACCGGCGACGTGCGGAAGCTCGCGGAGGACATGCTGGAGACGATGTACGACGCCCCCGGCGTCGGTCTCGCCGGCATCCAGATCGGCGAGCCGGTGCGCATCGTCACCATCGACACCTCGAAGGAGAAGGACGAGCGCAAGCCCCTCGTCCTGCTCGATCCCGAGATCGTCTGGACCTCGCAGGAGACCCGTCCCTACGAGGAGGGCTGCCTGTCGATCCCCGATTACTATGCCGAGGTGATCCGGCCCGACCGCGTGCGGGTGCGGTTCCGCACCCTCGACGGCGAGACCGTGGAGCAGGAGGCCGATGGGCTGCTCGCCACCTGCCTCCAGCACGAGATCGATCACCTCAACGGCGTCCTGTTCATCGACCACCTGTCGAAGCTCAAGCGCGACCGGGTGATGAAGAAGTTCGCCAAGGCGGCCAAGCGCGAAGCCGCGTAGGATGCCGCTCAAGGTCGTGTTCATGGGCACCCCGGATTTCGCGGTGCCGACCCTGGCCGAGATCGTCGGCGGCGGCCACGAGGTCGTGGCGGTCTATACCCGCGCGCCCGCGCCGGCGGGCCGCGGCATGGCCCTGCGGCCCTCGCCGGTCCAGGCGCTCGCCGAAAAGTTCGGGCTTCCCGTCCTGACCCCGACGAGCTTGCGCACCGAGGAGGCCGCCGAGACCTTCCGGTCTCACGAGGCCGACGTCGCGGTGGTGGTCGCCTACGGGATGATCCTGCCGCCGGCGATCCTCGACGCGCCGTCCCTCGGCTGCCTCAACCTGCATGCCTCGCTGCTGCCGCGCTGGCGCGGCGCCGCGCCGATCCAGCGCGCCGTGATGGCGGGCGACACGGAGACCGGCGTCGCGGTGATGCGGATGGAGCCGGGCCTCGATACCGGCCCGGTCGGCATGATCGAGCGGATGGGGATTACCCCCGACATGACCTCCGGCGAGCTTCACGACCGGCTGATGCCGCTCGGCGCGGACCTGATGGCGCGGGCGCTCGGCGCGCTGGAGCGCGGCAACCTGCAATTCCGGGCGCAGAGCGCGGAGGGCGTCGTCTACGCCCACAAGATCACCAACGAGGAGGCGCGGCTCGACTGGTCGCAACCCGCCCAGACCCTCCACGACCGGGTGCGCGGCCTGTCGCCGTTCCCGGGCGCCTACCTGATGGCCGATCTCGGCCGCGGGACGGAGCGGGTGAAGGTGCTGCGGGCCCGCCTTGCGGAAGGCTCGGGGGAGCCCGGCACGCTGTTGGATACCGCCGGCACGGTCGCCTGCGGCGAGGGCTGTTTACGCCTCGTCACCGTGCAGCCCGCCGGCAAGGGCGCGATGGCGTTCGCGGACTTCGCCCGCGGCCGGCAACTCGTGCCGGGCGCCCGCCTCGCCTGATGCCCCGCTACAAGCTCGTCGTCGAGTATGACGGCACCGCCTTCGCCGGCTGGCAGCGCCAGGCCGCCGACCGCTCGGTGCAGCAGGCGCTGGAAGAGGCGATCGCCCGCTTCGTCGGCGGCCCGGTGCGGGTCCACTGCGCCGGGCGCACCGATGCCGGGGTCCACGCGACGCATCAGGTCGTCCATCTCGACCTCGACAAGCCGTGGCGCACCGACACCGTGCGCGATGCCGCCAATGCCCATCTGCGGCCCGAGCCGGTGGCGGTGATCTCGGCCGTCGAGGTGGGCCCGGATTTCGACGCCCGCCACTCGGCGATCAAGCGCCATTACCGCTACCGCATCCTCAACCGCCGCTCCCCGCCTGCGCTGACCCGCGGCTTCGTCTGGCACGTCCCCTGGGCGCTCGATGCCGGGCCGATGCACGAGGCCGCGCAGCTGATGCTCGGCCGGCACGACTTCTCGGCCTTCCGGGCGGCGGAGTGCCAGGCCAACAGCCCGGTCCGCACCCTCGACCGGCTCGACGTGGCGCGGGAGGGCGAGGAGATCGTGGTCGTCACCGCGGCGCGCTCGTTCCTGCACCATCAGGTCCGCGGCATGGTCGGCACCCTGATGCTCGCCGGCGGCGGCCGGCTCACCCCGCAGGGCGTGCGCGACGTGCTCGATTCCCGCGACCGCACCCGATGCGGGCCGCTCGCGCCCTCGGGCGGGCTGACGCTGATCGGGGTGGATTATCCGGCGGAGCTGGCCTGACCTTGGGTCAGTGAGACGCTTGTCGGTCTCGGGCGTTTCTGACATCGTCGGCGATGCCGGAGCCGGACCACCGACCATGACCGCCGTCGCCTTCGATACCTATGCCATGGTCCGCCGCCTCAAGGCATCCGGCCTGTCGGAGGATCAGGCCGAAGCGATCACGGGTGCGCTGAGGGACGGGCGCGAGTCGGATCTGGCTTCGCTCGCGACCAAGGCCGATTTGCGGGAGACCGAGGTCGCGCTGCGGACGGACTTGCGGGAGGTCGAGGTCAGGCTGAAGGCAGACTTGCGAGAGACCGAGGCCGCACTGAAGGCAGACTTGCGGGAGGGTCTCTCTGCGCTGAAGACGGATTTGCGGGAAACCGAAAGTCGCCTGGACGCGAAAATCACGGATCTTTCCCACAAGGTCACAGACCTATCCCACCGCATGGATCTCAGCTCGGCGAGTGCCCAGGCCGAGATGAAGCTCCTCGAACAGCGGATGACCGTGAATCTCGGCGCCCTGGTCGCCGCCGGCATCGGCATCATGATCGCGGCTTTCCGCTACATGCCGCCCGCCGGCCATTGAGGGCTCCCGGGACGACCAGACGCCCGCTCACACCAGCGCATGCGCCGCACCCGCAAAGCCGAGGATCAGCCCGAAACAGGCGAGCGTGACCAGGGCCGCCGCCGGCCCCGGCAGGCCGAGGATCGCCCTTGCGGCGCGGCCGTGCAGCCACAGCATCACCACCGCGAAGGCGGCGGCCTCCAGCGCCGCGAGGCCCGGCGTCGCGAGGCCCAGCAGCAGCAGGAAGCCGGGCAGCGCCAGGGCGACGAGGCCCGCCGCCAGGAGCCAGTTGGTCACGACCACGAACGGCACGTAGGCCCGGGTCCGGCCGAGGCGGCGCAGGAGCGCGATCATCAGCAGGGGCACGGCCAAGAATGCAGCCGCCAGCCCGGCGATCAGCGCCACCGTGACGTGGTCGAGCTGGAACGGCGCCGTGCCAGTCCCGCGCTCCAGGAACAGGGCCACCGTCACCGTGGGCGCCGTGAGCCAGACCGCGCCGAAGGAGCGCCAGAACCCGCGCTCGCTCACGTCGAAATGGCGTAGAGCGTCGGGCCGCCGGCCGATCAGCCCGGCGGTACCGCGAAGGGAGCGGGTCACCTCGTCAGCGCTCACGAACATCGGCGGCCTCTCAGGTATCGAGGCCACCAGATTCAACTTTCGTCTAAGACCGGTCAAGCCTGACGCTGCGTCGCAGCGGCCTCGGGGAAATACGCGTCCAGCACCCGGCCGACGATCGCCGCCAGCCGGTCGAGGTCCGCCACCGCCACCCGCTCGTCGATCTGATGCATCGTCTGCCCGACGAGGCCGAACTCGATCACCGGGCAGGCATCCTTGATGAAGCGGGCATCCGAGGTGCCGCCGGTGGTCGAAAGGACCGGCCGGTGGCCGGTCTCGGCCTCGATCGCATCCGCGACCTGCTCCACGAAGGCGTCGGGCTTCGTCAGGAAGGCGACGGAATTGGTCGGGCGCAGGTCGAGGCTGTAGCGCACACGATTGCCGGCGGCTGCGGCGAGGCGACGTTCCAGCTCGGCGGCCAGGGTCTCGGGGGTCCAAAGGTCGTTGAAGCGGATGTTGAAGGTCGCCCGCGCCTCGGCCGGGATCACGTTGGTCGCCGGGTTGCCGACATCCATCGTGGTGAATTCGAGGTTGGAGGCGTCGAAATGAACGGTTCCGGCATCGAGCGGCGCGGCGAGCAGCCCCTGCGCCAAGCGCAGCAGGCCGGGGATCGGGTTCTCGGCCCGGTGCGGATAGGCGACGTGGCCCTGGACGCCGTGCACGACGAGGTCGCCGGTGAGCGAGCCGCGCCGGCCGATCTTGATCATCTCGCCGAGGGTATCGGGGTTCGTGGGCTCGCCGAGCAGGCAATGGCTGAACCGTTCGCCCTTCGCCCGGGCCCAGTCGAGGAGCTTGACGGTGCCGTTCACCGCCGGGCCCTCCTCGTCGCCGGTGATCAGGAAGGCGATGGCGCCGCCGAAATCCGGCCCGCGCCGGTCGAGGAAGGCCAGGACCGCCGCCAGCATGCAGGCGATGCCGCCCTTCATGTCGACGGCGCCGCGGCCGAACAGCTCCCCGCCCTCGATCACGGCGCCGAACGGGTCGTGGCGCCAGGCCACGGCATCGCCCGGCGGCACCACGTCGGTATGGCCGGCAAACAGCAGGCACGGCCCCTCGCCGATGCGGGCGTACAGGTTCTCGATGTCCGGCGTGCCGGTGTCCGAGAAGACCGGACGCTCCACCGCGAAGCCGGCCGCCGTCAGAATCCCGGCGAGATAGGCGAGCGCCCCGCCCTCGTGGGGCGTCACGGAGGGACAGCGGATCAGCCCCTGGGCCAGGCTGAGGGGGGAATGGGAATCGGTCACGGGCAGCCGGTGGTTCGAGGGCCTACGCAGTACCGGGAGCCCTAGCGCCGAACGCCGCGGATGAGAACCGCCGCCGTCGAGGGCCTTCCCCGCGCACCGCCGCTCGCTTAAATCGTCCCGGATGAGCGCACTCAGCCCCGACGAGATCGAACGCTACGCCCGCCACATCGTGCTGCGGGAGGTCGGCGGCCCCGGCCAGGTCCGCCTCAAGGCGGCCCGCGTGCTGGTGATCGGCGCCGGCGGTCTCGGGGCGCCGCTGATCCAGTACCTGGCGGCGGCTGGAATCGGCACGATCGGCATCGTCGACGACGACACGGTCTCGCTCTCGAACCTCCAGCGCCAGGTGATCCACGGCACGCCCGACATCGGACGATTGAAGGTCGAGAGCGCGGCGCAAGCCGTCGCCCGGCTCAACCCGCACGTCCGGATCGAGACCCACGCGACCCGGCTGACGCCGGACAACGCCGAAGACCTGATCGGGACTTATGACCTCGTCGCCGACGGCTCGGACAACTTTGCCACCCGCTACGCCGTCTCGGATGCCTGCTACCGCGCCCGCCGGCCGCTGGTGACCGCGGCGCTCGGCCAGTTCGACGGCTCGCTCACCACGATCCGCGCCCACGAGACCGGGGCGGACGGCACGCCGAACCCGACCTATCGCTGCCTGTTTCCGAGCCCGCCGCCGGCCGGCTCGGTCCCGACCTGCGCCGAGGCCGGCGTGCTCGGGGCGCTCGCCGGCCTGATGGGCTCGCTGATGGCGCTCGAGGTGATCCGCGCCGTCGCGGGCTTCGGCGAGCCGCTGGTCGGCCGCCTGCTGATGGTCGATGCGCGCTCCTTGCGCTTCGAGACGCTGTCCTATGCCTGGGATTCGGGGAACCCGCTGAGCGGGACGGACCGGTAAGGCCCGCCCCGGGACAAGTCAGGCCGCCCGGATCTCGCCCAGGAAGCCGTCGACCTCCCGCTTGACGGTCAACGACTGCGTCGCCAGGTCGGCGGCGGCCGAGAGCACCTGCGCGGCAGCGCCGCCGGTCTCGTCCGCCAGCGAGCGTACGCGGGCGACGCTGGCCGAGACGTCCTGGGTGCCGCGGGCGGCTTGCGTGGCGTTGCGGGAGATCTCCGCCGTCGCGGCGGTCTGCTCCACCACCGTGGCGGCGATGGCGCCGCTGATCTCGTTGAGCGCCGCGATCGTGCCGCCGATCTGCCGGATGGCGGTGCTGGCCCGGTCGGTGGCGGACTGGATCGCCGTGATCTGCCCACCGATCTCCTCGGTCGCCCGCGCCGTCTGCCCGGCGAGCTCCTTCACCTCGGCGGCCACCACCGCGAAGCCCCGTCCCGCCGCCCCGGCGCGGGCCGCCTCGATCGTGGCGTTGAGCGCGAGCAGGTTGGTCTGGCTGGCGATGGCCGAGATCGTGGTGACGGCGGCCCCGATCTGGGTCGCGGCGGTGCCGAGGCTCGCCATGGCGGCGTTGGTGGCCTCGGCCTCGGTCGCGGCGTGACCGGCGACCTCCCGCGAATGGACCACCTGGCGCTCGATCTCGCGCAAAGAGGCCACCATCTCCTCGGCCGCCGCCGCGACGGTCTGGACGTTGGCCGAGGTCTCCTCGGCGGCGCCGCTGGAGGCGACCGCCTGGGCGTTGGTGCCGTCGGCGACCTGGGTCATCGAGCGGGCGGTGGCGTCGAGTTCGGAAGCGGCCGAGGTGACGATCTCGAGCGAGCCGGCGACCCGCTGCTGGAAGGCGGTGATCAGGGTATCGACCCGGTCGGCGCGGCGCTGGCGGGCGGAAGCCTGCGCGGCCTGATCGGCCTCGAGCGCGATGCGCGCGACCGCGTTCCGGCGGAAGACCTCCACGGCGCGGGCCATCTCCCCCATCTCGTCGGTAGCGTCCCGCGACGGGACCGCGACGTCGGTCTCACCCGCGGCCAGGCGGCTCATCGCCCGGGTCATGCCGGCGATCGGACGGGTGATGCTGCGCCCGATCAGGAAGGCCAGGGCGGCGCTGATCGCCAGGATGAGGGTCAGGAGAACGACCTGCCCCTGCTTCGTCGAGGCCATCGTGGCGCTGCTGCGGCCGGCCATGTCCTGGAGCGCCGCATCGAGCTTGCCGCGCACCTCCGCGCCCGAGGCGGCGAGCCCCTCCGCCTTGGTCTTCAGGCTCTGCTCGTACAGGGCCTCGCTCTCGAGCATCGCCGAGGCGGCCGCCGTGATGTGGCGATTGAGGCGGTGCAGGCCCTCCTCGACGGTGCCGAGGTCCCGCCGCTGCGCCGGCGTGAGGTTCAGCGCCTTCAGCGTCGCGATCGTCGCCTCGGCCCGGGTGAAGTTCGCCGCCGAGAGGGTGCGGGTCTTCGGGTCGGTGGTCGCCAGGAAGCGCCAGTTCATGACCCGGAACAGCAGCAGCGTCCGCTCGATCTCCACCGCCTGGGCCAGGATCGCGTCGTCGTCGCCGCCGGACCGCAGCTGGGTGACGAGTGCGCCGGAGGCCTTGGTCAGGTCGTCGCCCGAGGTGTAGACGCCGGCCTTGTTCTCGCGGATCTCTGTGCCGAGCGCGATCAGCTTCGGCAGGTCCGCGGCGAGACGGTTCGCCTGGTCGCGCAGGCCGGCATAGAGTGCGCGCCGCTCCTCCGACAGGGCCCGCTGCATCAGGCCGTCGGCGAGCTGCATGACGTCCGACAGGCTGGACTGCATCCCGGTCGCCGCCTCCGGCGTCGGCGTCGTCCGGTACTTCAGGCTCTGGGCCAGGAAGCGGTCGGTCATGCCGTTCAACGTGTAGAGCTCGCGGGCGGCCCGCTCGAGCTGGGCCTTGGTCCGGAACGCGTCGTCGAGGCTGTCGGTCTGCCGATAGGCGAACCCGCCCATCACGGCTGCCAGGAGCGCCAGGAGCGTGAAGCCGCCGAACAAGCGTGCACGCAGGGGGAGTCGCATGGATTGGTTGCCCGCCCAGGGAATATCAGAAGCGTACGTTGCGTCATATTGTAAAAAATTCCGTAAATATTTCCGATTTTGTCGCAATAATTGACCTTATTCCCGTCAAAGAACTTACGTCATGATGCGGCGAAACCGACAATATCGCGAACCGACGACGCGTCCGCGCCATGGTAAATTTTCATATCGCATGATTCTTCATCAAACAACTCGAAGCATAATCGCCTCATTTTTCAGCTTTTCGCGCACCGGAGCGGCACACCCGGATACGGGATACGATCGGCGCGCGGCGCCTCGCGCGGTCCCGAAAGTCCGGCACCGCCGCATCGCGGACCCGTGGGACGATTGTCCGGACGATCCGTTCCGACGGCCGCATGAGAGCCCGTCCTGTCGCCGCGCGGCCACAGGACGGCCCGTTTCCTTTTCGCCTTCGTATCGTGGCCGTTCGAAAGCTTGACCGGGCTGCCCCCGCCCTGCCCCATGGCGTCACCGCAGGTGCAACAAGAACGCCGCGGGCGTTGTGGGGGAACGACGATGGGCAAGGGTTTCGGGCGCCTGCGCCGGGTGGGATGGGCGGCTGCGTGGCTCGCCGGCACGGCGCTCGCGGGCGTGCAGGGCGCCGCTGCACAAGGCATGGCAGGACTCGGCGGGGCAGGACTCGGCATGGCGGGACCCGGCGTGACCGGGCTCACGGTCTTCGGCGACAGCTACGCCGATACCGGCAACATCGTGCGCCTCACCGGCCGCCCCCTCCCCGCCCCTTACGTGAACGGCCGCTACTCCAACGGCGCCAACTTCGTCGACGGACTCCAGGCGATCTACGGCCTGCCGAGCGGTGCGGTGACCAACTACGCCGTCGGCGGCGCCCAGACCGGCACCGGCAATGTCAGCTCGCCCCTGCTGCCGGGCCTGACCCAGGAAGTGGCGGCGTTCCTGGCGAGCGGCCAGCGCCTCGGCCCCGGCAACCTCGTCGCCGTCAATATCGGCGGCAATGACGGCATCGCGGCGACGCTTTCGGGGCTCACCCCGGCGCAGGCCCCGTTCCTCGGCCGGGCCTCGGCGGCGAATGCCGTCGGCAGCGTCGGCCAACTCGTCGGCGCCGGCGCGCAGACGATCGTGTTCAACGGCTTCACCACCCTGAACGGCCTGCCGCGGGTGGCCGCATCCGGCAACGCCGCCGCGGGCGACCTCTTCGCGCGCAGCTACTTCGACGGGTTGCAGGCCGGCCTCGCGCCGTACGCGTCCGCCGGCACCCGGATCTTCCTCCTCGACAACGGCCAGATCTTCCAGCGCATCATCACCGATCCGGGCCGCTACGGCTTCACCAACGCCACGGCTCCCTGCGCCCTCGCCGCCGCCTGCATCACGGCGCCGAAGGCGGTGCAGAACACCTTCCTCTCCCTCGACGGCGTGCACCTGACCGAGGGCGGCTACCTCGTCCTGTCGCGCTACATGGCGAATGCCGTGGCGGCGCCGAACGGCATCGCCGCGCAGGCCGAACTCGGCCAGATCGGCACGACGAGCTTCGCCGGCGCCCTGCTCCAGCGCCTCGACGCCTACCGGCTCTTCGCGCCCGGTCCCGGCACGACAACGGGCGCCTTGTCGGCCTCCGGCGTCGCGCCCCTCGGCGCACCGGCGAGCCCGCTCATCGTGTGGGGCCAGGGGGGCTATGCCGGCGGCAGCCGGGCCACCCACGGTTTCGCCACCGGCTACGATTACGACAGCCCGAGCGGCACGATCGGCCTCGAAGCGACCCCCACCCCGGGCGTGCGCTTCGGCTTCGCCTTCAACTACGCCAACCCGCACGCGTCCTTGCGCGGCGGCGCCGGCTCGATCGACATCGACAGCTACGGCTTTGCCGCCTACGGCTCGTTCACGGGTCGGAACCTCTTCGCCGACGCGGTCCTGGCCTATGGCCGCCACGACTATTCCGTGACCCGCCCGGGCGTGATCGACCCGCTGACCGGCGCCACCGGCGGCGACAGCGTCGCGGTGGCGGCGAAGGCCGGCTACCTGTTCGACACCGTCGGCCCGGTCCGCCTCGGCCCGATCGTCGGCCTGACCTACGCCACCACCCGGGTCGGCGCCTATACCGAGCGCGGCGACCCGGTGCTGACGCAATCGGTCGGCACCACCGGCCTCGACTCGCTCGTCGGCCGCGCCGGCCTGCAGGTCCGCGCCGCGCCGTTCAGCCTGGTCGGCCTGCCGGTGCGCGCCTTCGTCAACGTCACCGCCGAGCACGAATTTTTGGACGGCGGCCGCACGCTGGTGACCTCGCTGACCTCGACCCCGCTCCTGCCGATCCTCACCCCGCTCGGCCGCGGGGCACGCGGCACCTACGGCCTCGCCGAGGCGGGTCTCTCCGCCGACGTGACGCCGGGGGTGAGCCTGACCTTGACCGGGGGGACCACCTTCGCCCGGACGGGTGGGGATGGGTATGCGGTGAATGGGGGGCTGACGATGCGGTTCTGAGCGGGCCGCCCGCGAACCGTGTTTCGGGCCCGAAAAGGGCTGGCCTCGATCTGACTCCGCGCGGCCCGGCCCCGGGCCGCAGGCCAAGGGCGCTGTGGCCGCCGCCCTCCCCTTCCTTGCCTTCTCGGCCCGCATCCCATAGCCGTCGCGGCATCACCCCCCGCCCCGTGAGCAGGAGCCCCGACGATGATCCCCCGCTACAGCCGGCCCGAGATGACGGCGATCTGGTCGCCGGAGACGCGTTTCCGGATCTGGTTCGAGATCGAGGCCCATGCCACGACCGCGCTCGCCGAACTCGGCGTGGTGCCGAAGGAGGCCGCCGCCACGGTGTGGGAGAAGGGCCGCGACGCGGTATTCGACGTCGCGCGCATCGACGAGATCGAGCGCGTCACCAAGCACGACGTGATCGCGTTCCTGACCCATCTCGCCGAGATCGTCGGGCCCGAGGCGCGCTTCGTCCACCAGGGCATGACCTCGTCGGACGTGCTCGATACCTGCCTCAACGTGCAGCTCGCCCGCGCTGCGGATCTCCTCATCGCCGATATCGACGGGCTGCTGGCCGCGCTCAAGCGCCGGGCCTTCGAGCACAAGCTGACCCCGACCATCGGCCGCTCGCACGGCATCCATGCCGAGCCGGTGACCTTCGGGCTCAAGCTCGCCCAGGCCTATGCCGAGTTCGAGCGCGCCCGCGCCCGCCTCGTCGCCGCGAAGGCCGAGGTCGCGACCTGCGCCATCTCGGGGGCGGTCGGCACCTTCGCCAATATCGACCCGCGGGTGGAAGAGTACGTCGCCGCGCAGATGGGGCTGACGGTCGAGCCGGTCTCGACCCAGGTCATCCCGCGCGACCGCCATGCGATGTTCTTCGCGGTGCTCGGCGTCGTCGCCTCGTCGATCGAGCGGCTGGCGATCGAGGTGCGCCACCTCCAGCGCACCGAGGTGCTGGAGGCCGAAGAATACTTCTCCGAGGGCCAGAAGGGCTCCTCGGCGATGCCGCACAAGCGCAACCCGGTGCTCACCGAGAACCTGACCGGCCTCGCCCGCATGGTCCGCGCCTATGCTCTCCCGGCGATGGAGAACGTGGCGCTCTGGCACGAGCGCGACATCTCGCATTCCTCGGTCGAGCGGATGATCGGCCCGGACGCCACCGTCACCCTCGATTTCGCGCTCGCCCGCCTCACCGGCGTGGTCGACAAGCTGCTCGTCTATCCCGAGCAGATGCAGCGCAACCTCGACCGGCTCGGCGGCCTCGTCCACTCGCAGCGGGTGCTCCTGGCGCTCACGCAAGCCGGCGTGTCGCGGGAGGACGCCTATCGGCTGGTGCAGCGCAACGCGATGCCGGTCTGGCGCGGCGAGGGCGACTTCCTCACCCTGCTCCAGGCCGACAAGGACGTGACCGCGGCGCTCAAGCCCGAGGCGATCGCCGAGTGCTTCGACCTCGGCTACCACCTCAAGCATGTCGACACGATCTTCCGGCGGGTGTTCGGCGAGGCGTAAGATGAAGGCCGGGCGCCGAGCGGCGGCGCCCGGCCACAGGGCCGACCTGCGAAAGGTGCAGGTCGGGCCGGACGGAAGACGCCGATCCGGCGACCTTGACGCCGCGATGCCGCGAGACAAGCTCTTACACCGAGGGAGCATCGGCGTGTCTCGCGAGGTGGCGGCGTGGTCCTCGATCATCTGCTGGAGACGGCGTTCTGCGTCAGCGGCCTGAGCGGCACCCTGACGGTGGCGACGGCGGGCGGGCGCCGCTTCAGGGCTGGCGACGGCGACGGCCCCGCGGCGGCGATCCGGTTCACGGATGCGGCCGCCGCGCGCGAGTTGCTCCTCGATCCCGAGCTGAAATTCGGCGAGCTCTACACCGACGGGCGCCTGGTGCTCGAATCCGGCAGCCTGCCGGAGCTGATGACGGTGCTGCTCGGGCGCAACCGCGGCGAGCCGGCCCTGCGGCAGGTGCGTGCGCTCGCCGCCCTGCGCCGCCTCGGTCGCCGCATCGCCGGCCGCAACACCTTGTTGCGCGCCCGCCGCAACGTCGAACGCCATTACGACCTCGACGATCGGCTCTACGCCCTCTTCCTCGATGCCGACCGTCTCTATTCCTGCGCCTATTACGCGAGGCCCGGGATGAGCCTGGAGGAGGCGCAAACCGCCAAGATGCGCCACATCGCGGCGAAGCTCCTGACCGGTCCCGGCCAGCGGGTGCTCGATATCGGCTGCGGCTGGGGCGCGCTCGCCCTCTACCTCGCGGGGGTGGCGGGATGCGCGTCGGTGCGCGGCATCACCCTCTCGGCCGAGCAGCACAGGGTGGCGCAGGCCCGGGCCGCGGAGCGGGGCCTGTCCGCCCGCGTGCGCTTCGCCCTCGAGGATTACCGGAGGCTCCACGGCACCTTCGACCGCATCGTCTCGGTCGGCATGTTCGAGCATGTCGGCCCGGCCCACTATGACGCCTTCTTCCGCACCGCGCATGACCGCCTCGCCGAGGACGGGGTGATGCTCCTGCACACGATCGGCCGCACCGGCGTGCCCTGGCCGACCAATCCGTGGATCACCCGCTACATCTTCCCCGGCGGCCACCTGCCGACCCTGTCGGAGATGATGCCGGCGATCGAGCGCGCCGGGCTGATGCTTGCCGACGCCGAAGTGTTGCGGCTGCACTACGCCGAGACCCTGAGCGCCTGGCGGAGTCGCTTCCTCGCCCATCGGGCGGAAGCCGCCGCGCTCTACGACGAGCGATTCTGCCGGATGTGGGAATGGTACCTGGCGAGCGCCGAGGCCGCCTTCCGCTACGAGGACGCGGTCGTGTTCCAGCTCCAGCTCACCCGCCGCAACGACGTGGTGCCGCTGACGCGGGACTACATCGCGGATGCCGAGGCGCGGCTGCGGCGGGCGGAGGAGACGACGGGAGAGACTGCACGGGAGGCAGGATGGGAGGCAAAGCCGACGCGCGCGACGGGGTGAAACGGCCCCGGACAGTCGCTCGCGCGGAGCCGCTCTCCCCCCTATTCCGGCTTGAGCCCCGAGCGCGCCTCGAGTTCCTGCAGGGTCCGGCGCGCCACGGTGGCGCCGGGCAGGCGGCGCTCGCGCTCGAAGCGGGCGATCGCCGCGCGGGTGCTCGGGCCGGCGATGCCGTCGACGGAGAGCGGGCCGTAGCCGAGCTTGACCAGGGCGCGCTGCGCGTAGGCGACCGCCTTGTCGGGCTTCGCCCCGGGGGCCGGTGCGGTGTGGAGCGCCGACGCCTTGACGGCCTCCTCCGCCCGCGCCTCCCGGACCGGCGCAGGAGGACTCTTCCCGGCAGCGACCTTCGTCGCCGTCTCCCTGGCAGGTTTCTCCTTCGCGGGGGCATCCCTGACGGACGCCTCCTTCGCCGGGGCCGGCTTGGCGGTTCTCGCGGATGCCGCCTTCGGACTGACCGAGGCGGTGGCGTGGTCCTCGCTCCGGATCAGTGCGCCGATCCCGTCCGGCTTTCCGGCCCGCGGGGCGGCTTCGCCCGAGGCGCGCGGCCCCGTCTCGTCCGGAGCGCGCGCCGCATCACTCGCGGCGCGCGGGGCGTCGGCCCGGGCCGTGGCGGTGGGGGAAGCCTTGTCGGCAGGCACGGGGGACGGCGCCTTGGCGAAGAGCGGCGCCGGATGGCGCCCGGTCTGGAAGCTCAGCGCGTTCGCCGCCACCGCCGCCACCGCCCCGAGGGCGAGGAGCCCGCCGACGATGCCGGCCGGGTGGCGCATGAGCCGGTCGGCCCGGACCCGCAGGCGGTCCAGGGGACCGGCGGGGCGCGGGGCGCTGCGGGGCGCACGCGGCGCCCGGGGAGCCGGCCGCGCGCGCGGCGCCGGACGCGACTCCGCCGTCAGCGCCAGGTCGGGATCGTGTCGCCGGGCTGTCGCCTCGACGGGTTTCCGGGCCGGCGCCTCGGACATCGCCTCTCCTTCCGGCTTCGATCGGTCCGCCTTGATGCCGTCTGCCTTGATGCCGTCTGCTCTCGGACCATCCGTTCCGGAACGGTCCGCCTTCGTTCGATCCGCCATCGATCGCCCCCCCTTGGCGCGGACCAGGGAAGGAAGGGCCGGAGGTGAATCGGACACGTCAGCCCGTCAGCCGCAGGGTGGGGGGCATCTCGTCGACGACGCTGCGCACGAGGGCGCCGGTCCGGATCGGCACCGGTGCGCCCGGGACGCCACGGCCGCCGCGGCAATCGAGCGGCAGGGTGACGACGACCCGGGTGCCGCAAGCCGGGCTGCTCTCGACGGCAAGCTCGCCGTGATGCAGGCCGACGAGGCCGCGTACCACCGAGAGCCCCAGGCCCGTGCCCTCGTGCGGGCGGCCATAGGCCGCGCCGGCCCCGAGCCCGGCCTGGAAGAACGGGTCGCCGAGGCGCGGCAGGTCGGCCTCGGCGATGCCGATGCCCGTATCGACCACCGCCATCTCGACCCGGTCGAACACCCGGCGCACCGAGAGCACCACCTCGCCGCCGCGCGGCGTGAACTTCACGGCGTTCGACAGGAGGTTGATCAGCATCTGCCGGCAGGCGCGGGCATCGGCCGTGACCTCCGGCAGGTCGGCGGCGACCTCGCGCCGCAGGCGCACGCCGCCCTGGTCGGCGCGGATCTGCATCAGGTCGCAGACGCCGCGGGCGAGGCCGCCGAGGTCGAACGGCTCGGGCGCGTAGTCGAAGTTGCCGCTCTGGATCCGCGACATGTCGAGGAGTCCGTTCACCACCTCGAGCAGGTGCTGGCCGGAGGAATGGATGATGCCGGCATATTCCCGCCGCCGCTCGGGCCCGAGCGCCAGGGTCGATTCGGCCTCCAGCATCTCCGAGAAGCCGATGATGGCGTTGAGCGGTGTGCGCAGCTCGTGGCTCACGGTGGCGAGGAAGCGGCTCTTGACCTCGTCGGCGCGCTCGGCCGCGGCCCGGGCCTGGTCGAGCTCCTCCGCCCGGCGCCTGTGCTCCGAGACGTCGCGGGTCACCGCGACCACGGCGGCCTCGCCGGCGGCCGGCCGCATCGCGCCCGGCACCCGGTGGGCCCGCATCTCGGCCCAGATCACCCGGCCGGCCTCCCCCGCCTCGCCGGCGGCGTGCAGGCGGAACTGCACCGTCACCGGCTGGGCCTGGCCGGCGGCGTCGCTGAGCGCGGTCAGGAAGGCCGGCCGGTCGGAGACGTGGACGCGGTTGAACAGGCCGCGGCCTTCCAGCGCATCCGGCACCGTCCCGGCGAGCGACCGGGCGGCCGGGCTCGCCTGCAGCACGCTGCCGTTGCGGTCGTGCCAGGTCACGAGGTCGTCGATGGCGTCGAGGAGCAGCGCGTCGCGCAGGGAGGCGGCGTTCAGCCGGTCGCTCCAGCGCCCCTCGCGGCGGACATGCTCGACGGAGAGCGCCAGCACGTGGCAGATCGCCGTGATGGCGAAGACCGGCATCGCGAGCGCCGCGGACCAGGCGAAGACGCCGACGCCCGGGGCGGGTTCGATCACCGCCACGGCCAAAGCCCCCAAAGCCGCGAAGACGGCCGCCACCACGGCGGCGCGATGCGAGCCGGCGAGCAAAGCCTCGACCGGGATCATCACCAGCCAGATCGCAGCCGCGGAGGTCGGCCCGCCGGTGAGGCTCGCCAGGCAGACCACGAGCCCGGTGAGCGCCGCCGAGGACAGGCCGTGGGCGAGCGTGAGGTTGCCGGTGCGCGCCAGCAGCAGGGCTGCGACCACCGGAAGCACCAGGCAGGAAGCCACCGCCGCCTCGACCAGCGTCGGGACGCCGCGCCAGAGGAGATAGGGCGGCAGCATCGCCATCAGCACGGCGCCGGTGGCGAGCCGGGAGATCAGGAACCGCTCGTGGCGGGCCCGCTCGGCCGGGTCGCCCGCGACCGAGTCGTGGACGAGGCCCGTCAGACGGGCATCGATCAGGGACGCAAAGGCACTGTTGATACGCACACCGCCACGCCAGCGCGGGAGACCTCGCGGCCCCGGCGCCCCTACACTGCGAACTGTCCAAACCCTCGCAGAGCCGGCTTAAACGAACGTTAGAGCGCGCCGATGCCGGGATTCTTGTCCACCGGTGGCGTCGCCCCGGTCGCATCTGCGCGGGCGCGACCTCAGCCCCTACCCGGTCATGGCTTCCGTCTCGTACCCGGCGCGGCCCAGCGCCTGGGCCACGTCGAGGGCCTGGGCGTCGGTGACGATCGCGACCCGGCCGGCCTCCAGGTCCACGCTCACCCGCGCCGCCGGGTCGAGGCGCTGGACCGCCTTCGTCACCGCCGCGACGCAGCCCTGGCAGGTCATGCCCTCGACCTTCATCAACAGCTCCATCCGCTCGCCGGACCGATCCGTCATCTTGACTCTCCCTTCCGCTGCGGCGCACCAGGGCCGCGCAAGCCATCTCGGGTAGAGCGGCATTCCGGACAAGGGTCCCGCGAAAACCGTGGGCAGCCCGAGGCGGAGTCTTGCGAGTATTCGGCACCTCGGCGACAACCGGGGCAGGCTGGATTTCGCGGAACCCGGCCTGTCCTCGGCGCGTAAGAGGAATCGCGATGGCCCTCATCACCGGCCGGCGCGCCGGCGGGTCGTCGGTGGGCCGGATTGCCCTCAGCCTCTCCGTCCTCCTGGCGAGCGGGATCTGCCTCGCGGTCGCCTTCCTGTCCGCGCCCCTCCTCGGGGCCGTGGCCGGAGCGGCTTTGGCGGCGGCCGCCCTCGGCGGGATGGCCACCGCGCTGGCCTGGCGCCGCGCCGGCCGCCTCGCCCGCCAGGTCGAGACGCTGTCGGGCGAGATCGACGGATTGTCGCGCCGCCTGCTGACCCTGGAGCAGCGGGAGGCGCCGGCCGCGCCGGTGGCGAACCTGGAGAGCGGCCTGTCCGAGGTCACGGCCGAGATCGGCCTGCTCGGCGGCATCGTGCGCGAACTCGCCATGGCGGTGGCCACCCAGGACGAGGATCTGAGCCTCCTCAAGGCCAGGCCGTCCGCCGGGGCTCCGCCCGCTGCGTCAGCCCCCGTCCAGGCTCCGCTGCCGATGCAGGCGCCCCCGGTTCAGGCCGCCTCGGTTCCGTATCCGTCGGCGCCACCCTATGGGGCGGCGGCGATGCCGGCGGCGGCATCACCGCACGCCTATGGCGCGGCCCCCACCTTCGCGCCCGCGCCGTCGGCCCCCCAACCCGTGCAGGCCGCCCCGTCCCGGCCAACCGAGTCCGCCCCCCCGCCGCCAGCTGCCGCCTCGGTGCCTTCGTCAGCGTCTTCGTCGGCCCCCTGGGCCTCCGACCCGATCCTGCCGCGGGAGGCCGTCCCGGCACCGCGCCGGCCCTTCGTGCCCGAGCCCGCGATCGAGGCCCGGCCGGAGGCCGAGATCCTCGCTGCCCTGAACGACGGCCTTGAGATCCACCTGCAGCCGATCGTCAGCCTGCCGCAGCGCAAGGTCGCGTTCTACGAGGCGCTGGCGCGCCTGCGCGTCGGCGATGCCCTCCTGTCCCCGGCGGAATTCGTGCGGGTGCTCGAGCGGCATGGGCGCACCACCGAGCTCGACCGGCTGATGCTCGCCCGCGTGACGGCGATCGGCCAGCACCTCGCCTCCCGCGGCAGCGAGACGCCGGTGGCCTACGCCCTGTCGCCGGGCTCGTTGTTCGAGCCGGGCTTCCTGCGGGCGGTCGGCCGCCTGATCGACCTGCACCCTGAACTGGCCGGCCGGCTGATCCTGGCGCTGCCGCAGCGCAGCTGGCGCAGCCTCGACGCCGAGCAGGCGAGCGCGTTGCGCTCCTTACGCGAGCGGATCGGGCTGGCGGTCGACCGGGTGACGGATCCGCGCCTCGACGCCGCGGCGTTGGCCTCCTGCGGGGCGAGCTACGCCAAGATCGGCGTCGACATGCTGCTGAGCGAGCACGGCGCGGCGATGGCCCTCGGGCTCGCCCGGTCCGGGATCCGGCTGGTGGCGGAGGGCGTCGAGCGCGAGACCGACGTGCCTGACCTGATCGATCTCGACCTGCCGCTGGCGCAGGGCATCGTGTTCTCGCCCCCCCGCATCGTGCGGCCCGAGGTGCTCTCGCCCCCCGCCCCGCCGGCCCCCGAGCCCGAGCCGACCCCGCCGGCCGACGACCCGCAGCCCCCGGTGCGCCGCGCCTTCCGGGACGTGCTGCGAAGAGCGGTGTGACGGCTGACGAAGCGGTAGCGGCGCATCCGCGTTGGGCCTAGCATCGGGGACCCTCGCAGCAGACAAGGCCCCCGATGTCGGACCCCATCGCCCGCCGGATCGCCCAAGGCGCGGGCCGCGAGCCCGCCGATCTGGTGATCCGCGGCGCCCGCCTCCTCGACCTCGTCACCGGCGATCTGGTGGAGACCGACATCGCGGTCTGCGGCGATACGGTGGTGGGGACCTACGGCCGCTACGAGGGCGCGCGGGTGATCGAGGCCAAGGGGCGCATCGCCGTCCCGGGCTTCATCGACACCCATCTCCACATCGAATCCTCGCTCATCACCCCGCATGAATTCGACCGCTGCGTGCTGCCGCACGGGGTCACGACGGCGATCTGGGACCCGCACGAACTCGCCAACGTGCTCGGCAAGGCCGCCTTCGACTATGCGCTCGCGGCCTCGGGCGAGACGATCATGGACATCCGGGTCCAGCTCTCCTCCTGCGTGCCGGCGACCGACCTCGAGACCTCCGGCGCGCGGATCGAGGCCGCCGACCTCGCGGCCTATCGCGACCATCCCCGGTCGCTGGGGCTGGCCGAGTTCATGAACTTCCCCGGCGTGGTCGCGGCCGACCCCGGATGCCTGGCGAAGCTCGCGGCCTTCGCCGGCCGCCATGTCGACGGCCACGCACCGCTCCTGTCGGGCCGTGCGCTCAACGCCTATGCCGCCGCCGGCATCCGCACCGACCACGAGGCGACGAGCGCCGAGGAGGCGCTGGAGAAGATCCGCAAGGGCATGACGGTGCTGATCCGCGAGGGCTCGGTCTCGAAGGACCTGCACGCGCTCGGCCCCCTCCTCACCGAGCGGACGGCACCGTTCCTCGCCTTCTGCACCGACGACCGCAACCCCCTCGACATCGCCGAGGAAGGCCATCTCGACCACCTGATCCGCACCGCGATTTCGCTGGGCGTGCCGCCGCTCGCGGCCTATCGCGCCGCCTCGCTCAGCGCGGCCAGCGCCTTCGGGCTCGGCGACCGCGGCATGATCGCGCCGGGCAAGCGGGCCGACATCGTGCTCCTCGACGATCTGGAGACGTGCGCGGTCTCCGCCGTGATCGCGGCCGGCCGCCTCGTCGACGAGGCCCTGTTCGCCACCCGCACCGTCACGCCGCCCCCGGGCCGGAACAGCGTGCGGGCCGAACCGGTGACCGCCGCCGACCTCGCCGTGCCGGTGCCCATGGGCGAGACCTCGGTGATCGGCGTGGTGCCGGGCCGGATCATCACCGAGCACCGGCGCCTGACCCTCGGCGGCGTGCCGGACCTCACCCAGGATGTGGCGATGGTGGCGGTGGTGGCGCGCCACGGCACGCGCAGCATCGGCCGCGGCCTGGTGCAGGGCTTCGGGCTCAGGCGCGGCGCCATCGCCTCCTCGGTCGGGCATGACAGCCACAATCTCTGCGTCGTCGGCGCCGACCCGGACGCCATGGCGCGGGCGATCGACCGCCTGATCGATCTGCAGGGCGGCTTCGTGGTCGCGGACGAGAGCGGCATCCTGGCCGAATTGGCGCTGCCGATCGCCGGCCTGATGAGCGACTGGACCTTCGAGGCGGTGCGCGACGCGCTGCCGCCCCTGCGCGAGGCGGCCCGGCGGCTCGGCTGCACCCTGCCCGAGCCGTTCCTGCAGGTCGCCTTCCTGCCGCTGCCGGTGATCCCGCACCTGAAGATCACCGATCGCGGCCTCGTCGACGTCGACCGGATGATGATCCTGTGAACGCCGTCCTGTTCGGAAACCATTCCACGGGCAGAGGCTCGAGCAGGGTGTAATCGATTTCACGGAAGACGTTGCGTTCGGGACGCAGCGCCTTTAAGCCCGAACGGACCTCCCGCTGCGATGCAGCAAGGGAGAGGCGGGCAGGGGGCAGGCATGGCCGAGATGATCCGCGCAACGCATCCGGGCGAGGTGGCGATCCTGGACGGGATCGCCGACGTCGCATCCGGCTTCGACCTGATCCTGTGCGACGTCTGGGGCGTGCTGCACGACGGCGTCCATGCCCATCGCGGCGCGAGCGAGGCGCTGACGCGCTTCCGCGCCCTGCCGGGTGCGCGGCCCCGCCGGGTGGTACTGCTCTCGAACGCGCCGCGGCCGGGGCAGTCCGTGCAGGGGATGCTCGACGCGTTCGGCGTGCCGCGCACCGCCTACGACGCCATCGTCACCTCGGGCGACCTCACCCGCCGGCTGATGGCGGAGCGGGCCTCGGCACCGATGCATCATCTCGGGCCCGACCGCGACCTGCCGATCTTCGACGGCCTCGACCTCGCCCGCGGCGGGCCGAACGAGGCCGCCCACGTCGTCGTCACCGGCCTCCTCGACGACGAGGTCGAGACGGCGGCGGATTACCGCGGCGTGCTCGAACCCTGGGCCGCCCGCGGCGTGACCCTGATCTGCGCCAATCCCGACCTCGTGGTCGAGCGCGGCGACCGGCTGATCCCCTGCGCGGGCGCCGTCGCGGCGCTCTACGAGGAGATGGGCGGTGCGGTGGTCTATGCCGGCAAGCCGCACGTCCCGGTCTACGAGGCGGCATTGGCGACGGCGCAAAGCCTCGACGACGGCGCTCCCCTCCCCCGCGACCGGGTGCTTGCCGTCGGCGACGCGATCCGCACCGACATCGCCGGCGCGCGGGCCTTCGGCATCGCCTCGCTGCTGGTGGCGCGCGGCATCCACGCCGAGGAACTCGGCGTCGCGGCGGGCGCGCCGATCGGCGACATCGCCCATTGGCTCGAGGCGCAGGCCGTGCACCCGGACGGCGTGATCGACCTGCTGCGCTGGTAGCGACGGCGAAGGACCGAGGCGCGGCCCAAGCGGATTTCGCAAAAGCGGGCACCGGTTTTGCAAAAAAATCTGCGACAAAACAACGATCCAAGCGGTCGGCGCGTTGGCCTGCCAACGCGCCGACCGCTTGGGCCGCATCCCGGTTTCGCCCGTCCTGAAGGACGGGATGTCAGGAGAACAGGGCGTCGATCGCGTCCTGCGGGGTCGCCGGCCCCTTGAGCTGCGGGCCGTTGAGCAGGAGCTTCTCGGCACGGGCCTTGCGGCGGGCTTCCTCCGGGTCGTGCTCGGCCTCGCCGTCGCGCACGTTCACCACGGTGGAGAATTGCGAGAGGCGCTTCTCGAGTTGCCCCAAGGCCTCCACCACCTTGGAGATGCGCTGGCCGGTAATGTCCTGGAACGTGCAGGCCTCGAAGATGTCGCCGATATGCGCCTCGACCTGGCGGCGGTACTCCGGGAGGGTCTTGGCCTCGATGGCCATCATCGCCTCGGCCGATTCCATGATCCGGTTGGTGGCGCTCGCGGTGGCGGCGACGACGCTGCCGAGCTCGTCATGCGCCATCGGGATGCGGTCGCGGGTCAGTTCCTGGGCCCGCAAAGCGGCGATGCCCCGCTTGAGCTTGGTGATGTAGTCGGCGATCTCGAGCAGCTCGCTCACGGGGATCGCCCTGTCCGCCGGTTCGGCCTTGGTCACGCGAGCCACGGGCTCCTGGCCTCCCAGCAGTCGGTTGAGGGCGGATCGCGGCCCCGCCGTCATCTGCCTGAGCACGTGATCCCTCCCCGCGCGTGGGTTGTTCTCGAATCGGATCTCCCGGGACCGGGCGTTCCGGGTGCGGGTCTTCTGCTGCAGTCCGGGACACGCGGCATCGAGGCCGAAGCCCGGCGATCCGGCGCGGGAGGCGCGGCTGGCCTTATCAGACCTGGCCGCCCGCTTCCCGCGCCCGAAAGGCGCCGCCCCGTCACCGAGCCGGCGAGATCAGGCGCCGCAGACCGCCTCGATCTTGGTCTTCAGCGTCTGGGCGTTGAACGGCTTCACGATGTAGTTGTTCACGCCGGCCTTCTTCGCCGCGATCACGTTCTCGGTCTTCGACTCGGCGGTGACCATGATGAACGGCGTGGTGCGCAGGGCGTCGTCGGCCCGGACATGGCGCAGCAGCTCGTACCCGGTCATCGGCTCCATGTTCCAGTCGGAGATGACGAGACCGTATTTCTTGTTCTTCAGCTTCGCCAGGGCGCCGGTGCCGTCGGAGGCATCGTCGACGTCCTCGAAGCCGAGCTGCTTCAGCAAGTTGCGGATGATGCGGACCATCGTCTGGTAATCATCCACGACGAGGATCGGCATGCCGAGGTCGAGTGCCATGGCTTACGGCTCCGTTCGCGGGCGCGACGCATCCCCGTGCGCGACGAACCCCGCTTGGATCATCAGGGGAAGCACCGGGCGGCGCTTCTGGTCTAGGCTTGTAAATCCACCCCCTTGAGAAGGGGTTAACCCGCCGACGACCGGCTCGACCCATCCCCGCCGCGCAGAAAGCCGCCTCCTTCCCCTCTGTCCTTCTTGCAGGTCGCCGGCTCTCCCGATCTCCCGCGCGCGGGGCTTCGGCCCCGCGGCTTGACCCACGGAGCGGATTTCGACAGGGTCCGGCCGCCTTCGCAAGCCCCCTGCCTCCTTCGCCAGCCAAGGACCGTTGATGCCGCGCGACGAGACTGCCCCGCGCCCCGTCGCGTCGCCCTTCCCGGTCCATCGCGACGGCGAGCCGGTGCCGGCGGGCCTGAACGGGGCCGTCGCGGCTCTGGGGAATTTCGACGGCATCCACCAGGGCCACCGCGCGCTCATCGCGGCGGTGCGCGAGATGGCGGCCGATCTCGGCCGGCCGAGCGCCGTCGTCACCTTCGAGCCTCATCCCCGCGCCTTCTTCTCTCCCGATACGGCGATGTTCCGCCTCACCGGCGAAGGCGAGAAGCTGGCGGTGCTGCGCCGCTTGGGCATCGACGGGGCCTTCGTGCGCCGGTTCGACGCGAGGCTTGCCGGCACCGGGGCCGCCGCCTTCGTGGCCGACACCCTCAAGGGCGAGCTCGGCCTGTCGGGCGTGGTGATCGGGCACGATTTCCATTTCGGCCGCGGCCGCGAGGGCACGCCCGCGATGCTGGAGGCGCTGTGCGCCGAGAACGGCCTCGCCTGTCGGATCGTGCCGGCGGTGGCCGCGGGCGGCGGCGAGGCGCCGGTCTCGTCGAGTGCGATCCGGGCGGCCCTGGAGGCGGGCGACATCGCCACCGCCAACCATCTGCTGGGCTACCGCTGGTTCGTCGAGGGCGAGGTGCGTCACGGCGACAAGCGCGGCCGCACCCTCGGCTTCCCGACCGCCAACGTGGCGCTCGATGCCTGCGCGCTCGCCCACGGCATCTACGCGGTGCGGGCCCGCCTCGCGGATGGCCGCGTCTGCGACGGCGTGGCGAGCTACGGCCGCCGCCCGACCTTCGACGACGGCGCACCGCTCCTCGAGACCTATCTGTTCGACTTCTCCGGCGACCTCTACGGCGAGCGCATCGCGGTCGAGTTCGTCGGCTTCCTCCGCGGCGAGGCGCGGTTCGACAGCGCCGAGGCCCTGGTGGTGCAGATGCACGCCGACGCCGCCGAGGCCAAGCGGAGGCTGGCCGAGGACCGCACGCCCTCGATGCTGGGGTGACCGGGCCGGGGTGAAACGGGGGTGAGGTCGCGGGCTATTCCGGGATGAACTCGCGGATCGGCGCCTCGGTGTCGATGCCCCGCTCGCGCGGGCGCTTCACCCGCCGCGCCGGGCCCTTCTCCTCGTCGGGGATCAGCAGCGGGTCGGTCGGCGTGACGGACCCGGTGGCGTCGATGTCCTCCGGCACCGGCCGCGGCGGCGCGCGCAGCTCGCGGGCGACGGCCGGGGCGGCGAGGAGCGCGGCGAGGGCGAGGGCGGGAAGCAGGATCCGCATGGCAAAGCTCCGGATTCACTGAGCCTGTCCGTCAACCGCGCGACGCCGCGCTCCGTTCCGGCCTTCTCGTTCGCACGGGGTTTACCGGGTGGAGATCGGCACGATGAACGCGGTGCCGGTGATCAAGGGTCGAGCATCCGCGCTTGCGACCCGGACGGCAGCGCGGCGAACCGATCGAATGCCGGCACACCCAGCGGGCTGAAATGCCGGAGATTGCGGGTCAGCACCGACCAACCGTGGCACCGCGCCGTTGCGGCGATGGCGATATCCGCCAGATCGGGCTTGCGGCCCTGCCCCAGCGTCAGGTCGATCAGGCTGCCGATGGGCCGCGCCACGTCGAGGTCGATCGGGACGATCCGTGGGCCGTAGAGATGCAGCAGCGTCGTCAGCCACTCCGCCAGCCGATCGGCCTTGCGACGCGCGCCCTGCCCGCGGCTCTTCGCGATGCCGGCCTCGACCTCGGCGACGGTGATGACCGAGAGATACAGGTCGGCACTGTTGCGATCCATCCAGGCGGCGAGGTCGGATGGGCTCGCCGCCTGGGTTGGAGCACCGGCAGACACGACGTTGGTATCGACGAGGTACGTGCGTCAGAGCTCGACATCCCGCACTCCGCCGTCACGCTCGGGCAGATCCCCCGGTTCCAGGGGCGCGGACATGAGCAGCCGACCGAAGGAAGGAATCTGCGACAGGCGCTGCCATTCCTCATGGCTCAGCAAGACGGCCTCGGGTCGGCCGTGCCGGGTGATCACCGAAGGTTCGCCCTGGCGGGCGCGATCGATGACCGCGGACAACGTCGCCTTCGTATCGCGCAGCTGAATTTCCTGCGTCGTGCACTCCATGACCATTGTGGTCATGATGGCGCTGCCGGAGGCATCGACAAAGGCATTCCGCTCCGCGGCAAGCGAGGTCTCGCGGCCTGCGGACGCCCGGGGCCCCATCACCCCGCTTCCCCCGCCCGCCCGCCGCTGCTAGAAGCGCCGGATGACCGAATCGCACCCGCGCTGCGTCGCCATCCGGCGAATTACGAGCCCGGCTTCCGCCTGAGGGCCGCTCGCGGCCGCGCGGAAGGCCGGGTTGCTGCCGTTTCGCCGCTTGCGATTCCCTCAACGGGCTGCGCGTCCCGCGCCCCAGACGAGCCTTTGAACCCCCATGACCGAGCCTCAACCCGCCGCCGGGCGCGACTATTCCGAGACCCTGTTCCTGCCGGTCACCGACTTCCCGATGCGGGCCGGCCTGCCGCAGCGCGAGCCGGAGATCCTGGAGCGCTGGGCGCGCACGAACCTCTATGCCCGCATCCGCGAGGCGGCGGCCGGGCGGCCGAAATTCGTGCTGCACGACGGCCCGCCCTATGCCAACGGCCACATCCATATCGGCACCGCGCTCAACAAGATCCTGAAGGACATCGTCGTCCGCACGCAAGGCGCGCTCGGGCAGGACGCCAACTACGTCCCGGGCTGGGATTGCCACGGCCTGCCGATCGAGTGGAAGATCGAGGAGCAGTACCGCGCCGCCGGCCGCAACAAGGACGACGTGCCGGTGGTCGAGTTCCGGCGCGAATGCCGGACCTTCGCCGAGCACTGGCTGTCGGTGCAGCGCGAGGAATTCAAGCGCCTCGGCGTCACCGGCGACTGGGACCATCCCTACCTGACCATGGCCTATCCGGCCGAGGCCGCGATCGCCCGCGAGCTGATGACCTTCGCCACCACCGGCCAGCTCTATCGCGGCTCGAAGCCGGTGATGTGGTCGGTGGTCGAGAAGACCGCGCTCGCCGAGGCCGAGGTCGAGTACGAGGACCACGTCAGCGACACGATCTGGGCCGCCTTCCCGGTCGTCGAGTCGAAGACGGTACCGGACTTGCTCGGCGCTCGCGTCGTCATCTGGACCACCACCCCCTGGACGATCCCCGCCAACCGGGCCGTCGCCTTCTCCAAAAAAGTCTCCTACGGATTGTATCGTGTCGTTGCTGCGCCTCAAGAGAACTGGTCTCAACCTGGTGTTCGTTACGTTGTTGCTGACAAACTGGCGAGCGACGTCTTCAAGGCAGCGCGGGTCGAATCCTACGAGCGACTGAGCGACGTTTCGGCGGAAGACCTTGCCGGCGTGACGCTGGCCCATCCGCTGGCGGGCTGGAACGACGGCTATGCCCATGCGGTGCCGATGCTGGAGGGCGAGCACGTCACCGACGAGGCCGGCACCGGCTTCGTCCACACCGCACCCAGCCACGGCCGCGAGGACTTCGAGGTCTGGATGGCGAACGGCCGGGCTTTGCGCGAGCGCGGCATCGAGACGGCGATCCCCTATACGGTCGATGCCGACGGCGTGCTGACGCAAGCCGCGCCCGGCCTCACCGGCACCCGCGTGCTCGACGAGAAGGGCCAGAAGGGCAACGCCAACAAGGCGGTGATCGCCGCGCTGACCGCCGCCGGGACGCTCGTCGGCCGCGGCACGCTCAAGCACAGCTATCCCCATTCCTGGCGCTCGAAGAAGCCGGTCATCTTCCGCAACACGCCGCAATGGTTCATCGCCCTCGACAAGCCGGTCGAGACCCTGAACGGCGCGACCCTGCGGGACGTGGCGCTCCGCGAGATCGCCGTCACCCAGTGGGTGCCGCCGCAGGGCCAGAACCGCATCACCGGCATGATCGCCAACCGCCCGGACTGGGTGGTGTCGCGCCAGCGCGCCTGGGGCGTGCCGATCACGGTCTTCGTCCACCGCGAGACCGGCGAGATTCTTCGCGATGAGACGGTCAATGCCCGCATCCACGCCGCCTTCGCGGCGGAGGGGGCGGATGCCTGGTTCACCGACGCCGACGGCGCCCGGTTCCTCGCCCCCGAGCACGACCCGGCCGCCTACGAGAAGGTGACCGACGTCCTCGACGTGTGGTTCGATTCCGGCTCGACCCACGCCTTCACGCTCGACGACCCCGAGCAGTTTCCGGGCCTTGCCGGCATCCGCCGCCGCCGCGACGGGGGCGACGACACGGTGATGTATCTCGAGGGCTCGGACCAGCATCGCGGCTGGTTCCACTCCTCGCTGCTCGAATCCTGCGGTACCCGCGACCGCGCGCCCTACGACGTGGTGCTGACCCACGGCTTCGTCCTCGACCCCAAGGGCGAGAAGATGTCGAAGTCGAAGGGCAACGTCGTCGCGCCGCAGGACGTGATCAAGGGCTCGGGCGCCGACATCCTGCGCCTGTGGGTGGCAGCCTCGGACTATACCGACGACCTGCGCATCGGCCCGGAGATCATCAAGACGTTTTCCGAGACCTACCGCAAGCTGCGCAACTCGCTGCGCTGGATGCTGGGCACGCTCGCCCATCACCGGCCCGAGGACCGCGTCGCCCCGGAAGAGATGCCGGAGCTGGAGCGGTTCATCCTGCACCGGCTGGCCGAGCTGGACACCGAGATCCGCGACGCCTTCCGCACCTTCGATACGAAGCGCGTCGTGGCCTTGCTCAACGGCTTCATGACCGGCGACCTGTCGTCGTTCTACTTCGACGTGCGCAAGGACGCGCTCTACTGCGACCCGATCTCGTCGCAGACCCGGCGGGCCGCGCTCACCGTGGTCGACGAGGTCTTCAAGCGCGTCACGGTCTGGCTCGCCCCGGTCCTCGCCTTCACGGCGGAGGAGGCCTGGCTCGCGCGCACCCCCTCCGAGACCGGTTCGGTCCATACCGAGACCCTGCCGGAGACGCCCGCCGCCTGGCGCGACGAGGCCCTGGCGAAGCGCTGGGCCAAGATCCGCCGGGTGCGCCGGGTGGTGACCGGGGCGCTCGAGATCGAGCGGGCGGGCAAGCGCATCGGCGCGAGCCTGGAGGCGGCGCCCAAGGTCTTCGTCGCCGATTCCGACCTGCTGGCGAGCTTAGAGGGCATCGACTTCGCCGAGGTCTGCATCACCTCGCGGATCGCGGTCGAGGCCGGCGAGGGTCCGGCGGAGGCCTTCCGGCTCGACGAGGTCAAGGGCGTCGCGGTGGTGCCGGCCCTGGCCGAGGGCCGCAAATGCGCCCGCTCGTGGAAGGTGCTGGGCAGCGTCGGCAGCGATCCGGATTATCCGGACGTGACGCCCCGCGACGCGCAGGCCCTGCGCGAGTGGGACGCGCTCCACGCCAAGGCCGCCGAGTAAGGGGCGAGGAACGGGCGAGGAAAACTCATGCGTCCCCTCCCCTTCGGCCTTCTGGTCGCGCTCGTCACCCTGGTCCTCGACCAGGCGACGAAGCTCGGCCTTCTCTTCGTCGCCGATCTTCCCCTGCGCGAGCCCGTGGTGCTCGCGCCCTTCGCGCAGCTGATCGTGGTGTGGAACCGCGGCGTCTCCTACGGGCTGTTCCAGCAGGATTCGGCTTTGGGGCGCTGGGTGCTGGTGGCGCTGTCGCTGGTGGCCTCGGTCGCGCTCTCGGTGTGGATGGCGCGGGCCGGCAGCCGCTGGCTCGCCGGCTCGCTGGGGATGATCGTCGGCGGGGCGATCGGCAACGCCATCGACCGGGCCGCCTACGGGGCGGTGTTCGACTTCGTCCACCTCCATGCCGGGGCCTGGTCCTGGTACGTGTTCAACGTGGCGGATGCCGGCATCGTCTTCGGGGTGGTGGGGCTTCTCTACGACGGGCTGGTGCTGGAGCGCCGCCGCGCCCCGGCAACCGGCGAGAGGACCTGAAAACCCTTGTGTGTCGCGGGTGCAACGCCGGTCGCCGGCGTTGCGCCTCACGATGGCCACGCCATACCTTCGCCCGAAACCGCCACCACCCAAGCTGGTAAATCATGGGGCGGAACAGGCAGGGGCCAGCATGCTCGACAAGCGCACGATACTCGCCGCGGTGACGGTCGCCGCCGGGCTCAGCCTGTCTTCCGGGGCGCAGGCCCAGGAAGGCGTCGCGATGAAGAACGCCCTGTCGTCGATCGGCCTGATCGAGCCCGAGCGGCCGACCATCACCTATCGCGAGCGCGCGCCCCTGGTGCTGCCGCCGCACATGGACAAGGCCGCCCTGCCGCCGCCGGTCGACCGCCGCGCTGTGCGCGAGGCCAACCCGCAATGGCCGACCGATCCCGAGACCGCCGCCCGCGACCGGCGCGCCGCCGAGGACCGCAAGCCGATCACCCGCGGCTATGGCGGCCGGATGAGCGACAACAACGCCACCCTGCCGATCCAGGAGATGCGCGGCGGCCGACGCGAGGGCGCCAGCGTGACCACGGAGCCGACTTACAAGCCCGGCGACAACGTCAAGGAGTCGTTCTGGCTCAACCCGATGCAGTTGCTGGCCGGCAAGAAGGACGAGGATCCCAACCTCCCCGACGTCGAGCCCTCCCGCGATTCGCTGACCGAGCCGCCGACCGGTTACCGCAAGCCGCCGAACGGCAAGCTCGCCCGCACCGACCGCGGTCCGAACGGGATGATCAGCGACCGCGAGCAGGCCGATCCCGGCGTGTATCTGCGCTCGCGCCAGTAACGTTTCCGAGATCGTCGCGAGTTCCTCGACCCCGGGCCGCCCTGCGGCCCGGGGTTTTCGTTGGTCGAGACCCGCTTGGCCCGCAGGGCTGCGGGCCGGATTGCCGCAAGGACCGCCCTGGCAGCGCGAGGGCCAAGCTTCGGATGAATATCCGTTCAGGCTTAATCTGAGCCATAACGGGGCCGATCTGCGTCGAGTGCATTTCTCCGCAGTTCTCGGGTCCCCCCTGCCACAAAATGCTCTAGAACAGGGTCTCTAACGGCCAGCGACCCCGGTGGCCGGCCCGCCGGCCGGCTCGGACGCCCCGCTGGCCCGTGACTCGCATGAGCCGCAAGCCTCTCTTAAGTGAGCCGGTTCACGATCCAACACGGGTGGCCCGTCCGGCCGCCCGGCTAAGGTAGATCAGGATGCCCCCAGTCAGGATGCGCCCCGCCCCCGGCCTCGTCTGCCCCGTCAGCGCCACCCTGCGCACCGACGCGGCGCCCTTCGGCCGAGCGGAGGCGGGCGGTCCCGAAGTGGCGTCCTTCGTGCTCGACAACGGCCTCGACGTGGTGGTGGTGCCCGACCACCGCGCGCCGGTCGTCACCCACATGGTTTGGTACCGCAACGGCTCGGCCGACGATCCGCTCGGCCAGTCCGGCATCGCCCACTTCCTCGAGCACCTGATGTTCAAGGGCACCGAGACCCACCCGGTCGGCGCCTTCTCGAAGGCGGTGTCGAGCTTGGGCGGCCAGGAGAACGCCTTCACGTCCTTCGACTACACGGCGTATTTCCAGCGCGTCGCCCGCGACAACCTCAAGACCATGATGAGCTTCGAGGCGGACCGGATGACCGGCCTGATCCTCGACGACGCCGTGGTGGCGCCCGAGCGCGACGTGGTGCTGGAGGAGCGCCGCATGCGGGTCGAGACCGACCCGGCGGCGCAGCTCTCCGAGGCGATGGCGGCCTCGCTCTTCGTGCATCATCCCTACGGCATCCCGATCATCGGCTGGATGCACGAGATCGAGGTTCTGAACCGCACCCACGCCCTCGACTATTACCGCCGCTTCTACACCCCGGAGAACGCCATCCTGGTGGTCGCCGGCGACGTCACCGCCGACGAGGTCCGGCGGCTCGCCGACGACACCTACGGCGTGGTGGCGCCGCGCGGCGCCCGGCCGCAGCGGGTGCGGCCGCGGGAGCCGGAGCCCCGCGCCGCGCGCCGGCTCAGCGTCGCCGACCCGAAGGTCGAGCAGCCGACCCTGCAGCGGCTCTACCTCACCCCCTCCTGCATGACCGCCCGCGACGGCGAGAGCCACGCGCTCGAACTGCTGGCCGAGGTGCTGGGCGGCGGGCCGACCTCCTACCTCTACCGCAGCCTGGTGCTGGAGCAGGGCGTCGCGGTGAATGCCGGCGCCTGGTACATGGGCTCGGCGATCGACGACACCCGCTTCTCGGTCTACGCCGTGCCGGCGGAGGGCGTGAGCCTGGAAAAGCTCGAAGAAGCCCTCGACCGGGCGCTCGCCCGCGCCCCCTCCGAGGCCCTGTCCGCCACCGCGATCGAGCGGGCGAAGACCCGGCTGGTCGCCGAGACGGTCTATTCCTCCGACAGCCAGTCGTCGCTCGCCCGCATCTTCGGCTCCGCGCTCGCCATCGGCGAGAGCATCGAGGAGGTGCGGCGCTGGCCTTCCGAGATCGAGTCGGTCCAGGCCTCGCGCCTCGCGGCGGTGGCCGAGCGCTACCTGGTGCCGGCCCGCTCGGTCACCGGCTACCTGATCAAGGGCCCGGCAGCCGCGGCGGCCGCCTGACCTCATCCGCCAGGACACCGCCCGGGGCCGTCGCATCCCCGGGCGGTTCTTTGATCGCCTTAAGACACAACAAGAGGTCCTCATGACCCCGGCCGACGCCGTCTCCCGCACTGCCGCCGCCTCGTCCTCCTCGCCGACCCTGGCGCGCCCCGTCCTCTCGGCCCGCGGCATCGAGGCCTGGCACGTGCCGTCGCCGGTCGTCCCGCTGATCGCGCTGGCCTTCACCTTCGAGGGCGGCGCCGCGCAGGACCCCGAAGGCAAGGCCGGCACCGCCCAGATGCTGGCCCGCCTCCTCGACGAGGGCGCCGGCCCGCACGATTCCGACGCCTTCCAGGAGCGGCTCGCCGCCCGCGCCATCGAGCTGAGCTTCCATGCCGGGCCGGACGCCATCGGCGGCTCGCTCAAGATGCTGGTCAAGCACGCCGACGAGGCGATCGAGCTGCTCGCCCTGGCGCTCGCCCAGCCCCGCTTCGACCCCGCGGCGATCGAGCGGGTGCGGGCGCAGATGCTGGCGGGACTGCGCTACCAGCAGAACGACCCCGGCGTGATGGCCTCGCGCCGCTTCTTCGCCGAAGCCTATCCGGGGCACCCTTACGGCCGGCCCTCGTCCGGCACGATCGAGAGCGTGTCGTCGATCACCCGCGACGACCTCGTGGCGATGCACCGCCGGCTCCTCGCCCGCGGCCGGGTCAAGGTCGCGGCGGTCGGCGCCATCGGCGAGGAGGTGCTGCTGCACGCACTCGACGCCGCCTTCGGTGCCCTGCCGGAGGGCGGCGAACTGACCGTGGTGCCGACGACCCGGATCACGGGCTTGGGCCGTCGCCTCGTCGTCGATCTCGACGTGCCGCAATCGGTCCTGCGCTTCGGCACCGACGGCGTGCCGTGGCGCGACCCCGACTTCATCCCGGCCTACGTGCTCAACCACATCCTGGGCGGCGGCGCCTTCACCTCGCGGCTGTTTCAGGAAGTGCGCGAGAAGCGCGGCCTCGCCTACTCGGTCGGCACCTCGCTGGTGAGCCACCGCGCCGCCTCGATGACCTGGGGCTACACCGCGACCAAGAACGAGCGCGTCGCCGAGTGCCTGACGGTGATCGCCGACGAGATCGCCCGCCTGACCAGCGACGGCCCCGACGACGACGAGTTGCAGAAGGCCAAGGATTACCTCACCGGCTCCTACGCGCTCGGCTTCGATACCTCGACCAAGATCGCCCACCAGCTGGTGCAGATCGCCTTCGAGGGTCTGGGCATCGACTACATCGCCCGCCGCAACGGCCTGATCGGCGCGGTGACGCAGGCCGACATCCGCCGCGCCGCGGCCCGGACGCTGGGGGATGGGAAGCTGCTGGTGGTGGCGGCGGGGCGGCCGACGGCGATGTGAGAAGGAGCGGTATCTCGACCTTCGCTCCCACCCTCGACCTCATCCTGAGGTGTTGGACGATCGAGGATCGGCTGACCTCGAAGGAGGGCTCCAGAGATCACCCAGACTTCTGGAGCCCGCCTTCGAGGCCTCCGCTGCGTGCGGCACCTCAGGATGAGGTCGAGGGTGGGAGAGGCGCGTGCCGCCGCTCACTCCGCCATCACGTCCGCCTCCGGCGGCCGGAGCGCATCGAGTTCCGGCAGCAGAACCACGCTCTCCTGCTCGTTCGGATCGGTCCGGGCGATCACCGCCGTGCAGGTCTCGGTGCGGCTGGCATTGTAGGGCAGGTGCGGCACTCCGGCCGGGATGTAGACGAAATCGCCGGCCCGGCTCCACAGGTGATGCTCCAGCCGGGGACCGTACCAGGTGCCGGCGACGCCCGAGAGCACGTGCAGAGCGGTCTCGTGCGCCTCGTGCAGGTGCGCCTTCGCCCGCGCGCCCGGCGGCAGGGTGACGAGCTGCATGTGCAGACCCTTCGACCCCACCGATTCGGCCGAGACTGCCGGCGCGTAGGTCAGCGCCTGCTTGCCGACGATTGTCGAGCCCGGGCGCACGACCCGGCAGGCGCCCTCCGACAAGAGGGCATCAGATGACATGATGTCAGGCGACATGGCGCGTCCTCCACGTGAGCGAAGGCGAGTTTAAGCGGATTCGAGACATTCGGCGCGGGGCATCGGCCGGCATCGCCCGATGACCGGCGCCTCGCCTTGGGGGCTTGCCTGACGGGCGGCCGACGCGGTCTAAGCGGGGCGACAGAGGGCCGTCCGCGCCCGCCTCCGGGCCTTCGATGCAGCAATCCCCCCTTCCCGACGCCCTCCGCCGCCAGCGCTCGATCGGGCACGTCGCGCTCAGCGTGGCACGGATGCCGGGCGGCGCCACGCGGACCGCCGACCTCGCCGAATCCGGCCCGTTGCGCCTGCGCCTGCCGCGGCCCGAACATGGACGCGGCAGGATTGGGCCCATGGAAGCGGTGCTGCTCAACAGCGCCGGCGGCATCGCCTGCGGCGACCGGTTCACGGTCGAGGCACGGCTCGGTCCGGGAACGGACCTCGTCCTCACCACCACGGCGGCGGAAAAAATCTACCGCTCGGACGGGCCGGTGACGCGGCTCGACGTGGCGCTCACCCTCGAGGCCGAGGCCGCCCTGGCCTGGCTGCCGCAGGAGACGATCCTGTTCGACGGCGCGCGGCTCGCCCGCAGCTTCTCCGCCGAGATCGCCCCGGATGCCCGCCTCACCCTGTTCGAGGCCCTGGTCTTCGGCCGCGCCGCGAAGGGCGAGGTGATGCGGGACGGCGCCCTCGCCGATTCCTGGCGCCTGCGCCGCGCCGGGCGCCTCGTCTACGCCGACACGTTCCGGCTCGAGGCCGACATCTCCGAGAGGCTTGCGAAGCGCGCGGTGGCCGGCGGCGCTCGCGCCATGGCGACCCTGCTCCACCTTGCCCCGGACGCAGAGAGCCGCCTGGATCAGGCCCGCGACCTGATCGCCGCCTCGGGCTGCGAGGCCCTGTCGGTCGAAGCCGGGGCGAGCGCCTGGAACGGGATGCTGAGCTTACGCCTGCTCGGGCCGGAGATCGGCCCGTTGCGCCTCGTGGCCTCGCGGATCCTCGAAGGGTTTCGCGGCCGGCCGCTGCCGCGGGTGTGGCAGACCTGAGAGACCGGCTCGGTTCTTGCCTCCGTCAGCACGATCTTGCCTCGCGCCCAAGCCTCGGCGATGGAGAGAGGCTACATCGATCCGGAGGATGCGCCCGTGCTGCTGACCCCCCGCGAGAAGGACAAGCTCCTCGTCGCCATGGCGGCCATGGTGGCCCGCAACCGCCTGTCCCGGGGCGTGAAGCTCAACCACCCCGAAGCGGTAGCGCTGATCACCGATTTCGTGGTCGAGGGCGCCCGCGACGGCCGCACCGTGGCCCAGCTGATGCAGCTCGGCGCGCAAGTTCTCACCGCCGACCAGGTGATGGAGGGCGTGCCGGAGATGATCCACGACATCCAGGTCGAGGCCACCTTCCCGGACGGCACCAAGCTCGTCACCGTCCACCACCCGATCCGCGGCACCCCCGCCAGCGACGTGCCCGGCGAGGTGACGACGCCCGACGGCGAGATCGTGTTCAACGAGGGTGCGCCCCGCATGGTGATGGAGGTCGCCAATACCGGCGACCGGCCGATCCAGGTCGGCTCGCATTACCACTTCTTCGAGGTCAACCCGGCGCTCCGCTTCGACCGCGACAAGGCCCGCGGCCAGCGCCTCGACATCGCCCCGGGCACCGCCGTGCGCTTCGAGCCCGGTTCGACCCGGGAGGTGGTGCTGATCCCGATGGGCGGCGGGCGCGCGGTGTACGGGTTCCGGGGCGACGTGATGGGGGCACTGTGAGCCCCTACGGTAAGGTTCTTCGCGATCACGTGGCCCTCGTCGCGCGGGCGGCCGATTTCGCGGCCCGCCGGCACGCGGACCATCGCCGCAAGGGCGCCGCGCGGGAACCCTACGTGAACCATCTCGCGGAGGTCGCCGCGCTCCTCGCCGACACCGCTGACGCGCCGAACACCTGGCTGGTCGCCGCCGGCTGGCTCCACGACTCGATCGAGGATACCGGCACCACCCACGACGAACTCTCGCGCCTCTTCGGGCCCGTCGTGGCCGATCTCGTGGCCGAGGTCACCGACGACAAGTCGCTGCCCAAGGCGGAGCGCAAGCGCCTCCAGGTCGAGCGGGCGCCGCACAAGTCGCCCGATGCCAAGGCGATCAAGATCGCCGACAAGGTCAGCAACCTGCGCTCCCTGGCATCGAGCCCGCCCGACGACTGGGACCGCATACGGCTCCTCGATTACGTCGCCTGGGCCGAGCGCGTCGTCGCCGGGTGCCGCGGCACGAATGCGGCCCTCGAATCCATCTTCGATCAATCCGCCGATGCGGCGCGGAGAGCGGTCTGATGTCCAACACCCCCAAGCCCGCCAGCCTCCCCCGCGCCGCCTACGCGGCGATGTTCGGGCCGACCAAGGGCGACCGCATCCGCCTCGCCGACACCTCCCTCGTCATCGAGGTCGAGCAGGACCACACCCGCTACGGCGAGGAGGTGAAGTTCGGCGGCGGCAAGGTGATCCGCGACGGGATGGGGCAGAGCCAGGCGAGCAATGCCGGCGGCGCCGTGGACACCGTCATCACCAACGCGGTGGTGCTGGACCATTGGGGCATCGTGAAATGCGATGTCGGGCTGAAGGGCGGGCGCATCGCGGCGCTCGGCAAGGCCGGCAACCCGGACATCCAGGACGGCGTCACCATCGTGGTCGGGCCGGGCACCGAGGTCATCGCCGGCGAGGGCAAGATCCTCACCGCCGGCGGGTTCGACAGCCACATCCACTTCATCTGCCCGCAGCAGATCGACGAGGCGCTGAATTCCGGCATCACCACGATGCTCGGCGGCGGCACGGGCCCGGCCCACGGCACCTTCGCCACCACCTGCACCCCCGGTCCCTGGCACATCGCCCGGATGATCGAGGCGGCGGACGCCTTCCCGATGAACCTGGCGTTTGCCGGCAAGGGCAACGCCTCGAAGCCCGACAGTTTGGTCGAGATGATCCGGGCCGGCGCCTGCGCGCTGAAGCTGCACGAGGATTGGGGCACGACGCCGGCTGCGATCGATTGCTGCCTGTCGGTGGCCGATGCCCACGACATCCAGGTGATGATCCATACCGACACGCTCAACGAATCGGGCTTCGTCGAGGACACGATCGCGGCCTTCAAGGGCCGTACCATCCACGCCTTCCATACCGAGGGCGCCGGCGGCGGCCACGCGCCGGACATCATCAAGGTGGCGGGGCTGCCCAACGTGCTGCCCTCCTCCACCAACCCGACGCGGCCGTTCACCCGCAACACCATCGACGAGCATCTCGACATGCTGATGGTGTGCCACCACCTCGACCCGTCGATCCCGGAAGACCTCGCCTTCGCCGAGAGCCGGATCCGCAAGGAGACGATCGCCGCCGAGGACATCCTGCACGACATCGGCGCGCTCTCGATGATGTCGTCGGACAGCCAGGCGATGGGCCGGGTCGGCGAGGTGATCATCCGCACCTGGCAGACCGCCGACAAGATGAAGCGCCAGCGCGGCGCGCTGCCGGGCGACTCTTCCGGCAACGACAATGCCCGCGCGAAGCGCTACGTCGCCAAGTACACGATCAACCCGGCCATCGCCCACGGCATCTCGCGCCATGTCGGCTCGGTGGAGGTCGGCAAGCTCGCCGATCTCGTGCTGTGGTCGCCGGTCTTCTTCGGGGTGAAGCCGGACCTGATCCTCAAGGGCGGCGCCATCGCGGCGGCCCCCATGGGCGATCCCAACGCCTCGATCCCGACGCCCCAGCCGGTGCATTACCGCCCGATGTTCGGCGCCTTCGGCCGGGTGCCGGCCTCGACCGCGCTCACCTTCGTGTCGAGGGCCGCGATCGAGGCGGGGCTTCGCGACACGCTCGGGGTGATGAAGGAGATGGTCGCGGTCGAGAACGTGCGCGGCGGCATCTCGAAGAAGAGCATGATCCACAACGACGCCACCCCGGTGATCGAGGTCGACCCCGAGACCTACGACGTGCGCGCCGACGGCGAATTGCTGGTCTGCGAGCCCGCCGAGGTGCTGCCGATGGCGCAGCGCTACTTCCTGTTCTGAGCGACCTGAAAGGCGTTTGCGTCCCCCATGATCCGTGCCACCCGCGTCATCCGCCGCGACGCCCTCGGCCCCGGCGAAATCGTCGACCGCATCGTGCTCGATTCCGGCGACCGCCACCGCCGCCGCATGGCGATGCGGGGAATCGGCGGCCTCGCCTTCCTGCTCGACCTGCCCGAGCCGGCCGTGCTCGACGACGGCGACGCGCTGCGGCTCGAGGATGGGCGCCTGGTCTGGGTCGAGGCGGCGCCCGAGCGCCTGCTGGAGATCCGGGCGCCCACCGATCACGCCCTCAAGCGGCTGATCTGGCATATCGGCAACCGGCACATCCCGGCCGAGATCGGCCCGGACGCGCTCTGGATCGCCCACGACCACGTGCTCGCCGCGATGGTCGAGGGGTTGGGGGGCACAGCGACCCCGGTGGAAAGGCCGTTCCGGCCCGAGGGCGGGGCCTATGCGGGCGGGCACCCCCACGATCACACCCATGACCATGGGCACGACCACGGCCACGGGCATCACCATCATCACGACCATTCGCACGACCATTCCCATGGCTGAGCGGGTTCCGGACGCCCTGATGCTGCTCGCCTGGCTCTCGCCCGGCTATCCGGTGGGGGCCTACGCCTATTCGCACGGCCTCGAATGGGCCGTGGAGGCCGGCGACGTGCGCGACGAGGCGAGCTTGCGGGACTGGCTCGCCGGCGTCCTGGAGCACGGCGCCGGCCGCAGCGACGCGATCCTGGCCGCCCACGCCCACCGGGCCGCGGCGGCGGGGGATGCCGAGGCTCTGGTCGCCGTCAACGACCTCGCCCTGGCGTTCAGCCCCTCGCGAGAGCTGCATCTCGAGACCAGCCAGCAGGGCCGTTCGTTCCTCGACGCGACCCGCGCCGCCTGGGACGTACCGCGCCTCGCAGGCCTCGCCCCGCATCTCGACGGCCCTGTGGCCTACCCGGTGGCTGTCGGCACCGCCGCAGGCGCCCACGGGCTCGACCGCCTTACGGTGCTGGCGGCCTATCTCGCGGCCTTCCTGCAGAACCTCGTCTCGGCGTCGTTACGCCTCGCCCCCGTCGGCCAGACCGCCGGAACGCGGGTGGTCGCCGCCTTGATGCCGCTGGTCGCCTCCCTGGCGCGGGCGGTGCAGGAACTGCCCCTCGACGAAGCGGGAACGGCGACGGTACGGCTCGATCTCGGCTCGTTCCGGCACGAGACGCAGTATACGCGGATTTTCCGGTCTTAGTTTCAAATTCTGCCGCGCAGCAGAATTTTCTACAGCACACCGATCAAAATAACGATTAATTAAAAACAATCATATTTTCGATTTTCGAGAATTACTCGGCGTGTGGAACCCTCCCTCTTTGCCAATAGCCTTGGCGGATTTGCTTCGCACCAGTCCTCGCAGCCGGAATCGACTGGGTGTCACCCCTGCCTCCCGAAGGGGGCAAAGTCGAGATCGCTATCCAAAGCGGCAGCGAGTCAAATCCGTATAGGCCGTAGCCCCTCTGCGCAGGGCTTTCCGGGGAAAGAAGCGGCGCTGATTTTCTCCCTCTCCCCGACAGATCCCGGGCTTGCCCGGGATCTGCAAGCGCCAGACGAAGTCGGGCTTGCCCGACTTCGTTGCGGGGAGAGGCCTGAGCTCCGAAGGGGCTCAGGAAGCCCGGCAGCGAACCATAGGCTCGCCGCGAGGGTGAGGGGGTGTCGACGAGTGAGGCTTCTCCGGAACCCCCCCCTCACCCTCGCTCCGGCTTTCGCCGCCGCTCCTTTCGTCCCCGACAAGGGGGACGAAAGCCTCTCCCCGCCCGCGGGGAGAGGGGAGGGTTGATCGCCAGCGATCCGGTGGCCGACCATCTCTCGCACGCGATGCCGCACCCGGGCCCCAGCCGGGACCTGTCCAGTCCCCGAAACGTTTGGTGAGCGATCGCGTCGCGGCCCAACGGCCGAGCCGATGCAGGCGCCCTCGCGCCGTCACCTCGTCGTTCGGCCGGGAGGCACCATGGACAAATCCGATTCCGCGCCGCGCCTGACGCGCCGGAGCGTACTGGAGAGCGGCGTCGCCGCGGCGGCCGTGCTGGGCTTTTCCGGCCGCGTCCAGGCCGCGCCCTCGCCGGCCCCGTCGACGCCCCCGTCCCCCGCCGCCGAGCCGGCGACACCGCGCATGCCGGTGACCCTCCAGGTCAACGGCCAGGCCCGGCCCCTCGACCTCGATCCGCGCACCACGCTCCTCGATGCCCTGCGCGAGCGCATCGGCCTCACCGGCTCGAAGAAGGGGTGCGACCATGGCCAGTGCGGCGCCTGTACGGTGCTGGTGAACGGGCGCCGGATCAATTCCTGCCTGACGCTCGCCGTGATGCACGAGGGCGACGAGATCCGCACCATCGAGGGGCTCGCGGAGGGCGACCAGTTGCACCCGCTCCAGGCCGCCTTCGTCAAGCATGACGGCTTCCAGTGCGGCTACTGCACGCCGGGCCAGATCTGCTCGGCCGCCGGCATGCTGAACGAGGCCGAGGCCGGCTGGCCCAGCACCGTGACGCAGGACCTCACGGCGAAGGTCGCCCTGACCGACGCGGAAATCCGCGAGCGGATGAGCGGCAATATCTGCCGCTGCTCGGCCTATCCGAACATCGTCGCGGCGATCCGGGATGCCGGCGGCGCGGCGACCCGGCTCTGAGGGGGCGACCGATGAAGGCTTTCACCTACGAGCGCCCCGCCACCGTGGCCGAGGCTGCCAAGGCCGCCGGGCAGCCGAATGCCCGCTTCATCGCCGGGGGCACCAACCTCCTCGACCTGATGAAGCTGCAGATCGAGACGCCGGCCCACCTCGTCGACGTCAACCGCCTGGCGCTCGACCGGATCGAGGCAACCTCCGATGGCGGGATTCGCGTCGGCGCGATGGTGCGCAACGCGGATCTCGCCGCCGACGAGCGGGTGCGGCGCGACTACGGCGTGCTCTCCCGTGCGCTGCTCGCCGGCGCCTCGGGCCAGTTGCGCAACAAGGCGACCACCGCCGGCAACCTCCTGCAGCGCACCCGCTGCCCGTATTTCTACGACACCGCGATGCCGTGCAACAAACGCCGGCCCGGCTCCGGCTGCGCGGCGCTTCAGGGCTTCAACCGCATCCTGGCGGTCCTCGGCACCTCCGACCAGTGCATCGCCACCCACCCCTCCGACATGGCGGTGGCGATGCGGGCCCTCGACGCCACGATCGAGACCGTGACCCCGGAGGGGACCGAGCGAAAGATCCCGATCGCCGACCTACACCGCCTGCCCGGCGACACGCCGCAGATCGAGACCACCTTGACCCCCGGCGAGATCATCACCGCCGTGACCCTGCCGGCGCCCGTGCGCGGGCGGCACGTCTACCGCAAGGTGCGCGACCGCGCGTCCTACGCCTTCGCCCTGGTCTCGGTGGCGGCCGTCATCGAGGCCGACGGAAGCAAGGTGCGCTCGGCCCGCCTCGCCTTCGGCGGCCTCGCCCCCAAGCCCTGGCGGGTGGCCGACGCCGAAGAGGCTCTCGTGCGCGAGGGCGTCGGCGCCGCCGGCGAAGCGGCCTTGCGGGGCGCGCGCGGCTACGGCGCCAACGACTTCAAGATCCCGCTCGCCAAGCGCACCCTCGCGGCCGCCGTCGCGGAAGCGATGCGCGCCTGATCGCCGACATCGGAGAACAGCCATGGACATGAGCCAGCCGATCGGCGTCACGCCCCTCGACACGCACACCGACGGCCCGGTGGGCCAGCCGATCGACCGCGTCGACGGCCCGCTCAAGGTCACGGGCCGCGCTCCTTATGCGTATGAAAGCCGGGAGATGGCGAATCCCGCTTACGGCTTCGTCGTCACCGCGACCATCGCCAAGGGCCGCATCCGCGACATCGACACGGCCGCCGCCGAACGGATGCCGGGCGTCGTCCACGTCCTCACCCACCGCAACGTGCCGTCCCAGGGCGAGAAGAAGGAGCAGGTCGGCCCGCTGCTGACCGGGACCGAGATCGAGCATCGGGGCCAGCCGGTCGCGCTGGTGGTGGCCGAGAGCTTCGAGGAGGCCCGCGCCGCGGCGGCTGCCGTGCGTGTCGCCTACGACGAGCAGAAGGGCGCCTACATCCTCGCCGACGCGCTCGGGGCGGCGAAGAAGCCCGAGAAGGCGAAGACGCCGCCGGATTCGTCCCTCGGCGATGTCGAGGCCGGCTTGGCGTCGGCCCCGGTCAAGATCGACGCGCGCTACACCACCCCGGTGCAGAGCCACGCGATGATGGAGCCGCACGCCACGATCGCGGCCTGGGAGGGCGATCACGTCACGCTGATCACCGCCAACCAGATGCCGAATCGCGGCCAGGACGCGCTGGCCTCGGTGCTCAAGGTGCCCAAGGACAATGTCCGGCTGATCAGCCGCTTCGTCGGCGGCGGCTTCGGCGGGAAGCTGCAGCCGCAGGCCGATGCGATCCTGGCGGCGCTCGCCTCGAAGAACCTGAACGGCCGCCCGGTCAAGGTCGCGCTCACCCGCCAGCAGGTCTTCACCTCGACGACGCGGCGCTCGGGTACGGTGCAGCGGGTCCGCCTCGGCGCCGACCGAGACGGCACGCTGATCGCCATCGCCCACGAATCCTGGTCCGACACCGCGCCCGGCGACAACTTCTTCGAGACCTCGGCCAATGTCACCCGCTCGCTCTACGCGGCGCCCAACCGCCTGACGGCGCATCGGCTGGCGAACCTCAACCTGCTGCCCGCCTCCTCGATGCGGGCGCCGGGCGAGGCGGTCGGCATGCTGGCCTTCGAATGCGCCATGGACGAACTGGCCGAGGCCCTGGCCCTCGATCCGATCGCACTGCGCATCCGCAACGAGCCGGCGCAGGACCCGGAGAAGCACGTCCCGTTCTCGACCCGCCAGCTCGTGCCCTGCCTGACGGAGGGCGCGCGTCGCTTCGGCTGGGACAAGCGCAACCCGAAGCCCGCTTCGGTGCGGGACGGGCAGTGGATGGTCGGCACCGGCGTCGCGGCGGCGGCCCGCCTCAACCCGCTCCAGCCGGCGAAGGCGCGGGTGCGCCTCGACCCCGACGGGACGCTCACCGCCCGGATGGCGATGACCGATATCGGCACCGGCACCTACACGATCCTGAGCCAGATCGCCGCCGAGATGCTGGGCGTGAAGGTTTCGGAGGTGCGGATGATCCTCGGCGACACCGCCGATCCGATGTCGTCGGGGTCCGGCGGCTCGTTCGGCGCCGCGTCGTCGGGCTCGGCGCTCTACATGGCCTGCGAGGCCCTGCGCGGGCAGCTCCTGGCGAAGACCGACTTGGAGCCTGCGAACGCGGTCTTCGCGGATAACCGGATCACCTCGGGCAACCGGTCGGCGGCCTTGCGCGACCTGATCGGCCCCGGGCTGGAGGCCGAAGGCGAGATCAAGCCGGGCGAGAACGAGAAGAAGTTCTCGCAGTATTCCTACGGCGCGCATTTCGCCGAGGTCGGGGTCGATGCGGATACCGGCGAGATCCGGCTGCGGCGGATGCTCGGCGTGTTCACCGGCGGACGCATCCTCAACCCCAAGACCGCCCGCTCGCAGGCGATCGGCGGCATGGTGTTCGGCGTCGGCGCGGCCTTGATGGAAGCGGTCGAGGTCGACCCGCGCTACGGCACCTTCGTCAACCACGACCTCGCCGAGTACCACGTGCCGGTCCATGCCGACCTGCCGGAGATCGATGCGGTGTTCCTGCCCGAACTCGACGACAAGGCGAACCCGCTGAAGAGCAAGGGCTTGGGCGAACTCGGCATCTGCGGCGCCGGGGCGGCGGTGGCGAACGCGGTCTACAACGCGACCGGGATCCGGATCCGGGATTACCCGCTGACCCTGGACAAGATCCTGGAGGGTTTCGGCGCGAAGGAGACCGGGCCGCGGCGGGCGTGATGCACGACGGCATCGAGTGTTGCCGGGGCCTGGTTGAGCCGTTTTTGGCAAGAAACATTCGAGACCTTACGGCATCTCTCTCACCTCATCCAGAGCACCTGTTTGAGCGAATTGATCTCCCCAAAAAAGAGCGTAAGCAAAAGAGATCCTATCGTCTCACCTCATCCTGAGGTGCTGCGAAGCAGCCTCGAAGGAGGGCTCCAGGGTTCACAGCGACATCTGGAGCCCTCCTTCGAGGTCAGCCGATCTTCGATCGGCTAACACCTCAGGATGAGGTGGGTGATCGGGATTTCTTCTCAGGCAACAACATCATTTTGGAAAAATATTTGACGACGTGTTGTAAAATATTTTTTGCTAATTAATCAAATTTTTAGACATGTTATTGCATCACTAATTTTATATTATTATATTATGCTGGATTGAACGATAATATTAATCCATCCAACCCGGAATACTCACCCCACCCGCAACAACCCGGCCAACGCCGCCACATCCCCCGGATTGTCCGACAACAGCGCGTCGATCTCGCCGTTCGCCAGCGCCCGGACGTGCCGGCAATCGGGCCGGAACCGTGCACCGGCGCAGGTGCAGCGCAGGCGCGGGCCGTCGCGGGTGTCCACCAGCCGCACGTCGTAGGGCGTGCCGGTGCTGCCGCGGACGACGAAATGCAGCAGCGGCGCGCGGCTGCGGCTCGGCGCCACCCCGCGCAGGGCCCGGGCGACGATTCCCTCGGACGACCGCGCACCCTCCCCGGCCCGCTCGCGGGTGAGATTCATGCGGCGGGCCAGACTCGCGATGTCCGGCGCGCCGGCCTCCCGCATGACGGCAAGGGCAATCTCCGCGCAGGCATAGGCGTCCTCGCCGGCATCGTGGTGGCGGAACGTCACGCCGACCCGGGCGGCGAGCGCCGAGAGCCGGTAGGTCCCCTGTCCCTGGCCGCCCTCCCCCGGCCAGTGCCGGCGGGCGAGTTGCACCGTGCAGAGCGACGTATAGGCCGGCTGCGGCAGTCCGTAGGCCTGGAGCGTCGCGGCGAGCACCCCGACATCGAAGCTGGCATTGTGGGCCAGCACCAGGCTGCCGGCGATCTCCGGCAGGAACGGCGCCATCGCCTCCGGAAACGACGGTGCCCGCTCCACGTCCCGCGGCCGGATGCCGTGGACCCGGATGTTGCCGGGCGAGAAGCGCATCTCCGCCGGCCGGATCAGCGTTGATTCCCGCCGCACCACCCGGCCGCCCTCGATCCAGGCGAGGCCGACGGCGCAGGGGCTGTCGCGGCGCTCGTTGGCGGTCTCGAAGTCGATCGCGAGGGTGCGGGGAAAGGTCATGCCGGCGCTCTCCCCCGCGAAGACGCCGAATTTCAGGCGCTCGCCACCATCGCCAGCCACTCGTCCTCCGAGACGACCTTGACCCCGTGCTTCTCGGCATCCTTGAGCTTGCTGCCCGCACCCGGCCCGGCCACCACGAGATCCGTCTTCGCCGAGACCGAGCCCGAGACCTTGGCGCCCAGGCGCTCGGCCGTGGCCTTGGCCTCGCTGCGGGTCATCTTTTCGAGCGTGCCGGTGAACACCACGGTCTTGCCGCTGAACGCCGCGGCTTGCGCGACCGGCGCCGCCCGCTCGGTCTCGACCTCGGCGAGCAACGCCTGTACCGCCGCGACGTTGTGCTCTTCCGAGAAGAACTGGATCAGGGAGGCGGTGGTGACCGCGCCGATCTCGCCGTCATCGGCGAGCGCCCGGTAGGCATCGCCCGGGACCTGCTGCGCCGCGCGTTCCACCGCCGCCCGCACGCCGGCGGAATCGCCATAGGCCCCGACCAGGGAGTCGCGCTGCGGCGCCGACAGTCGGGCCACGGCGCCGCCGGCCAGGAGATCGATCTCCGGGTCCCTGGCGGCGTCGAGCAGCCGGTCGCGAGTGGTGGCGCCGACGCGGTCGAGGCTGGCGAGCGCGATCCAGTCCGGTCCCGGCTGACACTCGGCCGCCGCCGCGACGCCCGCCATCAGGGCCGGCATATCCGAAAAGTGCTTGGCGAGCGCCTTGGCGGTGGCCTCGCCGACCTGCTCGATGCCGAGCGCGAAGATGAACCGGTTGAGCGGGATTTTTCTCCGCGCCTCGACCCCGGCGAGCAGGTTCTTGATCGCCTTGTCCTCGTCGTCCTTCTTCTTGGCGGCCTTCCTGATCTCCTTGCCGGCGGCGAGCGCCCGCTCGGCGGAGAGCGCCTGGCGCCGGGCGACCACCGCCTCCTTCAGCGGCTCGAAATCGAGACGGAACAGGTCGGCGGGCTGGCGCACCAGGCCGGCCTCGAACAGGGTCTCGATATAGGTCTCGCCGAAGCCCTCGATGTCGAAGGCGTTGCGCGAGACGAAGTGCTTCAGCCGCTCCTGGCCTTGCGCCGGGCAGATCAGCCCGCCGGTGCAGCGGCGCACCGCGTCGAGCTTGCCCGTGCGCGGGTTGAGGCCGCGGACCGCATGGCTGCCGCAGGCCGGGCAGGTCTCGGGGAAGCGATAGGGCACGGCCTCCGCGGGGCGATGCTCCAGCACCACGTCGGCGACCTTCGGGATCACGTCGCCGGCGCGCAGGACCACCACGGTGTCGCCGACGCGCACGTCCGACCCTTGCGCCAGATCGACGTCGTCCCGCAGGGTCTGGCCCTTCCAGATCGCGACGCCGCTGCGGATCGGATTGCCGTCGGCATCGACGCCGTGGACGTAATCCTCGTTGTGGAGCGTCGCGTTCGACACCACCACGCCGCCGACCGTGACCGGTTTCAGCCGCGCCAGCGGGTTGAGCGAGCCGGTGCGCCCGACATTGATGTCGATCGCCTCGACCACCGTGGTGGCGCGCTGGGCCGGGAACTTGTGGGCTGTCGCCCAGCGCGGCGCGCGGGCGACGAAGCCGAGGCGGCGCTGGAGCGCGAACGAATCGACCTTGTAGACGACGCCGTCGATGTCGTAGCCGAGATCGGCGCGACGCGCCTCGATCATCCGGTAATGCGCCAGCATCGCCGCCGCGTCCTGGCACAGGACCGTCAGCGGGTTCACCGGCAGGCCCCAGTCGCGAAACGCCTCGATCATCTCGAACTGCGAATCGGCCGGCTGGTCCGACATCTCGCCGGCCGCGTAGGCGAAGAAGCGCAAGGGGCGCGAGGCGGTGATGCTCGAATCGAGCTGGCGCAGCGAGCCGGCGGCGGCGTTGCGCGGATTGGCGAAGAGCGGCTTGCCGGCCGCCTCCTGGCGCGCGTTGATGCCGGCGAAATCGGCGTGCGACAGGTAGACCTCGCCGCGGATCTCGCACACCTCCGGCCAGCCCTCGCCGGCCAGCTCGTCCGGAATCTCCTTGATCGTCCGGACGTTGGCGGTCACGTCCTCGCCGACCTCGCCGTCGCCCCGGGTCGCCGCGGTGACGAGGCGCCCCTGCTCGTAGCGGAGCGACAGGGACAGCCCGTCGATCTTCGGCTCGGCCGTGAAGGCGACCGGCTCATCGCCCGAGAGGCCGAGGAAGCGGCGCACCCGCTCGACGAAATCGCCGATCTCCTCGTCCGAGAAGGCGTTGCCGAGCGACAGCATCGGCACCGCGTGCCGCACCTTGGCGAACTTGTCCGACGCCTTGGCACCGACGCTGGCCGAGGCCTCGCCGGTCCCGGCGAGATCGGGGAAGCGCGCCTCGATCGTCTCCAGCCGGCGCCGCAGGGCGTCGTACTCGGCATCCGAGATCGTCGGCGCATCCTCGCCATGATAGCGCCGGTCGTGCTCCGCGATCTCCGCCGAGAGGGCGGCGTGGAGGCTCTGCGCGCTCTTCGGGTCGAGGTCGTCGGGGGCGGTGTCGCGGGTGGGGGGCATGGACGCTCTTGAACGCGAAGAATCTGGCCGGGCTTGGTAGGCGGCGCGAATCGGGGCCTGTCCTGGCTCAAGGATGGCTTGGATTTCGTTAACCAGGCCACCCCGCGCGGAGAAGACCGCTTCAGGGCCTGTTTGATTGAATCGGCGGCTCTCTCCCACCTTCCACCTCGTCCTGAGGTGCCGGCCGATCGAAGATCGGTTGGCCTCGAAGGAGGGCTCCAGGGATTGCAGAGACTTCTGGAGCCCTCCTTCGAGGCTCCCTGGCGGTCGCACCTCAGGATGAGGGTGCGGGTGGGGCATCGCAGGCCAATTTCCAGCCTTTGAAAGGATTGGGCGGTCAAACAGGCACTTCAGATCAGCTTCAACCCGCGGAAGCTCGCATGGCCGTCCCGGCCGACGATGATGTGGTCGTGCACCACGATCCCGAGGGGCCCGGCCACCGCGATGATGTCGCGGGTCATCTTGATGTCGGCCTGAGACGGGGTCGGATCGCCGGACGGGTGGTTGTGGACCAGGATGAGCGCCGTGGCGGAGAGTTCGAGCGCCCGGCGCACCACCTCGCGGGGATAGACCGGGGTGTGATCGACGGTGCCGCGGCCCTGCACCTCGTCGGCGATCAGGCGGTTGCGCTTGTCGAGGAAAAGCAGCCGGAACTCTTCCCGCTGCGCGAAGGCCATGGCGGCGCGGCAATAGTCGATCACCGCGGCCCAGGACGAGAGCAGCGTCCGCTCTGCCACCGCGCCGCGGGCGAGCCGCCGCCCGGCCGCCTCCATGATCTTGAGGTCGGTGACCACCGACGGCCCGATCCCGTCGATCTCGAGCAAGCGCTCGGCGGGAGCGCTGATCACCTCGGCGAAGCTGCCGAAGCGGGCGATCAGCGCCTTGGCGATCGGCTTGACGTCCCGGCGCGGGATGGCCCGGAACAGCACCAGTTCCAGGAACTCGTAATCCGGCAGCGTGTCGCCCTGCGCGAAACGGGCGCGCAGCCGGTCGCGGTGGCCGTGGTAATGCGGCTCTTCGGCCTTTTCGTGGACCTTGCCGTCCTGCGCCTTGAGGCCGGGTTCCGGCCCGCCGGCCTCCGCGAAACCGGGGGTGGTGCGGCGGGCCATGGCCGTCAGGCGGCGACGGTGTCGCGCGGCTTGTCCAGCCCCTTGGGCGAGAGGGTGAAGATCTCGACGCCGGTCTCGGTCACCGCCACCGTGTGCTCGAACTGGGCTGAGAGCGAACGGTCGCGGGTCACGGCGGTCCAGCCGTCGGCCAGCACCTTCACGGCCGGGCGGCCGAGATTGATCATCGGTTCGACGGTGAAGAACTGCCCGGGCTTCAGGGCGACGCTGTAGCTCGGCTCGACGTAGTGCAGGATGGTCGGCGCGTCGTGATAGGTGCGGCCGAGGCCGTGGCCGCAGAAATCGCGCACCACCGAGCAGCGCTCGGCTTCGGCAAAAGCCTGGATCGCCGCGCCGATGTCGTTGGTGGTGCCGCCCGGCTTGATCGCCGCGATGCCGCGCATCATCGCCTCGTGGGTGATCTCGCACAGGCGCGCGGCCTTGCGCGGCACCTCGCCGACATAGGCCATGCGGCTCGAATCGCCGTGCCAGCCATCGACGATCAGGCAGATGTCGAGGTTGACGATGTCGCCCTCGCGCAGGGGCTTGTCGTTCGGGATGCCGTGGCAGACGACGTGATTGATCGAGGTGCAGATCGATTTCGGATAGCCACGGTAATGCAGCGAGGCGGGATAAGCGCCGTGATCCATCGCGAAGGTGTAGGCGAGGCGGTCGAGCGCCTCGGTGGTGACGCCCGGCGCCACCGCCTCCATCAGCAGGTCCAGGGCCTCGGCGGTCAGCCGTCCGGCCTTGCGCATCGCCGCGAAGGCCTCGGGGCCGTGGATCGGCGGTTCCTGCCGGCGGCTGTCCTTGACCGCACTCTGCTCGTCACGACTCATCGGGGGCCCGGGATAGGATGCTGGCAGCGCTCTGGATGGCTTTCGATGTAGGCGCTTCCGGCCCCGAAGCCAAGGAGGCACGATTGGGGGAAGGGGCGTCTCAGCGCGGATCGACCCAGGCGCGCGGCCGGGCCGGCGCCGCGGCGGGCGCCCGTTGCGCGACCCGCACCGGCCGCGCCGCGGCCTGGCGCACCGCGTGGTGGCGCCGCACCCGGCGGCCGGCCCGGCGGTGGCCCCTCGCCGATTCGCCCCAGGCGGCGCCGACGACCCCGCCCACCACCGCGCCGATCGGCCCGGCGACGAGGGCGCCCGCCACCGCACCGGCCCCGGCGCCGACCACGGTGCGGCTCTGGGCCTGGGCCGCGGTGGCGCCGAGCGTGGTCGCGCCGCTGAGGGCGAGGAGGAGGGCGAGCCTCGGCAGGAAGCGGGTCACGGGCGATCCTCTCGTGGTCATGAAACCGGTCGGGCGCCCCGATGTCGCAAGACCATGACGAAACCGCGGCGCGTGCGCCGCGCCGGCCCGAACCCCTAGGCGCGGCGGCCCCGAGGGGCTAGGAGAACACGATCTTCCGAGGGCATCTTGCCCCGCAAATCCAGGAACTCTGAGGCGATGGCAGACAAGGCGGTCCCGCACTTCCACAACCAGGACGGCGTTCCGGTCATCCAGGTCGGCTCGAAGGAGTTCATGTGCATCGGCGCGCTGCCGCCGTTCGACCATCCCCACGTCTTCCTCGACATGGGCGCCGACGACGAGATCATCTGCCAGTATTGCTCGACGCTGTACCGCTACAACCCGGCCCTGAAGGCCGGCACGGCGGAGCCGGCCGCGAGCGTCTGGGACGACCGCGCCCGCCTCGCCGCCGAGTAGACCTTGGCATCGAGCCATCTGCCGGGGAACCGACCGGTCCCGGACCGGCCGGGCCTGCGCATCGCGATCGTCGGGGCCGGCATCGGCGGGCTCACGGCGGCCCTCGCCTTGAGCGCCCGCGGGCACGACGTCACCTTGGTCGAGCGCCGCACCGCCTTCAGCGAGGTCGGGGCGGGCCTGCAGCTCTCACCCAATGCCAGCCGGATCCTGACCGAGCTCGGCCTCGGGCTGCCCTTGCGCCGCGTCGCCGGCGAGCCGGCCCGGGTGCGGATCCGGAGCCTGACGCATGCCCGCGCGATCGGCGAGATCGCGCTCGGCGAGGCGATGCGCGAGCGCTTCGGCGCGCCCTATTGGGTGGTGCACCGGGCCGACCTCCAGACCATCCTGCTCGAGGCCGCCCGCGGCCGGCCGGGCATCCGGCTCCTGATCGGCCGCGCCGTCACCGGGGTGCAGGAAGCTGCGTCGGGCACCACCCTGACGCTCGCCAGCGACGGCGGCCGCACCGAGACCCTCGACTCCGACCTCGTGGTGGCGGCCGACGGGGTGCGCTCGTCCCTGCGGGCCCGGTTCGACCGGCGCCCGTTGCGCCCCCGCGGCGAATCCGCTTGGCGCGCCACCCTCCCCCGCGAGGCGGTACCGCCCGAGTTCCTGGCCGACGAGACCGGCCTGTGGCTCGGCCCCGGCCGGCACGTGGTGCATTACCCGATCAATGGCGGGCGCCGGCTCAACCTCGTGGCGGTCGTGCCGGACAAGGAGCGCAGCGAGGATTGGGGCGCCCGCGGCGAGCCCTCCCGCCTGCGCGCCGCCTTCGCCGACGCCGCCCCGCCGCTCTCCGGCCTGCTCGCCCGGCCCGAATCCTGGCTGGTCTGGTCCCTGGTCGACCGCCCGGCGGCCCGCCCGATGGCCCGCGGCCGGATCGCGCTGCTCGGCGACGCCGCCCATCCGGTGCTGCCGTTCCTGGCGCAAGGCGCGGCCCTGGCGATCGAGGATGCCGCGGTGCTCGCCGCCTGCCTCGACCCCGGCGATTCCGTGCCGGCGGCGCTGTCCCGCTACGCCAAGGCCCGGGCCGAGCGGGTCGCCACCATCCAGGCGCACGCTCGCCGCAACGGCCGGATCTACCACGCCGGCACCCTGGTCTCGGCCGCCCGCGACGTGGTGATGGGGCGCTTGGGTGCGGAGCAGATGACCGAGCGCTATGCGTGGCTCTACGGCTGGCGGCCGCTCGGGCCGGCGTGAACAAAGCTGCCCGGGAAATAGACCTCCACAACCAAATGCGGAATCCCTCTCCCACACGGGCGACTGCGTTCAACCATCTTGATCCGACACGTCTCCCCGCTTGAAAGTCGCGCGCCTCCCCTCCCCCTTGTGGGGAGGGGTATGGGGGTGGGGGTGGTGCCGGATAGAGCGAGGCGGTGCCTCCTGCACCACCCCCACCCCTAACCCCTCCCCACAAGGGGGAGGGGAAAGCGCCATTCTTTTAACCGGACAGCCTTGCGGCTCAGAGCCCTTGATCTGCGCCCCGCACCCCGCTAACCCGGACGGGCTGGGCTAAGCACCCGCGCGGACGTGGCGGAATCGGTAGACGCACGAGACTTAAAATCTTGCGACCTCTGGTCGTGCGGGTTCGAGTCCCGCCGTCCGCACCAAGTGCTCGTTTCAACACTACGAAATGCGGCATAGAATCGAACAAAGCCACGGATAAATCCGGACCCCGCTGCGGACGGCTCCTCTGGAAAAATCAGCTAACTAATATTGATATTTTTGGCGCTCATTAGAAGCAATAAGGAAAATAAATTTGATAAAATTAGACTTTATTTTATAAATTGCGATGTATGATTTATTTTGAGGTATGATTGTTTGCATTCATATCGATGCGACATATTTCCCCAAGATCGTTCCAATAACAGTGAAGGCGTTGTTTGTTATATTTTATACGAGCGCTGCAATGTCAAAAAATACTTAATGACTCGGAACCAGAGCCTCCGACCCAGATCGTAAAGGCGATAGAATTTCGAAAGGTGATAAAAGTTATGAGCGTCCCTGAAGAAAGAATACCGATAGGAAAAACATTCAGTCGGCGGGAAGCAGTAGAAGCTCAAATTAACGCGGCAATTTTTCTATTCTTGAGCGATAATTACCCCGCCGCTGTAAATTTGGCCTTAGCCGCAGAGGATGCTATGCCAGAATCGGAAGAGCCATACATATTTCTTGTTATCCAGAAACACAGCAACGAAATGTCAAAGGAGATAAATGGGTTAAAAAATTGGCTAAAACATAAGAAAGACGAGGAATATATCAACATCAGAGAGTTTGAGGTTGTCCTAGCAATTGATAGATCAGTTAGTAAATTCATTGCGGTTTATAAAAACACGACAAAAAACATGGATATATATTTTCAGTGGCGGAAAATCCATGGATATTAATTTTGTTCAAATAACATTTACATTTAGAGCGCCTATCTAAACCGCCTTCGCTCCTGTTATTTCAACCACTTAGCGGGTGCCGGGGCGGGTTAAGTTAGGGGCTCTTATATATGTCAGCGTTTTTTATTGAGTGTGCGACCTATTAAATAATACATTATAATTTTATCCTGCAAACGTCGCATTCGCGCCTCAATCGATCGCGACATCAATTATTTTATCAACTTTAGCCAATTGATCTTCATTAAATCTAGAAAGCTTTGTATATATTTTAGAAAGTATGCGCGCCCTTTCTCCGTTTGCGGACACAATTGGCCCTTCGCCGAAGAAGGCACTCTCAGGAAAATTCAATATTTCTGCGAGTTTTTCGATAGTGGAAAATGACGGAGAGGCTACTCCACGCTCGATCTTACTGATCATCTCCATAGAAAGTGCCGTTTTCTCCGCGAGATCAGCTTGCGTCAAGCGTCGCGATTTACGGCAATTTCGTAAGTTTGTTCCGAAAATGACTGCAAGGGACACGCGCTACCTCCGCGCAGCGACCCTCTGCGGGGGAGGCCAATGGCTGAAGGGAATGGTGTTGCGATCAGCGTGATATAAGTAATATAATTACTAAAATCGCGATGTACGCATAAGGATTACGGGTCATGCCCGATTGGGTCTGGAGCCCCCTCCGATGGGCGTTGGTCGCCGCGGCCTTCTCCCCCATCGCGCTCGCCCTCGGCTGGGCGCTCGTCGAAGGGCTCCTCTTCCCCCGCCTGATCCCGCGCGACGCCATCGACGCGCTCGCCGAGGCGGTGATGCGGGAGCATCCCGAGGATCCGGAGGGCTGGGCGTTCCGGGAGGAGCACGCGGCCTGGGTCCGCAGCCGGGCGGTCGAGCAGGGCCAGTGGCGTCGGGTGCGGCGGCGGATCAGGGCGAGGATGCGGGAGGAAGAGGCGTCGCGCGCGGCGTGGAATCGAGGCGGCGTGTGAGGCGGAGCAGGTCTCCGCCTTCCCTTGGGGCAGGGCTATCCGGGGGAAGGTGTGCCGCACCTCCCCTCTCCAGGCGATGCCGGGCAAGCCCGGCATCGCCTGGAGAGGGGATCCCGCGCTTGATGTTAAAGGAAATTTTTCCCGCCCCCTGCCGCAGAGGGTAGAGGGTTGGGGCGCGCCGGCCGTCGCCCCCGCATCGCGCCGATCGCCCGGACCACCGCCTTCCGCACCTCCTCGAGGACCAGCACAAGGCTGGCGATAGCGGTGCAGAACAGCCAGTCGCCGGCGCTCAGGGGCACGGTCGAAAAACCCTGCTGGAGCACGGGAAGGGAGACGACGGCGACCTGGAGCAGGAGGGAGACGCCGATCGCGGCCCAGAGCCAGCGGTTCCGGAACAGGCCGGCAAAGGCGCTCGCCTGCGCCGAGCGGGCGTTGAGGGTGTTGAAGAGCTGGCACAGGACGAGGGTCGTGAAGGTCATCGTCTGCGCGTAGGCCAGGCTGCCCTGACCCGCGACGAGCCCGCCGGGCAGGCAGGCATCGAGCACGAACAGGCTGCACCCCGCGGTCACGAGGCCGACGAAGCCGAGGCTCCAGGCCATCGCGCCGGTCAGCACGCCCTCGGCCCGGGGGCGCGGCGGTTGCATCATCGCGGCAGGGTCGGCCGGGTCGAGCGCGAGGGCCAGGGCCGGGGCGCCGTCGGTGACGAAGTTGATCCACAGGATCTGCGTCGCCAGGAGCGGCAGCACCAGTGCGCCGGACGCGGCGGGCAGGCCGAGGACGGGGGCCAGCACCACGCCGAGGGCCATCGTCGCCACCTCGCCGAGATTCGACGACAGCAGGTAGCGCAGCACCTTGCGGATGTTGGCAAAGATCGCCCGCCCCTCCTCGACCGCCGCCACGATGGTGGCGAAGTTGTCGTCGGCGAGCACGATGTCGGCGGCCTCGCGGGAGACGTCGGTGCCGGTCACCCCCATGGCGATGCCGATCTCCGCCGCCTTCAAGGCGGGGGCGTCGTTCACGCCGTCGCCGGTCATGGCGACGACGAGGCCGTTGCGCTGGAGCGCCCGGACGATGCCCAGCTTGTGCGCGGGCGCGACGCGGGCATAGACCGAGACATGGCGCACCGCCGCGGCGAGGGCCTCCGGCGACAGCGCGTCGAGCTGCGCCCCGGTGAGGACGGTGCCGTCGCCCGGGAGGCCGATCTCGGCCGCGACCGCGGCGGCGGTGCGCGGATCGTCCCCCGTCAGCATGATCGGCCGGATACCGGCGGCGAGCGCCCGGGCCACCGCCGCGCGCGCCTCCGGGCGGGGCGGATCGCTCATGCCGATCAGGCCGAGGAAGACGAGATCCCGCTCGATCGATTCGTCCGGCGCCGCGTCGTCGCCGGCCGGCAGGGAGCGGTCGGCGACGCCCAAGGTCCGCAGGCCGCGTCCGGCGAGCCCTGCGCCGGCCGCCAGGATCGCCTCGCGCCGCTCCGGCGTGAGCGGCCGGTCCCGCCCGCCGGCGCGCTCGTGGGTGCAGCGCGCCAGCACCGTGTCGGGGGCGCCCTTCACGGCGACGAGCCGGCGCCCGTCGTCACGGTGGAGCGTGCTCATCCGCCGGCGCTCGGACGAGAACGGGATCTCGGCGAGGCGGGCGAAGCGGCGCGCGAGGGCGCCGGGATCGAGCCCGGCCGCCTGCGCGGCGAAGAGCAGGGCCCCTTCGGTCGGGTCGCCCTGGATGGTCCAGGCGCCGTCGCGCCGTTGCAGCACGGCGTCGTTGGCGAGCGCGGCCGCGCGCAGGGCCCGCTCCACCTCGCGGCGGCGCGCCTCGTCCCGGTCGAGGCCGGCCGGGGCGGGATCGAACGCGGTGGGTCCGCTCGCGGTCAGAACCGTGCGGACCGCCATCCGGTTGTGGGTGAGCGTGCCGGTCTTGTCGGAGGCGATCACCTCGGCCGAGCCCAGGGTCTCCACCGCCGCGAGCCGGCGCACGATCGCCCGCCGCCGCGCCATGCGCAGCACGCCGAGGGAGAGGGACGCGGTCACGACCGCCGGCAGGCCCTCCGGGACCGCCGCCACCGCGAGTGCCACCGCCAGGATCAGCGTATCGAGCAGGGCCGGAAGCGTCCGGACCCGGTCCGCCAGGACGATGGTCGCCGCCAGGGCGGCGGCGATGGCGAGGACCGCCAGCCCGAGCCGCCGGCCGAGCCGGGCGAGCGCCGCCTGGAGCGGGGTGGCCTCCTCCGGCGTCTCGTCGAGCAGGCCGGCGATGCGCCCGAGCTCGGTCCGCATCCCGGTCGCCGTCACCACGCCCACGCCCCGCCCGGCCGCGACCGTGGTGCCGCTGAACACCAGGGTGCGACGCTCCGCCAGGCTCGCGTCACCGGCGAGCGGCGCGGTGTCCTTTGACACCGGCAGGCTCTCGCCGGTCAGGGCGGCCTCGTTCGTGAGCAAGGCGCTCGCCGCGATCAGGCGAGCATCGGCGGGGATCGCGTCGCCTTCCTCGATCCGGACGATGTCGCCGGGCACCAGCCCGGTCGCCGGGATCTCCTCCCGCCTCCCCTCGCGGACGACCCGGGCCCGGGCCGCCGATAGCCGCCGCAGGGCCGCGATGGCCTGCATCGCCCGCGCCTCCTGGACGTAGCCCATCGCACCGTTGAGGAGCACGATGCCCAGGATGGCGAGAGCCTCGAAGGGCAGGCTCTCTCTCCCTGTCCCCGCCCGTACCGAGTCCTGGAGCCAGACGCCCGCCGAGACGAGGGCGGCGGCCACGAGCAGCAGCACCAGCGGATCGGTGAATTGCGCCATCAGCCGGCGCCAGGCCGGAACCGGCGGCCGGGCGCGGAGCGCATTCGGGCCGAAGCGCTCCGCCCGGGCGCGCACCGCGTCGCGGCTCAGGCCGGAGGCGGGATCGACACCGAGGGCAGCCAGGACCGCGTCCGTGGACAGGCCTTCGGGCGCACCCGGGCCGGCATGGGGACGGGCCGTCGTCGTCTGCTCGCTCACCCGATCCCTCCCTCGGCCGATCTCCAGGCGGCGCCCGCCCACACTCGATGCGTGACGGGGCAGGGTGTCGTTGATCCAGGGCAACAGGGGCGGATGGCCCGTCGGCGTGAGCCCGGCTCGCAGGACGCCGAGTCCTTGGGGCGCGTGCCGCCCCGGCAGAACGAGCGCCTCCCGCCCCGCTTGACCAACCGGCCGGTCGGTCAATAATGGGAGCATAACGAAGGGAGGACGCCATGCGGCTGGAGAGCTACGTCCAGGGACGCTGGATCGCGCCGGGGGGACACTGGACCGGCATCCGCAGCGCCGTGACCGGCGCGGTGGTGGCGGAGGTCGGCGGCGGCGGTCTCGATATGGCCGAGGTGCTGGACCATGCCCGCCGGGTCGGCGGTCCGGCCTTGCGCCGCCTCACCTTCCACCAGCGCGCCGAGATGCTGAAGCGGCTCGCCACCTATCTCAACGAGCGCCGGGACGGGCTCTACGCCCTGTCGCACCAGACCGGGGCGACCCGCGCCGACAACCTGATCGACATCGACGGCGGAATCGGCACTCTCTTCGTCTACGCCTCGAAGGGGCGGCGCGAATTGCCGAACGCCACATTCCTGATCGACGGAGCGGTGGAGCCGCTGTCGCGGGGCGGCAGCTTCGTCGGGCGCCACGTGATGACGGCGCGGAGAGGCTGCGCCGTCCACATCAACGCCTTCAACTTCCCGTGCTGGGGCCTGCTCGAAAAGCTCGCGCCCGCGATCCTCGCCGGCGTGCCGGTGGTGACGAAGCCTGCCACCATCACGTCTTACGTCGCCCACGCGCTGGTGCGGCTGATCGCCGAATCCGGCATCCTGCCCGAGGGCGCGCTGCAATGCGTGGTCGGCCCGACCGGCGACCTGTTCGATCACCTGACCGGCCAGGACGTGGTGTCGTTCACCGGCTCGGCCGAGACCGCGCAGACTCTCCAGCGCCATCCGGTCATCGCCCGCGAGGCGGTGCATTTCGTCGCCGAGCGCGACTCGCTCAACGCGGCGATCCTCGGCCCCGATGCCGGGCCCGGCACGCCGGAATTCGACCTCTACGTCAAGGAGGTCGCCAAGGAGATGACCGTCAAGGCCGGGCAGAAATGCACGGCGATCCGCCGGGCGCTGGCGCCGCGCCAGCATGTGCCGGCGGTGATCGAGGCGCTCAAGCAGCGCCTCGCCGGGGTCACGATCGGCGATCCCGCCCGCGAGGACGTGCGGATGGGCCCTGTGGTCGGCCTGTCGCAGCGCCGCGACGTGCTCGCCCGGGTCGAGGCCTTGCGGGGGGAGGCCGAGCTGGTCTTCGGCGATCCGGCGCGCCTCGCGGTGGCGGGGGCGGATCCTGAGACCGGCGCCTTCCTGCCGCCGATGCTGCTCCACTGCGCCGACCCGCTCCGGGCCCGGCAGGTGCATGAGCTGGAGGCCTTCGGCCCGGTCTGCACCGTGATGGGCTATGACGGGCTGGAGGCGGCGGCGGCGCTCGCCAATCGCGGCGGAGGGAGCCTCGTCGCCTCGCTCTACACCCACGACCCGGCGGCGGCGGCGGAACTGGTCTTCGGCGTCAGTCCCTATCACGGTCGCCTCGTCGTCCTCGACCGCGACTGCGCCAAGGAGCAGACCGGCCACGGCTCGCCGATGCCGCACATGATGCATGGCGGCCCCGGCCGGGCCGGCGGCGGCGAGGAGCTGGGCGGCGTGCGGGCCTTGTCCCACTACATGCAGCGCACGGCGCTGCAGGGCTCGCCCGCGATGCTGACCCGGATCACCCAGAGCTGGATCAAGGGCGCGCCGGAAACAATCCTGCCCGAGCACCCGTTCCGCTGCCACTTCGAGGACCTGGAGATCGGCCGCAGCTTCCACTCGGCCGAGCGGGTGATCACGCTTCAGGACATCGAGCATTTCGCTCGATTCACCGGCGACACCTTCTACGCCCATATGAGCGAGGAGGCGACGAAGGGGCACCCGTTCTTCCCCGGCCGGGTGGCGCACGGCTACCTGCTCCTGTCCTTCGCCGCCGGCCTGTTCGTCGATCCCGATCCGGGCCCGGTTCTCGCCAATTACGGGCTCGACTCGTTGCGCTTCCTCAAGCCGATCCAGCCCGGCGAGGCGATCCGGGTGCGGCTCACCGCCAAGGAGAAGTCGCCGCGCAACGCGCAATACGGCGAGGTGCGGTGGGACGTGGAGATCCGGACGGCCGCCGACGAAACGGCGGCGACCTACGAATTGCTGACGATGAACGCGATGCGGGGAGCGTGAGCGCGCAGTTCGTCCTCAATCCGGCACCGTGATCCCGCGCAAATCCGCCTTCGGCTCGGGAAATCGCGGGTCCATCGCTTCCAGCGTGCCGGCGATCAGCCGGGCCACCGCGAGGTTGCGGAACCACTTGCGGTTGGCCGGCACCACGTGCCAGGGCGCGAGCCGCGTGCCGCAGAGCGTCAGCGCGTCCTGGAACGCCGCCTGGTAGGAATCCCAGGCCTCGCGCTCGACGAGGTCGGCGGGGTCGAACTTCCAGTTCTTGGTCGGGTCGGCGAGGCGGCTCTCGAGCCGCTCCTTCTGCTCCGCCTTCGAGATGTGCAGGAAGATCTTGAGCACCGTGGTGCCCGAGAGGGTGAGCAGGCGCTCGAAATCGTTGATGAGGTCGTAGCGCGGCCGCCACAGCGCCTCGGGCACCAGCTGCTTGACCCGGACGATCAGCACGTCCTCGTAATGGCTGCGGTTGAACACCCCGATCATGCCGCGGGCCGGCACCTCGCGGTGGTAGCGCCAGAGGAAATCGTGGTCGAGCTCTTCGGCGCTCGGCGTCTTGAACGACGACACCCGGCACCCTTGCGGGTTCACGCCCTCGAAGACGTGGCGGATCGTCCCGTCCTTGCCGCCGGTATCGATCGCCTGGAGCACCACCAGCAGGCTGCGCTTGCGCTCGGCATAGAGCCGTTCCTGCAGCGCCTGGATGCGGGCGCGCACCTCGACCAGCTCGGCTTCCGCCGCCGCCTTGCCGTCGGAGGAACCCGGCGCGTCCGGGTCGATCTCGGCGAGCCGGCACGGCGCCTCGGGCCGGAACTGGACGATTCCCGGCGGCGGGACCGGGATCGTCGCGCCGTGCTCGGCGAGGAAGCCCGGGCTCGCCTCCGCCAGCGATCCGGCCTCGCTCGCCCAGGCGGCGGAGGACGGGCGCGGATGGCCGGGGAGCGAAACCGGCTTGTCTTTCGGGTTCTTCTTCGACATCGGGAAGCGGGGACTCCGGCAGGGACGGCTTCGTGCGACGGATGACAGCAAGATCAACGGCGGCCAAGCGGGGCCGTTCCGCGAGGTGCGACCGGTGACGCGCGCGCCGCTCTACTTCGTGCGCCACGGCGAGACCGACTGGAACGCCGAAGGCCGCCTCCAGGGACAGCGCGACACGGCCCTCAACCGCAAGGGCCACGCCCAGGCCGCGGAGGCCGGCGAACGTCTGGCGGCCCTGCTGGGCACCGGCATCGGCGACCTGCCCTATGTCGCCAGCCCGATGGAGCGCACCCGGCACACCATGGAGGGCCTGCGCACTGCGCTCGGCCTCGATCCCGCCGGCTACACGATCGATCCGCGCCTGCGCGAGATCGGCTTCGGCGCCTGGGAGGGCCTGACCTGGAAGGAGGTCCGGCGCTCGGACCCGGCCCGGTCCCAGGCCCGCGACCGCGACCGCTGGGCCTTTTGCCCGCCGGGCGAGGGCGCCGAGAGCTACGCCATGGTGGCCGAGCGGGTGCGCCCGCTCCTCGACTCCCTCGACCGCCCGACCATCGTCGTGGCGCATGGCGGCGTCGCCCGGGCGGTCATGGTGGCGTTGGGGACGGCCTCGACCGAGGAGGCGCCCCACCTGGAGATCCTCCAGGGCCGAGTCCTGGTCTTCGAGGCCGGCACCCGGCGCTGGGCCTGAGGACCCGGATTTCTGCCCGGGCGTGCCTTGAACCGGCCCCGGTTCTCGTCCACCTCCCGCCTGCCCGAGATCGGGACGCATGCGGCACGAGAGCCCGGTTCCGGCCCTGTGCCTTGATGTCAACGGCCCGCCCGGGCCAGCGGAGTCGCTTGATGAACCACACCGCCGGGACCGTCCGCACGCCCACCGGGACGAGCCAGCCGGTCGTCCCGCCCGCAGGCGCGGCGGTGCTCCGCGGCCCCGTACGGCCGGACCTGATCCGCGACGAGGTGCTGGCCGAGGTCTTTCGCGACACCGCCCGGGCGCGGCCCGACCACGCCGCGCTCATCGACGCGGCGAGCGGCACCGATCAGGCCTCGCGCGCCCGCCTGTCCTATGCCGAGGTCGACCGGCGCTCGGACGCGATCGCCTCGGGCCTCGCTTCACGCGGCATCAAGCCCGGCGACGTGGTCGGCCTGTGGATGGCGCGCTCGCCCGACCTGCTGGTGGCGCAGATCGGCATCACCAAGGCCGGCGCCGCCTGGCTGCCCTTCGACGCCGAGGCGCCCTCGGACCGGGTCGCTATCTGCCTGAAGGATGCCGAGGCGAAAGCCCTGGTGACGTCCGCGGCGCTCAAGGACAAGGCGCCGACCGAGGCCTGCCCGGCCCTGACCCCGGACGAGATCGCCGCCCAGGCGAGCGGCCCGGCGCCGGACCTGCGGGCCGCCGGCCTCACCCCCGAGCACCCGGCCTACCTGATCTACACCTCGGGCTCGACCGGCGTGCCGAAGGGCATCGTCATCAGCCACCGCAACATCTGCCACTTCCTGCGCTCGGCCAACGACCTCTACGGCGTCACGGGCGACGACGTGGTGTTCCAGGGTGCGTCCGTCGCCTTCGATCTCTCGATGGAGGAGATCTGGGTTCCGTATCTGGCCGGCGCGACCCTGTTCGTGGCGAGCCCGGCCCAGATGGGCGATGCCGAGGCCCTGCCCGACATCCTGATCGAGGCCGGCATCACCGTCCTCGACACGGTGCCGACCCTGCTCGGCCTGATGACCAAGGACGTGCCCGCCTTGCGGCTGATCCTGCTCGGCGGCGAGGCTCTCCCCGAGCCGCTCATCGCCCGCTGGGCCACCGGCTCGCGAAAGCTGTTCAACACCTACGGGCCGACAGAGGCGACCGTGGTGGCGACCGCCGCCGAGATGAAGCCCGGCGACCCCGTCACGATCGGCGGGCCGATCGCCAACTACACCGCCTACATCGCCGACGAGGCCCTGAACCTGGTCGGGCCCGGCGTGCAGGGCGAACTCCTGATCGGCGGTCCCGGCATCGCCAAGGGCTACCTCGCCCGGCCGGAACTGACGGCGGAAAAGTTCGTCGCCAACCCGTATGGCGGCAATAGTTCGGACCCGGTGCTCTATCGCTCGGGCGACGCGGTCTCGCTGGATCACGCCGGCCGCATCGTCTTCCACGGCCGCATCGACGACCAAGTGAAGGTTCGCGGCTTCCGGGTCGAGCTCGGCGAGATCGAATCGCGGATCCGGGTGCAGCCGGGCATCGCCTCGGCGGCGGTGGTGCTGCGCCAGGATGACGGCGTCGACCGGCTCGTCGCCTTCGTGGTTCCCGAGCGGGGCGCCGAGTTCGATCGCGGCCGGCTGCGTTCGGCGCTCGCCGAGACGATGCCGCCCTACATGATCCCGGCGCATTTCGAGGTGGTGGAGAGCCTGCCCGTGCTCGCCGCCTCCGGCAAGGTCGACCGCAAGGCGCTTCGCGCTCGGCCGCTCGCCGTGGTCGAGACCTCCGGCGAGCAGGAGGAGCCCCGCGACGAGACGGAAGCCGCTTTGCTCGCCGCCGCCCACACGGTGTTCGGCAACCAGCCGATCCCGTTCGAGGCCGACTTCTTCAACGATCTCGGCGGGCACTCGCTGCTCGCCGCGCGCTTCGTCTCGGCGGTGCGCACGGTGCCGGCGCTCGCCGCCATCACCCTCCAGGACGTCTATAACGGCCGCACCTTGCGGGCGATGTCCGAGACCCTGATCGAGCGGACCGGCGGCGCGGGCGCGGCGGCCGCGACCCACGACCTGTCGTTCGCGCCGCCGCCGCTCATGCGCCGCTTCCTGTGCGGCCTGGCGCAAGCCGCCGTGCTGCCCTTCGTGATCGCCCTCGCCACCGCGCAGTGGCTCGGCATCTTCGTCACCTACCTGCTCATCACCGGCGGAGAACTCGGCTTCTTCTCCGAGATGGCGGTGCTGCTGCTGGTCTATATCGGCCTCAACGCCGCGACGGCGCTGATCGCCATCGCGGTGAAGTGGCTGGTGCTGGGGCGGACGAAACCCGGACGCTATCCGCTCTGGGGCACCTACTATTTCCGCTGGTGGCTGACCCAGCGCCTGACGCCGCTGGTCCACGTCAAGTGGCTCCAGGGCTCGCCGATGATCCGCATCTACCTGCGGCTTCTCGGCGCCAAGATCGGCGAGGACGCGCTGATCTCCGACATCGAGATCGGCGCGCCGGACCTCGTCAGCATCGGGCGCGGTGCCTCGCTCGGCGGCCGGCTGACGCTCGCCAATGCCGAGGTGGTCGGCAACGAGCTGATCATCGGACCCGTCTCGATCGGCGACGACGTCGCCATCGGCACCTCCTGCGTCGTCGGCTACGACACCCGCATCGAGGATCACGCGGAACTGGCCGACCTCACCACCGTGCCGTCGGGCACCGTGGTCGGCCGCGCCGAGGCCTGGGACGGTTCGCCCGGCCGCAAGGTCGGCATGGTCGATCTCTCGGACATCCATCCGGAGCCCGAGGTCTCGGGCCAGCGCCGGGCGGTGTTCTTCGCGATCTACGCCGTGCTGCTGGCGGCGATTCCGGCGGTCGGCCTGCTGCCGATCTTCCCGGCCTTCTACATCTTCGACCAGATCAGCGATTCGCTGGCGACGATGACCGACGTGGATTACCACTGGTACCTGCCGTTCCTGACCTGGCCGACGGCGATGCTGATGACCGCCGGCACGGTCGGGCTGATCGCCGGCATCCGCTGGCTGGTGCTGCCGCGCCTGCGCGAGGGCAGCTACTCGATCCATAGCGGCGTCTACCTGCGCAAATGGGCGGTGGCGCTCGCCGCCGAGGTGACGCTGGAAACCCTCTCGTCGCTCTTCGCCACGGTCTACATGCGGGCCTGGTACCGGCTGATGGGCGCCGGAATGGGCCAGGGCGCCGAGATCTCCACCAACCTCGCCGGCCGCTACGACCTCGCGGAAGTCGGCCCGCGCAACTTCATCGCCGACGAGGTCGTCTACGGCGAGGAGGAGGTGCGCCGCGGCGTGATGGAGCTGGCCCCGGTCCGCACCGGCGCCCGGGTCTTCGTCGGCAACGACGCGGTGGTGCCGCCCGGCGCCATCATCCCGGACGACGTGCTCATCGGCATCAAGTCGAAGCCGCCGGCCAACGACCGCATGGCGCCCGGCGAGACCTGGTTCGGCTCGCCGCCGATCAAGCTGCCGGTCCGCCAGAAGGTCGATCTCGGCCAGGCCCAGACCTTCGAGCCCGGGATCTGGCCGCGGGTCCGCCGCGGCGTGTTCGAGGCCTTCACCTCCTCGTTCTCGCCGATGCTGTTCATCACCTTCGCCATCCTGGCGATCGACTTCGTATTCTACCCGGCCATCCTCGCCGGCGACTGGTCGGGCCTCGCCATCAGCTTCGTCGCCACCAGCGTTGTGATCGCGGTGCTGCAGACCCTGGTGGTCATCGCCGTGAAGTGGCTGCTGATGGGCCGCTACGAGCCCGGCATGCACCCGATGTGGTCGTGGTGGGCGATGCGCACCGAGGCGGTGGCGGTGATGTACTGGGGTCTGGCCGGCAAGGTGCTGCTCGAGCACCTGATGGGCACGCCGTTCCTGCCCTGGGTGCTGCGGCTGTTCGGCACCCGCACCGGCGAGGGCGTGTGCCTGCTCGCGACCGACATCACCGAGTTCGACTGCGTCACCATCGGCGACTTCGCCTCGGTCAACCGGATGTCGGCGCTCCAGACCCACCTCTACGAGGACCGGGTGATGAAGGTCGGCCGGGTCGAGGTCGGCCGCGGCGTCAGCGTCGGCGCCTTCGCGACGGTGCTCTACGACACCAAGGTCGGCGACTACGCCCAGCTGCGCCCGCTCACCATCGTGATGAAGGGCGAGAGCATCCCGGCCAATTCCCGCTGGGAGGGCGCGCCGGCGGTGCCGGTGGTGCATCAGGCGATGGCGGCGGAGTAGGGTCGCCACGCGCGAACCCTCCCCCCTCTACGGGGGAGGGTGCCCGGCGGAGCCGGGCGGGAGAGGGGAACCACGGTTCCGGAATTGACTGAACCGCTCTGAAGGGCGCCCTCCCGACCACCGTCGCGCTGCCCCTCTCGGCGGGACTTCGTCCCGCTGCGCTCACTGCGTTCGCCACCCTCCCCCCGCAGAGGGGGTGAGGGTTGTTGCGCGGCGGCCGTCGCTCCCACTTGGTGAGGTCGGTCCGTTTGCCGGATTGATCGACGCAACCGCTCGAACAGCCCCTCAGCCCAGAACCCCCTCCCGCTCCGCCCCGGCCCGGATCAACTCCGCCACCAGCTCCGGCTTCTCCTCGTGGGCCAGGTGCCCGAGGCCGCGCAGCAATTCGACCTTGGCCCGGCCGCCGAGGCGGTCGGCGAGGCCGAACGACACGTCGGGAGCGATGGTGCGGTCCTGGCCCCCGACGATCAGCAGGAGCGGACCCGCGAGGCGGGGCAGGTCGCGGTCGAGGGGGACGAGGTCCCAATGCGCCATCATGCCGAGGGCGCCCGCGACGTGGCCGGGAGTCTGGAACAGGCGCCGGTACAGGTCGAGGCCGGCGCGGTCGAGGGTCGAGCCGGTGCCGTGGATCAGCCGCTCCACCGCCGCCCGGTCGGCCGACCAGGCGAAGACCCGCGGCGTCACCGGGTTGAGGAACAGGGCGCGGGCCATCGCCGGGAAGATGAAACCGGCCATGCCCGGAAATGGTTTGAGCGCGGCGTTGAGCCCGACGAGGAGGCGCGGCGCGAGCCCGCCGTCGAGGCAGAGACGCGCCAGGATCGCCGCACCCGCGGAGTGCCCGACCGCGACCTGAGGCTGGACATCGAGAGCGCGCAGGAGATCGGCGAGCGCCCTCGCCATGCGTGGCAGCGAGGGCGTCGGCAGCGGATCGGTGAAGCCGTGACCCGGCAGGTCGGGGGCGATCACACGGAAGTCGCGGGCGAGCCGCGGCATGAGCCCGCGCCAGGAATGGGTCGCAGCCCCCGTGCCGTGGACGAGGAGCAGGACCGGACCCGCACCCGCCTCCTGCACGTGCCAGGTCAGGCCGCCGGCCGAGACGAAGCGGCTCGCTTCGCGGTTCGGCCAGTCGCGGCCCGCCCGCGCGAAGGCGGGCCTGTCGTCGGATCGGGCCATCGCGGTCAGCATGCGGGGGCCGCCTCGCGCACGGCCTGCGTCAGGCGCGCGGCGTCGGCGAGCGGCATCGCCAGGTAGCGCGCCGCCATCGCGGCGGCGAGCGTCCGGGCGGCATCCTGCGGGCGGGCGGCGGTGTCGATCACGAGCGCCCGCGTGCCTTCCGCGGCGAGCGCCCGGGCCGCCGCGAGGGCATCCGCCGCGGCCTGCGCCCGGCCCGGCGCGCCGGAGCGGTCGACATTGGCCCGGCCGTCGGTGAGGAGCAGCACGACCGGGCTTCGGCCGCTGCGCCGCTCCGCGGCGGCGAGCCGGCCCGCCGCCGCGATGCCGGCCGCGAGCGGGGTGCCGCCGCCGCCCGGCAGGGAGGCCAGAGCGCGCTTGGCCCGCACCAGCGAGCGGGTCGGAACCAGCAAGAGGTCGGCGCCGCGGCCCCGGAACGCCACCAGGGCGACCCGGTCGCGCCGGACGTAGCACTCGGCGAGGAGCGATTCGACCGCGCCCTTGGCCTCGGCCAGGCGTTCGAGGGCGGCGGATCCGGAGGCATCGACCGCGAAGATCGTGGTGGTCTCGCGCTTCTGCACCAGGCGGCGGATGCGCAGGTCGTCGGCCGTGATCCGCAGGCGCGCCTCGCCCTCGCCCCGGCGCAGGCGCTGCCAGGGAGCGGCGGCCCGCAGGGTCTCGATCAGGGCGAGGCGCCCGCGGCGCGGATCGCCCGGCCGGGTCCCGACCGGCCGGCCGCGCTGGGCCGAGGCGGCGGCGCCCATGCGGCCGGCGCCCGGGCTGCGGGTGCGCGGTCCGCCTCCCGCGACGAGGCGGGCGAGGAGGCCGGGCGGCAGGCTCGCGGCCGCGGCGGCGAGAAGACGGTCCTCGCCGCCCTCCTGGCCGACGGGCCCGGCCTCGTCGCTCTGCTCCGGCGGCGGCTCGGCGGGGTCGTCCGGCGTTTCTTGCGCCTCCTGCGGCCAGCAGCACGCCCGGGGCGCCAGCACCAGGGCGGCCGCGAGAGCCAGATCGGAATCCTCGACCGCGTCGCGTCCGGCCAGGACCGCATGCAGCCGCGCCACCCGCAAGGCCAGGAGCGGCGCACGCAAGGACGCGATGCCGAGCCGCGATGCGAGAGCGCAGAGCGTGACGGCGGCGTCGGGGGGCCCGTCGGGTTCGGACGGGACCTCGACCCGGTCCGCATCACGGGACACGACACCGACGCCGAGCCCGTCGTCATGTCCCCTCCCACCCGTGACCTCATCCTGAGGTGCCCACGCAGTGGGCCTCGAAGGAGGGCTCCAGATATCGTGGCGATCCCTGGAACCCTCCTTCGAGGCCCACTGCGTGGGCACCTCAGGATGAGGGCCCGGGTGGGAGGGGACCGTTCCGGGGATGGACCACACTGTCGTATTCCAGGGGCCCGCATGGGCAACGGCGAGGCCCGGCGCCGCCATGACGGCACTCACCGGCACACTATCGAGATCGAGATGAAACGCCAGCCGGTCGGCGAGGCAGGCCGGTACCGCCTCGTCCTCGCCCTCCCCTTCGTCGAGGAGCACGAGGCCGACCTGCGCCGGGTGGCGGGCCGCGATCCCGTCCCGGGCGACCTCGACGAGGCCGGTATCGAGGCTTTGCGCGATCCGCGCCGCGGTACCGGGGGCCAGCCGCTCGGCCATCGGGACGACGATCACGCCGCCATGGCTGCGGGCGAGGAGCCCCGTTTGCGCTACCGGCTGCCCCGCCGCCAGGGTCGCCGGCAGGTCGAGCCCGCCGAGCAGCGCGTCGTCGGCGATGCCGGCCGGAAGGCGCGTCACCGGCGTCCCATCGGGGAGAAGGCGGCGCAGGTGGTCGAGCCAGGCCTCGCGCACCGGGCCGGGCCGGGCGCGCAGCACGACGCCCGTGCCCGCTGGATCGCGCGCGAGGAGGGACGCCGCCAGGCAGGCCTGGATCCAGACCGGATCGGGCGCGGCGCTCACCCGAGAACCTCGGCGAGCGCCCGGGCGATTCGGGCCTCGGAACCGGCCTCGTCGAGGGGGTTGCGGCGCAGGCGGTGGCTCAAGCAACTCGGGGCGACCGCGCGCAGGTGGTCGAGGGTCACGGTCTCGGCGCCATCCAGGCTCGCCTGGGCCCGGGCGGTGCGCATCAGGGTCAGCTCGCCGCGCAACCCGTCGGTGCCGAGCGCCAGGCACAGCCGCGCCGCCGCCTCCAGCACCGCATCCGGCACGGTCACGTCGGGCAAGCTCGCCCGCGCCGCCAGGATCGCCTGCCCCAGCCGCGCCTCCTCGCCCGCCCATTCGGCGGCGAAGGCGGCCGGGTCGCGCTCGTAGGCGTCGCGGCGGCGCACGATCGCGACCCGGGTCGCGAGGTCGGTCGGGGTCGTCACCGTGACGGCGAGGCCGAACCGGTCGAGGAGTTGCGGCCGCAGCTCGCCCTCCTCCGGGTTGCCGCTGCCGACGAGGACGAAGCGGGCCGGATGGCGCAGGCTCAATCCCTCGCGCTCGACGGTGTTGACGCCGGAGGCCGCCACGTCGAGGAGCAGGTCGACGAGGTGGTCCTCGAGCAGGTTGACCTCGTCGATGTACAGAAAGCCCCGGTTGGCGCGGGCGAGCAATCCCGGCTCGAACGCCTTCTCGCCGGCCCCGAGCGCCCGGCCGATATCCAGCGCCCCGACGACCCGGTCCTCGGTGGCGCCGAGGGGTAGGTCGACCACCGGCACCGGCACGGTCTTCACCGTGAGCCCCTGCCCCCTTCGCGCCGCGCAGGCCGGGCAGAGGGAGGCGGCATCGACGGGATCGCAGGCATAGGCGCAGCCCGCCACGGCCCGCATCGGCGGCAGGAGGGCGGCGAGCGCCCGCACGGCGGTGGACTTGCCGGTGCCGCGATCGCCGAAGACCAGTACGCCGCCCACCGCCGGATCGACCGCCGCGACGAGCAGCGCGCGGCGCATCGCGTCCTGCCCGACGATGGCCGCGAACGGATAGGGCGGACGGGGCATCGCCTCGGGACGTGCGGCGGGATCCACAGCGATCGGCTTCGAGAAACCCGGCTTGGGGGCCCGCCGGGACAGGGCCGAGTGGGTGGGGGCCACGGTGCGTGTCCTTGCGGGTGGATGAGAGGGGTAGGATCGGACGGAGAGGTGGGATTGTCTAATGAAAATGACGGTTGTTTTTGGTGACAGTGCTGCGCCGATCGTCTTCGAAGGATCACATCATACCGTGTCCGGAAGGGATCTTCCGGACACGGTATGACCAGCCCGCGCGGCGCCTGAGCGAAGCCGGTTTCCGCATCGCGAAGCGATCAGCCGGAAACCGAATCAGTCGAGCGCAGAGAACCCTCCCCCCTCTGCGGGGAGGGTGCCCGGCGGAGCCGGGCGGGAGAGGGGAACCACGCTTCCGGAGAGGTCGCGAGCGTGGTGAAGAGCGCCCTCTGGAACACCGTCGCGCTGCCCCTCTCCCGGCCCCTGCTCACGCAGGATCCCCTCCCCCGCAGAGGGGGGAGGGTTCGGGGGCGTCGCGCCCTGGTCACGCCGCCCGCGCCAGCCCGATCCGGCCCCAGATCGTCCCGAGGGCCAGCGTCAGGTGATCGATATCCGCATCGCTGTGCAGCGGCGACGGGGTGATCCGCAGCCGCTCGGTGCCGCGGGGCACGGTCGGGTAGTTGATCGGCTGGACGTAGATCCCGAACTCGTCGAGCAGCGTGTCGCTGATCTCCTTGCACTGGACGGGATCGCCCACCATCACCGGCACGATGTGGCTCGGATTGTCGAGGAGCGGGATGCCGATGGCCGAGAGCCGCCGGCGCACCGCGGCGACGCGGTCCTGATGCCGCGCGCGCTCCGCCCCGCTCGCCTTGAGGTGGCGGATGCTCGCCGCCGCCCCCGCCGCTATGGCGGGCGGGAGCGAGGTGGTGAAGATGAAGCCCGAGGCGAAGCTGCGCACGAAATCGCACAGCGCGCTGGAGGCCGCGATGTAGCCGCCCGACACCGCGAAGGCCTTGCCGAGCGTGCCCTCGATCACGGTGAGGCGGTGCATCAGCCCCTCGCGCTCGGCGATGCCGCCGCCGCGGGGTCCGTAGAGGCCGACCGCATGGACCTCGTCGAGATAGGTCATGGCGCCGTGCGCCTCGGCCACGTCGCAGAGCTCGGCGATCGGCGCGATGTCGCCATCCATCGAGTAGACCGATTCGAAGGCGACGAGCTTCGGGAGCTTCGGGTCGACGAGGCGGAGCTTGCGGTCGAGGTCGTCGGGATCGTTGTGGCGGAAGATATGGCGCTCGGCCCGGCTCGAGCGGATACCCTCGATCATCGAGGCGTGGTTGCCCTCGTCCGAGAACACGACGCAGCCCGGCAGCTTCGAGGCGAGCGTCCCGAGACCGGCCCAGTTCGAGACGTAGCCCGAGGTGAAGAGGAGTGCGGCTTCCTTGCCGTGCAGGTCGGCGAGTTCCTGCTCCAGCAGCACGTGGTAATGGTTGGTGCCCGAGATGTTGCGGGTGCCGCCCGCCCCCGCGCCGCAGCGGTCGATCGCCTCGTGCATCGCGCCCGTCACCGCCGGGTGCTGGCCCATGCCGAGATAGTCGTTCGAGCACCACACCGTCACCTCGCGGGTGCCGTGGGCACCGTGCTGGGTGGCGTAGGGGAACCGGCCGGCCTGGCGCTCGAGGTCGGTGAAGACCCGGTAGCGTCCCTCGCGGTGCAGACCCTGGAGAGCGGCGGAGAAGTGCGCTTCGTAGTCCATCGAACGTCCCCTTGTACGGCGTTTTTCCGGTTGTTTTCTTCTGGGTGTCAGGGTGCGGCGTCGGCTCCCGGGCGGCGGGCGGGCAGCCCCCAGCCCCAGAGCGCGGCCGAGGGCAGCGGCAGCATCAGGAAGCCGTGCTCGAGGATGGCGAGCGCCATCAGGGTCGCCATCATGGTGTGGCCGGAGCGCTTGAAGGCCGACGCGCTCTCGGTGACGGCGGGGTGCAGCAGCACCAGGAGGAAGCCGGTGGCGAGGATCATCGCCACCGGAAACAACGCGTTCATCGGCGCGCGGCGAAAGAAGCTGCCGAGATAGCGAAGATGTTCGGGCAGGAACTCGGCGTGGAGGTTGCGCACGCCGAGAAAGAGGTTGAGCCGGGCGCTGAGGTTCATCCCCCACAGCACCAGGTAGGTCCAGAGCGCCATCCGGTTCGGGCCGCCCGCCGTGAGCCAGGCGATGGCGGCAAAGCCGAGGATGATCGCCGCCTCGTGCCAGAGATTGGTCGCGGCGGCGGCGCCGAAGCGGGCGAGGCCCCGGTCGGTGGCCGAACCCGGGGTGCGCCGGGGACCGGCGACATAGCCCATGTAGAAGGCCATCTCCTGCCAGCCCCAGACGATCAGCGCCGCCGTGAAGGCCGCGTAGGCCCCCGCCTCGCTCTCTTGGGTTGTGCTCCAGGCGATCACCCAGAGCGCACCGAAGAGCGCCACGGTCGTCGCGCCGAAGCTCCAGGCATGGGTGCGGCGCGGCCGGTGGTTCAGCCAGAGGATCGCCCCGGTCAGGAACCACCAGATCACGACGGCATAGACGATCGGCGCGGCATAGTCGGACATGCGGGGCGCTACCAGGCGGGGCTGAGGCGGATCTGCGCGGGCATCGGGTTGGCCTTCGCCGGCATCACCATCAGCCGCCCGAAGGCGAGTGCTGCCTTGGCGACGTAGCCGGCATGCTTGATCTTGCCGACGATCCCGCCCCTCGCCTTCGCCTCCTCGATGCCGCGGGCGCAAGCGAGCAGCCGCTCCAGCCCGGCCCGGAAGCCCGGATTTTCGATGTCGAGGGTGAGCGGGAAGACCTGGCGCGAGATTTCCGAAGTGATGGCGAAGACCTGGAAGTCGTATTGCTTGGGATCGACCCCGAGCGCCTTGTGGAAGGCCGGCCGGCACTGGTCGCGCACGTACATCGTGCAAAACACGGCGAGCAGAAAGAACTTGATCCAGTAATAGTTGATGCCGGTGAGCAGCTTCGGGTTGGCGCGCATCAACAGCGCGAAGGCCTCGCCGTGGCGGAACTCGTCGTTGCACCACTTCTCGAACCACTTGAAGATCGGATGAAAGCGCTTGTCCGGATGGCGCTCGAGGTGGCGGAAGATCGCGATGTAGCGCGCGTACCCGATCTTCTCCGACAGATAGGTGGCGTAGAAAATGAATTTCGGCCGGAAATACGTGTACTTCTTGGCCTTGGTCAGGAAGCCGAGATCGATGCCGACCCCGAAATCCTTGAGCGTGTCGTTGATGAAGCCGGCGTGACGGGCCTCGTCGCGGCTCATATAGGCGAACAGCTCGCGGATGTCCTTGTTCTTGGCGCGCTTGCGCATCTCGGCATAGAGCACGCAGCCCGAGAACTCGGCGGTGATCGACGAGACCAGGAAATCGAGGAATTCCTTGCGCAGCTCCGGGTCGAGACCGGAGAGGTCGAGATCGAAGTCGGAATTGCGCACGAAGTGGCGCTTGTTGGGATCGGCGCGCATCTCGGCGAGGAGCACGTCCCACTCGGCCCGCACCGGCTCGACGTTGGTGCGGTCGAGTTCCTCGAAGTTGGTGGTGTAGAAGCGCGGGCTCAGGAAAGTGGTTTCCTGGGCCGACTTGGTGCTCTCGTTCGGGGTCTTCAGGGTCGTCGCGCTCATAGCCGCGTCCTTTCCGAGAAGCTGACTTCGTAGAGTTCGGTGAGTTCGAAATGGCCCGCGATGCGGGTCCACAGGCGCTCCATGGCGCCGGCGCGCACCACCGTAGCGGTGCGGCGCACCACGATCCGGTCGCCATAGGGAACGGAGGTCGGCGCGTCGTGCACCGTCACCTCGTCGCCGGGGGCGATCAGCAGGCCGCCGTCCAGCGTGACATGGGCGTGCAGGCTTTCCGCCGTCTGCTCGATCTCGACCGTGCACGGCACCTCGATGCGGCGCTTGCCGCCGAACCACTGCATCACGATGCGCCCCTCCCCTGTTCGAGCAGCCGCGCGAAGGCGACCGCGTTGTCGAGCCCGAAGGCTTCGAGGTTGATCCGCCGGCCCGACGCGACGTCGTCGAGGGTCAGCGTGCCGTTGTCCCAGCGGGTGAGCCGGAACGGCGGGTTGCGGGGCAGGCCCTCGCGCAGGCGCGCCTGGGCCATGACCCGCAGGGTCGCCCGCAGGAACCCGTCCTCGCCGGGCTGCACCTCGGCGACGAGGCGGCCGCTCTCGGCGTTGCGGAGATCGACGCGGCCGTCCGGCCGGTCCTCGACCGCGAGGTCGAGCACCTGGACGGGATTGGCCGGCGGCATCTGGGTGGTGCCCACATCGCCGAACCGGCCGATCGCCACCGCGGCGAGCGAGAAGGCGACGAGGAGGCCGGCATTGCGCAGGAGCGCGCGGGGGACCGGGATGTCGTGCGCCATGGTTACCCCCTAGTGGCCCGCCGCCGCGAGGCGGCCGGGGAGGACGGGGCTCGCGACCGGGGCCGGCGGCAGGGCCTGGACCGGCTGGCCGTTCGCCTCGGCGAGCGCCATGGCGATGCGCTTAGCCACTCCTTCCGCGTCCGGCACGCAGCGCAGCATCGGCTCGGGCCGGGTCAGGCGCCACGGCCGGGCATGGGGCCAGAGATGCAGGTAGGCGAGCCGCACGCCGGGCTTGAGCAGGAGCGGCAGGTCGCCGCTGCCGTCGTTGAAGCGGCGGAACGAGGCGCCCTCGATCTCCTTCAGGGGGAGATTGATGTCCATCTGGAGCGCGATGCCGATGCGCAGCATCAGCCGCCGGTCGGTCAAGGTGTAGACCGTGGTGCGGCAGGCGCCCCAGGCGAGCGCGAACAGGATCGCCAGTCCCAGGGCACCGGCGAGCAGGATCGGCCAGGCGGCGGAGACACGCCCCGAGGCATAGGCCTGGAAGGCGGCGAGCCCGGCGAAATACAGCGCGACGAGATCGACGTGGAAGGCGCGGCGCGCCAGGCTGAGGAGCGCCGGGCGGCCCTGCCACAGCAGGCGCTCGCCCTTGGGCAGCGGGCCGGGCAGCCCGTGAGGAAGCAGGTCCGTCACAGCAGCGGCTCCTGTCACAGCAGCGGTTCTTGGCGGCGATCGGTGGCGTAGAGCGTGCCGGCGCCGTAATAGGCGATGACCCGCTCCTCCTCCCGCAGGGTGATGCTGTCGGGGTCGCGCGGCTGCGGCACGCCGGCGAACTGGCGGGCGAGCAGGGCCTCGACGACGATCTTCTTGTGCCGGCTGAAGCGGTTCAGGTCGGCGAAGGTCACCGGGATCAGCACGGTGCGGTCGCGGGCGCCGTCCAGCTCCATCTCGTAGTAGCGCGGCAGCGACTCGCCGCGATCGACCCAGATCTCCGTGACGGTGCCGGCGAGCACGCCGTCGGCGCCGTAGACCGGCATGCCGCGCGGATCGGGATCGGACGACGCGACGGTGAACTCCTCGGCGACGCGCATCGGCACGATGCGGGTCTTGCCCTCCCAGGTCAGGTCAGGCCGCTCGGCGCGGAGCGCATAGGCACCCGGGCCGACGCCGTCGGCGAGCCGCGAATCGTCGGTCGAGGTCGGGACGATCGGGGCGCCGGGCCAGGGTTCGAGCTTGACCGCCTTGAGCTCGCCGACCGGGCCCTCGTGCGGACGCGGCGCCAGCACGGCCGAGCCGTCGGCGAGCAGGAAGGTTTTGGGAGACGGCACGAACAGCCAGTCCCAGCCCTTCAGGCCGCCATGGACCTCGGATTCGAGCGGATAGCCCTCCCGGCGATCCTCGCGGCGCAGGTAGAAGACCAGGCCGGCAAAGAAGATCCAGAAGGCGTAGAGCACCACTTGCGCGACGTCGAGATAACCTGTGAGGGCACCCTTGGGCATGATGGCCTCCTTCTAGGATAGGGCCGGACGGGCGGAGAGCGGGGGAAGAGCGGGCCGGCGCACCAGCGGCCCGATCGCCACCAGGGTGGCGAAGAGGAGCCCGATCTCGATGTGGTAGACGACGAGGTAGCCGGTGGAGGCCTCAGACAAGGCCTCGCCGAGGCGGCCGGAGACCGCGAGCGCCGAGCCGGCATCGCGCAGGATGCCGCTCGCCGCGATGGCCAGGCCCGCAGCGCAGGCCTGGACGGCGCCCCAGGCGCCGAGCGCGAGCCCGGTCTGTTCGGGGGCCGCGCCGGCCATCGAGGCGGTCAGCGTGCCGTGGGCGAAGAGCCCGCCGCCGAGCCCGATCAGCGCGACGCCGCAGGCAAACAGCCCGCCGGAGCCGAGCGGCGCGGCGAAGACCACCGCCGAGAAGGCCGCGATGCCGACCACCGCCCCGGCCGCCGCGACCCGGAACGGATCGCCGCCGCGGTTGAGCCAGCGGGCCGCGGTGAGAAGCCCGATCCCGCCGCCGACGGCGAGCACCGCCGTGAGCGCGGTGGTGGCGGCCACCGGCAGGTGCAGGATCTGGCCGCCATAGGGTTCGAGCAGGATGTCCTGCATGCTGAACCCGGCCGTGCCGAGGCCGGTGGCGATGAGCCGCCGCCGCGCCTGCGGCTGGGCCGTATAGGCCTCCCAGGCCTCGCCGAAGCGGCGGGCCGGCGCCGACTTGCGCGAGGTGTCGCGCGGCTCCTGCTTCCACAGGGCGATGCCGTTGAGGACGAGGGTGGCCAGCGCCGCGCCCTGGATCACCTGGATCAGCCGGATGGCCGAGAAGTTGTGCAGGGCCAGCCCGAACACGACGGCGCTCGCCATCATGCCGGCGAGCAGCATGGCGCAGAGCAAAGCCACCACCTTCGGGCGGGCATGCGCGGGCGCGAGGTCGGTGGCGAGCGCCAGACCCACGGTCTGCGTGGTGTGCAAGCCCGCGCCGACGAGCACGAAGGCGAGCGCCGCCGCAACCTGGCCGACGACGATCGGGCCGGTCGTGTCGCCCGACAGGATCAGCAGCGCGAAAGGCATGATCGCAAAGCCGCCGAATTGCAGCAGCGTGCCGAACCACAGGTAGGGGACGCGCTTCCAGCCGAGCACCGAGCGGTGGCTGTCGGAGCGGAAGCCCACGAGCGCCCGGAACGGGGCGGCGAGCAGCGGCAGCGACAGCATCACGGCGACGATCCAGGCCGGCACGTCGAGCTCGACGATCATCACCCGGTTGAGGGTGCCGATCAGCAGCACCGCCGCCATCCCGACCGTGACCTGGAACAGCGACAGGCGCAGCAGCCGGCCGAGCGGCAGTTCCTTCGTCGCGGCATCCGCGAAGGGCAGGTAGCGGGGGCCGAGATCGGCGAGCGCCCGGGCGATGCGGCTGGCCGTGCTCATCGGCGGGCCAGTTCGAGGGCGTTGGAGAGGTAGAAGCCGGAATTGATCCGCCGGCTGCGGGCGACCGTGAAGGCCTGAAGGCCCGGATCGGCGGCGATGCGACGGCGCAAGGTCCCCTCGCCGACCGGCTCGATCGCCGGCGCCCGGTCGCCGCGGGGAAAGAGCCGGCCGGCGGCGTGCATCACGGTGAGCAGCGGGGTGCGCGGGGCGACCGTGAACAGGACCGACGCATCGGTGCGGCGGGCGAGCGCCGAGAGGGCGCGGACGATGTCGGGGGTGCGGTAATGGATCAGCGAATCCATCGCCACGACGTGGTCGAAGCGTCCCAGCCCCTCGCCCAGCATGTCGCCGACCTGGAAATCGAGGCGGCCCTCGAGCCGGAGGCTCGCGGTGCGCTCGCGGGCGAGGCCGACCAGCGTCGGCGACACGTCGATCGCCACGACATCGGCGCCGCGGCGCGCCGCCTCGAGCGCGAGCGCGCCGGTGCCGCAGCCGGCATCGAGCAGGCGCCGGCCGGAGAGGTCGGCGGGGAGCCAGGACAGGAGTTCGGCCCGCATCGCGTCGCGGCCGGCCCGCACGGTGGCGCGGATGCGGCTCACCGGCGCGTCCGAGGTGAGCCGCGCCCAGGCCTCGACGGCGGTGCGGTCGAAATAGGTTTCGAGCTGGGCCCGGCGGGTGGCGTAGGTGGAGCTGGTCATCAATCGAATCCCAGGAACTCGAACAGGTCGCGATCCTTCATCGGCACCGCCGGAAGCGGGTCGACGCCGGCCCAGAGTTGCTCGGCCAGTTGCAGGTACTCGGCCTGCACGGCGAGCAGTTCCGGCGAGGGATCCATCTCGAACAATGTCGCCTTCTTCAGGCGCGAGCGGCGCACCACGTCGAGATCCTGGAAATGCGCCAGGCGCTTGAGGCCGACCGCGTCGTTGAACCGGTCGATCTCGTCGGTCTTGGCCGAGCGGTTGGCGATGACGCCGCCGAGGCGCACGCCGTAATTCTTGGATTTCGCGTGGATCGCCGCGACGATGCGGTTCATCGCGAAGATCGAATCGAAGTCGTTCGCCGTGACGATCAGCGCCCGGTCGGCATGCTGGAGCGGCGAGGCGAAGCCGCCGCAGACCACGTCGCCCAGAACGTCGAAGATCACCACGTCGGTGTCTTCCAGAAGGTGATGCTCCTTGAGGAGCTTCACCGTCTGGCCGACGACGTAGCCGCCGCAGCCGGTGCCGGCCGGCGGGCCGCCGGCCTCGACGCAGCGCACGCCGTTATAGCCCTCGACCACGAAATCCTCGACGCGCAGCTCCTCCGAGTGGAACTGCACCGCCTCCAGGGCGTCGATGACGGTCGGCGCCAGGCGCTTCGTCAGCGTGAAGGTCGAATCGTGCTTTGGGTCGCAGCCGATCTGGAGCACGCGCTTGCCGAGCTTCGAGAAGGCAACGGAGAGGTTCGACGAGGTCGTGCTCTTGCCGATGCCGCCCTTGCCGTAGACGGCGAAGACCTTGGCGGTCTCGATGCGGATATCCGGGTCGAGGGCGACCTGGAGGCTTCCCTCCTCCCGGCGCGCCGGGACGGGGTTTCGGATCGCGATGTTCATGCGGCAGCCTCCGCGGTGATGCCTTCCAGCCGGTCCTCGAGGGCCTCCTCGGCCCGGTCGAGGGCGGCCCGGGTCTCGGGGTCGGGGGTCCAGAAGCCGCGCCGATGCGCCTCGATCAGGCGATGGGCGACCTTGGCCGAGGCGGCGGGGTTGAGCGCCGCCATGCGCTCGCGCATCGCCTCGTCGAGGACATAAGTTTCGGTGATGCGCTGGTAGATCCAGGGCGCGACCTGATCGGTGGTCGCCGACCAGCCGACCGTATTGGTGAGATGCTGGTCGATCTGGCGCACGCCCTCGTAGCCGTGGCCGAGCATCCCCTCGACCCATTTCGGGTTGAGCATGCGGGTGCGGGTCTCGAGCGCCACCTGCTCGGAGAGCGAGCGCACCCGGCCCTCGCCGCGGGTCTGGTCGCTGATATAGACGGGGACCGAGGTCCCCCGGGCCTTCGCGACCGCGCGGGCCATGCCGCCGAGCCCGTCGAAGTAATGGTCGACGCTGGTCACCCCGACCTCGACCGAATCGAGGTTCTGGTAGGCGAGATCGACGCCCGCCAGCACCGCCTGCATCAGGGCGCGGCGCGGTTCCGGCTTGCCCGTACGGCCGTAGGCGAAGCTCTTGCGCCGCGAGAAGGTCTCGCACAGCTCGGTCTCGTCCTCCCAGCGCCCGGACTCCACAAGGTGGTTGAGGTTGGCGCCGTAGGCCCCTTCCGCGTTGCTGAAGACCCGCAGAGCCGCGGTTTCGAGGTCGATGCCCTGCGCCGCCTGGTGGGCGAGGGCGTGCTTGCGCACGAAGTTCATCGCCTCCGGTTCGTCGGCGCTGGCGGCGAGCCAGGCCGCTTCGGCGAGCAGCTTCGTCTGGAGCGGCAAGAGATCGCGGAAGATGCCCGACAGGGTCGCCACCACGTCGATGCGCGGGCGGCCAAGGTCTTCGAGCGGGATCAGCACCGCGCCGCAGAGCCGGCCATAGCCGTCGAAGCGGGGGGCTGCGCCCATCAGCGCCAGGGCCTGCGCCACCGGCGCGCCCTCGCTCTTCAGGTTGTCGCTGCCCCACAGCACCAGCGCGATGCTCTCGGGGTACGCGCCGCCGTCAGAGGCGTGACGGGCGAGCAGCTTCTCGACCTGGGCCCGGCCGTCGGCGAGCGCGAAGGCGCTCGGGATCCGGTAGGGGTCGAAGCCGTGCAGGTTGCGGCCGGTCGGCAGGATCGCGGGCGAGCGCAGCACGTCGCCGCCGGCGACCGGCGCGATGAACCGGCCGTCGAGGGCGCGGAGCAGGGCCGGGATCTCGTGATCCTCGGCGAGCAGCCGGTCGGTCTCGGCGAGCGCCCGGAAGGCGGCGAGCGCCGCGTCGTCGGCGCCGGCCATCTCTTCGGGCGAGGCGCCGGCCACCAGCCGCATGATCCCGGTACGGTCCGGCGCGAGGCCGTGGACGGATTCGGCGAGCGCGAGCAGCAGGTCGATGCGCTCCTCCTGCGGGGTGCCCTGCCCGACCACGTGCAGCCCGTGCGGGATCAGGGTGTGTTCGAGCTCGATCAGCCGGATTGCGAGGTCGGCGATGCGGTGTTCCGCGTCCTCGCCCCAGCCGTCGCCCTCGGCGAGGTCGAGGCCGCAGGCCTGGCCGTGGATCAGCACCGCGAGCTTTGCCCGCTCGGCGGCATCCTCCGGCGGCAGGGCGCGGCGGCGCTCGAGCGAGGCCTTGAGGTCGATGAGCCCGCGATAGAGCCCGGCCTGGGCGAGGCTCGGCGTCAGGTAGCTCACCAGCGTCGCGGCTACCCGGCGCTTGGCGAGCGTGCCTTCCGAGGGATTGTTGGCGGCGTAGAGGTAGACGTTCGGCAACGCGCCGATCAGCCGCTCGGGCCAGCAGGCGGAAGACAGCCCGGTCTGCTTGCCGGGCATGAATTCGAGCGCCCCGTGAGTGCCGAAATGCAGGACCGCGTCGGCACAGAAGTCCTCGCGCAGGTAGCGGTAGAAGGCCGAGAAGGCGTGGGTCGGGGCAAAGCCCTGCTCGAACAGCAGGCGCATCGGGTCGCCCTCGTAGCCGAAGGCCGGCTGCACCCCGACGAAGACGTTGTCGAAATGCGCGCCGAGCACCAGGATCGACGATCCGTCGCTCTGGTGCCGGCCCGGCGCCGGGCCCCATTGCGCCTCGATCTCGGCGAGATGGGCCTCGCGCCGCACATGGTCGTCGGCCGAGATGCGGTGAGCGACGTTGGCGGGCGCGCCGTAGCGGGCGGCATTCCCCTCCAGCACCCGGGCGCGCAGGGCATCGACGGTCTCCGGCACCTCGACGGAATAGCCGTCGGCCTTCAGGCCCTGGAGCACGCGGTGGAGTGAGTCCCACACCGACAGGAAGGCGGCGGTGCCGGTGGCGCCGGCGTTGGGCGGGAAGTTGAACAGGACGACGGCGACCTTGCGCTCCGAGCGCGCGCGGGACCGCAGGGAGACGAGGCGCGCGACCCGGTCGGCGAGGCGCGCGGTCCGCTCGGGATGCTCCGCCATGTCGCGGGAATCGCCCATGCCGGCCGCGCGGCCGCCGAACACCATCGGAGCGGTGGCGCCATCCAGTTCGGGAATCGCCACCATCATGGTCGCCTCGACCGGCGACAGGCCGCGGGCCGAGGCCTCCCACTGCTCCAGGGTCTGGAACTCGACCGCTTGCGCCGCGAGGTAGGGCACGTCGAGCCGCGCCAGCATGGCGCTCGCGGCCGCGGCGTCGTTGTAAGCGGGACCACCGACGAGGGAGAAGCCGGTGAGCGAAACCAGCGCGTCGATCGCCGGCCGGCCGTCGCGCAGGAAGAATTTTTCGACCGCCGGCCGGTTGTCGAGACCGCTGGCGAAGGCCGGCACGACGGTGAGCCCGCGCGCCTCCAACGCCGCGATCACGCCGTCGTAATGGGCCGTGTTGCCGGCGAGCACGTAGGAGCGCATCAGCAGGAGCCCGACGCGGCCTCCCGTGCCGGCGGCCGGCAGCTTGTCGAGGCGCTCGGTCACCCGCTCGGGGATGCGCGGGTGGTAGAGGCCGGTCTCGGGGTAGCTGAGCGGCTCGGCCGCCGAGAGGTGGCGGCGCCAGGCGGCGCGCTCGCCCGCGGCGTAGCGGCCGGCGAGGAAGCGCACGAGGTTGACGACGTTCTCGTCCGAACCGGCGAGCCAGTATTGCAGGGTCAGGAAATAGGCCCGCACGTCCTGGGCCGAGCCCGGGATGAAGCGCAGGATGCGGGGGATCTGGCGGATCAGCGCCATCTGGCGCGCGCCGTTCCCTTGCGTTCCTCCCGGCCCCGACTTGCCGCGCAGCCGCTTGAGGAAGTCGAGTGCGCCGCGCTGCGAACCGTCCATGGCGAAGCGGTTCATCCGCGTGGTGCGGACCACTTCCGCCGCCGAGAGGCAGCCCACCATCGCGTCGCAATGCGGGCGGCGGGCGAGCAAAGCGGGGAGCACCGCCCGGACGTGCTCGTCCATGAACAGCATCGCCGAGAGCACGATGTCGGCCCGCGCGATGTCGGCCCGGCAGGCTTCGACGGCCGCCGGGTCGGTCTCCCACTCGGCGGCGGCGTGGAAGCCGAGGACGAGGCCCGGCGCGGTCTCGGCCAGCACCCGGCGCGCCCGCTCCACCGCCCCGGCGAGGTGGTTGTCGAGGGTGACGATGACGACGCGCAGCTCCGGCAGCGCGCCCGGTCCGTCACCGGCTGAAATGCGCTTTGGCATCGTACAGGGTCTCGACGGTGATGAGCGGGAGCGCCCGCTCGCGGGCGAAGCGTTCGGTGTTGTGCCGGGCCTTGCCCCGGACGAAGAACGGGACCTTCTTCAGTTCGCGCTCGGCCTCGATCGACCAGACCACCGGCGTCGCGGTGGTGGAGGCGGCCGCAACGACGACCGTCTCGGCCTCCTCGCGCGGCCGGCCGCCGAGATGCGAGGGGGCGACGCGATCGTGGAATTCCGGGTCGTCCCGGAACATCGCCAGCAGGTGCTCCTCCAACCCCATCATCAGCGGGTGGACGAAGGTGTCGAAGAGCACATTCGCACCCTCGAAGCCCATCTGCGGCGCGTGGCGGGCCGGCACGTCCTGGACGTGCATCGGCGCCGAGATCACCGCGCAGGGAATGCCGAGCTTCTTGGCGACGTGGCGCTCCATCTGGGTGCCGAGCACCAGTTCCGGCTGCGCGGCGGCGATCGCCGCCTCGACCGCCAGGTAATCGTCGGTGATCAATGCCTCGATGCCGTGGCTTGCGGCCTCCGCCCGCACCTCGCGGGCGAATTCGCGCGAATAGGTGCCGAGCCCGACGAGGTTGAAGCCGATCTCGTGCGTCGCCACCCGGGCCGCCGCGACCGCATGGGTGGCATCGCCGAACACGAAGACCCGCTTGCCGGTCAGATAGGTCGAGTCGACCGAGCGCGCGTACCAGGGCAGGCGCGAGCCTTGCGCCCCGAGGACCGGCGCGGGATCGATGCCGGCGAGCGCAGCCACCGCCTCGATGAAGGCGGTGGTGCCCTTCACGCCGATCGGCGCGATCTCGACGAAGGGCTGGCCGTGGGCCTTTTCGAGCCATTGCGCGGCACTGCGGGCCACTTCCGGATAGAGCACGACGTTGAAGGCCGCCTGGCCCAGCCGCCCGAGATCGGCCGGCGTCGCGCCGAGCGGCGCCACCACGTTGACGGCGATGCCGAGGTCGCCGAGGAGCCCGCGCACCTCGCGCAGGTCGTCGCGGTGGCGGAATCCCAGCGAGGTCGGCCCGAGGATGTTGCAGCTGCCTCTCAGCCGCTCCGGGGCGGGCGCGGCGGGGGCGAGCGTGCGGACCAACCGATAGAAGGTCTCCGACGCGCCCCAGTTCTCCTTCTTCTGGTAGGCGGGGAGTTCGAGCGGGATCACCGGGATCGGCAGGCCGAGCGCCTTCGACAGCCCGCCCGGATCGTCCTGCAACAACTCGGCGGTGCAGGAGGCGCCGACGATCATCGCCTGGGGCCGGAAGCGGCCATAGGCGGCGGCGACCGCCTGCTTGAAGATCTCGGCGGTGTCGGCGCCGAGGTCGCGGGCCTGGAACGTCGTGTAGGTCACCGGCGGGCGGGCGCCGTGCCGCTCGATCATGGTAAAGAGCAGATCGGCGTAGGTGTCGCCCTGCGGCGCGTGCAGCACGTAATGCAGGCCGCGCATCGCGGTGGCGACCCGCATCGCGCCGATATGGGGAGGGCCCTCGTAGGTCCAGAGCGTGAGCTGCATGGCGCTAGCCCTCCAGCCGCGCGCGGCGCGCGAGCGGTCGGGTGAACAGCCCGGCGAGGTCGCCGGCCTGCTCGTAACCCTGGATCGGGGTGAACAGCAGCTCGATCGACCACTTGGTGGCGAGATCCTCGGCCTCCAGCGGATTGGCGAGGCCAAGGCCGCAGACCGTCAGGTCGGGCCGGGCCGCCCGGCAGCGGTCGAGCTGGTCGTCCAGGCTCTGCCCTTCCGTCACCGCCGTCCCGTCGGGGAGCAGCGCCAGGTCCTCGGCGAGGTGGCCGCGGTGCAGGTAGGGCGTGCCGACCTCGATCAGCGCGGCGCCCATCTCCCGCGACAGGAAGCGGGCGAGCGGCACTTCGAGCTGCGAATCGGGAAAGAAGAACACCCGCCGGCCGGACAAGGCGGCGCGATGGGCCTGGAGCGCCCGCGCGGCCCGGGCTCTTCCGGCCTCCGTCACCGCGACGACACGGGCGGGCGAGATCCCGAAGGCGCGGGCGGCGGCGGCCAGCCACAGGGTCGTGCCCTCGGCGCCGAGCGGGAACGGGGCCGGGATGCGGGTCGCGCCGCGATCCTCCAGCGCCCGGGCGGTGTCGGTGAGAAAGGGTTGCGCGAGGAGGTAGCGGGTGTTCGACCCGATGGGCGCCCGGTCCGCCGCCCGGCGCCCGGGCAGGAAGCGGACGTTGCCGATGCCGAGATCGGCAAACAGCCGCGCGAACTGGTCCTCGACCACGTCGGCGAGCGCGCCGACGACGACGAGGGATTCCTCGTTGCTCCGGGGCAGGTCAGGCACCAGGGCGGCAAGGCAGGCATCCTCGCCCTGCGTGAACGTCGTCTCGATGCCGCTGCCGGAATAGCTCAAGACCCGCACATCGGGCGCGAAGGTGCCTGAGAGGCGCGACGCGGCGCGGCCGAGATCGAGCTTGATCACCTCCGACGGGCAGGAGCCGACGAGGAACAGGAGCTTGATGTCGGGCCGGCGCTCCAGCAGGCGGCGCACCACCCGGTCGAGTTCCTCGTGCGCGTCGGCGAGGCCGGCGAGGTCGCGCTCCTCGATGATCGCGGTGGCAAAACGCGGCTCGGCGAAGATCATCACGCCGGCGGCCGACTGGATCAGGTGGGCGCAGGTGCGCGAGCCGACCACCAGGAAGAACGCGTCCTGGATCTTGCGGTGCAGCCAGACGATGCCGGTGAGCCCGCAGAACACCGCCCGCTGGCCGCGCTCGTGGCGGATCTCGGGGCCGCAAGGAACCGCCGACGGGAGGGGCGAGGCCAAAGCCGTCATCGCGCCGCCCCCATCGCGTAAGTGGGCGCCTGCATCCGGGCGGCGCGCAGCTTGAGCAGGAACTGGCCGGCATTGACGAGGTAGGTGGCGTAAGCGCCAAGCGCGAGCCACATCAGCCCGGCGGTGCCGAGCGCGCCGGTGGCGAGCGCCACCAGGTAGGCGGTGTGGAGCGCCAGCACCAGCATGCTGACCGCGTCCTCCCAGAAGAAGGCCGGGGCGAACAGGTAGCGCCCGAACACCGCCTTCTCCCACAGGGAGCCGGTGACCATGATCGCGTAGAGGGCCAGGGTCTTGGCGACCACCGAGGCGTTGGCGAGGGCCGCGCCCTCCCCGGTCGCCAGGGTGCGCGAGACCAGGGCGAGGCTCACCAGGAAGACCGCGAACTGGAGCGGGGCCAGCACCCCCTGGACCAGGGTCCAGGGCGACGCATCGCGGCGGCGACGCTCGGCCTCGCTGTAGAGAAACGGCCGGTCCATGGACGTCGCCATCGCGCCTGCCCTCACCTGATCCGACCCGCGTTGGCCGCGGATGCCGATGGACGAAGCCTAGGGCCGGCGGCGGCGAAGTGTCAACCTAAGTTGACACTCGATCGTGATGACTTTCCGGCGAGGCTCTCGCGAAAGCGCCTTGCGGGGAAACGCCGAGGCTGTATCCTGGAATGAATCCGGATGACGCCGCTCCACAACGGCGCTCCCAAGGTAGAAAACCCGAAACAAGGTCGAGACAACTCGATTTTCCGGAGCATCGGGGAGGTGCCGGTGGGAGATCAAGCACAGGCCGGTACCTTGCCCGGCGACAGATCAAGCGCCCGTGACCGGGCTTTTCACGACCGGTCTTCCCTCGATACAAACTCAGGGGGAGTACAAAGGCGCCTGCGCTGGCGGGACGACCTCGCACAGGTCGTCGAATCCGAGATCATCCCGCGGCTGATGCTCGCCCATCGCAGCGACCGGCAGCCGCGCGCTCTTCCCCCTCGCGCCACCCGCACGAGCGGGACCGGCGATATCGAGCGCCTCGGCGCCCTGCTGCTGCTGCCCGAGGACCGCGACGTGCTCGCCGAGATCCGCGGCCTGATCGGCGACGGCATGAGCCTCGAGGAGGTGCTGACCGGCCTGCTGGCGCCCACGGCCCGGCATATCGGCCGGCTGTGGGAGGAGGACGTCTGCGACTTCGTCCAGGTGACGACCGCGATGGCGCGGCTGCGCCGCCTCGTCCACGACCTCGAAACCCTCTGCCTCGACCCGCAGCCGGTCGATCCGGCGAGCCGGCGCGTCCTGCTGATGCCCGCTCCGGCCGAGACCCACACCTTCGGGCTGACGCTGACGGCGCATTTCCTCGCCCAGGCCGGCTGGGAGGTGACGACGAGCTTCGACCCCCACCCCGCCGAGGCGCTGGAGCGCCTGCGGGCCGAGTGGTTCGACGTGGTCGGCCTGTCGCTCTCCTGCGACGTCTGCGTCGACCGGCTGGTCGCGGTGGTCCCGGTGCTGCGACGCGCCTCGCGCAACCGCGACTTGCGGGTGATGGTCGGCGGTCCCGCTTTCCAGGGCCGGCCCGACCGGATCCGGCTCGTCGGCGCCGATGCGGCTGTCGACGATGCGCGCGATGCGCCGGAAATCGTGCAAAGCTTGCTTGATCTGCGGATTAGAGCCTGCTGAAAGACCTGTTCGATGCGGTCGGCGTGTGTTGGTGGCCCTTGAACAGACCCGTGAGCCCTGCTGCGAAGGAATCGTTCGCGGTGCTGCGAGACGCCGTCTCCCGCCTCGATCCCCGGATGACGGGCAGCCTCGTTGCTGCCGCCAGCGACGTGTCGCTCGTCGTCGACGGTGAGGGGATCATCCGCGACGCCGCCTTCGCGGCCGACGGGCTGTCGGAGGAGGCCGGCGACCGGTGGCTGGGGCGGCGCTGGGTCGACACCGTCACGGTCGAGAGCCGGCCGAAGATCCTGAGCCTGATCGAGGATGCGGCGCCCGGCACCGTCACCCGCTGGCGCCAGGTCAACCACCCCTCCGCGCAAGGCGGCGTCGACGTGCCGATCCGCTACGCGGCGCTTCGCGTCCCCGACGACGACCGCATCATCGTGATTGGCCGGGACCTCCGGGCGCTCTCGGCCCTGCAGCAGCGCCTGGCCGAGTCGCAGCAGGCGCTGGAGCGTGATTACGCCCGCCTGCGCAGCGCCGAGACGCGCTACCGGGTGCTGTTCCAGCTCGCCGGCGAGCCGATCCTGATCGTCGACGCCGCCACGCGCCGCGTCACCGAGATCAACCCGGCCGCCGCGAGGCTGCTCGGCCGGGCGGTCAAGCGCATCGTCGGGCGCGACCTCGTCGACCTGTTCGAGCCCGAGGGCGCCCGCGCCGTCCAGGCGCTCCTCGTGGGCCTGCGCCTCACCGGCCAGGCGGAGGACCTCACCGCCCGCCTCGCGCAACGGCGCGGCGAGGCGCGGGTCTCCGCCACCCTGTTTCGCGAGGAGGCCGGGATGAACATCCTGGTGCGCCTCTCCGCCCTCAACCCCGCTCCCACCCCGACGGCGTCGCGCTCGGGCGCGATCGAGGTGATCGAGGCGATGCCCGAGGGCTTCGTCGTCACCGACCGCGACCGGCGCATCATCGGCGCCAATGCCGCCTTCCTCGACCTCGCGCAGCTCGCCACCGAGCACCAGGCCAAGGGCGAATCGCTCGAGCGCTGGCTCGGCCGCGAGGGGACCGAGGTCGCGGCCCTGTTCACCACGCTGTCCGATCACGGCTCGGTGCGCCACTTCGCCACCGTGGTGCGGGGCGAGTTCGGGGCGGTCGACGAGGTCGAGGTCGCGGCGGTCTCGGTGCCGGGGGGCGACCGGCCCTGCTTCGGCTTCACCCTGCGCACCCTGCCCCGCCGCGTCGCCGCGGTGGCGCCGGGCGGGCGCGAGCTGCCGCGCTCGGTCGAGCACATGACCGAGCTCGTCGGCCGCGTCTCGATGAAGGCGCTGGTGCGCGAGACCACCGACCTGATCGAGCGCCTGTGCATCGAGGCGGCCCTGCGCATCACGAACGACAACCGCGCCTCGGCAGCCGAGATGCTGGGCCTCAGCCGGCAGGGCTTCTACGCCAAGATGCGCCGCTACGGCCTCGGCGACCTCGACGGGGCCGAGGAGGCGGACGAGAGCACGGACTGAAGGCGCAAGTCTTCGATCCCGCTCTCCGGATCCACTCCGACTTGAGGAATCAATTCTCTAAAGTCGACCCCTTCCGCTCGCGACCCTGTCCCCAGACACGGCCCCTGCTCGCCCGGCAGAGAACTCCGGAGATCTCCGATTCAGCCGGAACTCTCCTGCGAGACTGCGCGATCTTCGATGACGCGGCACCTCGGCGCGAGGCCGTTGGTGAGATAGACTATACGACATCGATCCACCCGCTCCCGCGCGCGTGGCGACGCACACTCCCCCTGCGCTCACGATGCCGCCGCCCGAATGTAAAGTTTACTTGACACTTCTCGGGGGCCGTCCCACCCTCGCGGCATGACGACCGAGCCTCTGATCAAGCCCCTGATCACGCCGCCTGCGGTTCCGGCGCCCCGGGCGCTCCTGGAACTGCTGAAGCCGATCACGTGGTTCGCGCCGATGTGGGCCTTCGCCTGCGGGGTGATCTCCTCCGGCGTCGCGCTCCAAGGGCGCTGGCCCGTGGCGATCGCCGGCATCCTGCTCGCCGGGCCCCTCGTCTGTGCCACGAGCCAGGCGGCGAACGACTGGTTCGACCGGCACGTCGACGCCATCAACGAGCCGCGGCGGCCGATCCCGTCCGGCCGCATCCCGGGCCGCTGGGGCCTCTACGTGGCGATCGCCTGGACGCTCCTGTCGCTCGCGGTCGCCTCCCTGCTCGGGCCGTGGGTTCTGGGAGCGGCCTTCTTCGGGCTGGCGCTGGCCTGGCTCTACAGCGCGCCGCCGGTCCGGCTGAAGCGCGACGGCTGGTGGGGCAACGCTGCCTGCGGCCTCGCTTACGAGGGCCTGCCCTGGTTCACGGGCGCCGCCGTGATGGGAAGCGCCCTGCCGGACGGGCGGATCCTCCTGGTCGCCGCCCTCTACAGCCTGGGCGCCCACGGCATCATGACCCTCAACGACTTCAAGTCGATGGAGGGCGACCGGCGCACCGGCATCCGCTCGCTGCCGGTCCGGCTCGGCGCAGCCCCCGCCGCCCGTCTCGCCTGCTGGGTCATGGCGGTGCCGCAAGCGGTGGTGGTTGCCCTGCTCATCGCCTGGAATACGCCCTGGCACGCCGCCCTCGTCGCCGCGCTTCTCGCCGGCCAGGGCGTGCTGATGCGCCGCTTCCTCGCCGATCCGCACGGTCGAGCGGCCTGGTACAACGGCACCGGCACGCTTCTCTACGTGCTCGGCATGCTGACCGCGGCGCTCGCCCTGCACGGGGGCCTCGCATGACCGGGCCGGCCTCCTTCGGCTGGGGCACGATCCTGCGCCTCGGCCTCGTTCAGACCGCGCTCGGCGCCATCGTGGTGCTGATCACCTCGACGCTCAACCGCGTGATGGTGGTGGAACTGGCGCTGCCGGCCGCACTCCCCGGCGCGCTGGTGGGACTGCACTACGCCGTGCAGGTGCTGCGGCCGCGCTGGGGCTACGGCTCCGACGTGGGCAAACGCCGCACGCCCTGGATCGTCGGCGGCATGGCGCTGCTGGCGCTCGGCGGGGCCGGCGCCGCGCTTGGCACGGCGATCGTCGCGAACCATCCGGCGGCGGGGTACGGGCTCCTCGTCCTGTCCTTCCTCGGAGTCGGCATCGGGGTCGGGGCGGCCGGCACCTCGCTCCTCGTGCTGCTCTCGACCGGCGTGGCACCCCACCGCCGGGGCGCGGCCGCGACGATCGTCTGGATCATGATGATCGCCGGCTTCGTCGTCACCGCGCCGACCGCCGGGCACCTTATCGATCCGTTCTCGCCTTCCCGCCTCGTCGCGGTGTCGAGCGGGGTGTCGGTGATCGCCTTCCTGGTCGCGGTGCTCGCGCTCTGGGGCGTCGAGCCGGCGCGGGCCCCCGCGCCCGTTCAGGCCCGGCAGGCGCGGCCCTTCGCGAAGGTTCTCGTCGAGGTCTGGGCCGAGCCGGAGGCGCGGCGCTTCACGGTCTTCGTGTTCCTGGCGATGCTGGCCTACAGCGCGCAGGAACTGATCCTCGAGCCCTTCGCCGGCCTCGTCTTCGCCCTGTCGCCGGGCGCCACCACCAAGCTCTCCGGCCTCCAGAACGGCGGGGTGCTCGCCGGCATGGTATTCGTTGCCCTCATCACCGCCAACGGGCGCGGGGCCTTCGCCTCCTTACGCCTCTGGACCGTCACCGGCTGCCTCGGCTCGGCCGCCGCGCTCGCGGCGATCGCGGCCTGCGGGTTCGCCGGGCCCGGAGCGCCGTTGCGGGCGTGCGTCGTCGGGCTCGGCCTGTTCAACGGCATCTTCGCCGTCGCGGCGATCGGCCAGATGATGGCGCTCGCCGGCACCGGCAACGCCCCCGACGGCGAGAGCCGGCACGGTACCCGGATGGGTGTGTGGGGGGCGGCGCAAGGGATCGCCTTCGGGCTCGGGGGATTCCTCGGCGCGGCGGGGGTCGATCTCGCCCGGCTCGCCTTCGGCACCGTGGTGCCGGCCTATGCGGCGGTGTTCGTCACGGAAGCCGCGCTGTTTCTCGTCGCGGCCGGGCTGGCCGTGCGGATCGGGCGGCCGAGCGTCAGCCGGCGGGCGATCGAGAGCCTGTCGGTGCGGCACGCGATGTGAGGGTCGGCATGACTTGGAAGCACGATGTCATGATGGGCTCGAATCTCCCACCCACGACCTCATCCTGAGGTGCGACTGAAAGGAGCTTCGAAGGAGGGCTCCAGTTGGCTCGGAGACTTCTGGAGCCCTCCTTCGAGGCTCGCTTCGCTCACACCTCAGGATGAGGTCGTGGGTGGGATGAACTCACGACGGACGCGAACGCATCCTAAGCAGACTTGCGTTGGCCGACCAACGCTTCGCCCGCTCAGGTTCTTGTTTCGTCGCAGATTTTTCGCGCCGAACCGGTCACCGCTTCGGCGAAGTCTGCTTAGAGGAATCCGGTCGCCGAACCCGGCCCGGACGACCCGGAGGCACGGCCATGGACGAGCCAATCGTCGACGCGGTGGTGGTGGGAGGGGGACCGGCCGGGGCGACGGCGGCGACCGATCTGGCGCGACTCGGGCGCCGGGTCGTGCTGCTCGACCGGGCCGGGCGCATCAAGCCCTGCGGCGGCGCGATCCCGCCCCGCCTGATCCGCGACTTCGCCATCCCCGACGAGCTGCTAGTGGCCAAGATCCGTTCCGCCCGGATGGTCTCGCCGCGGGACCGGGCGGTGGACATGCCGGTCGGCGAGGGCTTCGTCGGCATGGTCGATCGCGGGCCCTTCGACGAGTGGCTGCGCGTGCGCGCCGCGCTCGCCGGTGCCGAGCGGATGACAGGCACGTACCTGCGCCTCAGCCGCGCCGGGGACGGCCCGGTGACGCTGCATTACCGGGATGCGAAAGGCGACGAGGCGACGATCCGCACCCGCCTCGTCATCGGGGCCGACGGCGCCAATTCGGCGGTCGGGCGCCAGGAGATCCCGGCGCATGCCCGGATGCGGCAGGTCTTCGCCTACCACGAGATCGTGCGCACGCCGCCCTCCGATGCAGTCGAGGCGACGCGCTGCGACGTCTATTACCAGGGCGTGCTCTCGCCGGACTTCTACGCCTGGATCTTCCCGCACGGCGACACGCTGAGCATCGGCACCGGCAGCGCCCGAAAAGGGTTCTCGCTGCGCGGCGCGGTGGGGCGGCTTCGCGCCGCGACCGGGCTCGACCGCGGCGAGACGATCCGGCGCGAGGGCGCGCCGCTGCCGCTGAAACCCCTCTCGCGCTTCGACAACGGCCGCGACGTGCTGCTCACCGGCGACGCCGCCGGCCTCGTCGCCCCGGCCTCGGGCGAGGGCATCTACTACGCCATGTTCGGCGGGCGGCTCGCGGCCGAGGCGGCCCACGACTTCCTGGCGACCGGCAACCCCCGCGCCTTGGGCGCGGCGCGCCGCCGCTTCCTCAAGGCGCATGGACGGGTGTTCTGGATCCTGCGGCTGATGCAGGGCGTCTGGTACCGCAACGATTCACTGCGCGAGCGCTTCGTCAGCATCTGCCGCGACCCCGACGTGCAGTCGCTCACCTGGGACGCCTACATGAACAAGGAACTGGTGCGGGCCAAACCCGCGGCGCACGCACGGATCTTCTTCAAGGATCTCGCCCACCTCTTCCGCTGGGTCTCGCCGTGATCGACGCGCTCGGGGGACGCTGGGGCCCGATCCTGGTGGCGGCCGTCTCGGCCATCGTGGTGGCGGGAGCGGGCGCGTGGCTGACCACGCTCGGGCCCTGGTACCGGAGCCTGCAGGTCCCGTCCTGGAAGCCGCCCGACTGGGCGTTCGGCCCGGTCTGGACCACGATCTTCACGCTGACCGCCATTGCCGGCGTGCTGGCCTGGAACGCGGCGCCGGAGGGGCCCGAGCGGACCTGGCTCCTTGCCGCCTTCGCGGTGAACGGGATCCTCAACATCGCCTGGAGCGGCGTGTTCTTCCGCCTGCAGCGACCGGACTGGGCGCTGATCGAGGTGGCGGCGCTCTGGCTCTCGGTGGCGTTGCTGATCGTGGTGGTCGGGCGGCATTCCGGCCTCGGGGCCTTGCTTCTGGCGCCGTATCTGGTCTGGGTCGGCACCGCCGCGACGCTCAACTGGTCGATCGTGCGGCTCAACGGGCCGTTCTGAACGATCCGGCAAAGCATCGGCCGCACGGGTGAAGGTCCGTCCGCGCCAGTCATCGCACCGAGTTCTCGCATCGCGAAAAATCGGATTGCCCGAGACCGGTTCGACGCGGATGCGACATCGTGAACCGCGGGGCGATTTCGGCGAACCCCGCCCTATGTCCCAGATTTGAAGTCTTCGACCGCGACGTTTCCCAAGGTGATTCCCCCGATCGACTGTACCTCCCGGAGGCAGTCAGGAGGATTGATGCGTGCTTGACCTCCTCGCCGGCAGCCACATCGTCGATGCCGCGCTGCTGATCGTCGCGGCAGAGGCTCTCTTGCTCGTCCTGTGGCGCCGCCGGGGCGGGCCCGGGCGGGGAGCGCTTCTCATCAACCTCGCCTCGGGCGCCTGCCTGATGCTGGCCCTGCGCGCCGTGCTCGCCGGGGCGCCCGGATACTGGCTCGCCGCGTCCCTCGCCGGGGCGGGCGCGGCCCATGTCGCCGATCTCTGGCTGCGGCTGCGCTCCGCCGCCCCATAACCCTCCGGAGGAAGCCTCTTATGCGACGCCCGTCCGTCACCCGCCGCACGCTTTCGACCTTGGTTCTCGGCGCCAGCGCGCTCGCCCTCGGGGCGAGCGCAGCGCAAGCGCAAGCAGCCTCCTCCGACCTCGTCGAGAAGGGCCGCTACCTCGCGACAGCCGGCGATTGCGTCGCCTGCCACACCGCGCCGGGCGGCAAGCCCTATGCGGGCGGGCTCTACATCACCTTCCCGGGCGGCATCGGCAAGCTCGCGACGCCGAACATCACCCCCGACAAGGAAACCGGCATCGGCAGCTGGAGCGACGACGACTTCAAGCGCGCCATGCACCAGGGCATCACCAAGAACGGCAGCTACCTTTACCCCGCCTTCCCCTTCCCCTGGTACACCCGCATCACCGACGAGGACGTGGCGGCGATCAAGGCCTACCTGTTCTCCCTCGAGCCGGTGCACGCCCCGCGCAAACCCGCCGACATCGCCTTCCCGTTCAGCATCCGCGACGGGCTCCTCGCCTGGCGCCTGGCCTTCTTCACCGAGGGGCGCTTCAAGCCCGACCCGAAGGCGAGCGACGAGGTCAATCGCGGCGCCTACCTGGTCGAGGGACCGGGCCATTGCGGCGCCTGCCACAACGGCAGCAAGCTCGTCGGCGCCTCGCAATGGAGCGGCTACCTCGAGGGCGGCACGATCGACGGCTGGTACGCCCCGAACCTGTCGGGCGACGACAAGGAGGGCTTAGGGCTCTGGAGCCAGGACCAGCTCTTCACCTACCTCAAGACCGGCGCCGCGCCGGGCCGCGCCGGCGTGGTCGCCGGGCCGATGCGGCAGGTGATCGAGGAGAGCCTGAGCAAGATGAGCGACGGCGACGTGCGCGCCATCGCCGCCTATCTCAAGACGCTGGCGCCGAAGCCCACCTACACGCCCGACGTGAAGTCCGACTTCAAGCAGGCCTCCGCGGCCCCGGGCGCCGACACCTACCTCAACCGCTGCGTCGCCTGCCACCGGCCGGACGGCCAGGGCATGCCGGGGGCGATTCCGGCGCTGGCCGGCAACGGCGCCGTGCTGGCCAAGGGGCCCGAGACGATGATCCGGGTGATCCTCGGCGGCCTCGACGCCAAGGGCGAATACGCGGCAATGCCGGCGGTGGGCGTCGGGATGACCGATGCGGAGATCGCCAACGTCACGAACTACGTCCGCCAGACCTTCGGCAACCAGGCCCCTCCGACCGCCGAGCCCGGCCAGGTGGCGACGTTGCGCGCCGACACCAAGACGATGCTCGCCGGCAACGCCCCCTGCGAGACCGTCTCGAACCCGACCCTGGCCGAGGCGCTGAAGACCGCGGATGCGGCGGGCCAGCTCAAGGACGTGAAGGCCGAGCAGATGCTGCCCCGGATCGCCACCCTGCTGCCGGCCGTTCGCCAGGCCGCCCCGCAGATGAGCACGGCCGATCTCGTCAACGGGCTGACCGCCACCTATTGCCAGGTGGCCGACCGCAACGCCACCGGGCTCGACTGGCCGACGACGCTGGGCGCCTTCGCGGGCGTGGTCTACGGGCAGTTGAAGACACCGAACCGGGCGGAGAAGTAGATCGGAGACTCCGGTCGATCGGTCCAGATACGCAATCCCACCCGCAATCTCATCCTGAGGTGTTGGTCGATCTTCGATCGACCGACCTCGAAGGAGGGCTCCAGGAAGCTCAGTGATTTCTGGAGCCCTCCTTCGAGGCTCCCTTTGGTCGCACCTCAGGATGAGGTCGCGCGTGGGACGAAAGAGTTCACTGCGGTACATATCTCATACCGACGGTCGTTGAAAACGACCTCTGGTTCCGTTCTCGAGTTTTCGCCAAACCTCTGGCTTGGTGTCGAAAATTCGAGATGGGTCAACGGCCCCGTCGATCTCGGGCCTGCCCGAGATCGAATCGATGCGTCAGCATCTCGGGCCGTTGGTATCACACGTAGAACGGACCCCCGCTCCGTCGGCGTGACAGGAAAGCGCCCCGCCTGCGTCAATCGGGCGGACCCCGTCCGCCCTACAGGAGCAGGGCTTTGCCGCCTCCCGCCGCGACGGCTACAAGCGGGCCCGTCCGGGTCCGTTGTCCGGCCGCGCGGGGAATGACGCATGACGGTGTCGAGCGACGACGAACTGGAGAGCTTGCGGCGAATCGGCCGCATCGTCGCCGACGCGCTGGAGATCATGGGCCGGGCGATCGAGCCCGGCATCACCACCCGCGAACTCGATGGAATCGGGCGGGATTTCCTGGAGCGGGAAGGCGCCCGCTCGGCGCCGGAGACCGTCTACGGCTTTCCCGGCGCGACCTGCATCAGCGTCAACGAGGAGATCGCCCACGGCATCCCGGGCGAGCGCCGCATCGCGGCGGGCGACCTCGTCAATATCGACGTCTCGGCCGAGAAGGACGGCTGGTTCTCCGATACCGGCGCCTCCTTCGCGGTGCCGCCGGTGACCCGGGCGGTCGAGCGCCTGTGCCGGGACGGGCGCCGGGCGATGTGGACCGGCCTGCGCCAGGTCGGGGCCGGCAAGCCGCTCGCCGGCATCGGCCGGGCGGTCGGCGCCTTCGCCAAGAAGAACGGCTACACCCTGGTGCGCAACCTCGCGAGCCACGGCGTCGGCGCCTCGCTGCACGAGGAGCCGACCGAGATCGCGACCTGGCCCGACGCCTCCGAGCGGCGGATCATGACGGACGGGCTGGTCTTCACCGTCGAGCCGTTCCTGTCGCTCGGCGCCGATTTCGCCGAGAACCGGGACGACGATCCCTGGACCCTCTATAGCCGCCCGAAGGCGCTCACGGTCCAGTACGAGCACACCGTGGTGGCGACCCGCAACGGGCCGCTCGTCCTCACCATGCCGAGCCAGTAAGCAGATTTCGCGAAAGTGGTCGCCGGTTTTGCGAAAAAATCTGCGAAAAAAAGCGCCAGCACTCAGCGGAGCCAGTAGCGATCGGGCTTCAGCGGCGGCGGCACCGGCTCGCCCAGCGCATCCTGCACCACCCCGTCGACGACCCGCAGCAGCGCGTCGAGGGGCAGGTCGTTGGCCGCCGTGCCGAACGGCTCCTCCAGCTCGTCGCCGAGCGTGTCGAGGCCGAAGAACGTGTAGGCGACGAGCGCCGTGGCCACCGGCGTGCCCCAGCCGAGGGACTCGGCCAGCCCGAAGGGCAGGAGCAGGCAATAGAGCCAGGCGGTGCGGTAGAGGAGCAGCGTGTAGGCGAACGGCAGGGGCGTGCCCTGGATGCGCTCGCAGGCCGCCTGCACCCCTGACAGGCCGGCGAGCTTCTGCTCGATCAGCCCGAATGACACGTCGCTCAAACGACCCTGACGGAGGGCCGCGCCGAGATCGGCGGCGAGGTTGGCCAAGGCCGCGTCGGCCGGGCTGGCGCAGGCCGGGAGGCGTGCGCGCTCGGCCTCCGGCAGGTGGGGAGCGGCCGCCGCCGCGGCGTCCTGCCCGCGCAGGCGGGCGTGGAGCGCGTGGGTGAAGCCGGCCAGCCGCATGAGACAGCGCCGGCGCATGGCCGCGTTCTCGGCCTCGTCGTCCGGCAGCAGGGCCCCGAGGAGGCGGGCGAGGCCGCGCGCCTCGACGATCAGGCTGCCCCAGACCTTCCGGGCCTCCCACCAGCGGTCGTAGCAGGCGTTGTTGCGGAAGCTGAGGAAGATCGACAGGGCAAGCCCGATCAGGGTGAACGGCCCGATCCCGGCATGGAGCGGGAGCGTCCGCGCCCAGCCCTGCTCGGTCGCCACCACCAGGCAGGCGACCGCCGTGATGGCGACCACCCGCGGGGCGATCTGCGGCAGGATCGACCCGCGCAGCGCGAACAGGATCGCGAGGGCGCCGGGGCGGGGACGGACGATCATCGGGGGCGCAATCCGGGCGGGAACGGGTGCGCGGTCATCCGCTCGCGGGCGGCCAGGGTCAAGCGGATCGACGAGTGATCAATCCGATCCCTGCGGCCACTGAAGACTTTGGACGCTATCCCAATCCGTGACCTCATCCTGAGGTGCCCACGAAGCGAGCCTCGAAGGAGGGCTCCAGATAGACCTGAGATGTCTGGAGCCCTCCTTCGAGGCTCGCTTCGCTCACACCTCAGGATGAGGTCGCGAATGGGATAGACGTTCGGAGGCTCGAACCGTCGCTCACCCGCCCGACTTCGCGCTCGCCGTCACGTCGATGTCCACCCCCACCTGCAGGGCGACCATCGAGTCGTTGGCCCAGGGGCCCTGGCCGACGCCGTAATCGGTGCGCACGAGGTCGAGATGGCCGACCGCGTGGGCGCTGCCGCCCGAGACCGTGAGGGTGAACGGGAGGGTCACGTCCTTGCGCAGGCCGCGGATCGTCAGCGTGCCGATCGCGTCGTAGGCGTCGCCCCCCTTGGCGACGAAGCGGGTCGCCTCGAAGCGGGCCTGCTTGTCCTTGCTGGCGTTGAACCAGTCGGCCTGCGGCAGGGCCTCGTCGCGCTGCTTGTCGCCGGTCTCGGCGCTGGTGAGATCGATGAGCACCACCGCCTTGCCGGCCTCGGGCTTCTGCGGATCGAAGCTGATCTGGGCGTCGTAGCGGGTGAAGCGGCCCTTGAACGGCGCACCGACCTGGGTGCCCGAGAAGCCGATGCGGCTCTTGGATTGGTCGACGGTCCAGTCGGCGGCTTGCGCGGCGAGAGGCGCGGCGAAGAGAGCGGCGGTCAGGCCGAGGGCGAGGCGGAAGGGTTTCATCGCGAGGAAACCTCGGGTTTCGCGCTCCGACGCGGCACCAGGGGCAGCATCCGCCACAGGGTGTCGTCGCGCAGCGCGAGGTGATGGCGCAGGGCCGCGCCGACATGCAGGAGGAGGAGGGCGATCAGCAGCCAGGCGCCGTAGCTGTGGACGAGCTTCAGCACGCCCTCGACCGCCGCCTTGTTCGGCAATTCGGGCAGGACAGGCAGGTGCGGCCACGGGATCACCCCGTAGAGCACCGTCGGGATGTTGTAGGGCGAGGCCGAGACCATCGCCCAGCCGACGAGCGGCATGGCCAGCAGCAGGCCGTAGAGCGCGAGATGCGCCGCACCCGCCGCCCGCCGCTCGGCCTTCGGCATCGCCGCGGGCAGCGGCGGCGGCGCGTGGAACAGGCGCCAGACGACGCGCAACGCCATCAGCACCAGCACGGTGAGGCCGATGGATTTGTGCCACTGGTAGAACGCGAAGCGGTCCATCGGCGGCAGCGAGCCCCGCGTCATCGCGAGGCCCAGGCCCAGAAGGGCCAGGATGCCGAGGGCGATCAGCCAGTGCAGCACGATCGCCACGAGGGTGTAGCGACGGGGCGTCGCGACCATGTGCATGACCCGATGACCTCCGGCTCTCGATTTACTGGTCCTTGCGCTCGAAGGCGCCGTGGAGGGTGAGCTGGACCTCGTCGCTGACCGCCGGCACGAAGGTCTTCACGCCGAAATCCGAGCGCTTGAGCGTGCCCTTGGCCTCGAAGCCGACGGTCTGCTTCTTGTTCATCGGGTTGGCGCCGGCGCCGACCAGCGTCACCTCGAGGGTCACGGGCTTGGTCACGCCGTGCAGGGTCAGGTCGCCGACGACCTTGGCCTTGTCCTTGCCCTCCGGGGTCACCTTGGTCGAGGTGAAGGTCATCTCCGGGAACTGGGCGGCATCGAGCCACTTGTCGCTCTTCAGCGAATCGACGAGGTGCTGGCTCGGCGCGTAGAGCGACTTCACCGGGATGGAGACCTTCAGCTTGCTCTCGGCGGGCTTGGCCGGCTGCAGGTCGAGGGTGCCCGACACGTCCGAGAAGATGCCGGTATAGGGCGAGAAGCCGAAATGGTTGACCGTGAACAGCGCCTGGGTGTGGTTCGGGTCGACCACGTAGGAGCCCGCCTGGATCTGGGCGGGGTCGCGGGTCGCCTGGGCGCTGGCCGGCACGGCGAGGGCGAGACCGGCGGCGAGGCCGAGGGCGAGGACGGACAGCTTCACGAGAACACTCCGTGTGTCGGGGGCGGCGGGCCTGCGATCAGGTCTCCCGCACTGCACCCGTCTTTGCGGCGCCCGGCTTAAGCCGGTTCCGTCGCGGGCGTAAGACAGCTAAACCGGGACGCATGGTTGCTGGTTCGGAAACCTTCCGGGGCTCCCTCTCCGACGTGAGGGCCTTTTGTGCCGTCGTCGATCACGGAACCGTGACCCAGGCGGCGGAAATTCTCGGCGAGACCAAGGGCAGCATCAGCCGCCGCATCTCGCGGCTGGAGCAGGAACTCGGCGTCACCCTGCTCGCCCGCACGCCGCGGGCGGTCTCGCCGACGGTGGAGGGCCTGGCCTTCCACGCCAAGGCGCAGGAGAGCCTCGCCCTCCTCGACGAGGCGCGGGAGACGGCGCGGGACGCCCGCACCCTGCCCCGCGGCCACCTGCGGGTCACCACCTCGATCGATTTCGGCATCGAGGTGATGCCCGACCTCGTGGCGAGCTTCCGGGTGCTCTACCCGCAGGTCACGATCGACCTGCTCATCACCGATACGCGGCTCGACCTGGCCGCCAACCGCATCGACCTGGCGTTGCGGCTGGGCAGCGGCGAGGGCCAGGACGGCGGCTACCGCGCACCGGTCCTGGCGAGCCTGATGATCGGCCTCTACGCCGCGCCGTCCTACCTCGCCGCCCGCGGCGCCCCGGACAACCTCGACGACCTCGCCCATCACGACCTGATCCTGTCGCGCGAGCGCTTAGGCTCGGCCCCGGTGCGGCTCTCCGACGCCCAGGGCCGCGAGGGCCACATCACCGCCCGGCCGGCGATCCGCGCCACCGACTACGCCACGGTGCTGCGCCTGACCCGGACCGGCGCCGGCATCGGCCACATCCCGAGCCTGGTGGCGGCCCGGGCCCTCCAGGACGGGGCGCTGGTGCCGGTACTGCCGGACTGGGCGAGCCGTGGCGGCGTGCTGCGCGCCGTCAGCCTCGCCGGCCGCGAATTGCCGGCCCGGGTGCGGCTGTTTCGCGACCATGTCCGCCTCGGCCTCGCGGCGAGGCGGGAGGAGACGGCGCCGGGGTGAGGCCCCGGGCCGTCAGCGCCCGCCGAGCGCCCGGGCCGGCGCGGTGGCGAGATCGACCGCGCCCTCGGCGGTGTCGCCGATGCCCTGGCCGAGGTTGCGCAGGTGCTCGCCATAGGTCTCGCGGCTCTGAGGATCGAGGACCGCGACCGGGGCCGAGACCGCGAGGCCGGCGGCGGTGCCGACCGTGGCGGCGGCGCCCGCGGTCATCTGGACGATGCGGTCGCTCAAGCCCACGCGGGAATCGGTGATGGTCTGGCCCTGTGCCAGGCGGTTGCCGAGCAGCGCCACGAGCTGCGGGCTGCCGGCGAACTTGCCGTGGTTGAGGGCGTCGCTCCCCTTCATGGCGGTCAGGTTGAGGACCGCGATGTTCTCGCGGGCGAGTTCGGTCCGGTAGGGCTCGGTCGAGGGGTCGATGGCCCCGAGCCGCGCGCCGGAACTGCCCCAGACCAGGCGCGAGACCGCGAGCGCGTTGTCGTCCTGCGACACGAACAGGCTCAATCGAGGCCGGCCCGGGCCCATGTCGCGAAACGCCTCGCGGGCCAGATCGACGTCGACGTCGGGAGCGGCCAGCACCACGTCGCGGATCTTCGGCGCCACGCGCCCGTCGCGGATCGCCATCTGGCGCAAGGATTCGAGCACCAGCCAGTTGCCCATCGAATGGGCGAGCACCGTGATCTCGGCCACCTCCGGATTCTGCGCGAGGCGGCGCAGCACGCCTTCCAGCGCGTTGCGCGAGTAGTTGGTGCTCTCGCGGTCGTAGCCGTAGGCGAGCACGCTGCCGCGCGACGGCCAGGTGAACAGCACCGGCACCACCTCGGCCCTCGTGTCGTGGACGATCTGGGCGAAGCGGTAGACCGCGTCCTCGAAGCGGTTGTTGAAGCCGTGGACGAAGACCAGCACGTGGCGCTTGCCGGCACGCGCGGTATGGCGCAGGCGGGCCGCCGCCTCCGGCCGGTCCAGGGTCTCGGCTTTCAGGGTCACGAAGTCGGTCGCGGGGTTGCCGGGCAGCTCCTTGGGCCACTGCACCGTGCCGGGCTGGCGCACGGAATCCGGCGGGATCGACACCGTGATGTCGGCGTAGGACAGGGCCGGCCCGCGATCGCCCGAATACATCTCGCCCGGATTGGCGGCGGTCTTGCGGGTGGTCGCCACCAGCATGTCGACGCGCGAGGCCCCCGGCACCGTGGCGGCCACCGGCGCCAGCACGCCCTTCGGCGCGCCCGCGCAGGCGCCGAGCATGGTCGCGGCGAGGAGGAGCCCCAGGCACCTTTTCCGCACGAGAGCCCCCTGCACCAAGACCCGCTCCCCACCCGCGCCCGACCGGCAAACCTTGCGGCAGCCGGCGATTCGTCGTGCCCGATTCTCCCGGGCACTCCTTAAGGATCAGCCAAATCGGTGCGGCGCCAATGGGGCGGCGGGGCCGGACCACGTTTCTTCCGGCGGCCGTTGCCGCGAGGGCACGCTCCCGCCCGCCCGCTTGCGTCCCGGACGGGGCCGGTTTCCAGGACCCCGAACAATGCTCTAGAGGCTCAAGGATGACGGTCCGGCGCCCGGTCGAGCCGGACCTCCTTTTCGCCTGTCGTCCATGGTCGCCCCCCTCCCCCTCTCGATCTTCCTCATCGCCCACAACGAGGCCGACCGGATCGGCGCCACGCTGGCGGCGGTCCGCGACCTGACCGACGACCTGATCGTGGTCGATTCCGGCTCCACCGACGGCACGCAGGCCCTCGCCGCCTCCTTGGGCGCGCGGGTGATCGAACGGGGCTGGCCCGGCTACGGGCCGCAGAAGCGCTTCGCCGAGGAGCAGTGCCGGCACGTCTGGATGCTGAACCTCGATGCCGACGAGGTGGTGCCGCCGGAGCTGTCCGCCGAGATCCGGCGGCTGTTCTCGGCCGGCGAGCCGCCGCATCCGGCCTACGAGCTGGGCATCGCCGAGGTGTTTCCCGGCGAGACGCGGCCGCACCGCCTCGCCTACACCTTGTGGCCGGTGCGGCTCTACCGGCGCGACCGCGGCCGCTACTCGCCCTCGCCGGTCCACGACCGGGTCGACCTCGACGCGAGCGCCACAATCGGGCGGCTCAAGGGCGTGATCCACCACTTCTCGGTCCGCTCCCTCGGCGACCAGCTCGACAAGCTCAACCGCTATTCCGACCAGCAGGCCGACGACCTCGAAGCCCGCGGCGTCGTCATCCCGACCTGGCGCCTGTTCGTCGAGCTGCCGGGCAACTTCCTCAAGGCCTATATCGGCCGGCGCCACTGCGTGCGCGGCGCCTACGGCTTCCTCACGGCGATGAACTACGCGATCTCGCGCCACCTGCGGGTCGCCAAGCATTACGAGCGCCGGATCGGCGGGCGGAGCGGGATGCGGGGGCGCTAACTCATAGCGGCCAGCTTCGGTGAGGCGAGGCGCCGGATTGCGCCATGAGCGACCGGCGCACTACATTCCGTCCATCAGGAGATTCCGATGGGCATGCCCGCCTTTGACATGTCGGCCTTTGAGGCTGCGCAGCGCGCAGTGCGGAGCAAGCCGGGAGCCACAACGACCGTTTTCCTTGCGCCGAGGCTCAATTCCAATACCTCAATTGATGAGGCGAAAGAACACGTTCGCACCTTAACGAACGCCCTGATCGGGGTCTACGCATCTTGGCGTGCTGGTGCCCTGCAAGGCATCGCCGAGCTTCCGACGTTGATCGAAAGCGCATGTCGCTCGCAATCTCTTGATCAAATCCGATTTATTTCAGCCAATCTTGCCGAACTACTGGATAAAGTGGGAGACGACCGCAAGGCCCATGCCGATATGGACGATGAGACCATACGCAATGTCTTGCCGTTCTTAGAACAATCCAGCCAGATCTCAGCCGAGACCGGGCGCTTCATGCGCAAAGAGATCAAACGCGTCGAGCAGATGGCGAAGGCGCGAGCGGCGACATACGATAAAATTCTGATGCGGATTAGAGTGGCCAAGGAGCGGCTGGACGGCTTCATCGCATCTCAGGCCTTGGAGGCCGCCTCTTCGCGAGAGGAGAATGAGAAGGCCGGATACATGGAGAATGCCCTTCGCCGGCCAGCCGATATCGAGGGCGTCAGGGAGCGGACCGCCCGCCGGTTGAAGCAGTTCCCGAAAACGGCTGCCTACCTTGCCCGCTGATCCTCCGATTTGGATCACGGCGGATGAAATCGAAGCGATCAACCAGGAAATCCTGAGCGAGACCTCAGAGCCCTTCCACGTCCTGAACCGGGGCGGCCTGGAGAGCGCAGCCGCTCGGCCGCTCAACGCCTGGGCGTACGAAGGTGAGGACGACCGCATCGTGCTGGCTGTCCGCCTTCTGGAAGGCATCGGCCAGAACCACTGCTTCCAGCAAGGCAACAAACGCACGGCGTTCTTCGCCGCCTTGGAATTCATCGAACGCAACGGCGGCGAGTACGCGGTGAATGACAGCGACGATCTCGGCCGCCTCTGCGAAGCCGTGATTCTCCGGCAGGCCGCCCCGATGGAGTTGGTCGCCATGCTGCGACGGCGAGTGCGGTTCTGATCCATACGGGACGAACAGCGATGCCCCGCTCATCCTAAGCAGATTTCGCAAAAGTGGTGGCCGGCTTTGCGAAAAAAATCTGCGATAAAACAACAACCTAAGCGGACGAAGCGTTGGCTTGCCAACGCAAGTCTGCCTAGAACACCCGATCGCCGGCACGGCCTGCGCGGCGACCGGAGGCAGGTTCGGCGGGCAGGTGATCATCCGGCCGATAAGCCGCGGGTTTGCCGCCGCTTGGCCTGACAGCGCGGCGCCGGGCGCGTATGGTCGGGGACTGTCAGCAGCAACCTCAGATACGACGTGCACCGGAGGCGACGACCCTTGGCGAGGAAGACCCGCGCGGAACCGGGCACCGATGGCGCGGACGAGCGGCCGGGGGTGGTCGGCGTCGGCACCTCGGGAGCCGCGATCGAGTCCCTGGGACGCTTCCTCGCCGACGCGTCGGAGATGCCGGGCGTCGCCGTCATGGTGGCGCTCCAGCAACGCGATGCGATCGACGCGGTGCGCCGGCGCACGGGACTGGCGCCGGCCCCGGTCGAGACCGGGCACCTCGACCTCCTGCCCGAGGACGGCACCGTCGCCCTGGTCCAGGGGCGGTTCCGCCTCGCGGCGACGGACAACCCGGGCGGGCGGGGCAGCCTCGACACCGTCCTGGTCTCCCTCGGCGAGGACCAGGCCGCCAGCGCCGGAGCGGCGGTGCTCGCCGTCGGCGACGGGACGCTGGGCATCACCGCCATCGAGGCGGCGGGCGGCCTGACCCTGGCCGAGCCGCACTCGACGACTTCGTGATGCATCTCGACGGCCGGCTCGGGGCGCTCGCCCGCACCCAGACCATCCTGACCCGCAGCGCCGACGCCGCCACCGATCTCGCCGAGCCGGTCGGCGAGGAGGTACTGTCGCACGCGGTGCGGGACGGCGGCCAGGCGACCCTCACCGGCCCGGAGGTGCGCCTGCCGCAGAAGACCGCCGAGACCCTGGGCCTGGTGCTGCACGAGTTCGCCACCGACGCGATCGAGTACGGGGCGCTCGCCCCGCCGGAGGGGCGGATCGTCATCGCCTGGCGCGTCTCCGGCGGGGGGGCGGACAAGCGCCTGCGCCTCGAATGGCAGGAGAGCGGCGCCGCCCTGCTGGCGACGGCGCCGACCCGGCGCGGCTTCGGGCGCGAGCTGATCGCGCAGGGGCCGGTCTACGAGTGCTGTGCCACGACGGCCCCGGCATACCGTCCCGGCGGCGTGCGCTGCATCGTCGAGCTGCCGGTCCAAACGCCGCGGGCCGTGAACCGAGCGCCGCAGGCAGGAGCCGGCGTGCCGCAGGCGCCCGGTGCGTCGTCGGGGGAGACCGACGGTGCCGGCTGAGCCCCTCGCCCGCGGCCTCGCCGCCCCGGACGCGGTCCTGCGCCAGCTATCCGGCTACGCCCCGCTGACGTCCGACGAGGAGGGGCTGCTGCGCCAGGTCACCGCCCGTCCGGTGCCGGTGCCGGCCCGCGCCGAGCTGGTGCGCGACGGCGAGGCCGCGCCGCGGGCGCAGGTGCTGATGGAGGGCTGGGCCTGCCGCCAGCGGCTCCTCGCCGACGGGCGGCGCCAGATCGTCGTCGTCCTCTTGCCCGGCGACCTGATCGGCTTCGACCTGCGCCGGCGCCCGCTGCCCTTCGGCTCGGTCACGACCCTGACGCCGGCCCTCGTCTGCGAGGCGGGCGCCCTGCGCGAGCGCGCCGCATCGCAGGACGCCCCGCCGGACCGCGGGACCGGCCTGGCGGCGGCCCTGCGGCAGGCGCGGGAGATGGAGGAGTTCTGGCTCGTCAACCAGGTGGTGCGCCTCGGTCGCCAGACCGCCTACGAGCGCGTCGCCCATTTCCTCCTGGAGCTGTGCGAGCGGCTGGCCGCGGTGGACAGGGTGCAGGAGAACCGGTTCTCGTTCCCGATCACCCAGGAAGTGCTGGCCGATGCGCTCGGCTTGAGCGTGGTGCACATGAACCGCACGATGCAGCAGCTGCGCCGGGACGGCCTGATCGAGCAGCGCGCCACCGCCATCACCCTGCGCGACGTGCCGGCCCTCGTCTCGATCGCGGATTATGCAGGTGCACACGGCCCCTGAACGCCGAGGATACTGCACAGGCCCGCCGAATCTTCACATAGGTGATGGAATGGCCTGAAAAAGACCAGCAACATCGCGAGTGTTGCGGCAATTCTTGCCCGACCGTCCCTGCTGGCCCGGTCTCGACCGGGTGGACGACCATCAGGGATGTTGCTGAGGCCCCCAAGTCGACTTCACCGCCCTGCTCGCTCCCGCCGGCAGGGCTTCTTTTTGGGCGGCCGCTTACGCCTTTTGCAGACGGGCGACGATGCCGCGTTGCCACCGTCGGCGAACCTTCCCATCCTGTCGGGGCCGCACCGAGCACGGCATCTCCTTCAGGCGGATGGGCGAGGGGGGAAACGGGCGTGGAGGATTACCGGGCCGAATTGCGGCGCCAGGTCCGCCTCGGCGACATCGCCACCGGCGAGGCGGCGGGCGCCTGCCTGCCGGGCCTGCTGCGGCGCCTCACCCACCACGAGGCCCGGGCCGGCACCGCCCGCTACCCGCTCCGCCTCTATCATCTCTGGCGCCGCAACAGCCTGCGCCGGCAGGTGGCCGATGCGCGCTGGCACGTCGAGCAGGGCCGCGCCGCCCGGATGGGCGAGCTGGAGCCGCGGCGCTGAGCCTGTCTCAGGCGCGGCTCTCCACGATCAGCCGGCGCACGAACCCCGCGCACTCGGCGAGCTCCGCGGTCTCGACGTATTCGTCGGCCTTGTGGGCGCGGGCGATGTCGCCGGGGCCGATCACCACCGAGGGGATGTCGCCGAGGCTCTGGAACAGGCCGGCCTCGGTGCCGTACGACACCTTGGCGTGGGCATTGCGGCCGGCAAGGCGCTTGGCCAGGGTGACGAGGGGCGCGTCGGGGGCGATGTCGAGGCCCGGATAATCGATCGTCGGCTCGACGGTGAGGCCGCTGGCCGGATCCCGGGCCTGCATCTCCGGCACCAGCACGTCGCGGGCGTAGGCCAGCGCCGTCTCGGCGAGGGCACGGGGATCGTCGGCGGCGATGGCCCGGAACTCGAACGCGACGGTGCAGCGGTCCGGCACGATGTTGGACGCCGTGCCGCCCTGGACGAGGGCGGTGAGTCCGGTCGTGTGGGGCACGTCGTAGAGGTCGTCGCGGGCGCCGTCCCGGGCCAGGCCCTCGGCGGTGAGCCGCACCCTGTCGATGAAGCGCGCGGCGTATTCGATGGCGTTGACCCCCGTCGGCGCCAGCGCCGAGTGGCAGGCGCGGCCGCGGAACGTCGCCTTCGCACCGTACTTGCCCTTGTGGCCGGTCACCACCGCCATGCCGGTCGGCTCGCCGACGAAGCAGCCCAGCGGCGCGATGCCCTGCTCGCGGATACGGGCGATGAGCGGCCGGACGCCGAGGCAGCCGACCTCCTCGTCGTAGGAGATCGCGAGGTGCAGCGGCCGGGCGAGCGGGGCCGCCGCCATCTCGGGCAGGAGCGCCAGGCAGACGGCGAGGAAGCCCTTCATGTCCGAGGTGCCGCGGCCGTAGAGGCGCCCGTCGATCTCGGTCAGCCGGAACGGGTCGTGCGTCCAGTCCTGGCCCTCGACCGGCACCACGTCGCTGTGGCCCGACAGCACGTAGCCCGCCCGGTCGGTGGGTCCGACCGTGACCCACAGGGCCGCCTTGCGCCCGGTCTCGTCCATCACCCGCTCGACCGCGGCGCCGTGGCGGCGGCAATAGGCCTCGACGTGATCGACGAGGGGCAGGTTGCTCGCCGAGCTGACCGTCTCGAAACCCACCAGGGTGGCGAGGAGGTCCGTGATGGCGGAGAGCGTGGAATCGGGGACCGCTGGGTCGGAGGGCGTCATGAGAAGAGTGCAGGCCTGACGGGGGATGACGAAAAAACGCGACCCCGCGAGGCTTGCAGGGCCGATGCCACCGCGTGGCGGGCAGCCGCCCCCTTATGCCGCGTTCCGGCGCCGACGGACAGCGGGCCGTCCGGCCCTACTCGGCGAGATCCAGGAAATGCCGCCCCTCCCGGTCGTCGATCTCGACGATCCAGAGGTCGGAATCGAACCGGATCTCACGGGCGAGCCGGGCCTCGACGTCGGGCGGCAGGGCCTCGCGCATCAGGGTCTCGAAGCGGCGGCCGGCGGTCTCGTCGCCCTCGAACAGGGCCTGGGGCGCCGGGCCGTAGAGATCGGCGCGGCCGTCGAGGCGGTCGACCTTGACGAAGATCGCGCCGGCCTCCGGCGCGCCGCGGCGGCGCTGCACCGCGCTCACCCCCTCGACCGCGCAGCGGCGCAGATGGGCGGCGACCCAGAAATCGGAGCGCAGGCGAGCCATCGGGCGGGGCATCCTCGGAGGGGGGTGTCGCCGGCTCCTCATAGGACAGCGCCCGATCGCGGGGCAATCGGGCGCTGCTTCGAACCGTGGATGTGAGACGGGTCCGGGATCAGGAGGCCGGAGCCGCGCCATTGACCTCCGCCACGTCGGCCCGCTCGCGCCAATCCTCGACGCCGTGCTGGCGGGCGAAGCGTAAGGTCGCGGCGCGGACCGCCCGCTCCGGATCGCGCGCGCGGGCGATTTCCACGGTCCCGACGGTGAACGGGACCCCGAGGATCTGCTTGGCGAACTGTACGCGGTACGGCGACATCATCCGTCTCCTCCAGCGATGGATCGCGTCGATGACGGGTGGGTTACCGCTCCCGGCTCCCGAGGCGACCGCGCCGCGGCCATCGGCCGGGACCAGGAATGAAGCACGCGTCCGCGCTCCGCCCAGTCTGTCGCGTCTCACCCGTCGGGGAACCGATCGACCACGATCGGAAAAAAGGTATCGGCGCATCCTGCACCAGAGCAAGTCGGTATTTCGGGCTCGCTCGATCCATCATGTGGCGACGATCTCCGCTCACGGAAGGTGCCTCACGGGCGTGTGATCGATGGCACGGCCGGATCGAGCTTGGCCGATCTTCTCGGCCGACCTCGGCCGGCGATGCGGCATGCCCGCAGGGCGGCCCCCCCGCGCGGGCGGCCCCGGTGCCGCAGCGCGAAAACCCGCTATGTCGGGCGCGCATCCCCTTTCAAGACGCTCCCCGCGCAAGACACACGCATGCAGGACGCACTCATGCAGGACGCGACCATGCCGCCCCTCTCCGCCGCGACCCGCCTGAGCCTCAGCCTGATCGCCGGCGGGGCTGTCGCCAACATCTACTACAACCAGCCGCTGCTCGGACTCTTGGTCCAGGTCTTCGGCCACGACGCCTCGGTGCTGGTGCCGACCGCGACGCTTGCCGGCTATGGAATCGGCATCCTCGGCCTCGTGCCGCTCGGCGACGCCGTGGCGCGGCGCAGCCTGATCGTCGGTCAGCTCCTGCTGCTGGCCGCCGTGCTGGTCCTGGCGGGCTTCAGCGGCTCCTTGAGCGTCCTGGTTCTGGCGAGCTTCCTGATCGGGGTACTGTCGACGGCGGCGCAGCAGGCGGTGCCCTTCGCCGCCGAACTGGCGCCGGACGCGACGCGGGGCCGGATGGTCGGCCAGGTGATGACGGGCCTGCTGCTGGGCATCCTGCTCGCCCGGACCTTGAGCGGCTTCGTCGGGGCGTGGCTCGGCTGGCGGGCGGTGTTCCTCGGCGCGGCCGGGCTCTCCGTGGCCTTCGCCGCCCTCGCCTGGTTCGGCCTGCCGAGGACGCCGCCCGCCGCGCGCCTCGGCTACGGCGCGCTGATGGGCTCGATCCTCGATCTCGTGCGCGAGCAGCCGGTGTTGCGCCGGGCCGCCCTGGCGCAGGCGCTGCTGTTTGCCGCCTTCAACGCGTTCTGGACCACGCTCGCGCTCCTCGTCGAGGGGCCGCCCTTCGGGCTCGATCCGGCCGGGGCCGGCCTGTTCGGGCTGATCGGCGCGGCGGGCGCGCTCTGCGCTCCGGTCGCCGGGCGCTTCGCCGATACCCGCAGCCCGCGCCCGGTGCTGGTCGGCGGCGCCGTGCTGACGCTCGCCGCCTTCCTGGTGTTCGGCCTCTTCGGCGGCCACTCGCTGGTCGCGCTCGCGGTCGGGGTCTTGCTCATCGACATCGGCATCAACACCGCGCTGATCGCCAACCAGACCCGGGTCTACGCCCTCGCCCCCGGGGCGCGGGGGCGGATCAACACGGTGTTCTTCACCGCGATCTTCGCCGGGGGGGCGCTCGGCGCCTCGGCCGGCACCCGGGCCTTCGCAGCCGGTGGCTGGCCGGCGCTCTGCGCCGTCGGCGGCGCCTTCGCGGCGGCGTCCCTGCTGGTGCCCCTGCTGGAGCCGCGCGACCACCCTAGATCCTGACGGTCTCCTTTCGGCAGAGCCCGCCCCCTGTCCAGTCCCCCCGCCCGCCTGCTCGCCATCGACACGATCTACCACGAGCCCGCGGTCAAGGACTTCGCCCGCGGCCGGGAGGTCCTGGCCCGCTTCCCCGACGCACGGCGGATCGAAGTGCCGTCGCACTGGAACATCCCGGAGCTGCACGGCAATGCCGGCTCGGTCGAGGATTGGGTGCGGATCAAGCGCTCGACCCTGGTGCTCGGGGTCAAGAAGGGCTTGGCCTCGCGGCCGAACGGGCGCAGCGCCCATTTCATCGCGCCGTCGAGCTCCAACGGCTGCGCCATGGCCTGCGCCTATTGCTACGTGCCGCGCCGCAAGGGCTACGCCAACCCGATCACCCTGTTCGTCAACACGGAGGCCGTCGGCCGGGCGATCCAGCGCCACGCCGCCGCCCAAGGCCCCCTCCCCGCCCCCGACCAGATCGACGAGAGATTCTGGGTCTACGACATCGGCGAGAACGGCGACCTCTCGGTCGATGCCCTCGCCTGCGACAGCGTGCGCGACCTCGTCGGGCTGTTCCGGGCGATCCCGAACGCCAGGGCCTCGTTCGCCACCAAGTTCGTCAACCGCGACCTGCTGGCCTACGCGCCGGAGGGCAAGACCCGGATCCGGTTCTCGCTGATGCCCGAGCGCATCGCCCGGGTGGTCGACGTGCGCACCTCACCGATGCCGGAGCGGATCGCCGCGATCGACGATTTCGTCGCCGCCGGCTACGAGGTCCACGTCAATTTCTCGCCGGTGATCCTGTACGAGGGCTGGGAGGAGGATTGGCGGATGCTGTTTCGCGCGCTCGATGCCGGAATCGGCCCGGCTGCCAGGGCGCAGCTCAAGGCCGAGATCATCTTCCTTACCCACAACGCCGCTCTGCACGACGTGAACCTGCGCTGGCACCCGAAGGCCGAGGCGCTGCTGTGGCGCCCCGACATCCAGGAGACCAAGCGCTCCGAGGGTGGGATGGAGAATCTGCGCTACCGTGCGCGCTGGAAGGGCCGGTGGCTTGCCCGGTTCAAGGCGCTCCTCGCCGAGGAGCTGCCCTATTGCGCCGTGCGCTACGCGTTCTGAGTCGCGGCCGGGATCAGTGGGTCCAGGGGGCGGTGCGGTTGTACTTGAAGTTGTCGGAATAGGAGAGGCCGCGGCGCAGGGCCTCCTGCGGCTCCTCGACCCGGTAGGCCAGCCCCTCGCGGGTCGCGTAGGCGATCGCCTCGTCCTTGGTGTCGAATTCGAGCCGCACCTGCTGCAGCATGTCCGAGGACGAGGTCCAGCCCATCAGCGGCTCGGTCTCCCGCGGGCTCGTCTGCTCGAACTCCAGCGTCCACTGCTTGGTCCGGGCGAGGCCGGACTGGGTCGGGTCCTTGGCAGGGCGGAAGATGCGGGCGGTCGACATCGCGGGCTCTGATCCGTGGGCTGAATGGTCGGGGCGGCCGGATTCGAACCAGCGACCCTCTGGTCCCAAACCAGATGCGCTACCAGACTGCGCTACGCCCCGATGCCTCGTGTCCTAGTGAAATTCCCGTCAGGGTGCAAGCTGCGGGGCGGGGCGGAAGGGGCGCGAAGGTGCTCGAAAATGCCGCTTCGGTGCGCATGGTCCCGCTAAAGTCCCACTAGTCGTTCTTGTCCTGTTCCGGGCGGGAGCGGGCATGAAAAATGCCCCGCTCGGCGGTGCTGGTGGGCAACGAGCCAGTTGTAGTGCATGAGAGTTGGACTCGGCCATGATCGACCCAAGGTGACTGCGGACGCGGTTCCATGCACGACGCGCGAGCGCGGCTGCGGCCGCGGCGTGCGTTGCCGCAACGCGGAAAACTGCGATGCGAGGGATCATGAAGCTATGTGCCGAGTTAGATAGCGACGCTGTCGACACCGCTTTTAAGGAGGGCGCATAGGACCGCTACCGACATCGGTAGCACTGCTGATGGCGGTTTGCGCGCTACGATCGCAACCCTCTCGGGGCGTGCAATCTGACGAACTTGTAATCCGAAAACCACACATTAGGTATGGCGGGGCACTTATCACGATGATAAGTCCTGTTGCCGTGAGGAGGGCAACCGATGGCGCCGAGCCAGCCATGGAAGCCATCCGATGCGACGGATGCAGTCAGGACGCTGGCTAAGAGCGACCGTCTGCGGATCACGTACACGAGCCACGTTCGTGATCGGCTTGAGGAAAGAGGTCTCACCACCGGTGACGCCCGATACGTCCTCAAGCACGGCTTCGTGTACGAACACCCGCAGGAGTCGACTCAAGCGGGCCTATACAAGTACCGGGTGGAAAGCAGATCGCCAAATTCCGGTAGTCGGACCCTATGCGTGGTTGTTATCCCCGATGTTACAAGCCTCTGGATGAAACTGGTGACCGTGATGTTCGTAGACGAGACGTAAACAAACATGGGGCATTCTTGCCCTGGCTTTGGGGCAATACCCCACTAAAATCGGTATGAGGGAAACTATGAACGCCTATCGCTACACGGAGAGCGGGCTCAACAACGTTATCATCGAGGGCGTGTCGCTCCTGCATGATGACGCTGGGGAGGAGTGCGTGACGATCCCGAACATCAATGGCCTGCATCAGGCTATCGCCCACGGTATCGTGACGAAGCGCTCCGCCATCACTGGCGCTGAGCTGCGCTTCCTCCGCACCGAAATGGGGTGCACCCAGGCGGAACTCGCTACGATCGTTCATCGCGAACCGCTGGCCGTGAGCCGGTGGGAGAGGAACGAGATCGAGATCGACAGCAACGCGGAGGCGATCATCCGACTCGTGGCAAGAGACACGCTGCAACTGCCGAAGGATGCTGATGTGCGAGACATCGCGGGCTGGTGCGTGCCCAGCGCTGAGACAGCGCCGCTGCGGATCGATGGATCGGATCCCACGAACTATAAGCTCGCCGCATAGGTGAGCAGGCCGCGTCATGCCTCGCGTGACGCGGCTTCGATGCGTCGTGCCAGCCTGTTTGTTCCTTCGATCATTGTGAACGAAAAATGCCCCGCCGGAACACACCGCGCGGGGCCCAAAGTGTGGCCGATGCCGGGCCGCCCCGGATCAGTCGTGCCCATGGTTGCGAATCTGCTCCCGGTCGATGGAGCGCAGCAGTTCGACCATCTGCCGCATCAGATCCCGGATCTCCCGCAGGAGAGTCAGCACCTCGGCCGGCCCCTGCAGGTGCACCATGGCGTCGCTCACCGTGCCAGGAGCATGGAGTGGCACCTTGTGCTTGTAGAGTTCGCCTCGCGAAACGTCCGGAACCTGACCCAGACAAGGACCCCGGCCCCAACCGCGCGACCAGGGCCGTGTCACAGGCTGCAACCTGGTGGATCCCGATCACTCGGTCTGGTAGCCAGCCGGCATGCTCGACTCTCTCGCCCAAGCCGGCTTCCAGATCGAATTCCGCTCGCACGCGCGGGCGATCCTGGGCGTCGATTTCCCCGAGGTCGCCACGGAGATCGAGCAGATCCTGCTCGCGTCGTCCGTCCCCATCGAGGAAATCGTCGGATCGGGTGGCGGCGAGACGAAAGGCACCCAGCGGCTTCGGCGCGCCCTCAAGGATCGGGGCTGGCGCAAGCACAACTTCGTCGTCCAGCGCGTGATCGACGGCCGGGCGCGGGAGAGCCAGTCGCACGAGGTCGACCATATCCGCGACTTCGCCGCGGGCACCGTCGCCCTGGAGATCGAGTGGAACAACAAGGACCCGTTCTTCGATCGGGACCTGGAGAACTTCAAGCGCCTGCACGCGGACGGCGCGATCAGCATCGGGGTGATCGTGACGCGCGGCGCGTCCCTCCAGGACGAGCTCCGGGCGCTGGTACGTCGGTTCGCGGAGGAGCGGGGCCTCGCCTCCGTCGACGACCTGACGGGTCTAGGACTGAGTCCGACGAAGCGGCAGCGCAACAACTACGCCAGCCGTCAGCGCGGGGGCATGACGTTCCCCGAGGCGTGGTCGGCGTCGTTCGTCGCCGACAAGTTCGGCGCCGCGACGACGCATTGGCGCAAGCTCGAGGACAGGGTCCATCGCGGCGTCGGCAATCCCTGCCCCCTGCTGCTGATCGGCCTGCCGGCATCCATCGTGACGTTCGGCGAGCCGGAGGCGGTCGTGGAAGCTCTCCTTGATGAGGGCGAGGCCGAGTCGATCGACGACACCTCTAATCGATGAGGATTCGGTCCTCGTCGCGATGGCCCGGCGCCCGGGAATGATGGGCGTAGGTGTCCCATGTCGGCGCGTAGCTGTCGTCGGCCTGGTTTCCCCAGGTGTGCCAGCCGGTCCTGACACCGCGCCCGAAGAGCTCGAGGCGCGGCCCGGGCGAGCAGGCCTCGATCAGGTCGTACTGCTCGTCCGGCTTGCGGGAATGCTCCCGCTTGCGGGTCTGCAGCATGTTGACCTGCGTCCGTCCCGGGGCGAGCGTGCGAGCGTTCTTGCCCCGGATGCCGAACAGCAGGAGCTCGGTGACGTTCCGGAAGTAGAAACCGACGCCGCGCCCGTCGGAACCACCGTCCTTCCTGATCTTGTGCCAGACGATGTTGGACTTGTAGGCGAAACCCCAGGCCCGCATGACCTCCAGCCCCTCGGGCAGCAAGGCGTTGGGGACCCAAAGGTACAGGTGACTGACCGGGGCGGCGGCCTCCTGGACGGGCAACATGCAGATTTCGGGCAGCGTCATCGTCGCGTAGCGGGAGAGGCGCTTGTGCTCCGGCGCCATCTTACCGGTGCGGTTCACGAACTGCCACGGCGGATCCGCCATCACCGTCCCGTACTTGGTCTTCTTCGCCGCCAGAAACGCGCGAAGATCTTCGGCGGACGAGCCGACATCGATCGGAGGCGGCGATTGCTTCATAAAAACCCGACCTGAGATGATGACTGGGTTCACAGTGAGATCTGCGCCGACCGTAGCCCATGCGGCGCCCGTCGTCGCGGGCAGAATGACGCCATCCACCCCGCTCGCATCGCCGGTGATCGGGACGACGAAGGACGGCACCTCGGCGTGGAAGGCATCCACCTCGGGCCCGGGATCGACCGCCCCGCCACAACGGCACCGATCGCCGGTCGCATAGCCCGGGTATCGACGCCGTTCAGCCGCGTCTCCGCGCCCGTCCGGCGGTCCGCGACCGGCGGCCGGACCTTGCGTTCATCGCGGCGCGACCGTCAGGACCACCGCAAAATACCTGCATTGACCGGCCTCGCCGGGAGAGCGCACAAGGCCGGAAACGCGTCCGATACTCCGGGGGCGTCGGGCGAGGCGGAGGCCGCGGAGATCCATGATCAGGGACGCCGAGGGAATGCGCGTCGCCGGTGCGGGGCGGCCGATACTGCCGGCGACGGTGGACATGGTCGGGACCTGGTCGTGGGATATCGCCGACGACCGGATGCATGCCGACGATGTCGCCGGCGACCTGTTCGGGGCCGATCTCGACCGCCTGGCGAATGGCGTGCCCCTGCGGGTCTTCGCGGCCCGCATCCATCCCGACGACCGCGACGCCGTCCTCGCCCGGATGCACCAGGGTGCGGCGCAGGGCGGCTCCTTCGTGGCCGAGTTCCGGGTGCGGAACACCGCCGGCGGGACCCTGTGGGTCCTCTCCCGCGCCCGCTACGAGCGCGACCGCGGCGGCCGCCCGGTGCGGGCGCACGGCATCCTGGTCGACATGACCGGCAGCGCGCTGAGCGAGACCGCCTACGACCATTGCGTCGACGCGCGGCCGGACTGCCCGCTCGAGCAGGCCGCCGAGGCCTGCATCGCCGCCCGCGAGGCCCTCGTGACGGCGGACCGGCCGTTCCTGCTGCGGATCGTCGACATGCTGCTCCTGGAACTCGGCCGCGAGATCGGCAAGGGCCTGCGCCGGGCCTATCTGCGCCGCCTGAGCTGACGGCCGTAGTCCGGGTCACGCCGGCGGGGCGACGCGCCGCATCGATGCGCCTTGTGGGCCGGGCCCGTGCTGGATAAGGCCGGGACCCGGGCGCTTCTCGCCCGCCAGAGATCCGGCAGGCGATGATCGGCAAGCTGAAGGGCGTGGTGGATTCCTACGGCGAGGATTTCGTGATCCTCGACGTGCACGGCGTCGGCTACGTGGTGCATTGCTCGGCCCGCACGCTCCAGCGCCTGCCCTCCACCGGCGAGGCGGCGGAGCTGGCGATCGAGACCCATGTGCGCGAGGACATGATCCGCCTCTACGGCTTCCGGGCCGATGCGGAGCGCGAGTGGTTCCGCCTGCTCCAGACCGTGCAGGGCGTCGGCACCCGGGTGGCGCTCGGCGTGCTCTCGGTGATGGAGCCGGGCGACCTCGCCACCGCCATCGCCACCGGCGACAAGGGCGCCATCGCCCGCGCCCCCGGCGTCGGCCCGCGCCTCGCCGCCCGCCTCGTGGCCGAACTGAAGGACAAGGCGCCCGCCTTCTCCCCCGTCGATCCGGCCCTGATCCAGCTGAGCGGAGCGGTGGAGGACAACACCGCGCCCCAGCCGGTCGCCGATGCGATCTCGGCGCTGGTCAATCTCGGCTACGCGCAGGTCCAGGCCTCGGCGGCGGTGGCCGCGGCGCTGAAGGGCGCCGGCGAGGGCGCGGCGGCAATGGAGGCCAAGACCCTGATCCGCCTCGGGTTGCGCGAGCTGGCACGGTGACCGGGCCCGGGCGGCACGGTCTCCGACCGACACGCTGTCGCGGCAAGGCCACGCGGTGGAGCCGCTGGCCCCGCGCGCCCGAGCGGCGCCGGCTTCCGCATCGCGGACAGCGATCCGGCAGGACCGGCCGGAGCGAGCGCGGACCGGATGATCAGACCTTGAAGTCGAACACCGCCGCCTGACTGCTCGTCGGCGTGCTGCCGGTGCCGCTCGCGCCGTAGCCGCTCGCCTGGGTCTGTGCCTGGGCGTCCTGGAGCTGCTTGAGGAAGCCCGCGAGCAGGTCGCTGGCGCTCGTGGCCGTCGAGGCCGGATCGGTCGCGGCCGCAGAGGTGACCGGCGTCGAGCCGGTGGCATCGGCCGCTCCGGGGGACGGCAGGCCGGGGGGAGCACCGCCCGCGCCGCCGACGCCGCCAAGATCCCCGCCAAGTTCCCCGCCAAGATCCCCGCCAAGATCCCCACCACGATCCCCGTCGCGGTCGCTCCCCTTGTGCGACGACAGCAGGTTCTTCAGCGTCGTCGCCTGGTCGCTCGTCAGGGTGCCCTTCGTGACCTCGGCGCCGATGAGGTCGTCCATCCGGCTCCTGGCCAGGGCCGGATCGAGGCGGGTGCCGCCGGCACCGGTACCGGACGTGCCCGAGGCGCAGGACATCGCCTGGTCGATGTCCTGGACCGCGCTCGTCAGCGCGCTCGCGTCGGTGGCGCTGAGGCTGCCGGCTTGCTGTTGCGCCGAGATCCGGTCGAGGAGCCGCTGCTTGTGCGCGCCCGCCTTCTCGGACCTGGGCTGACTGATCGGCGGGGCGGCCGCGCTGGAGGATGAGACGGTCGTCATGGTGGGCCGGGACCTCGCGTGTGGCGAGCGGGGACGATCGGTCATCCCCGACGCGGATCAGGCTGCAGCCGCCGCCGTTTAAGAGATCCTTCGTCGTCTCGGGAGAATGGTTTCCGCCCGTTGCACGGCGGTGCGCCGCAACGGGGGGTTACATCGTCGCCGACCGTATCCGGACAGGCGGTTCACGCCGCCTGCTGGCGCGGCACCGTACCGACGGCCCGCGGCAGTTCGAGGCGCACGCACAGGCCGCGCGGCTCCCGGTTCTCCAGGGTGAAGGCGCCGCCATGCGACTGCGCGATGGCGGTCGCGATCGACAGGCCGAGGCCGAAGCCGCCGGCCTCGTTGAGGGTGCGGGCGCGGTCGCCGCGCACGAAGGGCTGGAGCATCAGGGTGCGCTCCTCCTCCGGGATGCCCGGGCCCTCGTCCAGGATCTCGACCGCGACGCGGCCCGGCTCCGCCTCGACGAGGCGCACCGTGGCGCCGCCGGCATATTTCACCGCGTTGTCGATCAGGTTGGTGAGCGCGCGCTGCAATTCGGCGGACGAGCCGCGCACCAGGGCCGGCCGCAGGGCCTCGTCCCGCACCTCCTCGGCCCGCACCGCCTCGCCGATATCGGCAAAGCCGTCGCAGACCGTCTGCACCACCGAGGCGAGGTCGACGAGGCTCAGGCCTTCGCGGGACTGGCCCTCGCGCGACTGGCCGTCGCGCACGAAGGACAGGGCCGCCTCGACGAGGGAATTCATCTGGTCGAGGTCGCGCAGGAACTGCCGGCGCAGGGCCTCGTCCTCCAGGAATTCCGCCCTGAGGCGCAGGCGGGTGATCGGGGTGCGCAGGTCGTGGCTGATCGCCGCCAGCATGTGGGTGCGGTCGTCGATCAGGCGCAGGACCCGGTCGCGCATCCGGCCCAGGGCCCGGGACACCGCTAGCACCTCCTCGGGGCCGCGCTCCGGCAGCGGCCGCGCCTCGGTGGCGGTGCCGAAGGCCTCCGCGGCTTCCGCGAGCCGCGCCAGCGGCGCGGTGAGGGCGCGCGTCGCCCAGATCGACAGGAGGGTGAGCGAGAGCGCGAGGAAGACCAGGGTGATCAGCACCGCGCTGGTCAGCGGCGGGTGCGGCAGCGGCAGGGGCGGCAGGTCGGCGCTGAGCTGGAGGCCGCCGGGCCCGGCGATCCGCAGGTGCAGGGCGCCGGCGGGCAGGTGATCCGCCGCGATGCCGTAGCCGGGTCCCAGGGCCGCCCGCAGGCCGGTAATCTCCGGCACGTCGGCGTTCGACGGAGCCGGGGCATTCGGCTCGTTCGCGGGCAGCAGGGTGAGATGAAGTGCCGAGGCACTGTGGCGGGCCGCCGCCACCACGTCGCCCCGGTCCTCGGGCGGGGCCGCCGCCACCATGTGGACGACGGTGACGAGGCGGTTGGCGAGCGCGCTCGGCCGCTCCTCGGAGCGGCGCAGCTCCGGGCGCAGGAGGAGGAAGGCCACCGTCACGACCACGTGGGTCACGACGATCGCGGCGACCACCAGCAGGGCGAGCTGCCCGGCGATGCGGCCGGTGAGCGGCCCGCGCCCGGTCATGTCGAGACCACCTCCGGCGTGAACAGGTAGCCGCCGGAGCGGATGGTCTTGATCATCTCCGGGTTGCGCGGATCGCGCTCGATCTTCTGGCGGATGCGGCTCACCAGCACGTCGATGCTGCGCTCGAACGGCCCGGGCGCGCGGCCCTGCGTGAGATCGAGGAGCTGGTCGCGGGAGAGCACCCGGCCCGGACGCAGGCACATCGCGTGCAGGAGGTCGAACTCGGCGCCCGTGAGCGCCACCTGGGCGCCCTCCGGGTTGAGGAGCTGGCGCAGACCCGCATCGAGCACGAAGCCCGCGAAGGCGTGGCGCCGTACGCCCTCGTCCTCGCGTCCCTGCGTGGCCGAGCCGCGGCGCAGGATCGCCCGGATGCGGGCGAGCAATTCGCGCGGGTTGAAGGGCTTGGCGAGGTAGTCGTCGGCCCCGATCTCGAGCCCGACGATCCGGTCGATCTCCTCGCTCTTGGCCGTCAGCATCAGGATCGGGATGCCGGAGCCGGCGCGCAGGCGCCGGCAGATCGACAGCCCGTCCTCGCCCGGCAGCATCAGGTCGAGGACGACCAGGTCGACGCGGGAATCGGCCATCAGCCGGTCCATCTCGCGGCCGTCGCCGGCGATCGAGACCCGGCAATCGTTGCCGCGAAGATAGCGGGCGACCAGCGTGCTGATCTCGCGATCGTCCTCGACGATCAGGATGTGCGGTGTCGTGCTCACGGGTTCGCCTTATGCCCGAGACCGGGTTTTGCTTGAAGCCATCATTGTGCATCCGTCTGTTGCTGGCACCACCGCGCGACACCGTCGCGCAACCGATGCCGTCCCGGACGGGCTTTTCGCGATGGTGCCGCATTTTCGCGCGATGGGGAGCCCGGACCGGGGCCCATTCCGCCACAAAATGCATTAGGGCTGTGCATCACGGACCAGCCCCGGAGAGTTTTCCATGCAGCAGAACCGCCTGTTCGACGACTTCGCCCGCCTGATGACCGACGCCGCCGGCGCGGCGCAAGGCGTGCGCCGCGAGGCCGAGACGATGGTCAAGACGCAGGCCGAGCGCCTGCTGCGCGACATGGACGTCGCCACCCGCGAGGAGGTGGAGGTACTGCGCGACCTCGTCGCTTCCTTACGCGCCCAGAACGACGCCCTGACGGCCCGGGTCGCAGCGCTCGAGGCCAAGGCGACGGTGTCCGGCGCGGCTCCGGGCGGCACGGCGACGGCCTGACGCCGCGTCCCGATCCGTCTCGCTTGTGCACAGGAAGCTTCGGTGGATAGCCGGCGGTGCGCCGCCGCCGCCGCGGCTTTCCGCTTTGAGTCCCTCGACTCGCCCGGGCTATAGTGGGTCACGCACTGATTCGCAGCCGCTCAGGGGAGACAAGTCGGAACTTAAGCTTTTCGCCTGCACGGCCTGACCGTGCCCGGGTCGCGATCTGCCTTGAAGACGACACTCGCCGCGTCCGCTGACGCAGCTGTTTCCCGCTCGGACGAGCCAAACTTGGATCGCCATGACCCAGCTCAACATCGACGACCTGAACCGCGCCGAGCACCCGCTCGATGTCGTCGAACGCCTCGCCTCCCTCCGGGACTGGATCTTCGATCGTGCCGAGACCGACGAGATGTCGGTGGCGGTGGCCGGACGCTGGGCCGAGTACCACGTCGCCTTCACGTGGATCGAGGACGTGGAGGCCCTGCACGTCGCCTCCGCCTTCGACCTGAAGGTGCCGGACCGGCGCCGCAACGAGGTGCTGCGGCTCGTCTCGCTGGTCAACGAGCAGCTCTGGGTCGGGCATTTCGACCTCTGGAACAGCGAGCACGTGGTGATGTTCCGCCACGCGCTGCTGCTCACCGGCGGCGCCGAGCCGACCCACGGCCAGTGCGAGACCATGCTGAAGACCGCGGTCGAGGCCTGCGAGCGCTACTTCCAGGCGTTCCAGTTCGTGATCTGGGCCGGCAAGACCGCCCGTGAGGCCCTGGACGCGGTCCTGTTCGAGACCGAGGGCGAGGCGTGAGCGGGGGCGGCCACCTGCCGGCCTCGCTGATCCTGGTCGGCGCCGGCAAGATGGGCGGCGCGATGCTGGAGGGGTGGCTCGCCGACGGGCTGCCGGGCGGCAGCGTCACCGTCGTCGATCCCCATCCCGCCCCCGCCATGGTCGAGCTGTGTGCCGCGCACGGCATCGCCCTCAACCCGGCGGACCCGGCCGAGCCCGAGGCCCTGGTCCTGGCGATCAAGCCGCAGGGCCTCGAGGCCGCAGGCCCTGCCCTGGCGCCGCTCGCCGGGCCCGGCACGCTGGTGGTCTCGGTGCTGGCCGGCAAGACCATCGCCAACCTGAAGGACCGCCTGCCCCGCGCCCGCGCGGTGGTGCGGGCGATGCCGAACCTGCCGGCGAGCATCCGCCGGGGCGCCACCGGGGCGGCGGCCTCGCCCGAGACCGGCGAAGACCAGCGCCGCACGGCGCACGCGCTCCTCTCCGGCATCGGCCTCGTCGAGTGGCTCGACAGCGAGGACCTGATCGATGCCGTGACGGCCGTCTCGGGCTCCGGCCCGGCCTACGTCTTCCTGATGGCCGAGGCGCTCGCGGCGGCCGGCATCGCCGCCGGGCTGCCGGACGATGTGGCGGCGCGCCTCGCCCGCCAGACCGTGGCGGGGGCGGGCGAGCTCCTGGGGCGGAGCCCCGAGGAACCGGGAACCCTGCGCCGGAACGTGACCTCGCCCGGCGGTACCACCGCGGCGGCGCTCGACGTGCTGATGGCCGAGGCGGGCTTGAGCCCGTTGATGCGCGAGGCGGTGGCGGCGGCCAAACGCCGGGCCGGCGAGCTGGCGGGCTGACGGGTCCGCCATACCGTATCACCCGCCCCTCACGCGGGCGCGTCGCCGCGGCCCCCTGCCCGGCGGGCGGGGCGATCCCTAGATAGGCGGTCGAGGCGGCGACCCGCCTCGGGGAGAGGCGCACGCACCCTCCCCTTCGCCCCAACGGTATCGGAGCGTCCATCCATGGCCCGCACTCCCAAGGCGTCCGACGTCACGACGTCCGGCGAGGAGACCGCCCGCCTGCCGCCGCGGGAGGCGATCGTCGAAGCGCTGATGCGGCTTGCCGCCGAGCAGCCCTGGAACGACATCGAGATCGCCGACATCGCCCGCGAGGCCGGGGTGACCCTGGCCGAGTTCCGCGACGCCTATCCCTCGAAGGGGGCGGTGCTCGGGGGCTTCGCCCGCATGATCGACAAGCAGGTGCTGGAAGGCGCCAGCGACGACCTCGACGACGAGCCGACCCGCGAGCGGCTGTTCGACGTGCTGATGCGCCGCCTCGACGCGATGGATCCCTACAAGCCGGCGCTGCGCCGCATCGCCTTCGCGCTGCGCGGCGACCTGCTGTCGCTGGCCGCCCTCAACCAGGTGGCGCTCAACTCGCAGCGCTTCATGCTGGCTTCGGCCGGCATCGGCACCGAGGGGCCGCTCGGCCGGGTCAAGCTCCAGGGCGTGGCGATCGCCTTCGCCCGCGTGATGGAGGTGTGGCTCGACGACGACGACCCGGCGCTCGCCCGCACCATGGCGGCCCTCGACCGCGAGATTCGCAACGGCGAGCGCTTCATGGAACGCGCCGAGGACGTGCGCCGGCTGACCGCGCCGTTCCGGGCGCTGGCCCAGTCGCTGGCCGAGGGCGGACGCCGCTGGCGCCGGCGGGACGACCGTCACGACGACCGCAACGAGGACGAGGGCAATCCGCTCGGGGGCGATCCGGCGGCGGCGATCTGACGCCGCTTCCATCCCCGACGATTCGAGCGATTCCAGGGTGACCGTACGTCGCGCATTGTCTAGCCTCCCGGGGTGATCCGCCCTCGCCACGACGGCGGCACTCCAGAGGACCCTTCCGGATGCTCGACCTGTCCACCCGTGCGCCGGTGACGATCGCCCGCGTCGAGCAGCCGCGCTACAACGCCCTGGCGCAAGGCCTGCACTGGCTCACCGCCGCCCTGGTGCTGGCGGTGCTGCCGCTGGCCTGGATCGCCACGAGCCTGCCGGCGAGCCCGGCCAAGGGCGTCTACTTCCAGCTCCACAAGTCGGTCGGCCTCACGATCTTCGCCATCGTGGCGCTGCGCATCCTGTGGCGGGCCTGGCATCCGGCCCCGCCGGAGGTCTACGTGCCCCGCGGCCTGGCTTTGCTCGGCCGCATCAACCACTGGCTGCTCTACGCCGTCTTCCTGCTGATGCCGGCAAGCGGCTTCGTGATGTCGGCCGCCGCCGGCAACACCACGCAATACTTCTTCCTGTTCCCGATCCCGCCCTTCATGGAGAAGAACAAGGCGGTGTCCGATCTCGCCGACCAGATCCATGTGGTGGGGCAATACGCGGTCTACGCCCTGGTGGCCCTCCATGTGCTCGCCACCGCCTGGCATCTGATCGCCCGCCGCGACGCCCTGCTCGACCGGATGCTGCCGCGCCAGGACGTGTGACAATGACGTGTGAGGATCGGGGATCGAGGATCTTGCGCGATCACCTCTATCTGCTGGTCCCGGATTTCGCCGACCCGGCCTTTCCGGGCCGGCGCTTCTATTGCTGGCACTGCGCCCTGATCGAGGGCGTGCTCGCGGGCTTTCCCGCCCCGGCCGGGCGCCTCGACGTGACGCGCCTGCCCTGGCCGCGGCCGCGGCAGGCCCTGATCGACCGCCTCGGCGAGGCGCATCAGTCGCTGCCGCTCCTGGTGCTGGCCCCCGACGCGCCGGATACCCTCGCCACCGGCCGCCATGGCGCCCTGCGCTTCGTCGACGACAAGGACGCGATCCTGCGCGCGCTGCACCAGCGCCACGGTTTTCCGGAACCGCATCCGTAAGGGGGGTTGTTTCCACCACCTCGGCTCACGACATAGCCGATCGGGCGAATGGATCGTCCACAAGAAGACTGCGGTCACAGGATGCGCGCTTTTGCAGCAACCACGGGCGTTGCGCGAAGCCGGGCCGTTGGCGATGACGCGGGATGTGGTACATCGCGACCACTCGTCCGGTATCGCGGAGGAGGCGACCCGAGCGTGACCGATCCCCGCGACGACAGCCGCATCGCGGCCGAGCTGACTCGGACAGGCGCCAGTCCCGACCCGTTCGCCGCCGCCGTGCGGGCGACGCGCATGCCGATGGTGATCACCGATCCGCACCGGCCCGACAACCCGATCGTCTTCGTCAACGACGCCTTCACCCGGCTGACCGGCTATGCTCGCGAGGAGATCGTCGGCCGCAATTGCCGCTTCCTCCAGGGGCCCGAGACCGACGCGGCCGATGTCGCGCGGATCCGCGACGCGATCGCGCGCCGTGAGCCGATCGAGATCGACCTTCTCAACCACAAGAAGACCGGCGAGGCGTTCTGGAACCGCCTGCTCGTCTCGCCGGTCTTCGACGAGGCCGGGCAACTCACCTATTTCTTCGCCTCGCAATTCGACGTGACGCTGGAGCGCGACCGGCTGGTGCGCCTGCAGCGCGACCGCGACGCCCTGGAGCGGGAGATCGCGCAGCGCACGCAGGCCCTGCGGCAGAGCGAGGAGCGCCTGCACTTCATCCTCAAGGCCTCCCGCCTCGGCTCCTGGACCCTCGACCTCGCCGAGATGCGGCTGAGGGCGTCGGCGAACTGCAAGTGCAATGTCGGCCTCGAGCCGGACGCGCCGTTCACCTACGACGACCTGATCGCCGCGATCCTGCCGGAAGACCGCGAGCGGATGCAGGTCGCGGTCCGCGAGTCGATCGAGACCCGGAGCGACTACGACATCGAGTACCGGGTCCGCACGCCGGCCGGCGAGGTGCGCTGGCTCCAGGCCCGCGGCCAGCCCTTCTACGACGCGGACGGGGCTCCCTCGAGCATGGCCGGCGTGACCCTCGACGTGACCGAGCGCAAGCGCGGCGAGGAGCACCGGGCTCTGCTCGCCGAGGAGCTGAACCACCGGGTGAAGAACTCGATGGCGACGATCCAGTCGATCGCCAACCAGACCCTGACCCACGCGACCTCGCTCTCCGAGGCCCGCACCGCCTTCAATGCCCGCCTGCAATCGCTCTCCGCCGCCCACGACGTCCTGACCCGCGAGAGTTGGGAGGGCGCCACCTTGGCGGAGATTGTCGAAGAGGCCTTGCACCCGTTCCGCACCGGCGCGGGCCTGCGCTTCCGGATCGCCGGACCGCCCGTCCGCCTGCCGCCCCGGCTGGCCTTGGCCTTCGTGATGGCCCTGCACGAACTGGCGACCAACGCGGTCAAATACGGCGCGCTGTCGAACGAGCTGGGCCGGGTTCTGCTCGATTGGAGCGTGACCGGCGATGGCGTCCTGCGGCTGCGCTGGGAGGAGACGGGCGGCCCGCCGGTCTCGGCCCCGGCCCGGCGCGGCTTCGGCTCGCGGATGATCGAGCGGGTGCTGGCCGCCGAGATCGGCGGTACGGCGGCGGTCGATTATCGGCCGGGAGGTGTGGTGGCGAGCGTGGAGGCGCCGTTGCCGGAGGTGGTGGAAAGGTTCACGATTGGACCAACGGCTTCGCCTATGTAAGCAACGCCTCCTAATAAAATCAAGACGGAGGAGAACCTTTGGCATGTGTATGCCTAGTTTATTATCCGATACGGTGGGTTATTTCGTAATTTTATGTCATTGATAGCAAATAAAAATAATTAAATTAATTATACAACTATCAACAAGATGGTTATATAATATGTTTTAATAAAATTTTTCCATGCATAATCGTCGTAAATCGACTTTTTTAGTATTTAAATTCTCGAAAAATATTTCCGTTTCCCGCCTCCTTTATAGCAGAGCAGACGCAGCGTTCGACGTAGGATTTATCCATTGACCAACCAGTTAGGATTCCATTAGACAATTCTACAAATTCATTTGCTGGCTGCTCGTCGGGCTGGAAGCGCACAAATTCGACTAAATACCCTGTTGGTTCGTGCAAGAACATATCAACAATATATGCCGCCGGCACGACTTCGAAAGGCGGCGGCGCCACATGCGCTCCAATTGGCGATGACACCAAATAAGTCCGCTCGTCAGGATTAAATACACTTAAATAAAGATCCTTACCGTAGTATCGAACAAAAAACGACCTGCCGGAATTGACATAATCGCCAGCATCGTCAATCTTCCACGCCCGGAATAGAATACGATCGATCTTCTGAAAACCACTAGGTCCAGGATAAACAACCTCGAAGCCTCCACCCCACGAAGCGTCTAGACCTTCGCCAGTTATCCACTGAATTGCAAGCGATCTCGCAGCAAATCTAAGCGCCAATGCGCGAGACAATATACTATCTTCGTCTTCATGCGGCAATGTCTCTGGATGTGAGATCAGATATTCGAAGAATTCTGAGCCGCCGGAACCCATCAAGTAGATGCGCCTACCGTCCATCTCGAAACCGCGCGTGCGGATACCAAATGGCTGGACTATACCATTGCCGATTACAAGCGCGATCATCTCACTGTCTTCCGCACAAGTCTGTAGCAATTCAAAAATCAGCGAAAAATCGGAAATCTGGTCAAACTCTTCAGGAAGCAGAGCTTCAAGCCCGAGCACGATGCGTTGCGCATTCGATTGAGACCCTGCCCAGGCCAATAAAAAGTAGTGACGAACAATAATGAGTTTCTGAGCCAGGGAAGCCGCGTAATAACCATCTTCACTTGGATGGATGGCCTGCTCAGGCTGGGTAGGAAGATCGACAGCGACAGGAACCCGCCAAGAAGTCAGCAAATCTCCAATAAAAGCAGGTAGCCCGCCTAGACTTATTCCAGCGACGAGAGTCATTCGATACGTTATCCCCTAATCTGGCCTGATCGGATTTATTATTTTCAAATCAGCGCCTCTCGGCTGACGGCGTCGACCGTGCTCGTGATCTCTGATCAAAGAATGGAGGTTTTTACACCTGAATGCAAGATTTTCGAGCAAGATTACCATTTCCAATAAACTCGTAGAACTGACGCATGTACGGAACGCCAGCGCCTGAGAGACATTGATAGCAATTACCGATCTCGACCATCGCATTTATTGCAAAATTTCTTGTTTCGTGGCGCCCCGCTCAACCAGTCGATCATGGACGCTAGCCGTCCGCCCTCCCCACCCTCCGGCACGATCAGCCGCAACGGCGCCCCCGCCACGACCCGATCCCCGAACGGCGCGACGAGGCGCCCGGCGGCCAGCGCCTCGCCAACCAGCGCGCTGTGCCCGACGAGCACGCCGTGGCCGGCGAGTGCGGCATCCAGCGCGATGCCGTAGAGCGAGAAGGCCGCCTCCCGGGCCGGGCGCACGGCCCCGGCACCGTGGGCGCTCAGCCAGCGCGGCCAGTCCTCGCACCAGACCGAATCGTGCAGGAGTGTCGCCCAGGCGAGGTCCCGCGGGTGGCGCAAAGCCGCCGCGAGGGCCGGGGCGCAGACCGGAAACAGGTCGTCCCGGGCCAGCACCCGGGAGGTGCAGCCGGCCGGCGCGGCTGCGCCGAAATACAGGCCGAGATCGACCATCTCGCGAAGATAGTCCGGCGGGTCGTCCCGGGTCAGGATCGCGACGTCGAGGTCGAAGGCGGCTTGCAGGGCAGGCAACCGGGGTGCGAGCCAGAGCTGGGCGATGCAGGGCAGGGCCGCGAGCGTCAGGCTGCGCGGCCGGCCGACCGCCCGCATCACCCGCACGGCCTGGTTCACCGCATCGAAGGCCGTGGTGAGGGTGGGCAGCACCGCCCTCCCCTCCGCGGTCAGGCACAGGCCGTTCGGCCGGCGGTGGAAGAGCGGCCGGCCGAGCCAGGCCTCGAGCCCCTTCACCTGGGCGCCGATCGCCGCCGGGGTGACGTGGAGTTCCTGGGCCGCCGCCACGTAGCCGCCATGGCGCGCCGCCGCCTCGAAGGCCCGCAGGGCGTTGAGGGAGGGCGGGGCCGCCCGGCCGGCCGGATCCATCGCGAGGCCCTCATCCGCAAGGCCAAGAAAAGCTTGGCCTGAGCCTCAGCTTATCCCGTTTGCGGACGGCCCCGGCAAGCCCGACAGTCGGGCCCTGCCAGCGACGGAACCCCTCTCATGCGCCTCCTCCACGACGGCTATTTCGACCAGGGCCTCGACGCCGACCCGGAACTCGCCGCCTCGATCCGCGGCGAGCTCGCCCGGCAGCGGGACGGGATCGAGCTGATCGCCTCGGAGAACATCGTCTCGCGGCTGGTGCTGGAGGCGCAAGGCTCGGTCCTCACCAACAAGACCGTCGAGGGCCCGGCTTACGCCCGCTATTACGGCGGCGCCGAGCATGCCGACGCGATCGAGGCCCTGGCGGTCACCCGGGCGACGCGGCTGTTCGGCTGCCGCTTCGCCAACGTGCAGCCCCATTCGGGCTCGAACGCCAATGCGGGCGTGTTCCTCGGGCTCCTGAAGCTCGGCGACACGATCCTGTCGATGGGCGTCGAGGCCGGCGGCCATATCAGCCACGGACATCCGGCGACCCTGACCGGGCGCGACTACAGGATCGTGCGCTACGGTGTGGAGCGCGACAGCGAGCGGGTGGAGCTCGGCTCCGTCGCCCGCCTCGCCCGCGAGCACCGGCCGACGATGATCGTCGCCGGCGGCTCGGCCTATGCCCGCGCCCTCGATTTCGAGGGCTTGCGCGCCGTCGCCGACGAGGTCGGGGCGCTGCTGATGGTCGACATGGCGCATTTCGCCGGCCTCGTCGCCACCGGGCTCCATCCCCACCCCTTCCCGCACGCCCACGTGGTGACCTCGACCACCTACAAGTCCCTGCGCGGCGCCCGGGGCGGCCTGGTGCTGTGGAACGACCCCGCTCTGTCGGACAGGATCAATTACGGGATCTTCCCGGGCGTGCAGGGCTCGGTGATGATGCACAGCGTCGCCGCCAAGGCGGCCTGCTTCGGCGAGGCCTTGCGGCCCGAGTTCCAAGCCTACAACCAGGCGGTCCTCGACAATGCCCGGGCCCTGGCGGCAAGCGTCGCCGAGGCCGGGATACGCCTCGTCGCCGGCGGCACCGATTGCGGGCTGATGCTGGTCGACCTCTCGCCCCAGGGCGTGACAGGCGACGTGGCCGCAAAGGCGCTGGAAGCGGCGGGGCTCGCGGTCAACAAGAACCAGATCCCCTTCGACACCCGCCCGCCCGAGGCGCCTTCGGGCCTGCGCCTGTCCTCGAATGCCGGCACGGCAAGGGGTTTCGGCACCGAGGAGTTCCGACAGGTCGGCCGCTGGATCGCCCGGGTGGTGGCGGCGCCTCACGACGCGGCCGAGCTGGCGGCGATCCGGGAGGAGGTGCTGGCGCTCTGCCGGCGCTTCCCGATCTACGGCGGGGCGTGAGCCCCATCCACCACCCCACCGATCAGGTTGCGGCCGAGCAGGAACTCGGCGCTGAAATCGGTGCGGATCAGGGGCTCCATCGCCACCGGCCCGGCGAGCGCCTGCGCCTCGGACCGCCGCGCCGCCAGGGCCTCGGCGCGGTCGACCGCCCGGAAGCGGATCCGCGTGCCGCCCTGACCTTGAGCGAGGCGTCCGAGATCCGGGCCGATCACGGTCGCGATCTTCGGGTAGCCGCCGGTGGATTGGCGGTCGGCCATCAGGACGATCGGCCAGCCCTCCCCCGGAACCTGGATCGCCCCCATGGCGATGCCGTCCGAGACGATGTTGTAGCCCTTGGCGTGGGTGAGCGGCGTGCCGTCGAGGAAGCAGGCCATCCGGTCGCCCTTGGTGGTCACCGTCCAGGGCCCGGCCAGGAAGGCGGCGATCTGGTCCTCCGAGAAGAAATCGTCCTGGGGCCCGAGCACCACCCGGATCTCCTCGGGCGGGCGGACGAGCCAGGGCGCCACCAGGGCGTGGGGATCGGCAGGCCCGGGGCGGCCTTCCGCGATCGTCAGCCGGTCGCCGGCCCGGAGCGCCCGCCCGTCGAGGCCGCCGAAGCCCGAGCGGGTATGGGTCGCGGTCGAGCCGAGGGTCGGCGCCAGATCGAACCGGCCCGCGGCGGCGAGATACACCCAGGCCCCGGCCCGGCCCGCCCGCACGACGAGATGGCTGCCGGGATGGAGCGTCAGCGCGCAGGCCGGCGGCAGGGGGGCGCCGTCGAGGCTGATCCGGAACTCGCCCCCGGCGAGCGCGATCCCGAGCGGTCCACCCTCCGCCGTCACCTCGACGCCGCCCAGCGACACTTCGAGGGCGGTGGTCGCGAGCGGGTTGCCGAGCGCCCGGTTGGCGGTGGCGTGGGCGAGCGGGTCCATCGGCCCGGCGGCGGTGATGCCGTAGCGCAGGTAGCCGTGGCGGCCGCCATCCTGGAGCGTCACGCCGGGACCGGCCGAGAGGATACTGAGACGTAAGGTCATGCGGCCTCCCGGCGCTGGGCGACGATCTCGCCGGACGCGGCGCGGCGTTCGAGATCCGCGAAGGTGGCGGCGTCGATGGGCTCGAAGCGCAGGGTATCGCCGACCGCGACCGGGAACGGATCGGGGCGGTGCGGCGCGTAGAGCCGTTCCGGCGTGCGGCCGATCACGTACCAGCCGGTCGGCATCGGGAAGGTGCCGACGGCGGCGAGCCCGCCGCCGATCAGCAGGGCATTGGCCGGGTGCGGTGGGCGCGGCGTGGCGCGGCGCGAGACGGCCAGCTCCGCCGGCAGGCCGCCGAGATAGGCAAAGCCCGGAGCGAAGCCGTACATGTAGACCCGGTACTCGGCCCCTGCATGGAGGGCGGCGACGCGCTCGACGCTCAGGCCCGTCGCCTGCGCCACGGCGCCGATATCCTCGGCGCAGGCCGGATCGTAGCAGCAGGGCAGCGTCCAGAGCGCGGCGCCCGCCCGGGCCGAGGCGGGCTTTTCCGCCAGCGCCCGTACCCGCGCGGCGAGGTCGTCACGGTCGAGGACCAGGGGATCGTAGTGGATCATCAGCGAGCGGTAGGTCGGCACCGTCTCGCGCAGTCCCTCGGGCGGCGCGGCGCGCAAGGCGTCGTCGAGGGCGAGCACGCGATCGTGGACGGCGGGATCGACGGTGGTGCCGAACTCCGCCACCAGGGCGGCCTCGCCGGCATCGAGGAGGCGGGGGCTCTCCATCGGATCAGGCCCGGAACGGGGCGAGGCGCACGCCGGCGCCTTCGAGGCGGGCACGCACCGCCCGGGCGGTGGCCACCGCATGGGCGGAATCGCCGTGGACGCAGACCGAGCGGATCGGCGTCGGCAGGCGCCGGCCGCTCGCCGCGATGATCGCCCCCTCCTGCACCATGGCGAGCACCCGCTCGGCGGCTTGTGCCTCGTCGGTGATCAGGGCGCCTGGCTGGCCGCGGGGAATCAGGAACCCGGCCTCGGTGTAGCCGCGATCGGCGAAGATCTCCTGGTGCACGTCGAGGCCCTGCGCCTCGCCGGCCGCGACCTGCTCGGTGAGGGCGATGGCGAGCAGCGACAGGGACGGGTCGACGGCCTTGACCGCCCTGGCGATCGCATCCGCCACCTCCCGCTCCACCGCCGCGAGATTGGCGAGCGCCCCATGCGCCTTGACGTAGGTGAGGCGGTGGCCGGCATAGGCCGCGAGCCCGCCCGCGGCGCCGACCTGGTAGGCGACGAGGCGCTCGACCTCGCCGGGGGTGAAGGGCAGGATCCGGCGGCCGAAGCCCCACCGATCCGGGTAGCCCGGATGGGCGCCGACCGCGACGCCGCGCGCGCGCGCGATGGCGAAGGTGCGGGCCATGATCTCGGGATCGCCCGCATGCAGGCCGCAGGCGACGTTGGCCGAGGTCACGACCTCCAGCATCGCCGCGTCGTCGCCGCAGCGGTAATCGCCGAAACCCTCGCCGAGGTCCGAATTGAGGTCGATGGACGGCATGGCGGGCACTCCGGGCAGGCGGGCGGATGCCATGTCCTGGCATCGCCCCGGCGCCCCTGCAACCCGCGGGCCGCGCCGGACCGGGTTGTCCCGCGCGCCGCCCCTGCGGTCAGAGCGACAGGGCGCTCACCGACAGGTCGAGCGCGCTGCGGGCGAGCCACAAGACCCCCCAGCCGATGAGGCCGAACCACGCGAGCACCAGCGGCACGCCGACCGCCAGGGTCAGCACCATCGCGACCTGGCGCAACTTGGCCTCATACGACGCAGCGACGGTCGCGGCCCGTCCCATCGCGGGCGCCTTCGTGTCGAACTGGATCATGGGTGCGGGTCCCGGAGAGATCATGCCGCCGTGGTGGCAAGCGGCGGGCCCGGCGAATGCGGATCGGCATGCCGGCGCGGGAACGCGGAATGGTTAACAGAGTTCCCTCGCGCTCGCAGGATGTGACGACGCAACCGGCGATGCGATGCGTGCCGAAGCGGGATGCCGCCTTCGCGACGGTGTGGTGGATTCCTAACCTTCGCGCATGGACGCCACCCCTGGGCCCCGCTACCTTCACCGACACGGTCAGGTTGCGACGACCGTCGCGCGGCTCAAGCGTCGAGCCGCGCGAACCGAGGAGCCGGGCAGGCCGCGCCTGCCGATCCGGAGGTGCGATCATGCGTGACGGGATGCGCCGCTCGGTCGGCCTCGCCCTGTTGCTCGGCATCCTGTGCGCGCCGCCGGCGTGGGCGCAGGACCCGGCCGCTCCCCGCCCGTGGAGCGACCCGCCGGCCAAGCCCGCCGCGACGGAGGCGGCGAAGCCCGTTTCCTCCCCGGAACCCACCGCCGCGACGCCGACCCGCACGGCTTCGAAGAAACCTGCCGGACACCCCATCAGGACCGCATCCCGGCCGCGGAACGCGGAGCGCGCGGCGCTCGCACGGCGCAAGGCCGAGCGGCGGGACCAAGTCGCGGTGCGCCCGAGCCGCCGGATTGTCGCAGACGCGGCACTCCGGCCGGCCCCTGCCCGCCGGGTCGTTGCCGCCCGGCCACCGTCGGATATGCAGGCTGCGCGGCGCGCCCGCCCGCTGCCACCGGACCTGTCCGGCTATCGCGATGTCGACCTCTGGGTCGATTCCCGGGCCGACCGGATTCGCCGGGCGCAGGATGGCGGCTTCCTGGTCATGCGCCGCAGCACCATCGAGGACCCGATGGGCCGCCGGATGCAGATCCTGCGCCCCCTCGACGACGAGGACGAGTAAGCGTCGGTCACAGCCACGGTCGCGAGGCCAGGTGCGCGCCGAGCAGCAGGAGACCGA